>NZ_BAAGZF010000007.1:0-569517 GCF_054778835.1 Calidifontibacter terrae
CGCGTTCGCCGACTTCGCCGAGCAGTGGGAGGCGATCTACCCAGCGATGATCAAGGCGTGGCGCTCAACCTGGGAGGAGTTCGTGCCGTTCCTGCAGTTCCCGGTTATGGGCTTATCACGGCGGCCACATTCGGCGTAGGTAAAGCTTTCGCGTACAGCCGCCCGGGGGCGGGATGGCGATTCGCGGGGGGTAGATTGAGACTGCCAACAAGGTCGCGAGCCGTGACTTGGGCAGGAGCTAATGGAGCCTTCACCGGTCCGGATGTCCGGCGACAAAATGGCGAGCAAAAATCTCGATTTGGACATAAGCGACGCTGCGGGCGCCTTATATCGGCTGGACGACGCCGATCTTTGGGGTGAGTCTGGCGCAGAAATGTGGCGCTCCACAAATTCGCTCTTTGTGAGCAACCAAGGAAACTAATTGCTTGCAGCGCTTGGGGATGGAGCTCCAGCAGGTTCGAGCGCAGCCGGCTGATCCTCGGCTGCTCGGCCCAGATCGCCTCCTCATGCTGGCGGGCCAGTGCGGCCTTGATGGCCAAGGCGTTCGCTCTGATCTGTGGCATCACGCGGTGTCGGTGGGCGTCCGTGCGCAGGATGTCGGGCCAGGACCAGGGCGTGACCGGGATCGCACTTGCCACCGGCTTGCCCGTGACTTTCCCGGTATCGGGCTACCGCGCGCGGGTACGAGCAGGTTCTTGTCCGTCTCGATCGCCGCCGGCACCGTAGCCTGATCAGTCGCGTAGACGGCGAAGAGTTCCTCGAGGTCGGCGCCCTAATGGAATGCGAGCGAGGCGCGGCATCTCACCAGCCGCTCACCCGCCCGGCGACTGGCAGGGCCAGCGTCTACGTTCATGCTCCGAAGGTCCGTGAAGCCAATGTGGACCACTGTCAGCGGCTCACTCATCACTATGCCCCCCGCCAGGACAGTGAGAACTCAGGGGCAATCTGGCAGTCGCATAGTCGCCGGTGAGTTTTCGCCGAGGTAACGCGACCGGGATTCGGCGTGACGTGTCTCACCTGCACCCCTTGCCGACCGCGCCGACCCAGAGGACGATGGATGAGGTGGCGACCGCTGAGGGCAGCAACACCTTCCAAGCATCTGGCGATGCGTACGACCAATTCATGGGCCGGTACGCCATCAAGCTCGCGCCGCTGTTCGCTGACTTCATCGGAATCGACTCTGCGGCAGCGCTGCTCGACGTTGGGTGTGGCCCGGGTGCGTTGAGCGGCGAGGCGATCAGTCGGGGTGCGCGGGTCAGCGCCGTTGATCCATCACCCGGTTTCGTGCAGGAATATCGAACCCGCCATCCGGGGATCACCGTCGAGCAGGGGCCCGCCGAAAACTTGCCCTTCGCCGACCACAGTTTCGACATCGCAGCCGCCCAGTTGGTCTTCCACTTCGTCAGCGATCCGCCGCGCGCGGTCGCCGAGATGAGTCGAGTGGTTCGGCCCGGCGGAATCGTCGCCGGTTGCGTCTGGGACCTGGCTCAGGGGATGGAACTG
This sequence comes from Calidifontibacter terrae, assembly GCF_054778835.1. Taxonomy (NCBI): domain Bacteria; kingdom Bacillati; phylum Actinomycetota; class Actinomycetes; order Micrococcales; family Dermacoccaceae; genus Calidifontibacter; species Calidifontibacter terrae. The sequence continues at coordinate 1,504 of NZ_BAAGZF010000007.1, forward strand.
CTGCGCACCTTCTGGGACGCGGCCCTGACGGTTCTGCCGGACGCACCCGACGAAACCGGCGTCGAACGATTCGGTGGCGCAGGCGAATTGGCCGATCTGTTCACTCGCAGTGGCCTGTTGGACGTGACCCAAGCGGAGCTGCGAGTGACTCGCGACTACGCGTCGTACGACGAACTGTGGCAATCCTTCCAACACGGTGTGGGGCCAGTCGGCGCCTACGTCGCGACCCTGTCTGCGGCCGATCTCGACCGGCTGCAGGGCGCGCTCTTTGTTCGGCTCGGTCGACCGGCCGGATCGTTCACCCTCACCGGTCTGGCCCACGCCGCGCGGGGGCGTACTCCCGCTTAGGACCTAGTGCTTCGCTACGTTGGATTCGCCGCCATTCCCAAAGTCAGCGAGGGAGATCCGCGATGTCTGTTGCGCCCAATGCGCTCGGTTTGCCCGAGGTCACGACGACCTGCCTGTTCGACCTGGACGGAGTGCTGACCGACACCGCCTCGGTCCACCGCACCTGTTGGAAGCAAATGTTCGACGACTTCTTGAAGGCCCAAACCGGGCAAAGCGAGTTCACCGATGCCGACTACAACGCCCACGTCGACGGCAAACCGCGCCAAGACGGCGTACGTGACTTCTTGGCGTCGCGGGGGATCTCGCTGCCCGACGGAAGTCCGGACGATCAGCCGGCGAAGGAGACCGTATGGGGTCTGGGCAACCGGAAAAACGACTTGGTGCAGGCCGAGATTGCTCGCAATGGGGTCACCGTCTATCCCGGCTCACGGCGCTACCTCGCGGCTGCTCGCGATGCTGGGCTCCGCCGGATCGTGGTCAGTTCAAGCGCCAACACCGAGTTGGTGTTGCGGGTGACCGGGCTGGCCGAGTTCGTTGAAGGGCGGGTCGATGGCAACACCTTGGCCGAACAGAAACTGCCCGGAAAGCCAGCCCCTGACTCCTTCCTCGCCGGCGCCGCATTGGCCGGAGCGACCGCCGAACAGTGTGCGGTTTTTGAGGATGCAACCTCGGGCGTGCAGGCCGGCCGGGCCGGGAAATTCGGCCGGGTGATCGGGGTGAACCGGCTCGATGCTGACCACGCAAAAGACCTGAAAGACCACGGCGCCGACGTCGTCATTGATGACTTGGCCGACCTGCTGGAGGACACCCCATGAACGCCGACGCCGAACTGATCGTTGACCCCTGGTGTGTTCGTCAGGTGGGTCTTGACCTGAACGGGCTCGGTCAGTCGGAGTCGATCTTTGCGCTCTCCAATGGCCACATCGGGGTGCGCGGCAACCTCGATGAGGGCGACCCGAGCTACCTGCCGGGCACCTACCTGAACTCGTTCTACGAGAAGCGGCCGCTGCCCTACGCCGAGGGTGGATACGGCTTCCCCGAGAGCGGCCAAACGGTCGTGAATGTGGCTGATGGCAAGCTGATTCGGCTGCTGGTCGATGACCAACCGCTCGACACTCGCTATGGGCGCGTCATCCACCACGAACGCAACCTCGACCTGCGCGCCGGGCTGCTGCGCCGCGAGATGGAGTGGGAGGCGCCGTCGGGCGTACGGGTCATTTTGCGGTCGACCCGGATGGTCTCCTTCACCCAACGCGCACTGTTGGCGATCCACCTCGAGGTGGAGGCGGTCAACCGGCCGGTCAACGTGGTGATGCAGTCGGAGTTGGTGGCCAACGAGGACATCCCGATCAAAACCGACGACCCGCGGGTGGCTGCCGCGCTCGACAAGCCGCTGGAACTCATCGAGAAGAGCAACACCGGTGACCGGTCGATGTTGATGTTTGAGACCAAGCAGAGCAAGTTGCGGTTCGCCGCCGCCTGTGACCACATCATCGACACAGATGTCGACGGCGATGGCGTCGCTGACGACGTTCACTCACACACCTTCCTCGGCGACGACTGGACCCGTACGACCGCCGGAGCTCAGTTGGCCCCGGGGGAGTCGCTGCGGGTCGACAAATTCGTCACGTACGGCTGGTCTCACCGGCGCTCGCCGGCCGCCTTGCGCGACCAGGTCGACGCCGCGCTGAGTTCGGCGATGCACACCGGCTGGGATGGCTTGTTGGCTGAACAGCGCGCCTTCCTCGACGAGTTCTGGGACGGCGCCGACGTGGAGATCGACGGCGCGCCAGCCATCCAGCAGGCCGTTCGGTTCGCGCTATGGCACGTCTTGCAGGCGGGCGCTCGCGCCGAGGGCCGCGCGATCCCGGCGAAGGGATTGACCGGACCGGGATACGACGGACATTCGTTCTGGGACACCGAAACGTACGTGCTGCCGGTGTTGGCTGCGACCCGCCCGTTGGCCTCGGCCCACGCCCTGGTGTGGCGGCTGCGCACTCTGGAGGATGCGCTCGATCGGGCCAAGACGTTGCACCTGAAGGGGGCCGCGTTCCCCTGGCGAACCATCTGGGGGCAGGAGTGCTCGGGCTATTGGCCGGCCGGCACCGCCGCGTTCCACATCAACGCCGACATTGCGGTGATGGCGGCCCGGCACGTCTGGTGGACCGGCGATCAAGACTTCGACCGGGAGACGGCGCTGCCGCTGCTGGTGCACACCGCGCGGCTGTGGGAATCGCTCGGTCACTTCGGCGACGACGGCCATTTCCACATCGACGGGGTGACTGGTCCCGATGAATACAGCGCGATTGTCGACGACAACATCTACACGAACCTGATGGCCGCGCGAAACATGCTCTTCGCCGCCGAGACGGTCGAGCGGTGGCCGCGCGAGGCGGCCGACCTGGCGGTCACTGCCGAGGAAATCGGGGTGTGGCGTGAGGCGTACGAAAAGATTTCGCTGCCCTTCGATGACGAGCGAGGGGTGCACCAGCAGGATCGTGGCTTCACCGGGCATGCCCTGTGGGACTTCGCCGAGACCGATCGCAACAAGCGTTATCCGTTGCTGTTGAACTACCCCTACTTCGACATTTACCGCAAGCAGGTGGTCAAGCAGGCCGACCTGGTGATGGCGATGCACTGGTGTGGCGACCGGTTCACTCCCTTGGAGAAGGCCAAGGCGTTCGAATACTACGAGCGCGTGACGGTTCGTGATTCCTCGCTGTCGGCGTGTGCCCAGTCAGTGATGGCCGCCGAGACCGGCCACCTTGACCTGGCATGGAAATACCTCAACGAGGCGGCGCTGATGGACCTGCGCGACCTGGAACACAACACCAAAGACGGCGTTCACATGGCGTCGTTGGCCGGTTCGTGGCTGGCGCTGGTGTGTGGGTTCGGTGGAATGCGCGACCATCACGGCCACCTGACCTTCGACCCGCATTTGCCGGCCGACGTCAGCCGGTTGGCGTTCGCGATCCACTGGCGGGAGTGCAAGGTGCGGGTGGAAATCACCGCCGACCGGGCGACGTACACCCTCGATGACGGCCCGGATGGGCATGTCACTCTCTCGCACGCCGGCCAGGAGTTCCTGCTGACCACTCACCAACCGGTGAGCCACCCGATTGTGGCGATCGAACCGCTGACCCCGACACCGACGCAGCCGGTCGGGTTGGAGCCGGGTCTGAACCGATTCAACGAGAACTGAGCGGCGTCGTTCCCGGGACTGTCCTTGTGGATGGGGTACAACTGACATGTACCTCTCGACCTGACACAGGAGAGCCCCTTGGACATCGAGATCGACCCGAACTCGCCGTTGCCCATCTACCAACAAATCCGCGACCAGGTGGTTGCTGGGATCGCCGACGGTGACCTTTCGCCCGGTGACCCGCTGGTGTCCGTACGCGCGCTGGCTGACGCCTTCGGCATCAACCCCGGAACGGTGGTGCGGGCCTACGACCTGCTGCGCGCCGACGGCTTCCTGGTCACCAACGACCGGTCCGGCAGCACCGTCGCGGTTCCCCCGCGGTCGACACTGCCCGCTTGGCGTGCGCGCCTCGCCGGTATTGCCGCCGAGGGTGTTGCCCGCGGCCTCTCTCAAGACGACCTTGTCGACGAACTCAACCGCGCCACAGGGAAGTTCGCGGCCGCTAAGAAGTCCTAGTGGCCGCCAACGAGCGGAGCCTGCCGCGGTTTGGGTTGCCCTGACCGCGCTGGCTCTGCTCGTTCCGCTGGTCGGGATCGCGCTGCCGGCCGCGGCGGTGCCCTGTTCTCCTCCGACCTAGACAACCCAGCCCTCTTCGTTCTGAAGCGGTTCGGCGTCGGCATCACCATCAACTTCGGCTACCCGGCCGGCAAGAGCATCGCCGCTGTGCTCCTGCTGGTGCGGGTCGTACGAAACTCAGTCACCTCACCGCAACTCAAGGCCGAGCGAGGTGGCCAGCCCCCGCAACTCCCGGCGTACGGATTCCCGCACACTCGGTGCGAACGGCTCGTCCTCGTGGATCGCATGGACCTTCAGCTCGCCGGTTTCCGGGAGGGACTGGGCGTCGACTTTGCCGATCAGGCGGTCGCCGTGCAGGACCGGGAGGGCGAAGTAGCCCCAGCGGCGTTTGGCCACCGGCTTGTACATCTCCAACTGGTAGTCGAACCCGAAGATCTCGGCCATCCGTTTGCGGTCGAAGATCAGCCGGTCGAGGGGGGACAGCAGCGCAGTGCGCCCGCGGAAGGGAACCTCGAGCAGCTCCGGGTCGACCCACCACTTGCCGCGTACGCCCTCGATCCGCGCCGCAGCGCCCACTGGACCGATGTCAAAAACCAGCTCACGGATTGTGTACGCCCGCTGCCGCATGATCCCCAACGCCGCCAGTGATCGCTCGGTGCGGATCCGAATCGCTTCGGGGAAGGGCACCGGTTCGACGTCGGGATAGACGCGAGAAGCCAGATCCCACAACGGGTTTCGGCCTTCCCGACCCACCACCGCGACCTCACCCCGTTGCACCATCATGTTCAACAACGCCTGCAGGGTTTTGTCGTCGGTCCAGCCGCTGGAGGTCCACGGCACATCACAGGCGTTCGGCAGTTCCGCGGTAGTCAGCGGACCGTCCGATCGCAGCGCCGACAACACCTCACGCCGGCCCTGATCGTTCGCCTCCAACCACACCAAGTTCTCGGTCTGCCAGTCGCGCCATGGCTCCGGCCCGGGCCACATCCGCATCTCGTCCAGATACAACGCGAGGTCCTCGGCCGGCCGCAGCATCCCGCGCAGCTCGATGACCGAGCCGTCGTCCACGAGCCGGTCGAGGTCGCCGGGGCGATAGTCGCGAACTCGACTGCCCAACACCAGGTCTGCGCTCGGCGCGACATAGGCGGTCATGTCTGCCTGGAGATGGGTGAGGTGGCGGATCACCCCGAGCGGATCGGTCGGCCGCGGTGCGGTCAGCAGCTGTGCGCGTACGGCCAGACGGCGGGCGTCGCGCGCGGAGAGTTCGATCACCAGGTCTCGCCGGTGAGGACGGCCAGATCGCGCAGCGCGTAGCGGTGGTGCCAGAACTCCTCGTTGAACACGGTGTGCAGGCAGATCTGGGCGGTGAAGGATTCGCCCTCCGGCGGCCATCCAGGACCCTCAAGTGTCGGGCCGGGAGCGTCGATCCGTTCCGAGGTCAGGTCGTCGACCACCCGGCGGACGACCGCCATCCGGTCTTTGCGCGCCGCTATCACTTCGGCGAGCGATGGCCGCGCATCAGGGTCGTTCGGAACGCCCTCGGTCGGCGGCATGGTCGACCACGGAAGGCTCAGCGGATGCCACGGCGCCCACTGCCGCAGCATGCTGCGCAACACCCAACATTCGGTCGCCATGACGAGGTGGCGCAGGGTCTGAATGAACGACCACTCGCCGTCGACGGACTGGTGCAACAACTCCTCGTCGAGCCCGGCAACCCGTTGCATGGTGGTCTCCCAAAAGGCTTCGACCGCATCCCACGCTGCGCGGAACCCAGCCGGATCCGCCGGCTTCAGGAGGGCGTACGGCGGGAACTGGCGCCCCAATTCCTGCTCGACCAGGGGCATCACATCGATGCCGTTGACGGTCAGTGTCGAGAACGCTCCGTCGATGTCGATGCCGCGCTCCTCGGCATAGGCGCCGCGGATCCGCAGGCCGTCGAGGGCCACGTCATTGAGCTGCAGATCGCGCAGATCCGCGTCGGTGACCTGCGCCTTGTTCGCGCGGATCTCCGCAAAGCGCGACTCCGAGACATCGATCTGCCGGAAGGTCGAACCGGGGATCTGCTGCTGGAAGAAGTCCATGTTTGGCAGGCTAGGGGGCGTTGCGGACGTTTTCCTTCCGGAGAGGCACGACATGAGCGAGGTGAGCCCCACCGCCCGGGCGCTGCTCACCCTTGAGCTGCTGCAGAACCGGCCGGGGATCACCGGCGATCAGATCGCGCAGCGGCTCGGCGTCACATCGCGAGCGGCCCGCCGCTACATCGCGATCCTGCGCGAGGCGGGCATCCCGGTGCAGTCGGTCAGCGGCCCCGCCGGCGGATATCGGCCCGGCCGGGGGGTGCGTCCGCCGCCGCTGATGTTCACTTCCGACGAAGCGATCGGGCTGGTCATGGCCGCGCTCGATGGCCACCACCAGGTCGACGCCCCCGACGATCCGGTGTCGTCAGCGCTCGGCAAACTCCTGCGTACGCTGCCGGAATCGGTTGCGGCCCAAGCGAAAGTCATTCGTACGACGGCAGCCGCCGCCCCCGACACCAGCGCCGCCCGCCCCGACCCGGGGATCACCGCCGAACTCGTCGGCGCTTGCGCCGACCGAAGACCCGTACGGCTGGATTACCGCACCGAGAAGGGCGCCGACCGCGTCTTCGAGGTGGAGCCGTGGAGTGTGGTGGTGCGCCACGGCCGGTGGTATCTGCTGTGTCATTCGCGCACCTCCGAGGCCACCCGCGCCTACCGGGTCGACCGGGTGACCGCCGTGACCGGACTCGAGGGCAACGTGGTCCCGCCCGCGGACCTCGACCCGGTGACGGCGCTGGAGGAACACCTCGCTGCCGGTTGGGAGTTCGAGGTTGAGGTCGAGATCGACGCGCCGCTGGGGAAGCTGGGTTGGCTGCCGCGCAACCTCGGCCGGCTCACCGCTGAGGGCGAGACGACGCGGCTGGCCGGCACCACCAGCAACCCATGGACCTACGTCGAGATGCTGGCGATGCTGCCCGCGCCGTTTCGGGTCGTCCGGGGCGAGGAAGTGCGCACCGCGTTGCGTGACCTCGGCCGGCGCTTCATCGACGCCGCAGATTCCTAACTGCTGCGCTCAGCTGTCGCTCGAGGTCTTCCACAGGTTGATGCCGCCCTCGACCGCGTGACCGTCGATGGTGGCGAGCTCGGTGTCGCTGAAGTCCAGGTTCCGGATGGCACCGAGGGAGTCCTCCAGCTGCTTCACGCTGGACGCGCCGACCAGGGCGGAGGTGATCCGCGGGTCGCGCAGCACCCATGCGAGCGCCATCTGAGCCAGCGTCTGACCGCGACCGGTGGCGATCTCGTTGAGGGCTCGAACGTGCTTGAGGTTGCGCTCGTTCAACTGCGACTCACCCAGCGACTTCCCTTGCGCCGCACGCGAATCCGCCGGGACGCCACCGAGGTACTTGTTCGTCAGCAGCCCCTGAGCGAGCGGGGAGAAGGCGATCGCGCCGACGCCGGTCTCCTCGAGAACGTCGAGCAGGTCCTCCTCGACCCAGCGGTTCAACATCGAATAGGACGGCTGGTGGATCAGCAGCGGGGTGCCCATCGAGCGCAGGATCTGCACCGCCTCGCGGGTGCGGTCGCCGCTGTAGGAGGAGATCCCGACATAGAGCGCCTTGCCGGATCGGACGATCGAATCAAGCGCGCCCATCGTCTCTTCCAGCGGCGTCGAGTCGTCGAAACGGTGGCTGTAGAAGATGTCGACGTAGTCCAGCCCCATCCGCGCGAGCGACTGGTCGAGCGAGCTGATCAGGTATTTACGCGAGCCGCCGCCCTGCCCATAAGGCCCTGGCCACATGTCGTAGCCGGCCTTACTGGAAATGATCAGTTCGTCGCGATAGCGCTTGAAGTCCTGGGCGAAGATCGTGCCGAAATTACGCTCCGCGCTGCCGTACGGCGGTCCGTAGTTGTTCGCCAGATCGAAGTGAGTGACGCCGAGGTCGAACGCCCGGCGCAGGATCGCGCGCTGATTGCCGATCGGGAAGTCATCGCCGAAGTTGTGCCAGAGGCCGAGCGAGATCGCGGGTAGGTCGAGCCCGCTGCGACCGCAGCGGCGGTAGGTCATGTCGTCGTAACGAGTGCGGAGGGCCTGGTAATCGTCGGCGTGCAGCGTCATGCCTCCCATCATCCACCGCAGTCGGGACGATGGGCACTCACCCGCCCAACTACGCCAAGGCCCGTCGGGGTGACCGCGTTACGAGAGGGTCGAATCGCTGCCGTCGGGAACCGCGTAATCCCACTGCCGCCATGCCTCGTAGACCGCGATCGAGGCGGTGTTCGCGAGGTTCATCGAGCGACGGCCCGGCATCATCGGCAGGCGTACGCGATCGGTCACGCGGGGGTGTTCCAGCACCTCCGGCGGCAGACCGTCGGCCTCGCGCCCGAAGAGCAGGACGTCCCCCGGTTCGTACGAAACTTGGGAGAAGACTCGCTCGCCACGGCTGGTGAACGCGAACACCCTGTTGTCCGGAAGCGCTTCCCACAGGGAGTCGAGATGGGGGTGAACGGTCACCACCGCGAGGTCGTGATAGTCGAGGCCGGCCCGGCGTAATTGGGTGTCCTCGAGGTTGAACCCGAGCGGTTCGACGAGGTGGAGATGCGACGGCGTGCACGCCGCCAACCGGATCGCGTTGCCGGTGTTCGGAGGGATCTGGGGTTCGAAGAAGACGACGTGCAGCACCCGCTCACTGTGGCAGCAGGGCGCCGAAGCGTAAAATCTTGGTCAAGTGTCAAGCCTCAGGGCCCTCAGAGGTCATTCGAGCACCTGGCGTCCATTACCGTTTTCTCATGATCCAGGATTTCCTCTATCGACGCACCGTCGACCTCTCGATGCGCGACGCGCTGCTGGCGTGGTGCGACGTTGAGGTCCTGCGCGAGTGGTTCTGGACTACCGATGACACCGAATACATCACCATCGCCGGTCGTGGCCTGCCGTTCCGAGTCAGCAGCGAGAAGCGCGAACTCACCATCGAGGGCACCTGCCTGAACATTGACCCGTACGGCTTCGACTGCACGTGGACTGCCACCAGTCCCCGCCTGCAGCACAACTCCACCGACACGCTCTCGGTCCGTCTGCGGCCCGACGGATGTCAGCGCACCGTCATGGTGCTGACCTACGCGATCGACTCCGAAATCGAGAACTTCGGCGAAATGGTCGACAACTTCTGGACCCCGATTCTGGACCGCTACTCCCAGCTGGGTCAGCAGCTGGCGATGTCGGCCTGATCGGCTCGATCCGATGAGCCGTCAGGGATTGACGGTCAGGAACAGATAGGCCCCCAGCAGGACGAGGTGCACACCCGCCTGCAACCGCGTCGCCCGCCCGGGCACGATCGTCAGAATTCCGACCACCACGGTCAGCGACAGCAACACCAGATGTGTCGCGCCCAGGCCCAGATGCAGCGGACCGTCCAACCAGATCGAGGCGACCGCAAGCGCGGGGATGGTCAGTCCGATGGAGGCCATCGCCGACCCGTACGCGAGGTTGAGCGCCACCTGCGTACGCCCCCGCCGTGCGGCGTTCGCCGCCGCGAGACTTTCCGGCGCAAGGACGACCAGCGCGATCACCACACCGACGACGCCCTGCGGCATGCCGAGCGCCGCGACGCCGTGTTCCAGGGCGGGGGAGATGACCTTCGCCAAACCGACGACGGCAACCAGCGAGAACAACAGCAGCGCCAGGCTGACTTGGGTCTCGCGGGTTGTCGGTGGCTGCGCATGGACGTCCTCGTCCAGCGGCTTTCCGTCTTCGCCGACCGGCAGGAAGAAGTCGCGATGGCGCACCGTCTGGGTCGAAACGAACAACAGATAGAGCGCCAGCGAAGCGACCGCGGCGAACGCGAGTTGTGGTCCGGAGAACTCGGGCCCGGAGGCGCTGGAGGTGAACGTCGGCAATACCAGGCAGGTGCCGGCCAGGACGATCACCGTGGCCAACGCGCCGCCGGTGCCCTCCGGATTGAACATCCCGAACCGGCTTTTGATCGCCGCGATCAGCAGCGACAATCCGACGATCCCGTTGCAGGTGATCATCACCGCGGCGAAGACGGTGTCGCGGGCGAGCGTGGTGGTCTTGTCGCCGCCGCCGAGCATGAGGGTGACGATCAAGCCGACCTCGATGACCGTGACCGCGACCGCGAGCAGCAGCGAACCGAATGGCTCACCGACCTTGTGGGCGATGACCTCGGCGTGGTGGACGGCGGCGAGAACGGCGGCGCCGAGCAGGCCGGCCACGACGATCACCAGGATCGTCGGCAGGTCTCGGCCCCAGGTCGCGCCGAGGCCGAGCAAGGCAGCGATCGGCGCAATCGTGGTCCACGTCAACGATTTACGCATCGAGGTTGTCCTTCCGGTCGGTCTGGCTTGTTCGTCGGGAAGCGGCCAGCGAGGCAACCACGGTCACGATCAACACGCCGACGATGACACCGAGCGAGACGGGGGTGCTGAGCTCGATGAGGTGCACCTGTTCGCCGTCGTTGATGAACGGCAGCGAGTTCTTGTGCAGGGCGTGCAACAGCAGTTTTACGCCGATGAAGCCCAGGATGATCGCGAGGCCGTAGGAGAGAAAGACGAGTCGGTCCAGCAGTTCGTCGATCAGGAAGTAGAGCTGACGCAGGCCGAGCAGCGAGAACGCAGTGGCGGTGAAGACGATGTACGGCTGCTCGGTCAGGCCATAGATAGCCGGGATTGCATCGAGCGCGAACAGGATGTCGCTGCCGCCGATGACGATCATCACCAGCAGCATCGGGGTCATCACGCGCTTGCCGTTGACCCGGGTGAACAGCTTGTCGCCGTCGAATTCGTCGCCGGCGCGGAACAGCCTGCGGGCGACCTTGGTGATCATGTTGTCGGCGGAGTGCGTGTCTTCGCCCTCGGGTTTGAACATGTGGCCGGCGGTCAGCAGCAACACCAACCCGAAGATGTAGAACGTCCAGCTGAAGGTGTTGATCATCGCCGCGCCTAGGGCGACGAAAATGCCGCGGGCGACCAGGGCGAAGGCGATGCCGACCAGCAGCACCTTTTGTTGGTACGCGCGAGGCACCGCGAAGGCGCTCATGATCACCAGGAAGACGAACAGGTTGTCGACGCTGAGCGCCTTCTCGGTGATGTAGCCCGCGAAATAGTCGGCGCCGTGACCGGGGCCGGCGACGATCCAGACGCCGACGCCGAAGAGCAGGGCGATGCCGACGTACAACGCCGACCAAAGGGCCGACTCCTTGAGGGTCGGTTCGTGGGCCTTGCGAACGTGGAAGAAGAAGTCGAAAGCGAGAAGAGCAAGGATGCCTGCGATCGTCGCGATCCAGACAAGAGGGGTGGTCTGCAAGGGGGTCCTCGGGGTTGAGGGCGTCACGGGGTGCGACGCGCGGGAACGACGGGGGCCTGAGTGTTTTTCAACGGCGTTGGGCCCGCAATCGTTCCGTCGACCGCGCTGTTCCTTGCGGTCAGAAAGTGGCCACAGGGGCGTACAGACGTGATGGAAGGGTTTGTCGCGCGCCATCAGCCGAGACGATCGCCCGGGGAACCCGTTCGTGCAGCCGTGGCGGGCGGCGCCGGCTTAGGTCAGGCGCTTGACCACACCGAGCGGCAGGTTGCGCATCGCGGTGCCCAGCGGCACCCAGGGCCACGACGGAACGCGCGCATTCTGCTGCTTCTTCTCGATCGCCTCGACCATCGCTTTGACCCCGACCTCGGTGTCGACGACAAAGGGCGGGTTCTTGACGCCGGCGTTCATCTCGGAGCGGATGTAGCCCGGATAGATGGTGCTGACGCTGATGTCGAGGTCCTTCGCGCTGATCATCTCGTTGCGGATGCCCTCGGCGAGGTGGGCAACGCCGGCCTTGGTTGCGGCGTACGTCGTCACCGCCTTCGGCATCCCGCGCATCGCGCTCATCGAAGAGATGAAAATGAGGTGTCCGGTCTTCTGTTCGCGGAAGATCTCCATCGCGGCCTCGGCTTGGGCCAGCGCGCCGACGAAGTTCGTCAGCGCGGTCTGCTTGTTGGCGTGGTACTTCCCGGTGCCGATCGGCGCACCCTTGCCGAGGCCGGCATTGATGATCACCCGATCGACCTGGTCGAAGTCTTCGCTGACCTCGTGGAAGAAGGCGAAGACCGAGCCATCGTCGGTGACGTCGAGCGGATACAGCTCCACCCGTACGCCCGGATGGGCTTGGGCCAGTTCGGTTTTCAGTTCTTCGAGCCGGTCGGCGCGGCGCGCCCCGAGGGCAAGGTCGCTGCCCTTCGCGGCGAACTGGCGAGCCATTTCTGCGCCGAGGCCTGAGCTGGCGCCGGTGATCACGGTGAGCATGCGACCGAGCGTACGTGACCCGTTGCGGTGAGTTCGGGGCTGTCGGTGCGCGGCTAAACCACTGAAACAAATGTTGGAATCTGTTGACTTCGCCCCGAGTGAGTGGTTTTCTTGTGAGCCACACCACACGAGGAGGTCTCGCAGATGTACGCAGCAGAGCGCCAGCAGCGCATCCTCGACCACGTCCGCACCGCCGGCAGGGTCGAGGTAACCGCCGCCGCCGAGCGCCTGGCGGTGACCACCGAGACCGTCCGGCGGGATCTGAGCGAGTTGGAACGCAAGGGCTTCGTACGCCGGGTCCATGGCGGCGCGATCGCGGCGGACCGGCTCGAGCCGGAGACCACCCTCGCCACCCGAGTCGGGCGACTGTCCGCGCAGAAGAAGCGCATCGCCGCCCGCGCGCTGGACCTCATCGAGGACGGCACGACCTTGCTGCTCGACTCGGGCTCCACCACGGTCGCCATCGCCGAGCTGATCGTGCCCGGCCGCGCGCTGACCGTCGTCACCAACTCGGTGCAGGTGGGCGCGCTGCTGTCCGGCCGCGACGAGCTCGACCTGTTCGTGGTCGGCGGTCGGGTTCGCGCCCGCACCGGTGCCACGGTGGGTGACTGGGCGGCCGCTGCGTTGCGCGGCCTGACCGTCGACCTGGCGTTCGTCGGCACCAACGGCATCTCGCCACGCCGCGGACTGACCACGCCGGACCAGGCCGAGGCCACCGTGAAGCGGGCGATGGTCGAGGCGGCGCGCCGCGTGGTGGTGGTCAGCGACAGTTCCAAGTTCGGCACCGACCACTTCCAGAGCTTTGCGACCTACGACGAAATCGACGGTGTCGTCACCGACGACGGCGTTGACGACAGCGCCGTCGCCGATCTCGAGGCGGCCGGGGTCGAGGTGACGCGGGCATGATCGTCACTCTCACCCCGAACCCCAGCGTCGACCGCACGATCAGCTTCGAACGGATCGAGCTCGGTGAAGTGCAGCGCGCCACCGCCAGCCGGGTCGACCCGGGCGGCAAGGGCGTCAACATCTCCCGTGCGCTGGTGGCCAACGGATCGAGCACCCTGGCGGTGCTGCCGGTCGGCGGCCCGGAGGGACGCCTGCTGACCGACCTGCTCGACCGGGCAGGCGTGAGCCACCGCGACGTCGCCATCGAGGGTTCGGCCCGGATGAACATCGCCGCGGTCACCCCCGACGGCACCACCACGAAGCTGAACGAGAGCGGACCTGCGTTGAGCCCGCAGGACGTGGAGGATCTGCTGGCAACCACCGTCGCGGCGGCCGCCGGAGCGCAGTGGGTCGTCGGCTGCGGTTCGCTGCCGCCCGGGGTTCCGACCACCTTCTACGCCGAGCTCGTACGCCGGGTGCGGGCCGCCGGAGCGCGCGTGGCCATCGACTCCTCCGGCGCGTCCTTCGCCGACGCCGTGGCGGTCCAGCCGTCGCTGATCAAGCCCAACCACGAAGAACTCGCCGAGCTCGTCGGTCGCCCGTTGCCCGCCATGGGCGACGTGGTCGCGGCGGCCCGCGACCTCGTACGGGCCGGGATTGAGACCGTCGTCGTCAGTCTCGGGGCCGACGGCGCGATCGCGGTCGACCGCACCCAGCTCGACGGGGCGTGGCTGTGGGCCGGCGCCACCGTCGCCCGTCCGGTCAGCACCGTGGGGGCGGGCGACTGCCTGCTCGCGGGGCTGCTCGACGGCCTCGCCGCGGGGCGCAGCCTCGCGGACTCACTCGCGGCCGGAGTGGCCTGGGGCGCGGCAGCCGTCGCGCTTCCCGGCAGCGACGTGCCGACCCCCGAAGCCGTCGCGGCAGTTTCCGTACGCGCCGCCGAACGGCCCGATCCGACCACCCGAATTTCCGCCAGCGGTTCCCGCTCGCCAGAGAGGACGTGACGACAAATGTCACTCATCACCACCCAGCAGGTCGTCCTCGACCTGACCGGCGCCGATCGCCATGAGGCGACCGAGACGCTGGCCCGCACCCTGGTCGACACCGGCCGGTGCACCGACCTCGACCAGTTCCTGGCCGACGTTCGCGACCGCGAGTTCAAGATGGCGACCGGCCTGCCGGGCGGCCTGGGCATCCCGCATGCCCGCAGTGCCGCGATCACCGAGCCGTCGCTGGTCTTCGGCCGGACCCGGGAGGGCATCGACTGGGGCGCCAAGGACGGCCCCGCCCACATCATCTTCCTGCTCGCTGCGCCCGAAGCCGGCGGCGACGCCCACATGCAGATGCTGCCGAAGTTGGCGAAGGCACTGATGGACAAGGAGTTCCGAGCCCAGCTGGAGTCCGCCACCGACGAGCAGCAGGTTGTCGATTTGGTCGAGAGTCGGGTCTCGGTGGACGCGCCGGCGAAGCAGGCGCCTGCCGCTGCTCCCGCCGCCGCGACGGCCGCCGCGACGGCCGCCACGACGGCTGTCGCGGGTCCGGCGGAGGCCGCCGAGACCCCAGACCAGGGCCGGTCGTACAAGCTGGTCGGCGTCACGTCCTGCCCCACCGGCATCGCCCACACCTACATGGCCGCCGAGGCGCTGGAGAACGCGGCGCGCGAGGCCGGCCACACGATGACCGTCGAGACCCAAGGCAGCGCGGGGGTGACCCCGTTGAGCGCCCGGCAGATCGCCGAGGCCGATGCGGTGATCTTCGCCCACGACGTCGAGGTGCGCGATCGTGCGCGCTTCGCCGGCAAGCCAACCGTCGACGTGGGCGTGAAGCGCGCGATCGGCGACGGTCCGGCGCTGGTGGCCCAGGCCATCAAACTGGCCGACCAATGGGCGGCCGACCCGAACCGGTCGGTGGCGGCTGCCGCGAGCCCGGTCGACGCCACCGAGACCGAGGCGGAGGGCATCGGAACCCGGTTGCGCAAGGCTCTGATGACCGGTGTTTCTTACATGATCCCGTTCGTCGCGGCCGGTGGCATCCTCATCGCGCTCGGCTTCATGCTGTCGAACATCGCGATCGGCAAGGAGGGCCCGCTCGAGATCGTGAAGTACGGCCTGACCGCCGACGGCAAATACAACATCATGCAGCACTTCAACCCGGTCAGCCTGACCTCGTGGGCGGCGCTGCTGTTCGTCATCGGCGGCGCGGCGTTCACCTTCTTGGTGCCGATCCTGTCCGGCTACATCGCCTTCGCGATCGCCGACCGTCCCGGTCTGGCGCCGGGCATCGTGGGTGGCTACGTCTCCGCGCAGATGGGCGCGGGCTTCCTCGGCGGCCTCGTCACCGGTCTGGTCGGCGGTTTCGTCGCCCACTGGATCGCCAGCTGGAAGGTGCACAAGAACGTACGCGGCGTCATGCCGGTAGTCGTCATCCCGCTGCTGTCGACCCTGATCACCGTCGGTCTGTTCATCACCGTGCTCGGCCGTCCGATCAAGTGGCTGATGGACACCCTGAACTCCGGCCTCGGCGGGATGACCGGTGCCAGCGCCGTGCTGCTCGGCCTGATCCTTGGCGCGATGATGGGCTTCGACCTCGGCGGTCCGATCAACAAGGTCGCCTATGGCTTCGCCACGGCCGGCCTCAGCGCCGCGGGCACCGCGCAGAACGCGCCGCAGCTGAAGATCATGGCGGCGGTCATGGCCGCCGGCATGGTGGCACCGCTGGGCCTGGCCCTGGCCACGACCGTACGGCCGAAGGTCTTCACGCCGGTCGAGCGGGAGAACGGCAAGGCGGCCTGGCTGCTCGGGGCCTCATTCATCTCCGAGGGTGCGATCCCGTTCGCCGCGGCTGACCCGCTGCGGGTCATCGCCGCCTCAACCGTCGGCTCGGCGGTCACCGGCTCACTGTCCATGGCGTTCGGCGCCACGCTGCGCGCCCCGCACGGCGGCATCTGGGTTCTCCCGCTGATCGGCAACTTCGCGATGTTCGTCCTCGCGCTCGCCATCGGAATCGTGGTGATGGCTGCCATCGTGGTGGTGCTCAAGCAAGCCGCCGCTCGCAAGGCCGGCACCCCGGTCACCGAGGCCGCGGCCGAGCCCGTCACCGTCTGAATCCCCTTCTCACCAATACCCCTAGGAGCACCTCATGGCACAGCGCACCGTTGTCATCGCCTCGTCCGTCGGCCTGCACGCCCGTCCCGCCTCCCTGTTCGTCGAGGCCGCGAGCGAGACCGGCCTCGACGTGGAGATCGCCCGGCCGGGCGAGGACCCGGTCGACGCCACCTCGATCCTTGGGGTCATGGCACTCGGCGCCAAGCACGGCGAAGAGGTCGTGCTGAGCGCCGAGGGTGACGGCGCCGACGACGCGCTCGACCAGCTGGTCGCGCTGCTGTCGCGGGATCTGGACCAGGAGTAAGTCGATGACACAGGGCATCGGGGTCAGCGGCGGGACCGCGTACGGCCCGGTCGTGAAGGTCGCGCCGCCAGTTCGCCCGCCGGCGGATGAGCCGGCGGCGGCCGACCCGGGGGTGGAACTGGACCGGATCAAGGAGAAGTTCGCCGAGGTCGCGGCCGACCTGCTGCAGCGCGCCGAGGCGGCCGACGAAACCGGCCGGCAGATTCTCAAGGCCACGGCGCTGATCGCCAAGGACAAGGGTCTTTACAAGGCGGTCGGTGAACACCTGACCGCCGGCCGCGGACCGGCGACCGCCGTCGACCTCGCGATCGAGGATTACGCCGCGCAGTTCGAGGCGCTCGGCGGCCTGTTCGCCGAGCGGGTCACCGATCTGCGCGACGTCGGATCCCGCACCGTCGCGGCCGTCCTCGGGGTGCCGACCCCCGGTGTGCCGCCGCTGGCCGAGCCCTCGGTGATCGTCGCCGAGGACCTCGCTCCGGCGGAGACCGCGATGCTCGACCGATCGCTGGTCGTCGGCATCGTGACCCGTGCCGGTGGCCGCACCAGTCATACCGCGATTCTGGCCGCCCAGATGGGTATCCCCGCGGTCGTCCACTGCGAGGGCGTGCTCGACATCGAGCCAGGGACTCCGGTGGCGGTCGACGGCGACACCGGCGAGGTGGTGATCCGTCCGACACCGGAGGTGGTGACGCGGATGCAGCAGCGCGGCGTCCGTCGTACTGCCGCGCTGACCGGCTCCGCCGGCCCGGGGCGTACGGCCGACGGTGAGCCGGTGGCGTTGCTGGCCAACATCGGCGGCGTCGACGACGCGGTCACCGCAGGCGCGCAGGACCTCGAGGGGGTGGGTCTGTTCCGCACCGAGTTCGTGTTCCTGTCCGCCGCGACCGCGCCCACGGTCGAGCAGCAAACCGAGATCTACGCGAAGGTCCTCCAGCCGTTCGAGGGCCGCCGGGTCGTCGTCCGGACGCTCGACGCCGGCGCCGACAAACCGCTCGCCTTCGCCGACCTCGGTCCCGAGGAGAACCCGGCGCTCGGTCGGCGCGGACTGCGGCTCTCGCAGGCCCGTCCGGAACTGCTGGACAGCCAACTCGCCGCGCTCGCCGCCGCTGGGAGGGCGACCGGCGCCGACGTACGGGTGATGGCTCCGATGGTCGCCACCGTCGACGAGGCGGCCTGGTTCGCCGAACGCGTACGAGCCCACGGCCTGCCGAAGGTGGGCGTGATGATCGAGGTGCCAGCCGCGGCGCTGCGCGCTGGCGACCTGCTGGCCGAGGTCGACTTCGCCAGCCTCGGCACCAACGACCTGGCCCAGTACACGATGGCGGCTGACCGGATGGCCGGTGACCTGGCCGACCTGCTCGACCCGTGGCAGCCGGCGGTGCTCGACGTGGTGGCCGCGGCGTGCGCCGGTGGTCAACTGCGCGACAAACCGGTCGGTGTCTGCGGGGAGTCCGGCGGGGATCCGCTGCTCGCGCTGGTGCTGGTCGGGCTGGGCGTCTCGAGTCTGTCGATGGCACCCTCCAAGGTGCCGATGGTGCGCTTCGCCCTTTCCCGGCACACCCGGCTGGAGTGCGTACGGCTGGCCGACCTGGCACGTACGGCGCCGACCGCCGGGGCAGCCCAGCGGGTCGTCCGCGAGGCGGCGGCGACGGAGTTGACCGACTTACTCTGAGCGCGCGCGGATCGGAATAACCGTTCGGACCCGCGTCACGGACCCGTGGGCCGCTGTTCACCCATCTGTCCCCCGTAACGGCGTACAGTCCCGAATCGTGACCGCCGCGACCGAACCGCCTCCCGCGGGCTTCGTCGTGCCGGACCCGGTTGGACCTCCGCCGCGCCGCCGTGGACGCTCCAGTGGGGAGTGGCTGCTGGCCGCCGCGCTGTTGCTGCCGAACCTCGCGCTGCTGGGGGTCTTCACCTACCGCCCGTTGATCGACAACATTCGGCTGTCGTTCACCAGTTGGAACCTGTCGGCGCCGACCGCGAAATACATCGGTTTCGCCAACTACACCGAATGGCTGCATGACCCGAACTCCCATCAGGTCCTGCTGAACACGCTGATCTTCACCATCGCAACGGTGGGTCTGTCGATGGCGCTCGGGCTCGCGCTGGCAATGCTGCTCGACCGCAAATTGCGCGGCCGCAACGTGGTGCGCTCGGTGCTGTTCGCGCCATTCGTGATCTCCGGCGCCGCGATCGGAATCGCCTTCCAGTTCGTCTTCGATCCGAACTTCGGGTTGGTGCGCGACCTGATGCACCGCGTCGGTCTCACCACCCCGGACTTCTACCAGGAACCGCACTGGGCGCTGTTCATGGTGACCGTGACCTACATCTGGAAGAACCTCGGCTACACCTTCGTCATCTACCTCGCTGCGCTGCAGGGACGGCGCGCAGATCTCGACGAAGCGGCGGAGATCGACGGGGCCTCGGCGTGGAGCCGGTTCACCAAGGTTTTGCTACCCCAGCTGCGGCCGACGACCTTCTTCCTGTCGATCACTGTGTTGCTCAACTCAGTGCAGGTGTTCGACATCATCAACGTGATGACCCGCGGTGGCCCGCAGGGATATTCGACCACCACGCTGGTCTATCAGGTCTACCAGGAGACGTTCGTCAACCAGCGCGCCGGCTACGGCGCGACGATCGCCACCATCATGTTCGTGATCTTGTTGCTCGTCACGATCGTTCAGGTGCGAGTGATGGACCGGGGGGCCAAATCATGAGCGACAAAGCCCACCAGGCAGAGGCCGCCAACCACGGCGGACGAATGTCGCAGACTCTCGGCTACCTCGCGATGGGGATCACCGTTCTTGTTGTGGCAGTGCCCCTGTTCTGGATCGTGATCACCTCGTTCAAGGATCGCGGCGACATCTACACCCAGCCGGCGACGTGGTGGCCGCCACACCCCACCTCCGACGGCTACCGCGAAGCGACCCAGACCATCCCGTTCTGGACCTACCTCAAGAACTCGGTGCTGATCACCTTGATCCTGTCGGCGGCCAAGATCGTGCTGGGTGTGCTGAGCGCCTACGCGCTGTCACTGCTGCGCTTTCCGGGGCGTACGGCGGTGTTCCTGATCGTGATTGCGGCACTGATGGTGCCCAACCAGATCACCGTGATCTCCAACTACGCGCTGGTCAGCCAACTCGGATGGCGCAACACCTATCAGGGCATCATCATCCCGCTCGCCGGGGTGGCCTTCGGCACCTTCTTGATGCGCAACCAGTTCCTGTCGGTGCCGGGCGAGATCATCGAGGCCGCTCGCCTCGATGGCGCGGGCCCTATGAAGCTGCTCTGGCGGGTGGTGCTGCCGATGTCATGGCCCACCCTGATTGCCTTCTCGATCATCACCGTCGTCAATGAGTGGAACGAATATCTCTGGCCGTTCCTGATGTCCGACGACGCCCGAAGCGGCACTCTGCCGGTCGGCCTCACGCTGCTGCAGAACAACGACGGCATCACCAACTGGGGGCCAGTCATGGCCGCCACGGTGCTGGCGATGCTGCCTGTTCTGCTGCTGTTCCTCGTTCTTCAACGCCACATGATCAAGGGCCTTACCGCGGGTGCGGTCAAGGGCTGAAACGCACTTACGCGAAACAAGGAGAAGTCATGTCTGGAATTGATCGCCGCGGGTTCCTCGGACTCGTCGGATCCGCTGCCGCCGCCACCGGCCTCGCCGCCTGCGCGGGCACCGGCAGCAGCTCGAGCTCGTCGTCCTCGGGTGCGAGCGGCGCCAAGGGCTCGACCAACACCATTGACTTCTGGAGCAACCACCCGGCCAAGTCCGGTGACATCGAGCGCGCGATCATCGCCGACTTCGAGAAGGCGAACCCGGGCCTGAAAGTCAAGCTGACCGATGCCGGCAAGAACTACGAAGAGGCGGCGCAGAAGTTCAACGCGGCGCTCGCGGGTGGCAACCTGCCCGACGCGATCGTGGTCTCCGACGTGACCTGGTTCAACTTCGCTCTGAACAAGCGCCTCACCGACATGGGCGCGCTGATGAAGGCGAACAACCTGTCGACCGACGACTACGTCGACGGCCTCTACGCCGACTACGCCTACCAGGACAAGCACTTCGCGCTGCCCTACGCCCGCTCGACGGTGCTCTTCTATTACAACAAGGACGCCTTCGCGAAGGCCGGTCTGCCCGACCGTGCGCCGGCCACCTGGGACGAGTTCACCCAATGGGCGCCGAAGTTGCAGGCGGCGATGGGTTCGGGCAAGAGCGCGATCGTCCTGGACGACGGAGCGGACTACCTGGACTGGACCTTCCAGTCGATCGTCTGGTCGATGGGCGGGCAGTATTCCAAGGAGTGGACCCCCACCTTCACCGACCCCAACACGGTCAAGGCCGGCGAAATGCTCAAGAGCTGGAAGAAGAGCGGCTACCTGCGCACCTCGGCTGATTCCCAGAGCGACTTCACCGCGGGTCTGGGCGGCGTTCTCATCGAGTCGACCGGTGGTCTGTCCGGCATCCTGAAGGACGCCAAGTTCAAGGTGGGTGTCGGTTTCGTGCCCGCCCCGAATGGCCTCAAGACCTGCCCGACCGGTGGTGCCGGCCTCGGGATCCCGGAGGGCATCTCCGACGAGCGCAAGAAGAACGCGATCAAGTTCGTCGAGTTCCTCACCAACGCCAAGAACACGGCAACCTTCAGCCAGGGCACCGGATACATGCCGGTTCGCAAGTCGGCTGTCACCGAGGCCACCGAGGTGACCTACTTGAAGGCGCACCCCGAATACAAGGTCGCGCTCGACCAGTTGCCCAAGACCCGCCCGCAGGACTATGCGCGCGTGTTCGTTCCCGGTGGTGGCGCCAAGATCGGTCAGGCACTGGACAAGATCGTCGCCGGCGGCGACGTCACCGCAATTTTCGGCGCGTTGAACACGGACCTCACCAAGGTGTACGAGTCCCAGGTCAAGCCCCAGCTGAAGTCCTGACTCGTCCATGGCAACTGTCACCTTCGATCGGGCGACCCGGCTGCACAAAGGAAACGACAAGCCCTCGGTTGACGGCGTGAGCCTGCACATCGAGGACGGCGAGTTCCTGGTGTTGGTCGGGCCGTCCGGCTGCGGCAAGTCGACCACCCTGCGGATGTTGGCCGGTCTCGAACCGGTCGACGACGGCAAGGTCTTCATCGACGGCCATGACCAGCAGGGCGTACGACCGCGCGACCGTGACGTCGCCATGGTGTTCCAGAGCTACGCGCTCTATCCGAACATGAGTGCCGCCGACAACATGGGCTTCGCGCTGCGCAACAGCGGAGTCAGCAAGTCCGAGACCCGCCAGCGGGTTCTGGAAGCGGCGAAGATTCTCGAGCTGGAGCCGCTGCTCGATCGTCGCCCGGGTCAGATGTCCGGTGGGCAACGGCAGCGGGTGGCGATGGGTCGCGCGATCGTTCGCAGCCCGAAGGTCTTCTGCATGGACGAGCCGCTGTCGAACCTCGACGCCAAGCTACGGGTCTCGACCCGCGCCCAGATAGCCGCGCTGCAGCGGCGGCTGGGCGTGACCACGGTCTACGTCACCCACGACCAGGTCGAGGCAATGACGATGGGTCACCGCGTTGCCGTGTTGAAAGACGGTGTGCTGCAACAGGTTGACACCCCGGACCGGCTCTACGAGGCGCCGGTGAACACCTTCGTTGCCGCGTTCATCGGGTCGCCGTCGATCAACCTGGTCGACGCCGCGGTGCATGAAGGACAGCTGGATGTGTTCGGCGTACGGGTGCCGGCGCAGCGCGCGCTGCTCGGCTCGGCCGACAAGGTGACGGTCGGCGTACGACCCGAAGGTTGGACCGTCGTGTCCGGCAGCGATGCAACCGGCGTTCCGCTGAAGGTCGAGTTGGTCGAAGCGCTCGGCGCCGAGGTCTTCGTCTACGGCACCGCTCCGGGTGGGCAGCGCGTCACCGTACGGCTGGACAAGCGGCTGCGCCCGCAGGTCGACGATGTCTTGCGGGTGGCCCCGGTGGCGCAGGAACTGACCCTTTTCGACGCAGAGTCGGGCGAGCGGTTGGTGGCTGGCTGACCCCCCCCGCCGAGATAACTACTTACGCCCGAGATAACTCCCCGCAGGGAGTTATCTCGGGCGTAAGTAGTTATCTCGGCGGTCGGGTCTATCTGGACAGGTCGAGGATCGCTTGCTCGATATTGTCAGCGACGACCACCTCATCGAGCACCTCTCGCGACGCAAAACCGGCCGCGACCATCGCGCGGATCGTGTCGAGCAGCGGGTTCCAGAAGCCACCGGTGTTGAGGAACCCGACCGGTTTGTGGTGGTAGTCGAGGGTGCGCCACGTCCAGACCTCGAAGATCTCCTCGAGCGTTCCGATCCCGCCCGGCAGCGCGAGGAAAGCATCGGCGTACGACGCCATTCGCGCCTTGCGCTCGTGCATGGTGTCGACGATTTCCAACCGAGTGATGTCGTGACGGCCCCATTCACGGTCGACCATTGACTGTGGAATGACGCCGATCACCTCGCCGCCGGCGTCCAGCGCGCCCTGCGCGGCAGCGCCCATCAGGCCACTGCCGCCACCGCCGTACACCAGGCCGATGTCGTTGCGTGCCAACAGGTTCCCGGTGTCGTACGCGGTCTGCAGGTGGGCGGGATCGGCGCCGGGGCGGGAGGCGCAGAAGACGGCGATGCGGCGAAGGGTCACCGGGGGATTCTGTCAGTCGGCGAATCCGACCGCGAGTAGTACTATCATTGGTAGTACTACTCACCATCGAAGGAGTCTCGGCGTGGATGCGCTCGACCTGGCGCGGTGGCAGTTCGCCATCACGACCGTCTACCACTTCCTGTTCGTGCCGATAACTATCGGGATGTCGGCGGTCGTCGCCGGTTTCCACACCGCGTGGTTGCGCACCCGCGATCCGCAGTGGCTGCGACTGGCGAAGTTCTTCGGCAAACTTTTCACGATCAACTTCGCGCTAGGGCTGGTCACTGGAATCGTGCAGGAGTTCCAGTTCGGGATGAACTGGAGCGCCTACAGCCGGTTCGTGGGTGACATCTTCGGCGCACCGCTGGCCTTCGAGGCGCTGCTGGCGTTCTTCCTGGAGTCGACCTTCCTCGGACTGTGGATCTTCGGGTGGAACCGGATCCCGGAGAAGCTCCACGTGATGTGCATCTGGCTCGTTCACATCGGCACAGTCCTGTCGGCCTATTTCATTCTCGCCGCCAACTCGTTCATGCAACACCCGGTGGGCTACAAGTACGACCCGGTGAAGAACCGAGCGGAACTCACCGACTTCGTGGCCGTGCTGACCAACAAGGTGCAGATGGTCACCTTCCCTCACGTCATCGCGGCCGCCTACCTGACCGGTGGCGCGATGGTGATGGGTGTCGCGCTGTGGAAGATGTGGCGGTCGCGGGTCGATGCCGACATGTATCGCAAGGCTGCCCGGGTGGGTGCGGTCGTCACGTTGCTGGCCGGCGTTGCGGTGGCGATCACCGGTGACACCCAAGGGAAGATCATGACCGAGGTGCAGCCGATGAAGATGTCGGCCGCCGAGGCGCTCTATGAAACGCCGGCGGGCAACCAGTGCGCCGACTTCTCGGTGTTGTCGGTCGGCAACCTGTCCGGCTCCCACGGACACACGGTGGTCCCGGTGCCCTGTCTGCTCTCCTTCCTGGCGACCGGTGACTTCTCGGGTCATGTCGACGGCATCAACCAACTCAAGGGCGCCATCCCCGCCAACGCGACGGTGGCCACCGTGAAGGGCATCGTTCCGGCCTCGATCGTCGGCGAGATCACCACGTCGGCGCGTCAGCAATACCCCGGCGACACTGCGATGCAGCAGAAATACATCGACAGCCGTCTCGCCTATGCCGCGACCGACACCGTGACGCCCTATGTCCCCGGCACCTACTGGTCCTTCCGGCTGATGATCGGCCTCGGGATGACCGCTTCGGTGATCGCCGCCTGGGTGGTGTTCGCGCTGCGCAAGGGCCGGTCGTCGGTTTCCCGGCCGCTGATGTGGGCCGCGGTGGCCGTTCCGTTCCTGCCGATTCTCGGCAACAGCTTCGGCTGGATCTTCACCGAAATCGGGCGCCAGCCGTGGCTCGTCTACGGCGTGATGACCACCAAGACCGGACTGTCCGCGAGCTCAACGGTGGCGCAGGTCGCGACCTCGTTGACCGTCTTCACGCTGCTCTACGCGGTGTTGGCGGTGATCGAAGTGAAGCTCTTCCTCGACTACGTCAAGAAGGGTGCCGAGCCGTTCGAGGAACCCAAGCTGCTCGACGACGACGACCAACTCACCTTCGCCTACTGAGGACCTGTCATGACTCTGGAAATGTTCTGGTTCATCCTGATCGCCGTCCTGTGGACGGGCTACTTCGTGCTCGAAGGTTTCGACTTCGGCGTGGGTATGTCGCTGCCGATCCTCGGACGGGGAGCCGACGGCGACACTCGCCGGCGAGTGCTCCTGACCTCGATCGGGCCGTTCTGGGACGGCAACGAGGTGTGGTTGATCACCGCCGGGGGCGCAATGTTCGCTGCTTTCCCGGCTTGGTACGGCACGATGTTCAGTGGCTTCTATCTCGCGCTGTTGATCCTGTTGGTGGCGCTGATCGTGCGCAACATGGGTTTCGAATATCGCCACAAGCGCGATAGCGCTGCCTGGCGACGCGGCTGGGATGCCTCGATCATCATCGGGTCGGTGTTGCCGCCGCTGTTGCTGGGTATCGCCCTGACCAACATCGTGCGTGGGGTGCCGATCGTCGAGAACGCCCAGCATGACTACGTCTTCACCGGCAACCTGCTGACCCTGTTCAACCCGATGAGCCTGCTCGGTGGATTGACGTTCGTTGCGCTGTCTCTGACCCACGGTATGCACTTCGTCGCGCTGAAAACCGCCGGCGACATCCGCGGCGAAGCACGTTCGTACGCAACCCGGTTCGGGCTGGTGAGCGCCGTTCTGGCCGTTGCATTGCTGCTCTGGATCGGGTTCACGACCGGCAGCGGCTGGTCCTGGGGGACCACCGTGATCGCCGCTTTGGCACTGGTTGCCTCGATCGCGTTCAACCTGCAGGGCAGGGAGGGCATGGCCTTCGTGGGCAGCTCGCTGACCTGGGTGGCCGCGGTGGCGACCTACTTCCTCGCCCTCTTCCCGAACGTGATGCCGAGCAGCGTCGCCGCCCGTTTCGACCTGACCGTCTCGGGGGCAGCCAGCTCCCACCTGACGCTGCAGATCATGACCGGCGCGGCGCTGGTGTTCACCCCGATCGCGGTGCTCTACAGCGCCTGGAACTACTGGGTGTTCCGCAAGCGGATCTCGGTCGACCACATCCCGCCGGCCCACGATCCGCTGGCTCAGGATTCCTCCGGTCAGGAGTCGGTGGAGGCCTGATGCGTCCCTTCGATCCGCGTCTGCTGCGGGAGGTGCCAGCCACCCGAACGCCGATTGTGCTGCTGGGTGTCCTGGGGGCGCTGTCCGGAGCCGCGGCGATCGCCAGCGCCTTCGCGATTGCCTGGTTGGTGGTGGCGGCCGTCCGGGGGCAGTCGATCACTGCTGCGGGTATCACCGTTGCCGCCGTGTTTTCGCTGCGCGGACTCCTTGCAGCGGCGACTGAACAGGGCGCCGCTTGGGCGGCGACGCGGGTCAGCGGGGTCCTGCGCCGGTCTTACCTCAGTTGGATGCTCGCTGCTCCGGTCGAGCGCCGACCCGCGTCCGAACGTGTGGTGACCGTGGCGACACAGGGGGCGGACTCGGTGGAGCCCTACGTCGCGCGCTACCTGCCGGCGCTGGTGTCGGCAGCCGTCGTGCCACCCCTGGCCCTGGCGTCGTTGCTGGTCGTCGACTGGACCAGCGCGGTGATCGTGATCCTGACCCTGCCGCTGCTGCCGGTCTTCGCTGCGCTGATCGGCCGCGCCACCCAGGAAGCCACCCAACGACGATGGAAGACCCAGACCCGGCTCGCCGGTCATTTCCTCGACGTGATGCGCGGGTTGCCGACACTCGTGTCGTACGGACGTGCCGACCACCAAGCCGACCAGGTCGCCGAGGTGGGGGAGAAGCACCGCGTGGCGACCGTTCGTACGCTGCGCATTGCGTTTCTCTCCTCGGCGGCGCTGGAGTTGTTGGCCACGATCTCGGTGGCGATCGTCGCCGTGTGGTCCGGCATGCGACTGGCCTGGGGCCAGCTCGACCTGCAGGTCGCGCTCACCGCGATCCTGCTCGCGCCGGAGGCCTACTGGCCGATCCGGCGAGTGGGGCAGGAGTTTCACGCGGCCGCCGATGGGGTCGAGGCGATCGAGGAGTTGTTGCCTGGTTTGGAGCCGGTTTCGGCTGGCGCCTCGACCGGTGAAGGGACGCGTTTGGAAACGTCCGTCGACTACACCTACCCGCACACCGAAACCCCCGTCCTGCAAGGGATTCCGCTCGAAGTTCACCCCGGACTCACCGCGGTCACTGGACCGTCCGGGAGCGGCAAGACGACGTTGCTGGAGATCCTGGCCGGACTGCGTACGCCGACCGCGGGCGAGCGCCCACCGATCACCACTCACTTCGTCACCCAGACGCCATTCCTCGCGCCGCTGAGCGTGCGGGACAACGTGGAGTTGGGCGCCGACGCAGACCTCAACGCGGCGCTGGCCGTCACCGGTTTCGGCGACGTGATCGGTGAACTGCCCGACGGACTCGACACGATGCTGGGCGACGACGGGTTCGGCCTGTCTGCCGGTCAGCGGGCGCGGTTGGTGCTGACCCGCGCGCTGCGCAGCGACGCCGACGTGGTGTTGCTGGACGAGCCGACCGCCCACCTCGACCCGCTGGCGGCCGCGCAGGTGCGGTCCGTCGTACGACATCTGGCGGCGCGCAAACCCGTTGTCGTCGTGACCCATGACGACGCCCTCGCCGCGGCGGCCGACCGGGAGTTGGTGATCGGGCGATGAGCGAAAATCTGCGCACCTTGTCGACATCTGCTCGTCCTATAGGCCGCGCACATGTTGGTAAGGCGCGCATATTCTCGGCGGGCGTCATCGGCGGGCTCGCGGTGGGCAGCGGTGTCTTCCTGACCGCGACGTCGGGCTGGTTGATCGTGCAGGCCAGCAAGCAACCGGTGATCCTGACGTTGTTGACCGCCGTCGTCGGGGTGCGCGCGTTCGGCATCGGTCGCCCGGTCTTCCGTTATGCCGAGCGGATCGTCTCCCACGACGCCGCGCTCGCCACGCTGCGCGATCGACGTACGACCGCCTACCGCGGCCTGATCCCGCTCACCCCCGCCCGACTCGGTCGGCGGCGGCGCGCGGATCTGTTGACCGGTGTGGTTCGCGACCTCGACGACGAGGTCGACCTCCAGGTCCGCACCGCCGTCCCGCTCATCGCGACCGGAGTCGCCACCATCGCCGCGTTGGCCGTCGCCTTCCGGCTCAACCCGGCCGCGGGCCTCGTCGTGGCCGCGTTCGTGGTGGTCTCGATCGGGATCGGAGCGCTCGACTTTGCCCTCGAACGGCGCGGTCAGCAGCGCTGCCTGGCCAAGCGGGCAGCTCTGCAACGGGCCGCGCATCCACTCGCCGCCGACACGATGGGGGTGCAGGCGATTGGTGCTGGTCCAGACCTGCTGCGCCGGCTCGATGATGCCCAGCGTGACCTCGGCCGGGCGACCAGCGCCCAGGCTCGCGGCCGTGCGTTAGGTGTCGGACTGTCCTTGATAGCAACGGGATTCGCCACCGTCGCGTTGGCTCTGCTGCTGGCCGGTCCTGCGAGAGATGGGAAAATCGGCACCCCGGTCGCGGCGCTGCTGGTGTTCCTGCCGCTGGCGTTGGGCGACGTTCTCGGGTCGATCCCCGACGCAGTTGGCGCGCTGGCGCGTGGCCGGGCCGCTCGGCAACGGCTGCACGCACTGCTCGATCAGCCGGCCGCCGTCATCGACAACGCCACCGATCAGCCCGCTTCGTCGGTGCCGCTGATCACGCTGCGAGAGGCAAGCGCCGGATGGTCCGACGATGCGATCCACTTGGCGCCGCTCGACCTGACGATTCAGCCCGGCGAACACCTCACGGTCATCGGCCGCAACGGTGTCGGCAAGTCGACCCTGCTCGCGGTCCTCGCCCGCCAACTCGACCCAGCCGGCGGGTCCTACGCGCTGGACGGGCGCGACGTACGAGGTCTGTCGGCTGCCGCCGTACGAGATCTGATCGCCGTCGTTGACGACGATCCGCACCTCTTCGTCGGGTCGGTGCGCGCCAATCTGTTGCTGGCGCGACCCGATGCGAGCGATCGCGACGTGGCCGAGGCGCTGGTCGACGCCGGGCTCGGCGGCTGGTTGGCCGGGCTGCCGAATGGCCTGGACACCACGCTCGGGGCGGGCCATCGCGGGGTTTCCGGTGGGGAGCGGGCGCGCTTCGGGGTCGCGCGGGCGCTGCTGTCCCGCCGTCCGGTGCTGTTGCTCGACGAACCGGTCGCTCACCTCGACACCCCTACCGCGCGGGCTGTGCTGGACGACCTGCATGCCGCCACCCGGGGCCGCAGCGTGGTGTTGGTCGCGCATCAGGCGGTTGGGGCGCGCGGCGCCGACCGGGTTCTAGACTTGACCGACCGCCTCTTGGCGGAGACCACTTCTGGACGGAACTGATGACTCGCGACAATCCCCCGGCTACCACGCTCGGTGATCTCGAACGCCTGATTCTTGATGTGGTGTGGAGCTTCGACCGGCCAATCGTCGTGCGCGAACTTGCCGAGCAATTGGAAAAGGTCGACGGTCGCAAACGGGCTTACACGACCGTGATGACCGTCGCGGATCGGCTTGAAAAGAAGGGGCTGCTCACTCGGGAACGCGACGGCCGCGCGTGGCGTTATGCGGCCGCGGCGAGCCGCGAGGAGATGACCGCCCAGGCGCTGCGCGAGACTTTCGCCGACTGGGGTGGAGAGAACGCGGCGGACGCGATGCTGCATTTCGTGCAGGACCTGCCGGCTGAGGATGTTGCGCGGCTGAAGGCTGCGCTGAACAAGCTCTGACGCGAGTAGCGCCGCTCGCCTACGCTGGCCGCATGGCTGAACTCGTCCTCGTGGCCAATGCTGGCGACGGCACCATCTCCACGCTTCTCCTGCGCCGTGACGGCCGTCCGCGTCTCGAGCTGCTGGCCACCTCACCGGTCGGATCGGGATGCAGCACCTTCGCTGTCGACGTCGAGCGGGACTTGGTTCACGCCGGCTACAAGGGCGACCCGCCGGGCATCGTCACGCTGCGCCTCGACCGCGCCAGCGGCGCGCTGACCGAGGTCGCGCGGCGCGACGTCGAGGGCTCGCTGACCTACCTGTCGCTGACGCCGGACGCGAGCGCACTGCTCGGGGCGTCGTACGGCGGGGGTTGCGGTGCGTCGTGGCCCATCGTTGGCGGTCGCCCCGCCGCGCAGCGTTCGCGCGTCGAATTCGCGAACCTGCATTGTGTGGTCGTCCGTGATGGCCGCGCCTACTTCGTCTCCCTCGGCGACGACCTGATCGCACAGTACGACCTCGCTGCCGACGGCACTCTCACGCCGCTCGATCCGCCGACGGTGGCGGTCGCCAAGGGCAGTGGACCGCGCCACCTGGTGTTCCAGGGGAGCAACGGCTACCTCATCACCGAGTTCTCCGGTGAGGTCATTCGGTTCACGGTCGGTTCCGACGGCGCCCTCACCCCGCACGAGTCGGTGAGCATCGTCGATCCGTCAGCCGGCCTGCAGCACAGTCGATTCGGGGCCGATCCGCGCGCCGAACACCTCATCTGGGGCGCCGACGTCCACCCGGCCGGGCCCTGGCTGATCGCCTCCGAGCGCTCGGCATCGACCCTGACCACCGTCGCGCGCGATGCCGACGGAGGACTCGGTTCGGTGACCGGATTCGTGGAAACCCAGAAACAACCGCGCGGTTTCGCGGTGAGCGGCGACGGAGCGTTCGTCGTCGCGGTCGGGGAACTCTCGACCGATGCCGAACTGTTCAGCGTTGGCTCGGGCGGTGCCTTGACCTCACACGGAACGGTCGGCATCGGCGCGGGTGCGAACTGGGTCCGGATCATCGCCGACTGAGGTTCACGCTCCGATCAACGTCGCGACCGCGAGGGTCGGCGCGATCGCGGCAACAATCACCGCGGCCAGCGTGGTGGCGGCAACCAACAGCGGGCGCCGGCGATCGTCGGCGAGTTGCTCAATTCGTACGACCGCATCACCGCCGGCCCCCAGCGCCTCCGGCACATCGGTCTGGGCGAGCGCGAGCAGCGCCGTTCCCAACGGGCGCCGTCCGGCCACCTGCGCCGCGGAGCGGTCGGCGAGGAGTTCGATCAGCAACTTCACCTCGTGCAGGCCGGCGCTGCTGCGAATCGCGGTCGGAACCGCGGTGTGCAACACGGTGAAGAACTCCAAGACCAGGTCGTGGCGTTGCCGCAGGTGAGCGCGTTCGTGGGCGAGGACGGCCGCGAGCTGGTGGTCGTCGAGCGCCCGCAGAGCGCCGCGGGTCAGCACCACCCGGTGGTTGCTGCCGGGCACGCAATACGCGGTGGGCGTCGGGTGCGGCAGGATCCGTACGGGTGTGTCGAGCGCCGCGAGTCGCTCGTCGGGTTCGTCTTCCAAGCCGATGAGATCGACCAGTTCGGTGTGTTGGCGGCGACCGCGGCGCAACGCCGTTCCGATCCGGTGGCCGCGCAGGGCGAGTCGGGCGAGGACGAACCCGGAGACCGCCAGACCGGCCAGCAGCAGGCCGAGGTGATCGACCGGGTTGGGGTCGGGGCCGTTGTGGTCGCGCGCGTAGAGCAGCACAGCCAGCGGCGCCGCGAGCAAGCCCCCGCCGACGGCGGCGAGCGCGGTCGACTGCCACAGCAGCAACGCCGGACCGGGCACGCTGCGCAACGCGGTGAGCCGCGGCAGCAGGCGTGGCACCGGCCACGCCAGTGCCACGGTCAGCAGCAGGAGCGCGGCGACGTACACCCCGCCATTGTGGTGAACCGGCACCCCTCGACGCACCTTTGCGTGGGTTCCGGGTCGTGGGCGCGCTCGTTGCTAATCTCACCGGGTGAACCTGACCTCCGCTGACCTCGCCCGCGTCCTCTCCACCGAGGTGCCCGTCGACGGCGAGTTCACCGGCGTCACCCACGCCTCCAACCAGGTCGAGCCGGGCGGGGTTTTCGTCGCGATCAAGGGGTTCACCTCCGACGGCGCACGATTCGCGCCCGACGCGATGACCCGCGGGGCTCGACTGGTGGTCGCGCAGCAGCCGATCGACGGCATTCCCACGGTCGTCGTCCCTGACGCGCGCATCGCGCTGGCTCGCCTCGCCTGCGCCTTCGCCGGCAACCCGTCCCACGACCTGACCGTCTATGGCGTGACCGGCACCAACGGAAAAACCACGAGTTCCTATGTCCTGCATGGGATTTTGTCGACCGCGTATGGCCAGGAGGCGACCGGCCTGCTGACCACCGCGGAGATCGTGGTGGGCACTCATCGCGAGCCTGCGATCCGTACGACGGGGGAGGCCCCGCAGGTGCAGGGCAACCTGCGGCGGATGCTCGACGGCGGGGTTCACCACGTGGTGCTGGAGACCAGTTCTCACGGCCTCGCGCTGCATCGTGTTCTCGGAACCCATTATGCCGCAGCGCTGTTCACCAACCTCACCCGGGACCACCTGGACTTCCACCCGGACATGGAGGACTACTACCTGACCAAGCGTCGGCTCTTCGAGATGACCGAGGGTCCGAGGCTGACCAACGCCGATGATTCCTACGGTCGTCGGATCGCGCAGGAGATCACCGGGACGTTGACCTACGGCGCCGCGGACGATGCTGACTACCGGATCGAGGATGCGCGGATTGAGGGCGACGGAAGCGCGTTCGTTCTGAACACCCCTGGCGGGCAGGCAATTTCGTTGCACACCCCGCTGCTGGGTGACTACAACATTCACAACGTGGCCGGCGCCGCTGCGGTGGTGTTGGAGATGGGCCTACCGGTCGAGACCCTGGTTGATGCGGTCGCGCACATCCCGCAGGTGCCGGGCCGATTCGAGCGGGTGCCGGCCGCGCGTGAACGTGGTTTCGAGGTGGTCGTTGACTACGCCCACACCGATGACGCCCTGCGGGTGTTGCTTGAGGTGGCCCGTGAGGTGACAAATGCGCGCGGGTCGGATGCGCGGCTGATCGTGGCGTATGGCGCTGCGGGAGAACGGGATCCGGGCAAGCGGGCGCCGATGGGGCGGATCGCATCGCAGTTCGGCGACATCAACATCATCACCACCGATGATGCCTACTCCGAGGATCCGCAGGCCATCGCTGATGAAGTGATGAGCGGCGCTGACCCGGCCAACACTCAGATCGTGCTCGACCGTCGTGAGGCGATTCGGCAGGCACTCGACCAGGCGCGCCCGGGCGATGTGGTGGTGGTGGCCGGCAAGGGCCACGAGCGGGTGCAGCACCTCCCGACAGGTGACATCGAGTTCCACGACGCGACAGTGGTGGCGCAGCTGCTGGCTTCTAGCTCCGCGGGCTGAGCCGGATCCCGTTGGTTGAGCCGGGCGAGGCGTTAGCCGAGTCCGTGTCGAAACCAGGGTGCAGGACGCCCGAACAGTTGTCAGCTCAGAGCGAGCCGACATCCCGGCGCGCCTGCGGCAGCGCCTCGGCCAGCGACCCATGCGCCCAGCGCGGAGCGCGGTCCTTGTCGACCAACTGCGCGCGTACTCCCTCAGCGAAGTCGGGCTGCGACGAAACGATCTGCGCCAGGGCGAGGTCTTGGGCCAACACCGCATCGACCGACCCGAGGGTCGCGGCCCGGCGCAGGGCTAGCAGTGTGACGCAGACCGCGTACGGCGAACGTTGGCTGATCGCCTTCGCCGCCGCCTGCGCCTGCGCCGACGGGTGGCCGCTCAACCGCTCGACGATCCTGACCGGGTCGTCGCCAGCATAGCACTCGTCGATCCAGTTCCGTTCTGCTGCAAGCTCGCTCGACGCCTCGACCGAGGTGTAGGACACCTCGCCAGAGCGCATCGCGTCGAGGATCGCACTCCAGTCCGACGAGTCGACCAACGTGTCGGACAGCCCGGCATAGACCGCGTCGGCGCCGCTGATCGTCGCGCCGGTGAGCGCCAGGTGGGTGCCGAGTTCACCCGGAGCTGCGGCCAGAAGATGCAGCGCGCCCACATCGGGGAAGAAGCCGATGATCGTCTCGGGCATCGCGACCTTCGTACGTTCGGTCGCCAGCCGAACCCCGCAGTGCGCCGAAATGCCGACCCCGCCGCCCAATACGAACCCGTCTTGGAACGCGACGATCGGCTTGGCGAAGTGGGCGAGTCGGGCGTTCATGGCGTACTCAGCCTCGAAGAATTTCTGCCCATCGGTGCCTTCGGCGACGGCCCGGCGTACGGCGACCACGTCGCCTCCGGCGCACAACCCGCGCTCGCCGGCGCCCTCGATCGACACCACCTCGACGGCGTCGTTGTCGGCCCAGGCCTGCAATTGGTGATCGACCGCGGCGACCATCCCCAGCGTCAACGCATTCAGCGCACGCGGGCGGTTCAACACGATCCGGCCAAGCGCTCCCTCGACCGTGAACAGCACCTCGTCAGTCATGCGGCCACTCTCCCAGACGCTGCAGTTCCCCTCCCAACCCTGCAGTCCGCCGGGGCGGCGGGAAGGTCCGCCGGATCGTGCGCGAGGTGCGCAAGACTGGCCCCGTGACGACTCCACTGGTCATCGCCCACCGCGGCTCGAGCGAGCGCTATCCCGAACACACGCTCGCTGCCTACGAGCAGGCCATCGTTGATGGCGCCGACGGCGTCGAGTGCGACGTACGCCTCAGCGCCGACGGCGAGTTGGTCTGTATCCACGACCGTTCCCTCGAACGCACCAGCAACGGCAAGGGCGTCGTGTCGGCGCTGACCCTGGCCGAGATGCGGTCGTACGACTGGGGCTCGTGGAAGGGCGACGGTCACCACGCGCAGGTGCTCACGCTGCGCGAACTGATCGAGTTGTTGCTCGCCGCCCCGCGCAAACTGCAACTGGTCGTCGAGACCAAGCACCCCGCCAAGGCCGCCGCGCAGGTCGAACGGTCGCTGGCGGAGCTGCTCGCCGAATATGACCTGCTCGACCCCACGAATGCGCCGCTGCAGGTCCGGCTCATGTCGTTCTCCAGCCTCGCCGTCGGACGGTTCATCAAGCTGGCGCCGAAGCTGGAACGGGTGCAGCTGATCGAGGCCGTGCAATTGCCGCGCTTCCGCGCTTCGCTGCAGCAGGGCGTCACGATCGCCGGGCCCGGCATCGGCCTGCTGCGCCGCGACAAGGCGTTCGTGCAGCGGCACCACGACCGCGGCCACCAGGTGCACGTATGGACCGTCGACACCCCCGAAGACATCGACCTGTGCCTTGAGCTCGGGGTCGAGGCGATCATCTCCAACCGTCCGGTGGCCGTACGGGACCACCTCGCCTGACGCATGGCAGGATCGGCGCATGCCCGAATCCACGAACGACACCTGGGTGCGCACCGTGCGCCTTGCCTTCCTGCCCGACTCCGTGCCCGAGATCCGGCGCGCGCTGCGCGAGGACCTCGCGGAGTCGACCGTGCCGGCGCGGGTGATCGAGGAGACCGAAACGGTCGTGTCGGAGTTGGTCGCGAACGCGATCCTGCACGGCCGGCCGCTGCCCGACGGCACCATTCGGGTGCACTGGAAGGTCCGCCCGCCGCGGATCGAGGTCGAGGTGTCCGACGGTGGCGGCGATCGCGTTCCGCAGCCCAAACCGCCGACCCCCTGGGCTAGCAGTGGCCGCGGGCTGCGCATCGTCCGCTCGCTGGCCCACGAGTGGGGCGTGTCTGATGAAGACGGCCGCACCACCGTTTGGGCCGCGATGGGCGGCCCGTCGAGGCGTCGGGTCTGAGGTCGCGTTCGTACGGGTTGGCTCCGGGTTTCGACACGGACGCGGCTACCGCCTCGCCCGGCTCAACCAACGGGCGAGACCGGCTCAACCAACGGGCGAGACCAACGCAGCGAGACCGGGCCAGGTCGGCGCAGGACCGGAGAAAGTAGGCTTACCTCCCATGGGTAAAGCTGCGCGCCGCAAGGCCGAACGGATGTCCGCCGGGAAGCCGCCGAAGGTCGCTACGGCGCCTTATGTCGGCCGTCCGTTCGAGGGTCTGCCGAACGAGGGGCAGTGGGTCGCGCTGCGCGAGCTCATCTCCGCCGGAACGGCGCCGCTGACCGTGCAGTTCGATGGTGAAAGCCACGACGTGACGCTCGCCAGCGTGTTGCCGATGGCGTGGCCGGCGCTCAAGCGCGACGACGGCCAGGTGCTGGTCGCGCTGCAGTCCGGCGTCGGGTCCGGCGACGCTTCGCGCGACATCGCCGAGACGATTCGCGCGGCGATCGCGCTCGAGCCGGGTGTCCCGCTCGAGACGCCCCCGCAGGCCTCCGCCGAGAGCCCGCGCTTGCAGGACATCGTCACCTCCACCGAGCTGGCGATCACCCTGCAGGAGGGTTTCGATTTCTGGGTCGAAGGTCAGGAACTCGACGCCGAGGGCCAGGAATCGATGCTGCGGGCGAACGAAGCGATCTCGCCGACCTACGCCCTGACCAGCGCCGATGGTGCTTACTGGACGAAAATCGGCGACCGCACGTTCATCCGCTGGGTGCTCGAGGGTGATGAAGACGCCGGCACCAACGCGATCGCCCGGCTCCACGCTGCTGGCGAATCCGGCCTCGGCGAGGGCCGTTTCCTCGGTGCTTTCCGCGCGTACGGGCTGCTGGTCCCGGTGTGGGAGGTGCCCGCGGCTGCCGCGGCCGACTCCCACGAGGACGGGATGGCCGCGCTGCGCAAGCGTTTCGAGACCGCGCTCGCCGTGACCGAACCGCTGACGGCCGACGAACGTCGTGCCCGGGCCGGAGTGGTGGGCCGACAGATCACGTTGCGTTGATGGTTGTCCGTCACGGCGCCGTCGCCATCGTCCCCGCCAAGGACGAGGCGGAACGCATCACCGCCACCATCGACGCGCTGACCGCGCTGCCGCAGGTTCTCACGGTGATCGTCGTCGACGACGGATCGGACGACAACACCGCCGAGTTGGCGCGCGACGCCGGGGCGCATGCGACCAGGCACCCGCGCAACCAGGGCAAGGCGCAGGCCCTGATGAGCGGGCTGCGTTATGCCCACGAGCTGGGCTACGACCGCAGTCCCGTCGTGTTCGCCGATGCCGATCTCGAGGAATCTGCGGCCGCTCTCGGCGCGCTGATCGACCCGGTGTTGGCCGGCGATGCCGATCTGACGATCGCCAACCTCCCCCCGCAGAAGACCAGCGGAGGCGGTAGCGGTCGGGTGGTTCGGTTGGCGCGCAAAGGAATTGCCGACCGTTCGGGCTTCGAGGCGAAGCAGCCGTTGTCGGGTCAGCGCTGCCTGACGCCCGCCGCTTTGCAAGCCGCGCTGCCGTTCGCAGCGGGCTGGGGAGTCGAGGTGGGCATGACAATCGACGTGTTGCGCGCCGGTCTGCGGGTGCAGGAGGTGCCGGTCGACCTGCACCACCGCGTCACCGGAACTGACCTGCGAGCTGTGCTGCACAGGGCGGCCCAATATCGCGATGTCGTCCGCGCGCTGCGGAAGCGCCGAGCCGCGTGAAGATCCTCCAGCGCCTGGCGACCCCCTTGCTGGTGGTCGCCTTCGGTTTGCTGCTGCTCGTCGGCGCCGGCCGCACCTCCGCGGCCAAACCGCCGCTCGGCGAAGGCCGCTTCGCGCCGGGCCCGCTGATCCCGTGGTACCCCTCATCCATCGTCGCCACGACCATCCTCTTCATCGCGTACGTCGCCGCGGCCGTCGCTGTCCTGTTGCGTTTGTGGACCCGGCCGGTCAACTCCACGCGTTGGTGGATCGTCGGCGGACTCGCGGTGGCGGCCCTGCTCACCGGACCGTTCGGCTCGGCCGACCACATCAATTACGCCGCGTACGGCCGGATCGCGGTCGGCGGTGGTGACCCTTATACGCAATCACCCCTGGCCTGGCATCACGGCCAAGACCCAGTGACCAGCGCCGTGCAAGTGCCGTGGCGGGAGACGCCGAGCATCTATGGCCCGCTGGCGACCGCGCTGCAGGCCGTCGCGTCATGGATCGGCGGCTCGTCGCTGCGTGACACCGTCTGGATCTGGCAGATCTTCATGGTCGCGGCGTGGCTCGGGGTCCGCTGGCTGCTGCGCCGCCTCACCGACGACGCCGAAGCCCACGCCCGCATCGACGTCCTGTGGACGCTCAACCCGCTGGTCTTCGGGGTGCTCCTGCTCGGCGCCCACGTCGATCTGCTGGCCGCCGCCTTCGTCATCGCGGCCCTTTGGGCCATGCGCGAGAACCCATGGGCAACAGGGATATTCGTAGGGGCGGCGTTCTGCACCAAGGTGACCTACGGCATCGTCCTGCTCGCAGTTCTGTGGGCTTGGCGACAACACCCGCCAGCCGACTTTTCGCGCCGGCTTCGAGCGCTCGCGATCGGCTTCGCACTGCTGGTGATTCCCGCGTACGCCCTCGCCGGACCGAACGTGTTCCATCAGCTGGGAGCGGCGGGCGGCTCCTTTTCGTACGCCTCCCCGTGGTCGCCGGTGATCCGCGGGCTGCGCCATCTGGTGCAGGAATGGACGGTCACGACCATCGTGTTCGCGCTCGCCGCATTGCTGATGCTGCTTTTTGCGTGGGGGGCTCACCGGTTGATCGGGCGGCTCGACCTCGCCCAAACGGTCGCCGATCCGGCGCAGCGCGAGGCGATTGTCCTGACCGGGGTGCTGATGACGGTTTACGCGCTCCTCGCGCCCTATTCACTGCCGTGGTACGACGCGGTCACCTGGGCGCTGCTGCCGCTCCTCGTCGGTTTCGTCTGGGACGAAATTCTGGTCGGGCGGATGCTGTTCATGACGCTCGCCTACGCCCCCGGCCGTGCGTTCGGGATCAATCCCGGCGTCGAGGACTGGACCCTCGGCTTCCGCAGCAACGTGACGCCCTATGTGAACTGGGCGGCGCTGCTGGCGATGTTGCTCGCCGGTTGGCGAGTTGCGCGCAGCCCCCGTTCGTTGAGGTAACTCGAGCGTCAGATCCGGATCGTCTTGTCCTGCTCCGCCCGCAACCCACATCCCGCGACCACCAGCGCGGCGGGAACCGCGACGATCAGCCCGTTCAGCACGATCGAGAACCCGGAGTCGTTGATCAGGTAACCGATCGACCAGAGCACCAGCAGACCGATCAGGGTCTCCCGGGCGAACGGCACTCGCTCCAACCAAGCGGCCAGCGGCGCCCCGAAGCGCGACGACGGACGAGCCACCAGCCAGATGAGCGCAATGAGCGCCACGACGACCAGCGGGCTCACCGGGGTGCCGAAGGTCAGCCGCAGGTTCGCCATCAGCTTCTCGCCGATCACCCCCCCGCCGTCACCGTCGATCACCTGCTGCACGAACTTGCCGAGGTGGGTTCGGGAGGCGGCCGGGCGTGACCAGTCGATCAGCGCGAGGATCGCCGCCACCCCGACCGCAATCGCTACGCCGAGCAGGGCGAGTCGCGGCCGAATCCGAATGCCAATCGCCAGCAGCACCAACACAAATCCAGCGATGACCACCGCCGGTGGCCCACCGAAGTCGGCGCCCCAGCCCGGCCACCCGTCGACCACGATCGTTGCCAGGGCTGCCAGCCCGATCAGCCAGGCGGCCAGCCGCCGCTCACCGCGTCGAATCAGCTCACCGGCGCCCAGGCCGGCCGC
The DNA here is from genome assembly GCF_054778835.1 of Calidifontibacter terrae. Lineage (NCBI taxonomy): Bacteria > Bacillati > Actinomycetota > Actinomycetes > Micrococcales > Dermacoccaceae > Calidifontibacter > Calidifontibacter terrae. Next base: position 40,846 of record NZ_BAAGZF010000007.1, read on the forward strand.
GAGCAGGCCACCGGTCGCCAGCAGGGCGAACCCGACATTGCCCATGCCGTAATACCGTCCGCCGTTCAGCGGCTGCAGCCCCAGCGGCGCGCGGAACTGCAGGGGCGACCCGCGCAAGGTGTCGACCGCGAGGATCACCCAGGTGGTGGCGCCGACCACGACGGCCGGCCCGATGGGGTGACGACGCCACGCGCCCGCGTAGGCCAGGCCGGTGATCAGGGCCGAGAAAAGCAGGCTGCTGACCACCAACCAGAGCCCCGACGCGGGCAGTCGCTCCCATGGAATCCACATCGCCAGGAAGCTCGCCGCCGGCACCGCGGCGAGCAGGGTCAGCAGCGGCGGCAACGCCGGAGGAACAGCAGTTCGCTTGCGCCACAGAAGAACTCCGGCGAGTACGACCAGCAACCCCCACCCGGTGACTAGCCAACCCACCGCGGCGTACGTCCCCCGCAGCGCCGCTGCGAGGTTGCGCGCGTCGCCGACCAGGCGGGCCGACGGGGTGGAGTTCGGGGAGACCTGCAGCGGCGAGCCCTGCACGCCCGAGGGCACCTTCCCCAGTCGGGCAAAGGCGGTCGCGGACAGGTCGTTGAGTTGCACGACCCCCTGCTGCCGCACCGACGCCGACCAGATCGTGCCGTGCTTGGTGGAGTTACCGATGACGTAGAGCGCGCGCAGATCGGGCGAGCCGCCACGGGGTCCGTCACCGAGGCCGGCGATGATCACCGTCGCATTCGAGGGGACCAGCGAGAAGGCCGCGTCGAGCTGCGCCATCGTGGTGTGGGCTGATCCGTTCGAGGCGTCGACGAGCGCCAGCGGACAGGTCAGCCGCGCGCCCTTGGTCGTGGCCGAATAGTGGGCGACGTGTCCAGTGGAGTTGGCTGCCGCAAGCGCTGCCGCGGGGCCAACGGCCTGCACGCAGGCGCCCCTCTTCTCGTAGGCGGATCCGAGCGAACCGAGCGCGCTGCGGTCGGCGGACCGCCAGGAAGACCACTGCGGCCAACTGGCCGCACCCCCGGAGACGGTCGGGGTCGGCGGCTTCGCGCAGGCGTTGCCCGGCAGCGAGATCCCTTGTCCGGCAGAAAGACTCACCCAGGCATCCGTGGTGCAGGTGCCCGTCTTGGCGGCGCGGGTGTTGAGCGATCCGAGGGCGCCGTAGTCGAGCGTCCGCCACAGGTCGGCGTACGAACTCTGCGTCACGTCGCTCCAGGTGAGGCCGGGGGCGCCGATCACCACAGTCTGCGCGTCCTGCTTCAACTCCACCCGGTGGACCGGTTTGTTCACCCACCCCAGCAGGGCGACGAACGAGACGAAGGCGACGACCGCGGCCACCACGGTCGCCTCGAAGCGGCGGGGGAGGTCGGTCATGGGGGCCAGGCTACGGTCCTTCGCGCGGCGGGGGTGTTCGCCGGGGGGCGTTTGACGGGCAACAATGCTCCGGTGACCACCGACCCGCGCCGCCGCCTCGCGTGGGCTGGGGCGATCTTGCTGATCCTTGCCTCGGCTTTCCCGCTGATGTGGCAACACCTGGTCGCCGCCCATACCGGTCGCTGGCAGGTCGACCTCGACGTTTATCGCACCGCGGGCGTCTCCCACCTCATCGGCCGGCCGGTCTACGACGCGCTCACTCAACCGCCGCAACTGCTGCCGTTCACCTATCCACCCTTCGCCTCGATGCTCGCGGTGCCGCTCGCGCTGGTTCCGTTCAAGGTCACCGGGTGGATCTGGTGGTTCACCCAGGCGCTCGCCGACTGCGCGATTGTCTGGCTGGTCGGCCGCCGCTGGTGGGGTCGTCCGCAATGGTGGGCTCCGCTGGCTTACGGCGCCGCGACGGCGGTCGGTCTCCATCTGCTGCCGGTCAGTGACGGGCTGCGGTTCGGGCAGGTCGACGCGTTCCTGATGCTGATCATCCTGGTGGACCTCTTGCGGGTCAGGGGTTTTCGCTGGCTGCCCAGCGGCGTGGGCGTCGGTCTCGCGGTCGCGATCAAACTGACTCCGGGCGTCTTCCTGATCTGGTTCCTGGTCACCAAGCAGTGGCGCTCGTTGCGGACCGCCACGGCGACTGCCGCTGGCGCGACCTTGTTCGCCTACGCCCTGGACCCCACCAACTCGACCGCGTTCTGGTTCGGGGCGCTGCTCGACCCCGAGCGGCTCGGCCACAACGACACCGTCGCGAACCAGTCGATCCGTGGGGCGTTGCTGCGCCTACATCTCGACGGCGCGGCCGGGTCGTTGCTCTGGCTGTTGCTCAGCGCGGCGGTTCTCTGGCTTGGAATGACCACGGCCAAACGGGCGTACGAAACGGATCGGCTGCCCGCCGCGATCGCGGCGGTCGCGATCACCGGGCTGCTGATCTCGCCCGTGTCGTGGATTCACCACCACGACTGGGTTCTGCTGATCCTGCCCGTGCTGGTGACCTTCGCCGGCCGGCGGCCGCTGGGCTGGGCCGTGGTCGCGACGGTCTTCGTCATCTACCTGTTGAAATGGCCGTGGTGGGCCTATTGGGCGGCCGGTTCCCCGACGACCTACGGGACGCCGTGGCCGTTCACTGCGTGGATCCAGGTGGTCGGCGACACCCCGCTCATTGCTGCGGTGATCGCTCTTTGCGCGGTAGCGAGATATCTGCGATCCGAGCGCGCTGCATCACCGTCAGCGGAATCAGCAGCATGAGTCCGGCCGGCGGGATGCCGGTGCCGGAGTCGTTGAGGAAGAACGCGATCAGCAGACAGACCGTCACCGCGGCGAGGCCGTTGCGCAGGATCGGCAGGTAGTCCAGAACCGGCTGCAGAGGCGCCGCCAACCGCGACGACGGCCGCACCTGCAGGTAGATCATCGCGACGATCAGCAGCGGCACCAGCATGGTCAGCCACGAACCGGTCAGCATCGTCCAGTTCGCCTCCCAGATGCGTGACGCCCGATCGAAGTTGCCGTGCTTGACGACCTGACCGAAGAAGTCGCCGAGGTGGGTGCGGTTCGCGGGCCCGCGCAGGTAGTCGATGGCAGCCAATCCGGTCACCGTCGCGGCCGCGCCACCCACGACGAGCGTGAGCCGAACCCAGGTCAGCCGCCAGCCGGCGGTGTTGATCGCCAGGTAGGCGAAGGCGGGCACGAGCGCCAGCGGTCCGCCCGCATCAGCCCCCCAGCTGGGGTAGCCGTCGACGATGACGGCGGCGATGCCGACCATCACGACGGTCAGGGCGCCGAGGCCGTGCCGGCCGCGATCATTTCGTACGAGGGGGTTCGCCACGATGGCGGCGAACATCAGCGCGGCAGTTGCGAACCAGGCGTACGCGACGTTGCCCATGCCGTAGAAGCGTCCGCCGTAGACCGGCTGGAGGCCGAAGATCGACAGCAGCTGCAGCTCGGTTCCGTGGGTGGCGTCCAGGGCGATGATCGAGCCGGTGATCAGCATCAGGGCGGCGCTCGACCCCCCGAGCCAGCGGCGCCAGGGGCCGACCAACGAGATGAGCGCCAGGCTGAGCGCGATCGCGCAGATACCGATCGCCAGGGCCAGCCGCGGTCGGCCGAACCGGACCCACGGCAGCAGGTTGACCAGCATCGTCGACACCGGCATTGCCACCGCGGTGGCCGCGACGACGGAGACCAGCCGGTGGCCCGCGACGCGCAGCCGGATGTTGTTGAGCCGGCGCGCCAGCAACACCAGCACCCAACCGGCCGACAGCCCGGCGACGATCAGCAGGTAGAACGCGATGACGAACGAGGTAACCGCCGCGTGTTCGTGTTTGAGCGACTGGATGATCTCCGCCGTACGAAGCAGTGGCGCTGTCGGGCTGCCCGACGCCTGCACCTGTGGCAGCCGCGCCTCCGGCAGGTTCGGGGCGGACTTGCCGAGCCGCGAGAAGAGCATCGCCGACACGTCGGCGAGCTGGATGATGCCGCGCTGACGGGTCGATTCGGAGGTGAGCAGACCGTGTGGGGTGTGTTGGCCGTAGATCACGACGGGGTGCAACTGTTCGGGGCCGAGGTCGTCGGCAATGCCGGCAACGATGATCGTCGCGCCCGGTGGCGCGTGGTCGATCAGGCTGCGCAGCAGCGTGTCGTTCGGGCTGTCGAGGCTGATCAGCGAGACGTCACAGGCCGCGAAGTCCATCGACGTCGGGTCGGGCAGATAGTGACTGACGACCCCGTTGTGGTCGGCGGCGCCGATCGCGGCGTACCGCCCGGAGGCTTGGACGCACTTGCCCGACCCGGCGGGCGCGAGCTCGGTAGAGAGCTTGCCGATGTCGGCGGGCGCGGACCGGGCCAACGTCGTACGCCGCCAGGTCGGCCAGTCGGGGAAGAGCGCCGAGCCGTCGTCGAAGGTCTCCATCAACGGCGGCTGCGGGCAGGCGCCGGGGGTCTTGCCGTCCGGGGTCATGCCGACGCCCGGCCACAGGCTGGTGCGGACGCCGGCGGAGATCGTCAGCCAGGACTGCGCGGAGCAACTGTGTTCGGTCAGTCCGCGGGTCGACATCGCGCCGATGGCCGACTTCCGAGCGATCGACCAGAGCGCGGAGGTGCGCGACCAAGGCGAGTCGTAGAGCGTCAGGCCACTGACCCCGATGACGATCGTCGGTCCCTCTTGCTGGCCGACGGGAACCAGCGGGGGCCGAGACTGCGCCGCGGACCACACAATCCCCGCCGTCAGGCATGCCATGACGGTGAAGGCGGTGATCAGGACCCAGCGGCGTAGCACCGAGTCAGCCTAAGTTGCTGGGCTGTGTGGTTGTCGTCACGATCGAAATTTCCGCGACCGTTTCCGCAGTTGGCCGGGCAGTCGGCCGGGCAGTCGGCCCCCGAACGTGCGCGTCAGACCGGCAGCCAGCCCGGCATCTCGACGCCGACCAGCTGCAGCGCCATGACGGCGGCGAGCACCACGCAGATCCCGCCGGCGACGCGGCGGATGGTGGCCAGCGGAATCTTGGTCAGCAGCGCGCGCCCCAGGAGGGCGGCCAGGCCGGAGACCAGCGCGAGCGCCAGGAATGCGCCAACACCGACCGAGATCGGGTGACCCTGACGCGCGGCGAAACCGGCCGTTGCCAGCTGGGAAAGATCGCCCCACTCGGCCAGGAAGAGCACCAGGAAACAGGTGGAGACCACCTTGAGACCGTGGGCCTCGGTCATCGACTTGGCGGTGAACTCCTCCTCCGCCTCGTGTTCCTCCTCCTGGGCGTGGGAGGCACCCCGGATCAGCAGGAAGCCCGCAACCAGGAAGAGCGCCAGCACCACGGCCTGCACCGGCTTCTCCGGCAAGCGCGAGATCAGCCCACCGGCGGCAACGGCGACGACGGTTTGCACCAGGAAGGCCGCGCTCACCCCGACCCATACCAGCAGCGGGCGGTAGCGGGTGGCCAGCACCAGCGTCGCGATGAAGGTCTTGTCGGGCAGTTCGAGCAAGAAGATGGTGGTGAAAACTGTGGCGGCGAGTGCGAAGTCCATGGCGCGGTCCAGGGTAGAGGCGGCTACCCTGCGAGCGTGAATCCGACCGCTCTGCTCGCCTGCATCGTCGCCCTGCTGGCGCTCGCGGTGGCCGTCGTGGCCCTGCTGCGATTGCGCGCGGTGCAACGCAACTTCCACGTCTTGTGGGGCGATGCCGAGCGCGGTCACGACGTCGCGTCGGTCGTACGCAATGAGCATGATCGGATCTCCGCGCTTGACCAGCGGGTCACCGCCTTGGGCGGGCGAGTCGACGCGGTCCACGCCCACGTCGCTGAGGGGCTACGCCACGTCTCGGTGGTGCGCTACGACGCGTTCGGCGACATGGGTGGCCGGCTCTCGTTCTCCGCGGCCATCGTCGACGACTCCGGCGACGGCCTGGTGATCAGCTCGATCCACGCCCGCGGTGAGTCGCGCACCTACGCCAAGGGCGTGATCGACGGGCGCAGCGAGATCACGCTCACCCCGGAGGAACGCCAGGCGCTGGCCGCGGCCCGGGCTGACCGAGAAGACGCTTAGTCCGAAATGCAGAGGTCTCCGCGGTGACCGGCGGACGCGGGCCATGATGGGGCCCATGACGTACGGCTACTTCGGCCCCCGCGGCACCTTCACCCAGGCGGCGCTGGCGTCCTACCTCGAATCGGTCGGCGCGCCAACCGATCTGACGTCCTCGACGCCCTACGCGACGGTCCCGGCAGTCCTCGACGCCGTGTTGGCCGGCGAGGTCGAGTTCGCGATGGTGCCGATCGAGAACTCCGTCGAGGGCGGGGTCTCGGCCACGCTCGATGCGTTGAACGCGCGCGACGCCCTGTTCATCCGGGCCGAGGTGCTGGTGCCGATCACGTTCGTGTTGGCCGCGCCGAAGGGCGTCGCGCTGACCGACCTGACCGGCGTGGGCTCGCACTCGCACGCTTGGCCGCAGGTGCGCGGGTGGATGGCCGCGAATGCGCCCGGGGCGGCGTACGTTCCCACGCTCTCGACCGCGGCCGCCGCCGAAGCGCTCGGCGAGGGTAGGGACGTTCCCTATCAGGCGGCGGTTTGCGCGCCGATGGCTGCGAAGGCGTTCGGCCTGGAGGTGCTGGCTGAAAACATCGGCGACAACGCTGGTGCGGTGACCCGGTTCGTGCTCGTCTCTGGCGGTGGCTCGCTACCCGAGCCGACCGGAGCCGACAAGACCACGATCATGCTGTTCCAGCACGACGACCACGCCGGTGGCTTGCTGGCGTTGCTGGAACAGTTCGCTGCGCGCGGGATCAACATGACCCGGCTGGAGTCCCGCCCGACCGGCCACGCGATGGGCGACTACTGCTTCTCGATCGACTTCGAGGGTCACGCCCGCGACGAGCGGGTCGCTGAGGCGCTCATGTCGCTGCACCGCGTGGCGGCGAGCCTGCGGTTCTTCGGTTCATATCCGCGCGCCGACCGGCAGCCCGCCTCGGTGTTGCCCTCGGCCACCGATGCCGCGTTCGCGGATGCGCAGGAGTGGCTGGCGTCGATCACCGGCTGAGTCAGGCCGGCCGCACCCACACCACGTAGTTGTTCAGGTGGTGGCCGGAGACCACCTTCGAGTTGCGATCGCAGGTGATCAGCGCGACGACGGGGGAGGCCGAGCCGCCCCAGACGCGCTGGTCGGTCTGCAGTTTCGTCTTGAGCACCGATTCCTTGTGGCTGACCGTCCACCTCAGAACCCGGCCGTTGCTGCAGTTGACGGTGACCGACGATCCGACCGGCACCCGGTCGAGGTTGTAGAAGTCGTCGGGGCCGTCGTACTCGACATGTCCGGCGATCACCGAGACGCCATTGGCGCCGGGCTGGGGCGATCGGTCGTACCACATGGTCGTGTGGGCGGGTGGGTAGATCTGGCCCTGCGCGTTGACGCCCATCGCGCGGATCGGCTCGACGATCCCGACGGCGGGAACCGCCACCTTGGTCGGAACGCAGCCCTTGCCGGGCGTGCCCGGGACCGAGCTGGGGGTGCTGTTGGTGGTCGGCTTCGCGACGGTCGTCGCCGAGGGGTTGTACGCGACGGAGCCGGAGGACTTCGACGACGTGTTCGATGGCGCAGATGACGACGTGGACGCAAACGATGTCGCCGACGCCGACGCCGACGAAGGAGTAGTTGCGGCGCTCGTGGTCGACGCAACGGTCGTGGCGACCGCCGAGGAGGACGTCGTCGCGTCGTTCGACGAACCGCCGCAGCCGGCGAGCAGCAGCGTAGGGAGGGCCAGGACCCCGAGCGTGACTCTGCGCATCGGTTCAACCTTTCGAAGCCGGGGGAACACTCTCAGCCTAAGTGGCCGCGGCCTCTCTCGCGCGTCGCTCCAACCGCTGCACCCCGGACCGCATCATCAGGCGGTGGTTCGCGACGAGCAACGGGCGCAGCGGACCCGCCAACCGCCGCGCGTACGAAGGACCTTCGACGGTCGCGTATTGCTCGTACGTCAGCGCGGTCCCCGCGCCGCCGGGACGCACGACGAACCGCGTCCAGCCCGCGAGATCGCCGTCCAACGACGCCTGCAGAGTTCCGGTCGACTCATCGTCCACCTGTGCAATCAAGTTGAGGCGCAACGTGACTGGCAACAAACTGCGGATCTCGACGCGGCCGCTGATGTCGTCGTACGGATCGACGGAGCGGATCTGTGGCCACCACGACGGCCACGCCTCCACGTCGTGCAGGACCGCGAAAACGGCCGCGCAGGGGGCGTCGAGACGGTGTTCGGAATGGAAGCGGAACGCGGCGGCCACCGCTCAGCGCACCCGTACCTTCAACGAGCGGGGTCGAACGGTCACGCGCAGAGCGCGCGCCGCCGGGCGCACATCGCCGTCGATCTCGACCTTCGTCGGTCGGTCGCAGCGCACCGTGACGGTGGTGCTGGTGCGGTGCTGAACGACCGGGGAGTCGGTGGTCGAGCGAGTCAGAACCTTGCCGAGCACGCGCACCCACTGGGTGCGCCGGGCCGCGACGACGACCGTGTTGAGGATGCCGTCGTCGATCTCGGCCTCGGGCATCAGGCGCACGCCGCCCTGCAGTCGGCCGCAGTTCCCGACGAGCACCGCGGTCAGCGGGCGGGCGGGGGTGGTCGGGCCGCCATCGAAAGCAACCGTCATCGGCGTGGGCTCGGCGTTCGCGTGTTGCACCCCGGCCAACGGGTAGGCCAACCAGCTCGCCCGTTGCTTGAGGGACTCGGAGGTGGAGTCCATGATCTCCGCGTCGAGCCCGATGCCGACGATCACGACGCCGGTCTGCGCGTCCTCGAACACGCCGTCCCCGTCGCGGTCGAGTTCGATTGCGAGAGTGTCGATCTCACGCGTACGCCCGGTGAGGGCCACGCGCAGCGCGTCGGTGGCGCGGCGATGCGGGAGGTTCAGGTTGCGGGCCAGGAGGTTGCCGGTTCCGGCAGGGACGATGCCCAACGGCACTCCGGAGCCCACCATCCCGTCGGCGACGCAGCGCACCGTTCCGTCACCGCCCAAGGCGATGATCAACTCGACCCCTTCGGCGAGCGCCTGCAGGGCCTGGCCGCGGCCGGGGTCGTCGGCGGTGGTCTCGAGCCAGAGCGGTGGCGCCCAGCCGAGGTCGCGAATCATCGAGTCGATGGGGGCGCGGTTGACCCGCTTGGTCGGATTGACAACGACGGCGCAACGCTTCATGGCGGGGCTCAGCCTGCCAGGTTCTCCCGCGGGGGAGAAACCGACGCGCGTCACGGATCCTCGCCCGACTACCCTGGCTCGGGTGATCGACATCAAGTTTCTGCGCGAGAATCCCGACGCCGTCAAGGCGAGCCAGCGTGCCCGTGGTGAGGACGACGGCATCGTCGACCAGATCCTCGCGGCCGACAAGAACCGCCGCGGTGCGCTGAGCGAGTTCGAAACGCTGCGCGCGCAGCAGAAGTCGGTCTCCAAGGAGGTCGGCGTCGCGATGGGCCGGCTGAACAAGGCGAAGAAGGCCGGTGAGGATCTCGGACCGCTGGAGGCCGAGGCCGACCGCGTACGAACTGACGCCGCGGCGCTCGCCGCGCGGGTTCGCGAACTCGACGCCCACGCCGGCAACGAAGCGGAGACGTTCAACGCGTTGATGCGCAAGATCGGCAATATCGTGCTCGACGGGGTGCCCGCTGGTGGCGAGGAGAACTTCACCACGCTGCAGGAATACGGCACCAAGCCGGAATTCGACTTCGAACCGCTCGACCACCTCGCGCTCGGCGAGAAGCTCGGCGCGATCGACATGGAGCGCGGCGCGAAGGTCAGCGGCAGCCGCTTCTACTACCTCAAGGGTGTCGGCGCGCAGCTGTCGAACGCCCTCATGGCCTACTGCCAGCAGATCGCCCGCGAAGAGGGGTTCACCCAGCTGACCGTGCCGAATCTGGTGCTGCGGCGCACCATGGCCGGCGCCGGTTTCATCGACGCCCACGCCGACGAGGTCTACCTGCTCGAGGCCGACGACCTGTTCCTGACCGGCACCTCCGAAGTGGCGCTCGCCGGCTATCACGCCGACGAGATCCTCGATCTGAGCAACGGCCCGCTGCGCTACGCCGCGACGTCGACCTGCTACCGCCGCGAGGCGGGGTCGTACGGCAAAGACACCCGCGGCATCTTCCGCGTTCACCAGTTCAACAAGACGGAGATGTTCGTCTACTGCCGGCCGGAAGACGCCCAGGCCGAGCACGACCGCCTGGTCACGATCGAGCGGCGCATCCTGGACGGCCTCGAACTTCCCTACCGCGTCATCGACGTCGCCGCTGGTGACCTCGGCGGCCCGGCCGCACGCAAGTACGACTGCGAGGCGTGGGTGCCGACGCAGGGCACCTACCGGGAGTTGACCTCGACCTCGAACTGCACGACCTACCAGGCGCGCCGGCTCGGCGTTCGTTTCCGCGGGGCCGATGGCAAGCCCGAGGTCGCCTCGACCCTGAACGGCACGATGCTGACCGACACCCGCCCGATCGTCGCGCTGCTGGAAAACCACCAGCAAGCCGATGGCTCGGTGCGCGTTCCGGCCGCGCTGCAGGCGTTGATGGGCACCGACGTGCTGCGTCCGATCGCTGGTTGAGTCGGGGTTTGAGTTGACCCGCCGCCGCCCGCAGCGCTTCGTCGCCGACGCTCAGACCTTCGACTTGCGGTAGCCCGCCTTGATGGCGGCGGCCTCCGTGGCGAAGCACATCTCCGGCTTCGTCTTGCTGTAGAAGCGCTGCCACGGCAGGTGGTAGATGTGACTCGAAAGGTTGCCCTTGATCGGCGCCCAGCTCGGGCAATTCCACGAGCCGTCCGGCGGACGGTAGGACGTCGGGTTCGTCACCTTGACGTACTTCCGCACGCTGAGCGAAGTCTTCAGGGTGCTCGTCTGGACCACCCGTACGGTCCAGTAGCCACTGGCGCTCGGGGTGTACTTCGCGGTGTAGGCGCCCGCCGTGGTCGTACGGGTGGAGCCGATCAGGTTGTTCGCTGGGGTGCCGTCGCGACGGCGTGAGTCGTGGTGAGCGTGGACGCGGCGATCGCGGTTGCGGGGACCGCGCCAAGGCGCGCGACAGTGCGGTTCTGGTTGAGCCGGGCCGGCGCGCTCGAGAAACCCTGGCACCGCACCCGTTTATGTCGCACTGACCTAATATGTTTGACGTGAGACTCACCTCCTGGATCGCCGCCGACATCGTTGTCCTCACCCTGTGCGGCGGGGAGCTCCATGTCGCGCTGGTCCGCCGGAAAGCCGCCGCGGCTCAGGGGGAGTGGGCGCTGCCGGGCGGATTCCTGCTCGAAGGGGAGTCCGCCGAGCAGGCCGCCCATCGGGAGCTGCGCGAGGAGGTCGGACTCTCGCCGACCGACGTACGCCTCGAGCAGTTGGCCACCTACTCCAGCCCCGATCGCGACCCGCACCACGAGCAGCGGGTGATCTCGGTCGCCCACCTCGCGCTCGCCGCGAACCTGCCGGACGCGGTGGCCGGCACCGACGCCGACGCCGCGCAGTGGACGTCGATTGCGGACGTCCCCGAGCTCGCCTTCGACCACGCGCAGATCCTCGCGGACGGCATCGAACGCGCGCGCGCGAAGCTCGAATACGCCACCGTGGCAACGGCCTTCCTCGAACCGGAGTTCACGATGAGCGACCTGCGAAAGGTCTACGAGGGCGTGTGGGGCCAGAGCCTCGACCCGGCGAACTTCAACCGGAAGGTCCTGGGCACCGACGGCTTCGTGGTGGCCACCGGCGAGATGCGGCGTGGGCGCGGCCGACCGGCGGCCATCTACCGAGCGGGCACGGCGACGGTCCTCTCGCCGCCGCTGATCCGCTTCCCCGACGGAGTGAGATAACTCGTCCGGTTTCACCGACCGTCAGCGATGCAGCTCGCGGACCGGCAATCGCTCTTCGCCGTCGACCCCGACTCGCGCGACCACGCGGTCCGGCCGCTCACCGATCGCCTCGACGAACTGGCCGTCGCGCCAGACTGCGGCCGCGTAGTCGTCGATCGCGATGCCGGGTCGCAACTCGCCCTTCGCGACCCAGTCGAGATAGGCCGCCCGGCGGTGCTCCTCGCCGAGGTAGTGCGGACAAGCGCTGCCCGACAGGAAGCCGAGGCCGTCGTTGAGAGGGGCCAGCGCCCCAAAGGAGTCGGTGGAACTCTGCTCGAACCAGCAGTTCATCCCGGCGCTGATGCCGGCCAGAACGGTGCCGGCCGCGGCCGCTCGCCGCAGGATGTCCGGCAGCCCGTGCAGTCGCCAGACCGCCAGCAGGTTCGCGGTGGACCCGCCGCCGACGTAGATGAGGTCTTGATCGAGCAGGACTTCCGGGTCGCGATAGCCCCAGGGATCCATGCAGAACAGCGACAGAACGCTCGCCTGTCCGCGGCCGCGAAAGGCCGCCTCGAACCGATCGCTGTACGTGGCGCCATCACCGCTGGCGGTGGGAATGAAGCAGATCTTCGGGTCCGTCGCGCCGGTCAGCTCCAGCAGGTGGTCATCAATCGCGGAGGCCTCGCCCATGCTGAAGCCGCCGCCGCCCAGGGTCACGATCGTTGCGCTCATTCGGCGAGGCTACGTGACCGCGGCGCAACGCGATTGGCTCAGGCGCGACGTTCGGCGCGCAGATATCCGGTGATCGCGACGGCGATCACGAGAGCCCCGCCGACGATCCATCCGAGCGACGGAGCGCCCATCCAGAGAACGGCGCCGCCGACGCCGGCGAGCAGTCCCCACGCTGTGTGTCGGTAGCCGCCCGCGCCGAAGGCCACCGAGCCCGCCGCGGCGAGGGCGATCGCGGCGAGGATGAAGCAGGGCAGGAGCAGCACCGGCATCGGCCGCATCGCCGCGGGGTAAGCCGCGATGCTCAGCGGCGGAACTGCCCAGAGCAGGAAGGTCATCGCCAACAGCAGGCGCGAGTGATGGGTGACGACCGGGAGCAGGCGCACCGGTCGCGCGGCGTGGTTCACCGGGTGCGGGTTCTCGATCGCGATGGCCATGGCGACAGGGTGAACCATCGGAGGACCGTTTTCAAGACATGCCAAAATTTTTGGTTAAACCAAACAGCGCTCGGATTGCCGGTCTTACGCCCGCTCGGGTGAACGTTGGGAAGAAGTTGAACGCTTGACTTGATCGGTGTCCGGGCGCCTGTAATACTCGGAAATGCACCCGCTACTCGCGGGTAAATATCGATCGGTCGGTGCCGGGGTGGCCCGACCGCGCAGCTGGGGGGAGCCATTACCGCTATGACGATGCAGGCAACGATCACCTGGGATCACGCGACGATCGCCGCCGACCTCGGCCGCCGGATCGAGCAGGGCGAGTTCGCCCCCGGTCAGCCCCTTCCGGACATCTTCGAGCTCCAGCAGGACTACGGCGTACGGCTGCCGGGCGTCGTCCGCGCCGCGCAGCAACTGCTCGCGATGCGCGGGTTGGTTGACGTCACGCGGCGCCGGACTTTGGTCGTGCGCGCGAAGAGTTCGCGACCACGCTTCCTGGCTTCGACGCACTGACCGAGCCAGCCTCACTGCCGACGCTCAGGCCGTGGCCAGCGGGCGGAGGGGAGTCGCGTCGCACCCCAAGGTGGTAGCCGCTTCCGTCGGACTACTCCCGATTCGACCACACGAACTGACACGGCAGCACCACGTCGGCGACGTCGCCGCCCTCGATCAGCTCGACGAGGCTGCGTACGCAGGCGGCGCCGGTGCCGATGGTGTCGAACACCAGGTAGCCCGCGCCATTTCGGGCAGCGCGCGGCTGTTCGCCCATCATCGTGATGACTAGGTCGTCCGGCGCAGACGGTGCGAGCCGAGCCTTGACCGAGAGCGCGGCACTCCCGTACGTCTCGTTCAGGCAGTGGAGTCCATCGGCCCCGGCCGCGATCACCTCGGCCGCTGCCACTTCGGCCGACTCACCCACCGCTACCCGGCGGATCAGTGGGGTCACGCCATGTCCCTCGCACCAGCCGCGATAGAGATCCTCGGTGTCCAGTGTGTACGCGTCGAGGTCGGCTCCGCTGAGCAGTGCGGGGCGTTGTGCGCCGGCAGTGGCGAGGGCAGCCATCACCAGTCCCATGCCGGCAGTGATGTCGCTCTGGACAACGGGCACCCGCCGGCCGTGCAGCTCGATCGGTCGGCCGTTCGCCACCACGGGGATGTTCAACTGTGCGCATTGCGAAATTACGGGATCGTTGTGGACCGGGTCGACCACGATCATTCCGTCGATAGACACCGTTGACTTGCTGCGCCCGTCGGCGCCGAAGGGAACGGCCGCAACCGCGTGATCGTGTTCGACCGCCTCGATCGCGGCCCCCGCCACGACGGACCGGTAATAGGGCAGGTAGGTCTGCTGCCATTGGGTCGAATCCCGGTGTCGCACGGCGACGCCCAGAATTCTGCTGCGCCCCGAGGCGAGCGACTGCGCCGCTGCATTCGGCTGATAGCCGAGCTCGGCGGCGATCTGCTGCACCTTCGCGCGAGTCGCCGGGGCCACATCTCCCTTGTCATTCAATGCCCACGAGACGGTGGTGATCGAGAGGCCAGCGGCTCGAGCGACATCGCGAATGCCCACTCGCCGAGACTTCGCCATCGCCAATTCTCCCGTCTTGAGCGGAAACGCTTGACGAACTCTAACCGACTAGTGCACGCTTCCCGCATCCGGACTAAACCGTTTTGGGAAAGTCCCTTCCGAGAGGAATGCCGACATGGGTCTGGCGAAAATCCTGGGGGCCGCGCTGGCGGCTGGCACGCTGGCGGCTTCAGTCGCGGGCTGTGGTTCCGACTCCGGTGGCAAGTCCACCGCCGCTTCCTTCGGCAGCTGCACGGTGTCGGGCAAGGCTGGCGAATTCAAGCTCAACACAATCACCGACGACACCCTCACCATCAAGGCTGACCTGCCCGCCGCGGGTTGGTTCGACGGCGACACCGTGGCCAAGATCAACAGTGGCTACGAATACTGCATGGCCGCCGACATCGCCTACCGGTCAGGCTTGCACCACATCAAACTGATAAATACCTCGTTCGATCAGCTGGTCTCCGGCCGAATGACCGGCTATGACCTGTCGCTCAACGAAATCTCCATCACACCCGAGCGACAGAAGGTCGTCACCTTCTCCGACCCCTACTACGAATCGACCATCGGGGTTCTGGTTAAGAAAAACAGCGACGTCACCGCCGCTAACCTCCGTGGCAAGAAGATCGGTGTCAAGCAGGGCACCGCAGCCCAGCAGTGGGTCACTGACACGCTGAAGCCGACCGGCGGGGTCAGTGTCTTCCCAGGTGATACAGAAGCACTCGCGGGGGTCCAAGCGGGCCGAGTCGACGCCTACCTGCAGGACACCGCCATCCAGCTCGGACAGGCGAAGAAATCCAACGGTGTGGTGAGCGTCGTTGGCCAATATCGCAGCGGCCAGAGTTATGGCGCGATGTTCCCCAAGGGCTCCACCAATGTCGCGACCTTCAACAAGATCCTCGCCCAGCTGAAGTCGGACAAAACGCTGGAGAAGCTGAGCCAGACCTACCTCGGCCCAGCATTCGGTGGTGACCCCGCCAAGGTGCCCAGCTGGAACGTCTCGTGACGACGGCGCTGGAGAAGCCGGCGCCGGGGCACCAGATTGAGCTGTCTGCGACCGTCGCGGCAGCGGGGGCCGCGGCGGTCGCGTTGACCATCGCGGCCGTCTGGGCGACCGCCTGGAGCTTGATCTCGGCGTCATCGACGTCCGGTGCCTGGGCCAAGGTCTTCCTCGGCGTGGCAATCGTCGCGGCGCTCGCGGTCTTGCTCCTGCTCCGCCCAGCGATCGCCGCCTTCAACGAACTCAGGCAGGCCCACGGGGCGCTTCAGATGGCCGACTTCGTGAAGGCACGAGCGTTTCGTGCGCGGTCTCGTACGTCGGCCGCCGTTGCCCTTGGCGGGTCCGTCGCGGTCCTGTGTTTGACCGCGCTGATGGTCTTCCTGTTGGCCAACAATCACGCCGTCCAGGACACTTTCCTGCAACCGCGCATGCTGCAACGCAGCTGGTTGGACACCACGAAGGCGTTCGGCACCAACCTGTTCATCGCAGTCATCGCCGAGCTGCTTGTGCTCGGGTGGGGGCTGGTGCTGGCCATCGCCCGCTCGGCCCCGGGCCGCGCCGGCCGCCCGATCGCGATGCTGGCGAGGGTTTACATCGACGCGTTTCGCGCAGTGCCAGCGATCATCGTGATCTATCTGGTCGGATTTGGTTTGCCGCTGGCGGGGGTCCCGCTACTCAGCTCGCTATCGCCCACGTGGGCAGCGATCCTCGCGCTGGTCTTGACGTACGGAGCTTATGTCGCCGAGGTCTATCGGGCCGGCATCGAGAGCATCCACTGGAGCCAAACAGCGGCCGCCCGTTCGCTGGGTCTGTCGTACACCTCCACGATGCGCTTCGTGATCGTTCCCCAAGCCGTCCGCCGCGTCATTCCGCCGTTGCTCAACGATTTCATTGGGCTGCAGAAAGACACCGCGCTGGTCACTGTCATTGGCACAGTCGATGCGTTCACCCAGGCGAAGACCTACTCCAGCAACTACTTCAACCTGTCGTCGGTGACGATCGTTGCTGGCCTGTTCGTGTTGATCACCATCCCGCAAACGTTCTTCGTCGACCGCCTCATCGAGCGCGGCCGCCGCGGACAGCGATAGGAGACGCGGATGTCGTTTCTGAAGATTCAGGACGTCCATAAGGCATACGGTCTGACTCCGGTTCTGCAGGGGATCGATCTGGCCGTGGACCAACACCAGGTGGTCTGCCTGATCGGCGCTTCCGGTAGCGGCAAGTCGACGCTGCTGCGCTGCATCAACGGGCTGGAGACCATCGACCGCGGGCAGATCGTGCTCGACGGGGATGTCGTTTCGGGCGAAGGCATCGATGTCGACCGACTGCGGCGCGATGTCGGCATCGTCTTCCAGAGCTTCAACCTCTTCCCGCATATGACGGTGTTGCAGAACATCACCCTGGCGCCGCGGAAGGTGCGCGGGCTGTCTGCGGCTGAGGCGAACGATCGGGCCCACGAGCTCTTGGGCCGAATTGGGTTGGCAGAGAAAGCTGCTGCCTACCCAGACCAGTTGTCCGGTGGTCAGCAGCAGCGAGTGGCGATCGTCCGCGCGATGGCGATGGACCCGCGGGTGTTGCTGCTCGACGAAATCACCTCGGCGCTCGACCCCGAGTTGGTCGCTGGGGTGCTCGACATCGTGCGTGAGTTGGCCGCGGGCGGATTGACAATGGTGCTGGCCACGCATGAAATGTCCTTCGCTCGCGAGGTGAGCGATCAGGTCTGCTTCCTCGACGCGGGCGTTATTCATGAGAGCGGGCCGCCAGCGCAAATATTCGGCTCCCCCCACCAGCCGCGCACTCAGGAGTTCCTCAAACGCATTTTGGAGGCAGGTCGACTGTGACGGTGTTGGTAATTGAACACGAGAACGGCACCGGTGCGGAGTTCCTCGGCGAATGCCTGGAGTCCGCGGGTGTGCACCTGCAGGTGGCGCGGCCCTACCTGGGTGAGTCTCTGCCGGAACTCTCGCCGTACGCGGGGTTGATCGTGTTGGGCGGAACGGCCGGCCCGTACGAGGATGAGAAAGCCCCCTGGCTGCCCGCTACCCGAGCGTTGATGGGTAAGGCGCTGGCCGACGAGCTGCCGATGCTCGGTGTCTGCTTGGGCGGCGAACTGCTGGCGGTCGTTGCGGGCGGGTCGTGTCGAAGGGCGAGTGCGCCCGAGGTCGGGCTACACCCGCTGACCTGGACCGATGCGGCCGCCGACGATCTGTTGTTTCGCGGGCTGCCCGACGGAACGCCCACTGTCGAGTGGCACTGGGAAGAGATCGACACTCTGCCGCGGGAAGCGGTCGTGTTGGCCCGTACGGCGCAGTTCCCGCACCAAGCGTTCCGGGTTGGCCCGGCGGCGTGGGGGATGCAGTTCCATGTGGAGGTGCTCTCCCCGGTCGCTGCTCGGTGGGCGCGCTCGACTGCCGACGAGGTGTGCGCGGCCGGTCTCGACCCCGATGCGGTGGTGGCGGAGATCGCGCGTGCCGACCCGCAACTGCGCGTCGTGTGGGCGGATGTGGCCGGGCGCTGGGCAAAGTTGGTGTTGGGTTAAGCCCCCCGTTCCTCTCCGCGCCCCTGCGGACAAGTCGGGACCCGGGCGCGATGGTCGTTTCACCGCCGTTCACCCGCTGACCGTGGCTCAGACCGACGCGAGCGCCGCGATCCCGCCCGCGATCAGCGCAAGGAACTTCAACAGCTCGAGCGCGATGAACACGTGGTGGGCGCTGGAGCGCGGTGCGTCTTCGCCCGCCAGAACGGCGTTGGAGCGACGGGTGAGTTTGGGTCGTACGGCGACCAGCTGAACCACCAGCGCCGCGATCGCGATCGCGACGAAAACGACTGCCGCAGAACCCATGTCCCCGGTTGCGAGGGTGACGATCAGGGTGACCGCGATGACGGCTTCGACCGCATTCAGAACCCGGAAGACCAGCCGCCCGATGCTCAGACCGATCGGGATAGTGACCCCTGGAGCGCGGAACTTCACCGGTGCTTCGATGAACGAGATGCCGCCGACCAACCCGCTCCACCCGAACACCAGGGCGACGGTGGCGGCATCGGGCAGGTTCATTGGGTGTGGACGATGGTCAGGATCACGACCGCGTCGGTGAGGGCGTGCAGGCTGTGTCGGGTGAACGGGATCGTGACGTAGCCTCCGGCGTCGAGCGTCCATTCCTGCTTGTCGGCGACGAGGCGCACCTTGCCGGAGACGACCTGGAGCGTGGCTTGGCCGGGGTTCTCGTGTTCGGACAGTTCGCGGCCCGACGACAACGCCAGCATGACCTGGGTGAGGGACTTGTCCGGCGCCGCGTGGAGGACCTGGGTGTGTCGACCGCTGGAGGAGGAGGCGGCCGTGGCGAGGAGCTCGCGGCTCACCGTTCGGAGGTCGATCGGGGCGTTCGTGGTCATGGCAAACCTCTCTGGACTGTGCGCGGTCCTTTCAAGGTAGCCCCGCCCCGGACTACCGTCGATGGAGCCCACCCGTTCCACGAGAGGATCCGCCGTGACTGACGGTCGACCGCCCTTCCCCCCGTTCACCGCCGAGACCGCAGCGCAGAAGGTGCAGGCCGCCGAAGACGCCTGGAACAGCCGCGATCCCGAACGAGTGGCCGGCGCCTATACGCCAGATTCGGTGTGGCGCAACAGGGACCAGTTCGTCAGCGGTCGCGCCGAGATCGTCGACTTCCTCACCTCTAAGTGGGAGCGCGAGCAGGACTATGCGTTGCGCAAGAGCTTGTGGGCCTTCACCGGCAACCGAATCGCGGTGCGCTTCCAGTACGAGTGGCATGACGCCGCCGGGCAGTGGTGGCGCAGCTACGGTAACGAGCTGTGGGAGTTCACCGACGAGGGCCTGATGGCGCGCCGCGAGGCGAGCATCAACGACGTCGCGATCGCGGAGTCGGACCGGCGGATCACCGGCCCGCGACCGGAGAGTGAGCGCGGGGCGGACATCCCGCTGCGTTAACCGAGGGCGTACTCGTAGCGCCCGATGTCCGGTTCCAGGTCGCTGAGCATCCGGAACAACGCCGCGCGCAGCATGGCCTGGCGGGGCGCACCCTGTGTCCACTCGGCCAACACAGCCATGTCGGCGTCGAACCACATCACCGAGTCGAGCGTCCACACCGCCTCGGCCCACAGCTCGGGGCGCCAGTACGGCGCGACGTCGATGACGACCGGTGCACCTTCGCCGTCGAGCAGCAGGTTGCCGGCGAGGTCGCCGTGCACGAACCGGTCGGGCCCGAGGTCGGTGTCGTCGCGCTCCCTGCCGAGCTCGTAGGCGAGCGCTGGGGCGTCCTCAGGGATGTCGTGCTCGCCGAACGCGATCCGCTCGGCCCGGACCCAGCGGTTGTCGTGGTCGACGGCCCAGGTCGTGCCCGTACGGGTCAGTTCGGCGTGGAAGACCAGGCCGGCCGCGCGTACGGCCGCCAGGTCGGTGAGCACGGTCGCACCCGGCTCGAATCGCGTTGCGCCCCAACCCTCCACGGTCCAGTTCCCGTCCCGTGCGGGAACCGGCATGGCGACCCGTAGGTCGCGCGGGTGACGTCCGGAGCGGGTGTCGAGGTCAACGGCGAGGCGGGCGAGCACGGGACTGAGCGCGTCCTGCACCTTCGGATCGCGACCGGGGGAGAGCACCAGATCGCCGGCCCGGACGCTGTCGCCCTGGCCGCCGGGCAGGGGTTCGAGATCGCCCGGGACGGCGAAGAGGTCGAGGACGTGGGCGGTGGGGAGCATCGGATGAAGGCTACGGTCGATCGCATGGTTCCGCTTGATTTGGCGATCCTCGACACTCCCACCTGGACCGGCGACGCCGCCGCTCCCTGGACGAATGCCGTTGGCGTGCAAGGTGATCGGATCGTGGCGCTCGGCGATGAGGTGGCGCCACTGGTCGGTTCCGCGACACGGGTATTGCGGGGCGGGATGGCGCTCTCGGGCTTCCAGGACGCCCACGTTCACCCGCCCTTCGCCGGCCGCAACCTCCTGACCGTCGACCTGAACGACGTGATGAATCGGGAGGAGATCCTGGCGCGGATCGCGGCGTACGCCGAGGCCCACCCCGACGCTGAATGGATCACCGGTGGCGGGTGGGCGATGGAGGTCTTCGAGGGCGGGACTCCGAGCCGAGCCGACCTCGACGCGATCGTTCCGGATCGCCCGGTGTTCTTGCTGAACCGAGACGTCCACGGGGCGTGGGTCAACAGCGAGGCGCTGCGTCGCGCAGGGATCGACGCGTCGACCCCCGACCCGCCGGATGGGCGGATCGAGCGGCTGCCGGGCGGCAGGGAACCGCAGGGATCGCTGCACGAAGGGGCCGCGTACGCCTTCCAGGACGTCGTGGTTCCGGCACCCTCGACCGCCGACTGGAAGGCCGCGATCCTCGCCGCGCAAACCCACCTGCATTCGCTCGGCATCACCGGCTGGCAGGACGCGTGGGTCACGCCCGACACCCAGCGCGCGTACGAGGAACTGGCGGTCAGCGGGCAGCTCACGGCTCGCGTCGTCGGCGCGCTGTGGTGGGACCGGCACCGTGGTGTGGAACAGATCGAGGATCTCGTCGCGCGCCGGGATCGGTTCAGTCACAACAGATTCCGGCCAACGACGGTGAAGATCATGGTCGACGGGGTGATCGAGAATCAGACTGGTTCGCTGCTCCAGCCGTATTGCGGTCACGACCACAACGGTTTGATGTACGTCGACCGCGAGACCCTCCTGCCCGCCGTACGGGAGTTGGCGGGGCGCGGGTTTCAGGTGCACCTCCACGCGATCGGCGACGGTGCGGTCCGGTCCGCGCTGGACGCGGTCGAACAGGCGGGATCGGGGACCGACCTGCGCCACACGATCGCGCACCTGCAGATCGTGCATCCCGATGACCTCGCGCGGTTCGCGCGGCTCGGGGTGGTGGCGAACTGCCAGACCTACTGGGCGCAGAGCGAGCCGCAGATGGACGAGCTGACGATTCCGGTGATCGGTGACGAGCGCGCTGCGCAGCAGTATCCGTTCGCCACCTTAGATCGCCTCGGCGTGCGGCTGGCGATGGGCAGCGACTGGCCGGTGACGACGGCAAATCCGTTGGAGCAGATCGAGGTTGCGGTTCGTCGGGTCGATCCGGAGAACAGGTCAAACGCGCCTTTCCTGCCCGCCGAGCGACTGCCGTTGGAGGTGGCGTTGTCGGCCTTCACCGCCGGGTCGGCCTACGTGAACCACGACGACGAGGCGGGCGTGATCGCGGTGGGGCGGCGAGCGGACCTGGCTGTCCTGGACGCGAATGTGTTCGAGGTGGACTACGTCGCGGAGGCGAGCGTCGTGGGGACGGTTGCGGCTGGGCGGGTGGTTTTCGAGCGGTGATGCTCGGCTGAGGAAACGCGCTTGGTCGCGGTGCTGAATCCGCGCACCTTATCGACATCCGCGCGGCCTATAGGACGAGCAAATGTGGCTAAGGCGCGCGGATTTTCGGGCAAGCGACCGGGGTAGCCTCGAGAGCCCGACGAAGGAGCCGCCATGGCCGACGTACGCGCCGTTCAGATCACCTTCGACTGCGCCGATCCCGGCGCACAGAGCGAGTTCTGGTCGGCGGTGCTGGGCTATCGCCTCGACCCGCCGCCGCCCGGCTTCGCCAGTTGGGACGAGGCGCTCGAGGCATGGGGCGTTCCGACGGAGCACCGCAATGATCGATCGGCGGCCAGCCCGCCCGACGGCGGCAGTGGCCCGAGGCTGTTCTTCCAGAAGGTGCCGGAGGGCAAGACCGCGAAGAACCGGGTGCATCTCGACGTACGAGCGGCGCCGGGCCTGTCCGGCGACGAACGGATGGCGGCGCTGGGCTCGGAGGCCGAACGGTTGGTGGCGCTCGGGGCGAATGTCGTACGGCGGGTTGAGCCGGACGGGCGGATGGAGACGGGATTCATCTGGATGGAGGATCCGGAGGGGAATGAGTTCTGCCTGGACTGAGGAGTCCTCAGCTTCGATGCATGGTGAATAGCTGGGTGCCGGCGCCATCGAAGACGGCGGCATCGTTGTCACCGCTGAACGAGACATAGAGCGTCTCGGAGTTCGGAGGTTGGTTTACCGCAAGGGCGTAACGGTCATTGCTGTCCTTGGTGCTGCCCAGGCTGCAGGTCATGCCGCCACCGATGTCGAGCGGTTTCCCGTGGTCGTAATAGATGGCGCTGCAGTTGCCACCGTCGAGGAAGGTCTTGGTCTGACTGCCATCGCTTGGCGTCCATGAACCGGTCAGGCTGGGCGGGAGGCGCGGTCCTGTCCCGGATGGGAGGGACAACTGGGACAAGGTCGGCGTCGCCACGCCAACCAACGAAACTTGTGTCGTGACCAAACCCGACCCATGGCTCACCGGCCGCGACGCCAGCTGGCTCATCGCGGCGCCCCTTTCGCGGGAGGGGATGGTGCGGTTCGGACGAGGCCTCGCTGGCTGCCGCTACGGCGCCTCCTTCCAACGCGGCGGAAGTCCCGGAAACTGGGGACCGGTCAAGGGCACGAACAGCCTCGATCCAGGGCGCAGTGAACAGTACGTTTTTCTTGTCCGGGCTCCAGGGGGCCCGTGACGCGCTGACCAATCCACTGGAGATGGACGACGGCAGCTATGTGCTTCGAGGTCTTGGTTGACGACTCAACGACGAGATTTCCGGAACCTACGCAGACGCCTCGGCCCGCCCCCTGGATGGCCGGATCGGCACACGGAATGGAGAGTCCGATGTTTGACCGTTTGCGTGGGTTGGCGAGCCGTAACTTCTCGTCGGCCGGTAGCTCGACCTCGGCAGGTGGTTCGGCATGACCAACTCGATCCGCACTGCCGCGGGATCCAACCTCAGCGTTCGGCGGCACGCTTTCGACTACCTCGACCCTGCCGCCAATGAGAAGCAGGCCGTGATCCTCGAGGAATTGCGATTCCTCGAGGCGATGGCCGAGGGGTACTACGGGAGCGAGTCTGGACACCTGCGGAAACGTCGCAGTGGTATCGATTTCGCAAATCCAGCAACCGCTCGGCTGATCGCGCAGGCGCCGGCGGTGGAGCACTGGCTCTCTCTCGTGCCAACGGCGGCGGCCCTTGACCCTGCATACAACCCGGACTCTTTTTGCTTTCCCGGCGGTGTTCCGATTGATGAGGCCACCAGGGAGTGGCTGCGCAACAGCGCCGACGGCCAAGGAATACGTTCTCGCGCAGCCGTGATGCGAAAGGTGCTCCTCGAGGAAGTAGCGACGAGCACGGCCCCCACCCAGTGGCTGTCGCTTGCTTGTGGGGCGGCCCAACCAGTGCTCAGCACGATGGACGAGACTGCCGCGTCCGGGCATCCAGTTCCCAATGTCACGTTGGCAGACCTCGATAAGAAGGCGCTGCGGCTGGCGGTCACCTATGCGGTGAGGCACGGTCTTGCTGACCGGACTCAGACCGTGCGCGCGAACGTTCTCGATCGCCAGGGATTCGGGCGTCGCGGTTGCTTCCCAGGGGGAAGTCGACCGTCCCCCTGGCTGGGCGCATTCGATGCCGTCGACGCGGTGGGCCTCTTGGAGTATCTGAAAGCCGACGACTGGACGTACACCTACAACGGCATCATCAAGAGTAGAAAAGTGCTCGCCGGCGCCGTCACCTTTCTGCGAAACGCCTTCAGCTGCGTGAAGCCCGGAGGTCTGCTCCTCGTCGGCAACATGCTGGACACTCATCCTCAGCTCGGGTTCACCATGAATGTTCTCCAGTGGCCGCACATCCAGCCACGGTCGGTTCACGAGATGCTCACGATCTTTGGTGCAGCTGGCCTGTCTGGACAGCTGAACATATATCTGCCGAGTGACGGCGTGTACGCGGTATACGTCCTTCGAAAGAACGCTGACTACTGAGGCCGTGGTCGGAGAAGGCTCAGCGGCGGAAGTGCACCCAAGCACGTTGGCATCAAGGAGTTTGGTCGCTGGCGCGGCCACTGACCTGGCAATGCACCAGTTGCGTGCATTGAGCTAGTCCCGGCCATCGGCCGTGCGACGATGGCGGTCGCACGAGTCCGATACTGGCGCAAGGGGATTGCATGGAACCCGGGCTGTACGAGCGGTTAGTAGATGTCGGGCTGGAACGTGCTCTCGCCGCGCTTGGCGGGGATCTCGTCGCTCATTTCAAAGATGTCGCCGACGCCGACGTTCGACACGTGGTGAGTCGTCACGTCGCGGCGGCTCTGGCTCGACAGATCACGCCTGAGTTGGCCAACGAAATCCTTGCCCGGCTTTCGGACGAGGAAGAAGCCCACCTCCCGGCCGGCCCGGTCAAGCAGCTTGTCGGGATCGAGCGCAAGGTCACGCTCGGAACCATGCGGTCCTACAACACCCGTCCGACGACCCCGCTGTCTGAAGCTGCCCTCCTCACTAATT
Source organism: Calidifontibacter terrae (assembly GCF_054778835.1). Classification (NCBI taxonomy): domain Bacteria; kingdom Bacillati; phylum Actinomycetota; class Actinomycetes; order Micrococcales; family Dermacoccaceae; genus Calidifontibacter; species Calidifontibacter terrae. Next base: position 65,642 of record NZ_BAAGZF010000007.1, read on the forward strand.
CCCACGGCGAGCCTTCGCTCGGCGCGGAGCTTCGCGCCGAACTGGTCAGTGCCGACGCCGTTGATCTGTTGTGCGCGTTTGTGATGTGGCCCGGCATCCGCCTCCTCGAGAGCGAGCTGCGTACGCTCCGTGCGCACAATGTGCCGATCCGGGTGATCTGCTCCACCTACACCGGCTGCACTGACCGCCGGACACTCGATCGACTGGTCGATGAGTTTGGTGCGCAGGTCAAGGTGCACTACGAGATTCAGCGCACTCGCCTGCACGCAAAAGCGTGGCTCTTCCGCCGCGATACAGGCTTCCACACGGGTTACGTCGGCTCCTCGAATCTCTCCAGCAGTGCACTCCTGGAAGGGGTGGAATGGAACGTTCGGATCTCGGAGGTGGCAACGCCGACATTGATGCGGAAGTTCGATGCAACCTTCGAGTCGTACTGGAATGACCCGGCATTCGAGACTTATCTGCCCGAGCGCGACGCCGAGCGGCTCGACATGGCGCTCGCCAAAGCTGGCAATCGAGCACCCCTCGACGACTCGATCAGCCTGTCCGGCCTTGCTGTATCGCCCCTACCGCATCAGAAGTTGATCCTCGAACAGCTCGAGGCCGAGCGGGTTGTGCACGACCGGCACCGCAACCTCGTCGTCGCAGCCACCGGCACCGGCAAGACCGTGATCGCTGCGCTGGACTACCTGCGCTTGTGTCATGGCGACACGCGACCCACATTGTTGTTCGTCGCTCACCGGCGGGAGATCCTTGAACAGGCGAGACGAACCTTTCGAGAAGTCCTGAACGACGGTGCATTTGGCGAACTATGGGTCGATGGCAAGCGACCAACTCTCGGCGCGCACATCTTCGCTTCGGTGCAGTCACTCGCGCGATTGAACCTCGAAGATGCCGATCCAGCGGCGTACGACGTTGTCGTGGTTGATGAGTTCCACCACGCCGAAGCGCCGTCGTATCGACGGTTGGTTGAGCTGTTCGAGCCGCAGGAGTTACTCGGCCTGACGGCTACCCCGGAGCGTGCCGACGGGGTCAATGTGGCGGACTTCTTCGGTGGTCGGATCGCGGCCGAACTTCGCCTCTGGGACGCGCTCGAAGCGGATCTCCTCACCCCGTTTCACTACTTCGCAGTTGGCGACACCGTCGACCTGCGGCATGTGAAGTGGGCGCGCGGCAGTTACGACCAGGCCGAATTGGAGAACTTGTACGCATCAAACGAGGCTCGCGCCCGTCATGTTCTGCGCGCTGTGCGGGACAAGGTCGGGGACTTGGCACAGATGAAGGCGATTGGTTTCTGCGTATCGCAGGAGCACGCACGGTTCATGGCCCGCCGGTTCAGCGACGCGGGGGTGCCGTCTGTCGCCGTCATCTCCGGCGCCGAGAGTTTCGATCGAAGCGAGGCCGTACGGCGGCTAGTTCGCGGCGAGGTCAAGGCGATCTTCACGGTCGATATGTTCAACGAAGGCATCGACATCCCTGCGGTGAACACGGTGATTTTCCTGCGGCCGACCAAAAGCGCCACAGTGTTCGTTCAGCAACTCGGTCGAGGTTTGCGTCTCGCGAACAACAAGCCTGTACTCACGGCCCTGGACTTCGTCGGGCACCAGCGTGCTGAATATCGGCTCGATCGCAAGCTGCGAGCCATCGCCAAGCGCATGACCAGAGCTGAGCTCAGGGAGTCTGTGAACCGTGGTTTCGACAGTCCTGGCGGTTCGCAGATCGTGCTCGACGATGTGGCGCGCTCAGCGGTGCTCGAAAACATTCGTGCCGGGATCAGTTCCTCGTGGAAGTCAATGACTGCCGAATTACGGACGTCACCGATCGCCGGCCTGCGGGAATTCCTCGACGACTCAGGGCTCGAGCTGAGCGACATCCTCCGCAACAACAAGTCGTGGACGACGCTGCGACGAGATGCTGGTGCTGACATCCCGCCGCCTGGCCCCCGAGAGCGCCAGTTGGCGAAGCGTGTTCGCGCCCTCGTCCACGTGAATGACCGCCGACGGCACGCTGCCTATAGCGAACTGCTGAGCGACGGATTCGACTGGTTGACGTGTTCGGCTGATGCGCGGCACTTTGCGCCACTGCTAGCGATGTCGCTTTGGCCAGACGGTGGGGGCTTTGTATCTGTCGTAGACGCGATCAAGGCGCTGAGTGCTGAGCCGGCAATTCGGAGCGAACTCATCGAGGTGCTCGACTTAGCCCTGGATCGTGTGCGCTGGACGAGCAGAGTTGAAACCGAGTTCAGTCGGACTGCGCCGACACTGGCGCTACATGGGCGCTACACGCGGGAGGAACTTCTCACCGCCATTGGCTACTCATCGTTTGAACGGCGTAACTTCCCGAAGAATGCGGTCGCTGGTGTCTACCGGGTCGACGAGCGCCGGCTCGATGCGTTGCTTGTCACGACTGTCAAGACTGACTCGGGCTTCTCGCCGACCACGATGTATCGCGACTACGCCATCTCCCCGTCGAGGTTCCACTGGGAGTCGCAATCAACGACCCGCGCGGCTTCGTCGACGGGGCAGCGTTACATCAGTCATGCAGCCTCGGACGACACGATCTTGTTATTCGCCCGCGAACATATAGTCACCGAGTTTGGAAGCGGTGCACCATATGTGTTCCTGGGAACAGCCAAGTATCTCCATCACCAGGGAGAACGGCCGATGGCGGTCACCTGGCAGCTTGACGAGTCGATGCCAGAGGGCGTGTTCGAGTGGGCGCGGACTGTTTAGACGTCAGCGCGATGTAGTGGGTCAGATTGCGGAAGCCGACGGCGCACCGCGCCAACCGGAGCCCGTGAAATCACCGGGCTAGTCTTGCCCGAACCGGGCGACGGGGTCCAGAGGCGCGGGCGTGCCGTCTTCTGACGACAAGTGGCGCCACAGTAAGCCGCATGGGCGCCGCATGGGTCAGTCCGACTCGTCGGGAAGCTCCTCGATCTCGGTCGTCTCGAACTGCGAAGAGTCCTCCCCTGCCTCCCCGCGCTCAACATCGCGAGGTACGGCCTTGCCCATGGCTTGCTCCACTAGAAGACAAAGCGCTTCGCGGCGGGCGTTGAAAAAGCCCGTGAAGTCGTCCGCTCGGAGCCGGTCGGCCGCAACCAGATGGGCATCGAGCAGTCCGTCGAGCTGGTCTGGCGGGATCTGTGCCTTGCGCTCGATCACCTTGAGGTAACTGGACGGAGCATCTCCGCCGATGGTCCTGTTCGTCACCGCAGAGATCGCCGTCTTGTTAACGATGCTTTCGCGTCGCTCGTCGTCGATGTCATGGTCTCGACACCACTTCTGCGGAAATATGTGATGTATGTCAACGGCAAGGTTGACGTACTGAACCTTGTCGAGTGCCTTGTCCTCCATCCAGTCTCGCGCCTGATTTCCCAACAGAAGCGCGTACACACCTTTGTACGCAGCCGCTAGACGTGTGCGCAACGAGTGCAGCCGAGATTCCACAAACGTGGCGTCATTCACGGTGTTCGGTGTCTGGGCGCCGTCCTCGTTGACGGCCCAACTCGGTACCTGCTCAAGATCTCGGACGAAGCGAGTCTCGATGGCTCCGCCGTAAAGCTCGCCGAGGATGCCACACCAGAACCACCGCACAAGCTGTGCACGAGGGCCGCGTAGATCGGCGCTCGAACCCATGACTACACGAATCGCCGCCAAAGGCACCAATTGCTTCGGGTAGGGAAGGAACCTGGTGTCGAAGATGTGGAGATCAGCGAGGAAATCGGAAACCCACAGGAACGCTTTGCGGACGGGGTCGACCCACTCCAGGTAGTCCTTGAGGCCCAGCTTGAGAACGTCCTCTCGCTTCGCGCTCACCGCCGGAGGGCGTGGCCCGGTGCTCGCCTGATTACGCTTGAGGGTGGTCAGAAGGGTGACCGCTTGGAGGAAGTCAGTGCTCTCGAGGCCGGTAAGCACAGGGTGATCGACGAACAGCGCCTGGGTCTCTTTCCAGTCGTCGTTCAGACGGAAGTCAGTTCCGTGTTCGTCGAAGTACGACTTGTCGCCGGCGAAGGTCGCTGTGAGCAGCTCGAAGACGTTGAGTGCGAGGCCGCCGGTATTCACCTTCTCGAAAACGGTTGCCACCGCGGCTTTGCTAGTCGCTCTGTCGAGTTCGATCGCCGGAATGTTGTAGCTCGTAGCCGGCCCGATCACCTGAGCATGAAACTGACCCGCCCTGTCCGTGTCCGCCAACGCGAATAGCCAGGTGACAGCGTCAGCGCCGCCGAGCAGCAGGCGGAACGGAAACAGGTTCGCTTCGCGCTCTCGTTCGGGCGTCGACACATCCCTGACGATGTCCTTCCCGAAGTTGCTTCGCTCGACGCCGTCACCGGGGAGGGACAAGACGGCCTCGTCCATGCGGTCCTCGCCCTGCAGCGCGAGGTCCATGTCGATGTAGTAACGGCGGGAGAGACGCTTTCCTCTGCTGTCCATCGTCTCCACGACGCCGTCACCAGTGAGTGCCTGCGTCAAGGACGTCAGGCGCTGCTGTCCGTCAAGAAGTAAGGAGTCGACCTCCAGCCCTGGTTCCGGGGTGGTCCCTTCGACTGGCCTTGGCTTGAATCGAATCTGATCGTTGCCGGTTTTCAAGAGCATCACCACGCCCAGCGGGTGTCCGCGAAGGATGGTGACCAGCAGTTGCCGGATCCGTTCGTCCTCCCATTTGTATCCGCGCTGAAAATCAGGGAGCTGGACGCGACCGCTCGTGGTCCATTTCAGGTAATCGCTCAGTTCGTACAACGGCGTCTGAAATCCCACGTGGTCTCCGATCCATGAGCAGGGCGGGTTGGCACTTGCAGCTTCGCACGTCAGCCCAGGTTTGCGGGTTCTCGGGACGACCGCGTGCGAAGGGCGGAGACCGTCGCCGACAGTCTGCGACCTAGAGCCCCGTTGGCCGTCACCATCTGGGGCGCCGAACCGCTGAGACCGCGCGTGTCGGTAATGAGCTCAGGCCGGGGAGCGACCGCACCGCTCCATCGTTCGAAACACATCGCGAATACTCGACATCGCCACCGAAGGGAGTTGATCGTTGGTTCACTCCCGCCGACTGCGGCCAACGTCATCAGGTCAACGCGCAACTCGGAGAGAATGATCAGCACGGCAACTCCCTCATCAGATCTCCCGATCAGCGTCGACCAGTCGCGCATCCCGGCGAGAATGCGCCTGATCGACTGGTCAACGAGATCCGCCTGCCACGAGGGCGGCTCGTCGGTCGATGACGTGGGCTGCAACCGCGGGTCCCGCTCTGTTTCAACAAGGTCCGGATGACTTCGGATCCACCTCAAAGGCTTCCCGCTGTGTCTCCAGCTCGTCCAATGGTCTGGCGCGAGGCGCTCGGGCGGGTCAGCCGCCGTTGCGAGAGCTAGGGCGACCTCGACGTCCACGAGATGGTCGACAAGTCCGCCCAGCCCTGCTCCCGACAGACTCAGAGCAAGCTTCTCCTGCTGTTTGCGTTCCTGGGTCTCGTACGCCAAGAAGACAACGCCCACGAGCAGGAGCGACGACACGACAGCGGCCAGTACGGAGTGGGCTGCCCAGAACCGATTTCCGGAGTAAGGGAAGTCGCTCAGCACCATGGTGACCAGACCGACAGCGCACGCGAGCGCGCCGACGCGGGTTGTACGCGGGGACAGGCGTTCCTGTCTGACCGCTCCGGTAACTCCTGCTGCCGCTGTGAGGCCGGCGACGACTACGAGAGCCATGAGGATGTGACGCATGCGAGTCCTTCGTTTGGGCGATACGGCCTCCGGCGGATTGTGGACTGCATTCTGCGCGATGCCAGATCTGGAGGGCCCGCCACACTCAACAACGAAATGACGCTGGCGGGGACGGATTGAAGGATTGTGACGCCCAGTGAGCGCGAACGCGCTTCCTCCCGACGCCGGGAGTTCAAGCCACCTCGTCAAGCCTTCGACGTCAGGTGCCACTGCTTGCAATGCAGGCACTTGTAGCTACGACACTCTTGGCGACCGCAGCGCCGCCCCTCTTCCTCCGCGCGGAGCCGGGAGACGACTGCCCTCCAGAGCGCAGGGATCGTCGCCGAATGGTCCGGGAAACAGACCTTCTTCGTCACCGGGCAGCGCCGATGAGGGGCGTACTCCTTGCGTCTATTGGGCCGCATCGTCAGCTCACCGCTTCGTCCAGGTGTTGCAGCCGCTGGACTCGAAGTACTTGTCGGTGGCCTTGATCGTCACCACCGACTGACCGGAACTGTTGTTGTTGTCGATGATGTCGTCGAAGCCGTCGGGTCCGCTCATCCGCGCCCAGTAGCAGTTGCCGCTGTCCGGGGTGGTGGACACGTAGCGGCCGGGCTGCACGTCGACTCCGACCTGGAAGGTCCCGTCACCCGGGATGGTGCCGCCCGATGCCGGGTCGCTGGACTCCGTCGTGCTCGGCGCCGGCGCGGTCTCGGTGACGGTGACTGTCTCGGCCGCAGCAGCCTCACCGGTCTCGGTTACGGTCGACCCCGGTGCGGTCATCGTGACCGTCGACGCCGCGCCGGTGCTGCCGGCGGTCGGGGACCCGTTGCTGGAGCCGGCCCCGGCTGCGATGCCGAGGACGAATGCGCCGAGGGCGGTTCCGCCGTACGTGAGCCACGGCTTTCGCTTCTTGGCCGGTTTCGGGGACGGTTGGGTCAGATACGAGGGCTGCTGCGGGTTGAAGCTGGTCATGATTGCCTCCAGGTCGGCACCCCCGACTGGGGTGCGATGGAACGACCCTTGCGCGACCGATGCTTAGGTGCGATGCGGGAGGCTGATAAGGGTCCTTATCGAAAGTGCCCGACCATCGACAGGATCGCTGCTTTAGTCTCTGAACATGACCACATGCCAGGTGCCCCGTGAGGCGCTCCGTCTGTCGCTCGGCGATGTTGCCCGCGCGGCGCATGTGCAGCGTCCGGTGGTCAGCATGTGGCGATCCCGTTGCGCGAGCGGCCCTACTCCGTTTCCGCCTCCGCTGCAGGATGACCGAGACGAGCGTGTGTGGAGCGTCGTCGATGTGGCCAACTGGTTCCAGGCGTACGAACGGCACTCCGGCAGGTTGCCCGGCAACAATCCGTCCGTCGTTGATGACCTGCCTGCGTTTGCGAGGCTCGACCTGTCCGCGACGGATGGCGTGGCGATGCCGATTCTGGAAGCGCTGCTCACGCTGTCGGCCATCACCGGCGAAGGTCTGGCCGACCTGACGGCTGCCGAACTGCTGCACCTGGCGTTCGAACTGGACCCGGGCGACGAGTATCTGCGTGCCGAGCTGAGCGACGTTCCGATCGAGCCACGGCTGCTCGCACTGTGTGACGAACTCGCCAATGCGGCGTACTCTGGATCGGCTGCTCTGGAAGCACTCGCCGCCGATGCGGAGCGCCGCACCGGCACCGGATTCGCAGCTGAACTCCTTGAGCTGTGGGCCGAGGGTGTCATAGCTGTCGGGCGGACGATCAGCGACGAGCAACTGAGCCTGGTGCTGCTCGATGCCGGGGTGGTCACGGTCGGCTTGGCCGTGGCGCGGCGCGACCCGTTGGTAGGGCTGACCCTGATCAGTTCCGGTGATGCGCTGTCGCGCAGCGCGATCCGCCGGCTGAAGGCTGCCGGTGTGGAGACCGAGATCGTGACCGCTGCGGGTGGGCTGTCCGTCTCCGGAGCGGCCGTGATCGTCGGCGACGTCCACGACCTCCCTGTGCGAGCCGCGCTCGACGCCATCGACGATGTGGTTCTCCGCCTCGACAGCAGCCAGCTGGCGCTGCTGATCGGGGACGCGGCTGCGCTCGCCAAGCCGCTCGCCGACGCCAGTGACGTGAAGCTGCGGGACAGCTGGCTGCGATCCGGGCAGCTGCGGATGGTCGCCAAGCTTCCGGCCGGCGTGCTGCGACACCACCACAGCGCACGCCTGTCCTTTGGCCTGTTCGGCCCCAGTCCGGTCGGGATTCCCTCGCGTAACCTAGCCGTGGTGACCGCCGACCTCGGCGACCAAAAGCTGGCCGACCTGCGCGCGGACGACGTAGTCACCGATTTGGTGGTGGCGACCAGCGCTCACCGGTTGGGCCGCGAGCACGTGCTGCGCACAGCACGACTGGTGTCGGTGCCGGCACTGCTTGCGGCCAACGGCGATCTCACCCGGCGAACGGTGGCCGATGCCGATGCTGATCCGTCGCGTGGCGTCGATCGGTCGATCGCCTTGCGGGCCGAGGAGCTTCGGGCGACTCTTGGCCGTGTCGGCGAAGGCTGGCAGGTCGTCGGCGGCGCCCGCCAGAAGGCGATCCGGGCGTGCACCGTCGACCACGCTATCGGTGAGGGATGGCTGCGCTTGCTCCCCGGCCAGCGGCTGCGCGACGAGCATCTGGCCACCGACGGAAGGGGTGTTCGAGTCATCGGTGTCGATCAGGTCCGCTTCGGCACGACGCCGCGAACCATCGACCGGGTCGAGCTTGAATGGCGCTATGCCGGCAGCCGGACGACCGAGCCCGGAGATGTCATCTTCTCCGCGACTGCAGGCGCGATGGTCGACGATTCGGGCGACGCGGTCGTGCAGACGCCGCTGCGCGTCCTGCGGATCACTGAGGAGGGACGGGCGGTGGGGCTCAGTCCGCAAGCGATCGCGTTCGACCTTGCCCGCCAGTCGGCACCCGCGCGGGATGTACGACTGTTGCGCATCCGTCCGCTTCCGCCGGACCAGCCCGCCGAGCTCGAGGCGACCGCCGCCAGGATCGCCGCTCGCAGAACCGAATTGGCAGCAGAACTGGCTCAACTCGAGCAATTGGAACGTACGTTGGTGGAGTCGGTGGCATCCGGCTACGCCCGCATCGAAATCACCACACCCAACACGAAGGACTGACGTGCCCCCGAAGAAGAAGGTCGACGCCGCGCCGTCGACGATGAAGGAACTGAAGGCGACGCTGTGGAAGGCAGCCGACAAGCTGCGCGGGTCGATGGACGCCTCGCAGTACAAGGACGTCGTGCTCGGACTGATCTTCTTAAAGTACGTCTCCGACGCGTTCGTTGAACGCCGTGCGCAGATCGTTGACGACCTCACCAAGGATGGGTGGAGCGGCGAGCAGATCGCGCAGGTCGTCGACGACGTCGAGGAATACCGCGGCAGCGGGGTCTTCTTCGTCCCGCCGACCGCCCGCTGGGACCACCTCGCTGCGCACGCGAAGGGGTACGACGACCCACGCCTGGGTCGGCGGGTGTCGATCGGTGAGCTGGTCGACGATGCGATGCAGATGATCGAGGGCTCCAACCCCAGTCTGCGCGGCACCTTGCCGAAGACGTTCAAGAGTGAGGTCGTCGACCAGCGCCGGCTCGGCGAGCTGCTCGATGTCTTGAATTCCGCCCGATTTTCCGGTCACGGGGTGACGAAGGCGCGCGACCTGCTGGGCGAGGTCTACGAATATTTCCTCGCCGAGTTCGCTCGCTCCGAGGGCAAGCGTGGCGGTGAGTTCTACACGCCGGCCGGTGTGGTCCAGGTGCTGGTGCAGGTGTTGGAGCCCCACAGGGGTCGCGTCTACGACCCGTGCTGCGGGTCAGGTGGGATGTTCGTCCAGTCCGAGCGCTTCCTGACCGCGCACGGTGAGGAGGCGTCGGACCTGTCGGTGTACGGCCAGGAGAACAACGAACGCACCTGGCGGATGGCAAAGATGAACCTAGCGATCCACGGCATCGACACCGGCGGCCTTGGAGCGAAGTGGGAGGACACGTTCGCGCGCGACATCCACCCCACCCTCAAGGCCGACTTCGTGATGGCAAATCCGCCGTTCAACATCAAGGACTGGGCCCGCAACGAACAGGACAGCCGGTGGACCTACGGTGTGCCGCCGAAGAACAACGCGAACTACGCCTGGGTGCAACACATCCTGAGCCACTTGAGCAGCGACGGTCGCGCAGGCGTCGTGATGGCGAATGGCTCACTGTCCAGCAACACCGGTGGGGAGGGACAGATCCGGGCGGCGATGGTCGAGGACGACGTCGTCGACTGCATCGTGGCGCTGCCCACCCAGCTGTTCCGCAGCACCGGTATCCCGGTCTGCGTGTGGTTCTTCGCGCGCAACAAAGCCGCCGGCACCGGCAACCCGGTCGACCGGGCCGGGCAGGTGCTGTTCATCGACGCCCGCGAACTCGGTCACATGGTCGACCGTGCGGAGCGTGCGCTATCCGATGCCGACATTGCCCGCATCGCAGAGACCTACCACGCGTGGCGCGGCACATCTTCGCCCGCGAGCGAGTACGTCGACGTGCCGGGCTTCTGCCGATCCGCGTCGCTCGCGGAGATCAAGGAAGGTGGTTACGCACTGACACCGGGCCGGTACGTCGGGGCGGCCGAGGTGAAGGACGACGGGGAGCCGGTCGAGGAGAAGGTCGCACGGTTGACGGAGGAATTGCTCGCGGCGATGGACGAGTCCGCTCGGTTAGATTCTGTGGTACGGGCGCAATTGGGGCGATTGGTATGAGGCGCATTGCGCTTGGTGATGCACTAGAAGTTCTTATCGATCACCGTGGAAAGACGCCTAAGAAGCTGGGGGCTGACTTTGTCGCCGCCGGGGTCCCAGTTGCGTCCGCGCTTCTGGTTTCTGACGGGGTCCTCCATCTGGATGATGCGCGGTGTGTTACCAGTGAACTCCATCGCAGGTGGATGCGCGTACCTACAAGGCGTGGCGACGTCCTGCTTACCAGTGAGGCTCCGTTGGGTCGAGTAGCCCGCGTCCCGAGTGACGACCCCCTGGTGCTGGGGCAACGACTCTTCGGGCTACGTGGTCGAACTGGGATCCTGGACAACGGATACCTGTTCTACGCTCTCCAGTCGGCAGAAGCTCAGGCTTCCTTGGCCGGTCACGCGACTGGCACCACGGTCGTGGGTATCCGCCAGTCGGCCCTACGGTCGGTGAACCTCGTGCTCCCAAGCTATGACAGTCAGCAGAAGATTGCGGAGGTGCTGGGGGCGCTCGACGACAAGATCTCCGCGAACCGCCAGGTCCTCAGTAGAGCAGCGAGCCTCGCGGAAGGCCACTTCCTACGGTCAGTCGTGGGGGGCAAGGCTGCCCGCGTGGGCGACGTCATGGCATTTCACTACGGCAAGTCTCTCCCGGCGAATACGCGTTCTACAGGAACGGTGCCCGTTTACGGGAGTGGTGGTGTCGTCGGTACTCACAACGTTGCTCTGGTCGATGCGCCAGGCGTGATTGTGGGCCGAAAGGGATCGGTCGGTGTCGTGCACTGGTCAGATAGTCCGCACTTCCCGATAGACACCACGTTCTTCGTGGCACCTATCGAAGGTCACGTTCCGACGGAGTTCTGTTATTTCGCTCTGCGGGCGATCGATTTTGCTTCCATGAACTCCGATTCTGCGGTACCAGGTCTGAACAGAACTGAGGCGATGGCTCAGCCGATCACAGTTCCAGGACCCGATTCTCTAGTGGCGTTTACCCAGGCGGTCAGGCCGTTGTTCTCGCTGCGTAAGGCGCTGCATGGCGAGAACAAGTCGCTTGTCGCGACCCGGGATGCGCTGCTGCCGTTGTTGATGTCGGGCAGACTGACGGTCAAAGGCGCGGAGGAACGCGCGGGGGAGGTGCTTTGAGGTGTCGGCGCGTGACGGCAGCGAGGCCCAGTGGGAGGAACTGGTGCTGGAGCACCTGGCCGAGATCGGCTGGGAGCCCGGCACTGGAGCGAGCGTGGCCCCGGGCTCCGGACAGCGACAGTCGTGGCACGACCTCGTCCTGACCGGCGCGTTCCTTGACGCGTTGCGACGTCTGAACCCGCAGGTCCCGGCCCGGTACCTCGAGCAGACTGCGGCAGACATCCTCGCCGCCCGATCCAACGACGCGCTGGCGGAGAATCACCGCCTCCACCGGATCCTGGTCGACGGCTGGACCGGCACGACGTACGTCGATCACGAAGGCCAGCAGCAGACGCCCACCATCCGTCTGATCAGCACCAACGAGGTCGAGAACACCTGGCAGGCGATCAACCAGGTCACTCTGCGCGACCGGGAACACGAACGCCGCTTCGACGTGGTGCTCTATTGCAACGGCCTTCCGGTCAGCATCCTTGAGCTGAAGCGTGCCGGTGCAGCGAAAGCCACGGTGCAGGCGGCCCATCAGCAGCTGTTGACCTATGTCGCAGAGTTCCCAACGGCGTTCGCCTCGGTCTGTTTCGTGGTGGCCAGCGACGGGATCCACGCTCGCTACGGAACGCCGTTCACGCCGTACCACCACTTCGCGGCCTGGAACGTCGACGACGACGGCCGCCCGGTGGCGCTCGGTGACCCGGACGCGGACGGCGACGCGCTGACTGGGCTCGACGTTCTGCTCGACGGCGTCTACAACCCCGAGCGATTCCTGCAGCTACTGCGCAACTTCACCGCGTTCGACGAGGGCGACGAGGGCGTCGCGAAGCGGATCGCCAAACCCCACCAGTACTTCGCGGTGACCAAGGCCGTGGGAACCACCATCGACGCTGTCCGCGGCGACGGTCGCGCTGGAGTGGTCTGGCATACCCAGGGATCAGGTAAGTCGATGGAGATGGAGCTCTACGCGGCGGCGATCATGCGTCGTCCGGAACTGCACAACCCGACGGTGATCGTGCTGACCGACCGGACAGAGCTCGACGACCAGCTGTTCAGCGCATTCGACATGAGCACGTTGTTGCCGGAGAAGCCGCAACGGGTCGACACCCGTGACCAGCTGCGCACCGAACTCGCGCAGCGAACGACCGGCGGTATCTACTTCACGACGTTGCAGAAGTTCGGCCTGTCCAAGCAGGAGCGGGACGCCAAGCAGCGCCACCCGCTGCTTTCGGAGCGCCGCAACATCGTGGTCTTGGCCGACGAGGCCCACCGCAGCCACTACGACCAGCTCGATGGTTACGCGCGCCACCTGAAGGACGCACTGCCCAATGCCACGCTGATCGCCTTCACCGGAACGCCGGTCGCCACCAAGGACCGCAATACTCGCGCGGTCTTCGGCGACCACATCGACGTGTACGACCTCAACCGTGCCGTCGAGGACGGTGCCACGGTGCCGGTGGTCTTCGAGCCGCGGTTGATCGAGGTCAAGCGAGCCGACGGGTTGACCGACGACTCGATCGACGAGGTCGTCGACGAGGCGACCCGCGGTCTCGACGACGTCGAACGGCGCAAGGTCGAGCAGTCGGTCGCGGTGATCAATGCGATCTACGGAGCGCCCGAGCGAGTGCATACGTTGGTGACCGACCTCGTCCGCCACTGGGAAAGTCGGCGAGCGACGATGGCACCCTTCATCGGTGGGCCGGGCAAGGCGATGATCGTCTGCGCGACCCGAAAGATCTGCGCGCAGGTCTACGACGAGATCGTGTCCCTGCGCCCTGACTGGCACGACGATGCCCTCGACAAGGGGCGGATCAAGGTCGTCTACTCCGGAGAGCCGAGCGAGCCGGATCCGCTGATCCGCAAGCACATTCGTCGCTCTGGGGAGCAGAAGACCATTAAACAGCGGTTCAAGGATCCCGCCGACGACCTCGAGCTGGTGATCGTCAAGGACATGATGCTTACGGGCTACGACTCGCCTCCGCTGCACACCCTCTACCTGGATCGGCCGATCAAGGGCGCGTTGCTGATGCAGACGCTGGCTCGGGTCAATCGCACCTTCCGGGAGAAGCCAGACGGACTGCTCGTCGCGTACGCGCCGGTGATGGAGAACCTCAACGACGCCCTCGCCGAGTTCACCCACGCCGGCGACAACTATCAGCGTGACGCTGTCGGCCGCACGGCGCAGGAGATGCTGGACGTCTTGATCGACCGGCTGGCCGAGCTGGACACCCTCACCGGCCCGACGAACTGGCGAGTGGTCCACGGTTCCGACCCGAAGACCGGGTGGATCAAGGCCACACTCGCGGTAGCCAACTTCCTGCGCGACCCGGCGACCGAAGGCAATCAGTCCGAAAACCCTGGCGAACGGCCGGTGGCAGAGCGATTCCGTGGGCTGGCGCACCAGATGGCCCGGGCGTACGCGCTGTGCGCCCAACTCTCTGACGCCGAGAAGCGCTTGGTCGACATCCGCTTCTACAACGAGGTGCGGGTCTGGCTGGCGAAGATCGATGCTGAGGAACGCGAAGCCCGTGGCGAAGTGGTGCCTGAAGACGTCGCGATGCTGCTCGCCCAAGTCGTCGACGACGCCACTGTGACCGGTGATGTCTACGACATCTTTGAGCGCGCCGGGATGGAGCAGCAGTCGATCCACCAACTCAGCAAGGAAGCGCTCGCCCACCTGCAGGAGGAGAGCCCCCACGTTCTGATCGACAAGTTGCGCGCCCAGCTGCTCAGCGATGTTCGGCGGTCAGCGGGTAACAGCTTGGTGGCGCAGCGAGCATTTAGTGAGCGCCTCACCGACCTGATGAACCGCTACACCAACCAGCAGCTCACCGCCGCTGAGGTGATCGCAGAGTTGATCAAGATGTCCAAGGATGTTGCGGCGCACGAGGACCGGGCTGAGCAGTTCTCGCCGCCGCTGGATTGGAAGGAACTCGCGTTCTATGACGCGGTGAGTGAGAACGACTCAGCTGTGGAACTGATGGGCGACGACGTTCTCGCCGTAATCGCGCGGGAGTTGGTGACCATCATGCGCCGGGATACCCGGATGGACTGGACGGTGCGCGACGACGTACGGGCGAAGCTGCGGGCTTCCATCAAGCGTTTGCTGATCAAGCACGGTTACCCGCCGGACAAGCAGCCCGAGGCGATCCGGACCGTCATTGAGCAGATGGAGGCGCTGGCGCCGGGATTCGCTGAGGAGCGACGGGCCGCGACTGTTTAGTGGCCCTCTACGGCAGTCCGCACGGATGTTGCACGAGGCGCCTACGTGTACTTCCACTCCCAAGTGACCGAACACTCCAGCAACTGAGGGAGTGCGTCCGACGGGCTCGCTCATCCCTGTCCGTGACGTCTGCTTACATAGCAACCTGACTACAGAGTTGCAAGAACAAGGGGGGGCGCGTCAGTGAACGAACTGGCACCGGTAGAGGTCGTCTGGCGAGCAGCTCGATCGATGGCGTCCGCCGTCCACGATTTCGTCGAGCAGCATCCCCCGGCGGAAGGCGACTGGCCCGTTCACTACCAGCAGCAGGACGTCCGGGACGGGAAGCGGCCGCGCGACTACACCCTCGACGATCCCCGGTTCGTTCTCCTCCTTTTCGTCAGGGATTGGCGGGCGTTCGGTGGTCGGATCGACCCCATCAAGAGCGGGTGGGCGCGGGAAGCGCGCGAGACGCTGAACCTTGCAGCGCACAACCCCGCGGCTGTCGATCGGGCCGCCGCCCGCCGCTGCGTCGAGAACTTGCAGTTCCTCGTCGCCGCGCTCTCGCCGGGAACCGAGTCGGAGTTCAACGTGCTACGCCAGCAACTCGATGAGCCCATCAGCCCGGAGGACGCCGCGGATCTCGATGCCGTCGAGCGTGACCCGTTCGAACGCGACGACATCGAGGAGAACGTCGAACGCAACGAGGAGGCCGGTCTTGCCGAGGTCGACGGCGTGCACAGCATCCCGAGTGCTGGTATCCACCGTCTGCGGTTGACGTCTGGCGGCGTCACCGTCACCGTCGACCACTACGCCGCGATCAACTACGTACTCGCGAACCAGGGCATCTCACCCATCCTGGATCTGACGGCCGAGAACGACACCGACGACCCTGTCACGGTCGACGCGGTCGCCCTGGAAATCGACGGGTTCAGTGACGACGCCGGAGCAACGCTCACGTCGTGGGATCTCCAACCGGGCAGGAACCACGCCGACCTCACCGTCCTCCGTTGGCAGCTGGACCATCAGGCCTTCGCGGAACTGGAGGAAGCTCGATCTGCCCAGATCCGGTTGACGGTCACCAGCAACGGGCGGTCGACGACCACCACGGGACCAGTGCGGTTGTTGGCCCGCGACGAGTGGCTCGCCGAACCCCATCCGGAACTGCTGTCGGCGTTCATCGCACCCAACCAGCCGGAGATCTCGGACCTGCTCGGCGAAGCGTCCTCCCTGCTGCAGCGTGAGACCGGAGACCCGTCGCTGGTCGGCTACCAGCAGGACGAGGACCGCGTCGTCGAGACGGCGCACGCCATCTACAGGGCCATTGCCGCCCGGGGCATCCGCTACGTCGAGGCACCGCCGTCCTTCGAGACAACCGGTCAGAAGGTGAGGCGCCCGGAGGACGTTCTGAATCAGCGGTGGGGGAACTGCCTCGACCTCAGCATTCTTTACGCGGCTGCCCTCGAGGCCGCCGGCATCAATCCTGTCGTGGTGATCTGCCACGGCCACGCGTTCGCCGGCTTCCTCACCCAAGACCTCAAACTTCAGGAGCTCGCTCTCCGGTCCCCGGAGATCATGCAGAACCTGGCACGCAGTGGCCTGTTGGTGCCGGTCGAACTGACGACCACAGTGGAGGGGTCATCGAGTTCGTTCGCGGATGCGCGCCGAGCGACCGAGCAGTACTGGGACCAGGACCTCGACGAGATCACGGCATTGATCGACGTGGCCGCGTGCCACCGACGTATCCAACCGATGCCCAGGGTTCGGCGCGACGGAGACGCCGTCATCATCGAGGTCCAGCGACCGGCTGCGATGGCCCTTCCGACCGAGGCCCACTCAGCCGGTCGGTCCGAATCCGTCAGCGCCGCCGATGCTCGACCACCGCGGGTGGAGGCATGGCGGAAGTCGTTGCTCGATCTGTCCTTCCGAAATCCGTTGCTGAAATTGGGCGCACGCTCGGGCGAGCAGTTGCACATTCCGGAGTCGGCATTCGACGACTTCGAGGACCGGCTCGCCGACGGCAAGCCGATCCGGCTGGCTGCCGGACTGGAACTGGACCCGGCGGCCCACAACGGGCAGGACGACATTCGCCGCATCGACGGCGGACTCGTACGGGAAATGCTTCTCCGGGAGAACGTCGCTCACGTCGCCAAGACGGACCCGGCACTGCTCCGCTCGCTGGACGCTCTGCGACGCAAGGCAAAGACCGTCCAGGAAGAATCCGGCAGCAACAATCTCTTCATCACGCTCGGGGCGTTGAAGTGGCGGGACGCGCGGGGGAAAGAGGCTCTCGCGCCGTTGTTCCTCATGCCCGTGCGACTCGAAGGTCATCTGGAGAAGCGGTACCGCGTCGTGCGCTCCGGCGACGAGGTGGCTCTTCCGAACGCCTGCCTCATCGAGAAGCTGCGGCGCGATCACGGCATTGAGATCCCTGAACTTGCCAACCCACCTCGGGACGATCACGGTATCGACACGCGTCGCGTCCTGATGGCAGTGCGTCGCGAGATGTCGGTCCGAGGACTTCCATTCACGGTTGAGACCCACGTTCGCCTCGCCGTGCTGCAGTTCTCGACGCTGGAGATGTGGCGTGACGTCTCGGACAACTGGGAGAAGCTCACTGAGAACCCCGTCGTTCGTCATCTCGTGCACACGCCCCGCGACACCTTCGTGGACAAGGTGGCGGACCCGGAGATCGACGACTTCACCGAAGCGGAGGAACATCTTCCGATCGCCAGTGACGGTGCGCAGCTGAAGGCGATCCGCTGGGCTCGCGAGGGCAAGACATTCGTCTTGGAGGGACCCCCGGGAACGGGGAAATCCCAGACCATCACGAACATGATCGCGAACGCTCTGGCCAACGGAAAGAGCGTGCTCTTCGTGGCGGAGAAGCAGGCCGCTCTTGAGGTGGTGCGGAGGCGGCTCGACGCTGCCGGCCTCGGCGCGTCAACCCTCGATCTTCACGGCAAGGATCTGACCGTCAGGAAGGTCAGGGCGCAGATCGAAGCCGCTTGGAATCACGCCGTCGGCCCGCAGGACCAGTACGACATGCGACGCGCAGACATCAGGCGTCACGTCAGCGACCTGGTGCATTACCGCGACCAGGTGCACGGGCCCGGCCCGGCGCAGGTGTCGCTCTGGCGAGCTCACGACCGTGTGTTGCAGAACGAAGGCGCCGCGGTGCGTATCGCCGTACCACGCCAGTACGTACGTGGTGAGCAGCCGCTCGACAGCGCCCTGTCCGTCGTCCGAGAGGTTCAGCGTGCCGCCCGCGAGCTGAGCACCTCGCTCGTCGACAGTCCCTGGAGTCTGGCCGGCGGATGGGCGGACGACAACAGGAACACGCATCGTCTCGAGCGGTCCGTCGAGGAGCTGCAAGCGGCTCTGCGGGCCCTGTCGCCCGACGCACGCACGCTGCTGGATGACATGGCGGATCCCGAGACATGGTCGGCCGCCGTCCCCATGCTGCGCCAGATGCGGGCGAACCCGACCGTCCGTACGGAGCGTGCGCGCACAGACGCCAAGGGGTGGGCAGCCGAGTTGCGAGGGTTGGCCACCGAGATCGACCAGTTCGCCGTCCGTCACGGTGCGCTGCTGGAGCGAGTCAGTCCTGCCGCTCAGTTCGCAGACGTGCGCAACCTACGCGACAACCTGCGGACGGCGCAGGCCGCGGGGATGTTAAAGCGCAAGCGTCTTGTGGCTTCTGCCCTGGCAGAGGTCCAGGCCCTTGTTCCCGGCGTTCCCGTCGACGAGACGGTCGTACCTCGGATTCTGGGGGACATCGAGTATCTGCAGCGGGAGTCGTTCGCGCTGCGTGATCGCGTCAGACGCGCTCTCCCGGGCTGGGTGAGCCCGGACGTCCTGAGCGCTGCTGCGGTTGGTCGTCGGGTGGCCGGTGACCTGGACGGCTGGCGGCAGACGCGCGAGGCTTTCGGCGCCACCGATGTTCTCGACGCGTACGTCGCGAAGGTCGCCCGGGAGGAGGTGGACCCCTTCGCAGACGCCGGTGCCATCGAGGCGGTTGCAGAAGCGTGGAAGCAACTGCGGCAAGCCTTCGGTGTCACTGCTGCATCGCAGCGGCGGTGGCTGCGCGGACGCACTGTCGTTCAGGCGATCGAGCAGTCGGTCCCGACCTGGTGCGACAACGTGGCCTCGGGTCTGATGGGTGAATACCGACGAACCCGGGACATGGAGACTGCTCTCCGCAACCTCCGCGCAGCCGGCTTCGACGAGCTCGCTGCCGAGCTGGAACAGGGCGAGCATCGGGACGACGACCTCCACGCATCCGTACGTTCGAGTCTTGCCCTCGCGGTCCAGGAGGAGCGAGTCGACGCAACCGGGTTGGCGCGGTTCTCGGCGGAAGAGCGACGCCGCTCCATCGACGCACTCGACGCCAGCGCGAGCGCAATGCGCGGGGAAGCCGTGAAGGCTCTCCCGTCGTTGGTCCGGCAGCGCAACGGGGTCGACCGCGAGTCGCGAACAAACGAACTCGCCGCCCTTCGCAGTGAGTACCAACGCAAGTCCGGTGGGTCGATTCGCGAACTTGTCGGCTTGCACGGTGAGGCATTGCAGCGAGTGACGCCGTGCTTCCTGATGAGCCCGACATCGGTGGCGCGATATCTGCCGGTCGGGGCTCTCACCTTCGACCTGGTGATCTTCGACGAGGCGTCCCAGATCCGCGTGGCAGACGCCATCGGCGCACTCGGCCGGGCGAGAGCGGCTGTTGTTGTCGGCGACTCCCAACAGATGCCACCGACGTCGATGTTCGCCACCGCCTCGACCGAGGAGGAGAGCGACGTCCTTGCCGACGGCCTGGCGGCACCCGTCGATCAGGACTCCATTCTTCAGGAGTGCGTGGATTCCAACATCCGCAGCCTCGGACTCACCTGGCATTACCGCAGCCAGGACGAATCGTTGATCGCCTTCTCGAACCGCGCGTACTACAAGGACGAGCTTGCGAGTTTCCCGATGCCACCGGCCCAGCGTGTCGGTTACGGGGTCGAGTTCCAGCGTCTCAACGGCACCTTCGAGGGCGGGGCCGGTGCCAGTCGTACCAACCGCGTTGAAGCGGAGGCTGTGGTCGCTGAGGTGGAGCGCCGGCTGCTGGCAGATCCAAGGGCGTCGATCGGTGTGGTCACCTTCAACATTCAGCAGCGCGATGTGATCCTCGACCTGCTGGAGGCGAAGGCAGGGGTGGTCCGTGAGGCGATGATCCGCTCCGATGACGCAATCTTCGTCAAGAACCTGGAGAACGTACAGGGGGACGAGCGGGACGTGATCTTGTTCTCGCTGGCATATGCCCCGAACCCTGACACCGGCAGGCTGAACCTGAATTTCGGTCCGCTGACGGCCGACGGGGGCGAGCGTCGGCTCAATGTCGCGATCACCCGCGCTCGCCGTTCGATCAAGGTCTTCGCTTCGTTCGACCCCGAGCACATCGATCTGTCGCGTTCCCGGTCACGAGGTCTGAGAGACCTCCGCGACTACCTGCTGTTCGCACGAGGAGAGCGCCCCGAAAGCGAACACAGCGTGGCGGGCTCGCTCGCCGAGCTGCACCGATCGAGCATCGCGAGCGCGTTGCGGGTCGCGGGGCTCGAGGTTCGCGAGTTGGTCGGTCTCAGCGGCTTCAAGGTCGACCTCGCCGCGCGTGTCCCGGACTCGGAACAGTGGGTGGGCGTGCTGCTTGACGGCGAGGACTGGGCGCGAAGGGCCACTGCGACCGATCGCGACGTGTTGCCCGCCGCCGTCCTTTCCGGACCAATGGGCTGGCCCGCGATCGAAAGAATCTGGCTCCCCGAGTGGATGCTCTCGGCGCATGAGGCAGTGGAACGGGTCCGAACTGCTGCACATCGCATAGCTGCCCAAGTGGTGACCACCGCCGCGGTCGAGTCGCCTGGCGCATTCACTGAGATGGAGCAGACGGAGAATCCGGCTCCTGCCCCCACCCTGCGGGACGGTGGACCCGACGTGTTGTCCGCCGACCTGATGGGCGGTGGCGCGACCGCTCCGCTGGATGGGCCGGGCGCGGATGGGGTCGAGCCGGTCTTGCAGCGCCGCTCACCCATCTCTGCTCCGGCCGCAACAAGCCCTTCGTCGAGCAAAATCCTCCATGCCAAGAGCATTGAGCGACGGCCGTTCCGGTCCGCTGTGTCCGAGCGCGTCGTTATGGACGGAGCACTGGACCGTTTGAACGACCCGTCGATCAGAGCGATCGTGCAGCACGAACTGGAGGATGTAGTCGCGACGGAGGGTCCGATCGAGTCCCAGCGACTGGTCGGCATCACTGCACGCCGGTTCGGTCTGATGAAAGCGCATCGACCGCGCTGGGAAGCGCTGATGGCGATGATCCCGCCGGAGCGGCAGACACGCGAAGGTGAGTCCACCTTCGTCTGGGGGGTGGCCCAGGACCCCGGGACGTACGAGCTGGTCCGGTCCTCCGCACAAAGCGGGCGCGACATCACGGAGATCAGCACCCCAGAACTTCGGAACGCCGTGCGGTTCGTGCTGCGAAGTGGTCCGCAGAAGCGCACATGGGTGCGTCAGCTCGTCTGCGACACCTTCGGTTATCGCCGTCAGGGAAGTCGGATCACGGCGCGCCTGGACGAGGTGATCGACGGGCTGATGGTGGAGGGTTTGATCACCCAAGAGGGCGTCGACCTGCGGTTGCCCGCGGAATCGTGAGCCGTGCAGCACGTTCACCGGAGCTGAG
Organism: Calidifontibacter terrae; assembly: GCF_054778835.1. Taxonomy (NCBI): domain Bacteria; kingdom Bacillati; phylum Actinomycetota; class Actinomycetes; order Micrococcales; family Dermacoccaceae; genus Calidifontibacter; species Calidifontibacter terrae. The sequence continues at coordinate 87,099 of NZ_BAAGZF010000007.1, forward strand.
GTGGCCCCATGCTGCCCGTTGACGTCGCGCACCAGTACGACCGTCCGTACGCACTCGTCGATGTCGAGACGACGGGACTGCGCGCTGATCAAGACCGAGTTCTGCAGGTCGCAGTTGCGTTGATGGAGCCGAACGGCGTTGTGACAGAGCAGTGGTCGTCCCTCATCGATCCCGGTCGCGACCCCGGGCCGGTGCACATTCACGGCATAACCCGGGACCGATTGCGGGGCGCTCCGCACTACGCGGATGTTGCGCCGACCATTCACGCCATGCTCAGCCGTCGGGTGGTGGTCGCTCACAACGCGCGGTTCGACTGGGACTTCCTCGCCCACGAGGCGTCGCGCCTGGATCAGCGGTTGCCGACCGATACGCGCTTGTGCACCTATCAGCTCTCACAACGCCTCGATCTACCCGTAGCTGACTTCAAGCTCGCGAGCCTGTGTCGGTATTGGGGCATCAGACAACTGCGACCTCATGACGCTCAGGACGATGTGCGTGCCCTCGTAGAGCTCACCCGGCACTCACTCGTGCTGGCGCACAGATTGGGCATGCCCTTGCCGTACGCGCGGCCTCGGCCAGTTGACGGATATCCGGCGCGGGCTCCGCGTACACCGTGCCCGTGGCGGTACGCGGGTCGTCATACTCCGGGAACCTCGCTGCGGCAGGGGATGACCGTTGTCTTCACCGGTCGGACGGTACGGGACCGTTCGATACTCATCGACGCCGCGACCAGGTGCGGGCTCGACGTGATGAACTCGGTCAGCTCGCGAACGAGCGTGTTGGTGTCGAACGGCGAAAACGGCACTCGGAAGGCAGCGCTTGCCCTGAAACACGGCACCAGTCTGATGGTCGAGCAGGAATTCCTCGAGCTGCTCGATTCGGTTGCTGCGGGTGTTCCCCGATCCGAGAAACCACCAGTCGCTCTCGTGACGCCGGCACCGCCACCCGCCCCCTGCGTACCTGATCGAGTCCCACGCCCGGCGTCCGGGAGGTTCTCCAGGCGGCGGGTGATCATCCTTGGCGGCTCCCACGACGATGCAGCCGACGTCCGAGCCCGAGTGCAGGATCTCGGGGGATCTTGCGCGGTGAACCTGACGTTGACCGTCACCGACTACGTCGCCCTGCGCGGCGCCGAATCCGACCTCCGGTGGGCTCGGGTGATCGAGCGTGGACTGACCGAACTGGACCCGGCGCAACTGGAACCTGTGGCAGCGAGATCGGGCACTTCCGCCGTTGCCGCTGTCGAAGCGATGGAGACAATCGCCCTACCCAGGGGTGGCGTCACTGATCTGGTCACGACGGATGTCACGGTGACGGCAGCCTGGGTCGACCAGTCGGGTGTCGGCGACATCGACGTGGTCGCCTTCGTCGTCGATGCCAGTGCGTCGGTGGGATCAGACGAGGACTTCTGTTTCTACAACCAACCCACCCATCCCAGCGGTGTCGTCGACCTGGACCTCGCCACCGCGGATCAGGCGTCGATGGCGGTGACCGCCGCACAGCTGCCAGCAGATCACCGAATCGTCCTCGCTGCGTCGATCGACGGATCCGGCACCTTCGGTGCACTCGGACCCATCGAGCTCAGTGTTCGGTCGCGGGAGGGGGCGCCGCTCGTACGGGCAACGCTTGACGCAGCGGCTGACGAAACCAGTTTGATACTTGCAGAACTGTATTGGCGCAACGGGTCACTGCGATTTCGCGCTGTCGGGCAGGGGTTCAAGCGGCGCCTGGCGGCCTTGGCGGTCGGGTACGGCGTCGACATCGAGGAAACTCCGGAGTAGCTCTCGCTCGTTCACTGCGTCAGGTCACCGCGCAGTCTGTTCGGCCACCTTCATCCGCCGCTGCAGCCGTGTTGTCTCGCCCGCGCAGTATGCGACCAGCTGGGTCAAGGGAGCATCCGGCCGCCACGCGGTCGCGACGCCAGACAGCTCGGTGACGGCCCGCACGCACTGTTCGAGGTCGCCCGCCCGTAACCACTGCTGGGCGTGGACGACAACCAGGCTTGCCTTCTGCAGCGACTCATCGGATGCGCCGGTCGGACGTGCCGTACGGAACCGTCGTCGTTCCGCGTCGATCCCCGCGGCCGTACGGTTCAGCGCTGCGGTCAGTTGGTGGCGGCGACGTTCGATCCGGCGCGCATTGACGAGCGCGACCACGCCCAGCACGATCCCGGGCACGACGACCGCCGAGATCGTCACGCGCAGGGCGGCTGTCGCGAAGTCGCCGGTGACGACGGTCGTGACCAAGCCGGCGAGCACCACGCCACCGAACAGGACCCAGAAGAGGATCCGCCCCCACAACGGCCAGGGTTCGGGTTGCTTGCGTGCGGTCATGGTGCGCCAAGAGTGCCGGACGAACGCACCTGTGTGGGTGGTACGGGCGGCAGACGCAGCTCAGTAACGTCGAGAGCATGCCCCCTCAGAGCGACCTGCTTGGTTCCTACCTCCAGCATCACTGGTCGGCCGCCCAGGGTGGCCTTGATCTCTTCCGCCGCTCCGCGAGCGGTCACAGCGATGCCGAGACCCGCGCCACGCTCGCCGAGCTTGCGGAAGAAGTCGCGGACGACCGCCGAGCCCTGGGCGAGCTGATGAAGCAGCTCGGCGTCACGCCGAGTGTGCTCGGACCGCTCATCGCCGGGATCGGTGAGCGCCTCGGCCGGTTGAAGCCAAACGGGTCCCTGATCCGGCGCAGTCCCTTGTCGGACGTCGTCGAACTTGAGGCGCTCACCGCGGCGGTCGCCGGGAAGCAGCGCGGTTGGCTGAGCCTGCTCCATGTGGCCGAGACGGATGACCGGCTCGACCGAGACCAGCTGGAAGAACTGGTGCAGCGGGCCGATCACCAACTCGAGCGGCTCGAACCACTGCGGCTCAAGTCGTTGGATCAACTGATCACGCCCTGACCGTCCCGGCCACTTGGGGTGATTCCCACCTAGGGCTGAAGGGGGTCGCTAGACCGGCACGTGGATCCATCCCTCCCGGCCCGCGACCTCACGCAGCTCCGGCGGTGGCGCGGTGGTCCGATCCGACATCGCCGCACGCGTGGTGAGAGCGCACACCAGCGCGTCGAGCGCGTGGTCCGACCGTACGAACTGCCCTCGGTGCGGTCCGAGATCCAGCCCGGGGAATCGCTCGCCGATCGCGTCGAGGATCTGCTCCCGGCGTGGTGCCTGGTCGACCGGCTTGTAGCCGGTGTGCGGGATGCCCCAACGCTTCAGCGTCGCGGCCGGGTAGACCTCGAAGACGCCGGCCGACCCGTCCCGCGGGATGACCGCGCCGGTCCGTTCCACGATGCCGAACACCAGGGCCAGCCGCATCGCGCAGGCCCCGAGACGATCCGCCGAGACGCTCATCGGCCGCACCCCGACGTGCTCGCGCACCCACAGATCCGTCGCGCGGTTCGACAGCGGGCGCCGGTCGTCGGCAAGCGAGCGCAGACGGTCCGCCGACATCGAGCCGGACGACTGCGCATGGTGGTGGCTGACCAGCTCGACGAAGGCGTCGGGCCAGCCGAGGGGGCAGTCGATCCCGACGGGGTGCTCGCCGCCGACCATCTCGACTAGGCGGTCGTTCTCGACGCCGACGGACACCTCGACGATCGAGCACGCGTCGCCGGACCACTCGAGAGTGACGGCCGCCGTACGGGCAGGTTCGGCGGACAGATCGATTCCGATCGTGCGTGTGGAGGCGCGGCGGGTGGTGGCAAAGTTCATGGTCTCGAACCTAGAAAGGCTGTGCAGAACAAGGGTCGGAAAAGCGCTACTCCCGCAACCACTTCCGTGCCTGGACCCCCAGCCACAGCTGCGCCAGGTCGCCGGTCTCGTTGACCTGCGCACCGGTCAGTTCCTCGATCTTTCGGATCCGGTAGAGCACGGTCTGCCGGTGCACGTTGAGCGCCTCGGCGGTACGCCGCCAGGAGCGCTGGTGGTCCAGGAAGGTCTCCAGAGTGACCACCAGGTCGGCGTCGTGGTCCTCGTCGTACTGCAGCAGCGGCGCCACCCACCGTTGCAGCAGGGCCTCGGCGTCATCGACGTGGCGCAGCACCGATCCCGACGACGCCGAGCCGTACCGCACCATCGGCTGATCGGTGTCGTGGGCGATGCCGAGCGCCCAGCGGGCCTCGCGAGCGGCCTGCACCGAGCGCGGCACGCTCTGCAGCGGCCGACTCACCCCCAGCCGGCCGAGCGGCGCGATCGCCTCGGACAATGCAGCCACCGCCTCGTCCGCGTCGGGCAGCACCACGTGGGCGACGTTGCCCCGGATCGCGACAACGTGGCTGACCCGCCGCTGCCAGAGCGAGACGTGCAGTTGCAGCAGCCGGGCCTTCTGGCCGGTCGCACACGCGACGATCGCCGTACGGGTCTCGATGCCGACGGCGTCCAACTGCGCTGTCGCCAGCCTCGGATCGGCGCGGCCGTCGACCAACTGCGCGGTCAACTCCGCTCCTTCGCGTCGACTGTTCTCCAGCACCAGGTGGGTGTGGGACAGGCCCAGCGCCACCACCGTCGCGGCATGTTGCAGCAACACCCCGTCCAGTGGGCCGCCGTCACCCCGCCGCACGGCCAGCACCGCCTCGTCGTGGGTCGGCACATCGAGCACCAACACCTCGGTGCCGTGTGCGGTGATCACCGAGCGTCCGCCCGCTCGCGGTTCCCCCGACCCGGCGCCACCGACGGCCTCGCGCACCTCGGGCGTAACGGGTGGCCCGTCCGGGTGGTAGGCGGCCCCCGTACGCCGGTCGCAGACCTCGATCGTGCAGCCCAGCACGGCGCTGATCTCGTCGGCCACCGACCAGGTGGCGCCGGCCGAGCGGCGGATCGTGTCGTAGATCCGAGCGGTGCGCATGAGCCGTTGCGACTGCTCGAGCATCGTCGCCTCGGCAACGGTCTGCGAAATCGCCAAGAACGGCATCGGGTAGTTGATCCACAGCACCGGCAGGCCGAGTACCTCGCTGCGTCGGGTGAACTGCGCGGTCAGCGGAGGGCAGAACATCTCCGCGCCTATCGCCAGCGCGCTCACCCCGGCCAGATCGAGTTTCTCCGCCCACTCCACCTGCTCAGCAGCCTTGCGTGGGAACGACATTCCGTTGGTCATCAACAGTTGGCCCTCGGCGACCCAGTGCCACGGATCCGGCAGGTCCGAGGTGTGCGTCCAGCTCACGGCGCGGTCCAGACCGCGCCCGCCCGAGTGCAGGCGCAGGTTCAGATGGGGCAGGCGCAGCAGATCGCCGACGGACACCGACACGGGTCGCACCCTACGCGCACAGGACAGGGTGTTGTGCGTTCGCACAAGACGCAGTGAGCGAATTGGAGCGAATGACTCCTTCCGGCGACCTGCCGAGCGGGCCCACGATCGACCACAACATTCCCGACCCTCGAACGAAGGGACGGTCGCCATGACCACCGAGTCCGGTCTGATCGACGACGCGCCGCTCACGGCGTTCCACAAGAAACTCACGCTCTATTCGTCCGGTGGCCCGTTCATCGACGGTTTTGCCATCGCGATCATCGGTTTCACCTGGCCGACGATGCAGAAGTCCTTCTCGGTCAGCTCGGGGGACAAAGGGCTGATCGCTGCCGCCGTACTCATCGGCATCTTCGTCGGCGGGGGTCTCTTCGGCTGGATCACCGACAAGGTCGGCCGCCACGTGATGTACATCGTGGATCTGCTTGCGCTCGCGGTGTTCTCGATCGCCACGTTCTTCGCCACCGAGGTCTGGCACCTGGTGTTACTACGATTCCTGGTCGGTGTCGCGATCGGCGCCGATTATCCGATCGCCACCTCGTTGCTGGCGGAATACCTCCCGGCCAAATACCGCGGCCGGATGCTCGGCGCGACCTTCGTGGTCTGGGCGGTCGGCGCCACCGTCGCACCGATCGTGGGGATCATCTGCACCAACCTGGCCGGCGACGACGCCTGGCGCTGGATGTTGGCGAGCTCGGCGATCTTCGCGATCGGCACCCTCGTGATGCGACTCGGCACCCCGGAGTCACCTCGATGGCTGATGAGTCGGGGGCGGACGCGAGAAGCCGACGAGTCGATCAAGAAGGTCTTCGGCGAGCAGTACGGCGTCAAGGACCTCGGCGAACCCGAGTCCACCGAACACGTCGGATTCGCTGCCGTGTTCAAGCCGCCCTACCGCACCCGCACGCTCTTCGTCTGCCTGTTCTGGATGTGTCAGGTCATCCCGCTGTTGTCGATCTACTCGTTCTCGTTCGACGTGCTATCCGACGTCGGCATCACCGGCAACGGGGCCGAAGTCTTCCTCGCCGCTCTGTTCGTGGTCGGCGGGATCCCAGGTCTGCTGCTGGTCGACCGGGTGGGCCGCAAGGCGCTGCTGGTCTGGACGTTCGCCGGGATCGCGCTGATCTGGGGCGTCGCCGGGATCGTTCCCGGACTGCCGATGCTGCTGGTGTTCGCGGCGATCTGCGCGTTCGCCCTGTTGTCCGGTGCCTCCAACTTCCTGGAGATCGTGCTTCCGAACGAACTGTTTCCGACCGCGGTGCGAGCCACGGCGGTCGGGGTGGGAACGGCCGCGAGCCGGATCGGCGCGGCGATCGCGGTCTACCTGATGCCGTACGCGCTGGATCGCGGGATCAACTGGGTGTTGCTCGCCGGCGCTGCCGTCTCCCTGGTCGGGTTGCTGGCGACGATCGCCTGGGGCGTCGAGACCGCGGGACGCTCCCTGCGCGACTGCGCCCACCAGAGCCCCGAGAAATCAACGACAGAATTGGAGACGTCTCGATGAGCAAGCGTGTGAACGAGCCGGTCGGACCGGTCAGCGGTACGAAGGTGCCGCGCTACGCCGGGGCGGCCACCTTCGCCCGGATCCCCGAGATCGACGCGGTCGACGACTACGACATCGCCGTCCTGGGCGTGCCGTTCGACGGCGGCACGTCGTTCCGCCCGGGCGCCCGCTTCGGCCCGATGGAGGTGCGCAAGTCCTCGCGTCACCTGCGGCCGGCGTTCCACGTCGAGCTTGACCTCGCGCCGTTCGAGCGGGTCCAGGTCGTCGACGCCGGTGACGTCGCGTGCACCCCGTTCAGCATCGACGAGGCGGTCGCGCAGATCGAGGCACACGCCCACGAGGTCCAGGGCGGCAGCGGTGACCGTCGGGTGATCGCCGTCGGCGGCGACCACACGATCGCGCTGCCGATGCTGCGCTCGGTCGTGCGCCAGCATGGGCCGGTGGCGCTGCTGCACTTCGATGCCCACCTCGACACCTGGGACACTTACTTCAACGCGCCGGTAACCCACGGCACCGTGCTGCGTCGCGCGTTCGAGGAGGGTCTGCTCGCGGAGGACCACTCGATGCACGTCGGGATCCGGGGACCGATCTACGACAAGATCGACCTCAAGGAGGATGCCGACTTCGGGTTCAAGACGATTCGGTGCAGCGATTTCGCGAACCTCGGTGTCGCCGGAGCGACCCAGCAGGTGCTCGACCGGATCGGTGACACCCCCGTCTATGTCTCGATCGACATCGACGTGCTCGATCCGGCGTTCGCCCCGGGGACGGGCACCCCGGAGGCCGGGGGCCTGATGAGTCGCGAGTTGCTGTCCACGCTGCGCGGTCTGGGCGACCTCAACATCGTCGGTGCGGATGTCGTCGAGGTTGCTCCAGCGTATGACCACGCGGAGATCACCACGGTCGCTGCGGCGACCGTGATCTACGACCTGATCGGTTTGATGGCCGACTGACGTCGTGGGCCACCACGGGACGGCTCACCGGGTGGGCGGCCCCGTGGTGGGTCAGCGCCCGATGAACCGCGCCGGGTCGGTGAACGAGGGCGCGGCAGCCGTGTCTGGGCTCAGCGCCAACGACGCCGCGATGGCTCCGTAGCCGGTGGCAGTCGGCGCGCACCGTGTACGGGATCAGCCCCGGCAGGTAGCTCGCGATCGTGCCGCGCACCTCGGTCATCTCCGCCTCCGTCGAAACGCGCAGCATGGTCGCCGGGTCGTCGGTCCGGGCCGCCCGTCCGTCGAGACTCGCCTTCACGGTCGCCCCGTCGAGCGAGGGCGCTCCGTACAGCGACGTGCCGCGGGAGATCCGGATGAAGATCGGGAACACCTCGGGCCGGAACGCCGACGGGTCACGGGCTTCGAACCAGGTCAACAGGATCCGGGTCGGCCAGACGTACGGGCGCACCGCCGCGGGCAGCAGGTTCGCGCCCCAGGCGCCGCCGGTCACGATCGCCCGCTCGGCGGTCCAGGAGCCGGACTCGGTCGTGATGCGTACGCCGTCGGAGTCCTCCGTCACGGAGACGACCGGTGAGTCGGTGAGCACCGTCGCGCCGCGGGCGGTGGCAGCCTCGACCGCGGAGAGGACCGCGGTGTTCGTCTTGAGGAGGGGCGCAGGGATCGCGTGTGGCGGCGGGGTCGTCGAGGGGGACGGCTTCTTCTACCAGCCGACCGTGCTGGTCGACGTCGCGCCGACCTCGCAGTTGATGTCGCAGGAGATCTTCGGACCGGTCGCTCCGCTCATCGGCTTCGACGACGAGGCCGAGGTGGTCGAACTCGCCAACGACACCGACTGGGGCCTGGTCGGGTACGCCTTCACCCGGGATCTCGATCGGGCGTTCCGGCTGCAGGAGTCGATCGAGGTCGGCATGCTCGGCAGCAACACCGGGCTCGTGTCCAACCCCGCCGCGCCCTTCGGTGGCGTCAAGGAGTCGGGGCTGGGACGCGAGGGCGTCGCAGCGGTATCGACGAGTTCCTCGAGATCCGTTATCTCGCGCTGCCGCGCTCGGTGGAGCCCGAGCTCCGGTAGCCGTCCCGCCCGGGTGGTCAGGGGCCGGGGCGACCCGCCTGGAGCCGCAACCCCTCCAGCAGCAGGTCCAGTCCGGCCCGGAACTGGTCCCGGTCATCGTGCTCGGCGAACTCGTCGATGATGTGGTGCATGAACGGGTATTCGGCCGGGTCGAGCGCGCGCCAGTCGCGCACGACCCGGTCGAAGAACTGCTGCCGGCTGACGGTGCCGTCCAACACCTCCTGCGGCGGCTGCTGACCCACGTCGGCGGCGATCCCGACCACGAACCCGAGCACCGCCGACACGGCGTGGAAGCTCTGCAGCGGGGTGAGGCCGAGCCGGAGCACCTGCTCGCCGACCCGCTCGTACAACTGCAGGCTGTTCGGCTGCGCGATAGTGCTGCGCATGAAGTAGTCGGCCAGCCACGGCCGCTCGCTGATCGCGTCGAACGCGGTGATCGCCATCCCGCGGATGTTGTCGATCGGGTCCGCGTCGTCGCTGGTGAACTGCTCCGTGTCGACCAGCACAGATGCGATCACGTGGTCGCTGGCCTTGTCGCGCAGCTCGTCCTTGTTGGCGACATACCAGTAGATGCTCGCCGCACCCCCGCCGAGTCGCGCGCCCAGCGCCCGGAAGGTGAGCGCGCTGTCGCCGCCGTCGTCGAGCAGGGCGACCGCCTCGGAGATCACCGCGTCCATCGAGTGTGACGCGCGGCGGCGCTCGCGAGGTGCACGCGTACGGGCCCGGGGAGGAGTCATGCCTCCCATTCCACCACAGCCGTTTGCACACTTATCGAACAGTGTTCTATTCTCGAGAACGTCAATATGGAACAACGTTCGATAAGGGGGTCGTCATGACCGTCATCACCGCTGAGAAGCCCCGTACGTACGGATCACTGCGCGCCGCGTGGATCCCGCTCGCCGCGCTCTGCCTCGCCTTCTTCGTGGAGATGGTCGACAACACCCTGTTGACCATCGCCCTGCCGACCATCGGCCGCGACCTCGGCAGCGGCACCACCGCGCTGCAGTGGGTCACCGGCGCCTACTCGCTCACCTTCGGCGGCCTGCTGCTGACCGCGGGCTCGGCGGCCGACCGCATCGGTCGCCGCCGGGTCCTGCTCGTCGGCCTGGCCGTCTTCGGCCTGGTCAGCCTGCTCGTCGTCGCGGTCAACTCCGCCGGCGAACTCATCGGGCTGCGGGCCGCGCTCGGCATCGCCGCCGCGATGATGGCGCCGATCACCAACTCGCTCGTCTTCCGCCTGTTCGAGTCGGAAGCGCTACGGATGCGCGCGATGACGGTGATGATCGTGGTCGGGATGAGCGGGTTCGTGCTCGGACCGCTGCTCGGCGGCACCGCCCTGGCCCACGTGCGCTGGGAGTGGCTGCTGGTCGTCAACGCCCCGATCGCGCTCATCGCCTGGGTCGGCGTACGGCTCGGCGTCTCACCCGACCGCCCCGAGGACCTCACCGGCGACCGCCTCGATCTGCCCGGCGCGGCGCTCAGCATCGCCACCATCGGCCTCGCCTGCTACGCCCTCACCAGCGGCGTCGAACACGGCTGGCTCTCGCTGGTCACCCTGCTCTGCATCGCCGGCGCCCTGCTCGCCGGAGCCGCGTTCATCCGCCACGAACGCAGCACCGCCGAGCCGATGCTCGACCTGACGCTGTTCGACAACGGCACCGTGCGCGGCGCCACGATCGCCCAGATCGGCACCTCCATCGCGATGGCCGCGGTGATGTTCGGGCTGATCCTGCACTTCCAGTACGCGTACGGCTGGAGCCCGGTCCGCGCCGGCCTCGCCAACCTCCCGCTGATCATCACGATGATCGTCGCGACCCCGATCTCCGAGGGCCTCGCCCGCCGCTTCGGCCACCGCATCGCCACCGGCGTCGGAGCCGCACTGCTGGCGCTCTCGCTGGCCGGGATGGCCTGGGGCGTCGACCACGGCTACCTCGCGATCGCGGTCGCCATGGTGGTCATGACGATCGGGCTGCGTACGGTCGTGACCGTCTGCGCGGTCGCCCTCGTCGCTGCGATGCCGGAGAACCGCACCTCGATCGGCACCGCGCTGAACGACACCGCCCAGGAGGTCGGCACCAGTGTGGGTACCGCTGTGGTCGGCACCCTCATCGCGGCCCTGGTCACCGCCGCCCTGCCCGCCGGGACCTGGAGCCACGAGCTGGTGCAGTCGTTCTTCCACGGCGAGCGGATCACGTACGCGGCGCTGGCGATCGTGGTCGGCCTCGTCACCGGTTGGGGCGCGATGACGCTCACCGACTCCCACGACGTGGAGGAGCCGGCCTGACCTCAGGCGCGGCCGCGGTCCACAACCTCGACCACGGCCCGCGCCGCGAGCGCGTGCCAGCGCCGCGGGTTGTCCAGCATCGCGTGGCCCCCCGGCACGCCGCGGAACTCCGCGTCCGCACCCGCTGCCTGCAACCGGCGTACGAGATCGGCTGACCGCGTCGGGCTGCAGATCCGGTCGTCCTCACCATGGATGACGCGGACCACCTTGTCCCGCAACGGATCCGTACGTTCGGAGTCACCAAGCCAGGGAGCAAGCGCGACGCTGCCGAGGACCGTCTCCTCGTCGCCGATCCGCAGCGCCGCCCATCCACCGCTGGAGTGTCCGAGTAGCACTACCGGAAGGCCGTGCTCCTGCGAGAGCGCCCGCACGACCTCACGCGCCTGCACCAAGCCGCTGCCCGAGGACGCGACCCAGCCGCCGTGTGTGTTGTGCACCAACGCCGGCGCCACCCGCCCCGTCGACTCGCGGCGGATCGCCGGGCCAAACGGCAGCATCCGCAGGTACGACGCGTCCCGCCAGCGCAGTGGACGATCCACCTTCGCACGGCCGCCGTGCAGGATGAGGGCGATCGCCTCGGTGCAGGCATCGACGCGCACGCGGCTACGGCGTACGGCCTGCATCAGCTCAGCGGTGTCGGTCACAGCCGTCGATCATGGCATGCCGCGTCGCGCTCTAGCCGGGTTGTCCGCACTAACGACTACCCTCATCCTGGAGGTTTACCCATGGGAGGAGAGGGACGACGATGAGCGATGGACAGGACCGCGGGGGTTGGGACGAGCCCACCCGCGCGATGCCGAATGTCGGTGAGGAGCAGCAGGCCCAGGGCCAGCGGCTGCCCCGACAACAGCATCCGAATCAGCAACAGCCCTACGGCCAGCAGGCCTACGGCAACCAACCCCAACAGGGCTACGGTCAGCAGCCGCAACCGACCTACGAGCCGGCGTACGGTCAGCAGCCGCAGCAGGGTTCCCAGCAGCCCTACGCGCAACAGCAGCCCTACGCGCAACAGCAGCCCTACGGGCAGCAGCCGCAGTTCAACCAGCAGGGTTTCGAGCAGGCGCCTTACGCCCAGCCGGTGAAGTCGGGGCTCGGGCGGACCATGGCATGGGTCATCGACGGGCTCGCGCTGCTGACCATCCTCGGCTGCTTCGGCGCCTGGGCCAAGGTCAGCCTCGACGCCGGCAGTTTCGGCAACTACCACGCGACCATTAACGGCTTCGGCCACGAGTCCTCGAACTTCCCGGACACCTCAGGCGGCTCGACCTCGGGCAACACCAAGGACGGCTGGTTCGTTCTGGTTGCCGCGATCCTGGTCCTTGTCCTCGCGGTGTTGCGCGGCTTGAAGAAGCTGCCGAAGCCCGCCGTTTTCGCCGCGACCGTCCTCGGCCTGATCATCGCCGCCATCGGGATTTACGACTGGTCCGACATCCACAGCAAGGCCAGCGACCTCTCGGCACAAGCCGGCTCGGGCATGACGGCATCGGCCGGAACCGGCTGGGGTCTGTGGCTGGTCACGCTCGGCGGCATCGGGATCGTGGTGGCCAGCGTGTGGAGTGCGCTGAAGGACTGAGGAACGCCCTACGCCTAGGCTGGCGACCGTGACGAAACTGCTGGTCGCCCTCGATATCGACGGCACGACGATCCACTACGACGGCACCCTCGCCCCTCGCGTGCGCGCCGCCGTCCATGCCGCGATCGATGCCGGTCACGAGGTGGTGATCGCCACCGGCCGCTCGGTGACCGGCACGATCCCGGTCGTCGAGCTGCTCGGTCTGGAACACGGCTTCCTGATCTGTTCCAACGGTGCCGTGACCGCGCAGATCGCGCCCGAGGAGACCCACGGCTACCGGCTGCTGGACTCGATCACCTTCGACCCGCGGCCGGTTCTCGAACGGCTCAAGGGCGCGTGGCCCGACGGGGTAGTCGCGGTCGAGGTCATCGGCGAGGGCTACCTCGTCAGCGACCACTTTCCCGAGGGCGAGCTCGTTGGCGAGGTTCACGTCGTGCCGTGGGAGGAGCTCGCGCAGCCGACCACCCGGCTGACCTTCCGCTCGCCGACAGGCACCTCCGCCGAGTTCACCGACCTCGCCGAAGGCCTCGGCCTGCACGGCGTCAACTACGGCGTCGGCTACACCGCCTGGCTCGACATCAACCCCGACGGTGTCAGCAAGGCCTCGGCCCTGGAAGCCGTACGAGACCACCTCGCCATCGAGATCGCCGACACCGTCGCGGTGGGCGACCACCGCAACGACCTCGAGATGCTCGCTTGGGCGGGCCGCGGTGTCGCGATGGGCCAGGCGCCCGACGACGTCCAGGCCGTCGCCGATGAGGTCACCGGCACCATCGAGGAGGACGGTCTGGCTCTGGTGCTGGAGGGTTTGCTGTGAGCCGGGGCGAACTGGCATGACCGAGCTCGTCATCACCTCCGCGGCCAACCCGCGCCTGAAGCAGCTCATCGCGCTGCGGCGCCGTCGCACCCGCGAGGAGCAAGGCCTCACCCTGCTCGAGGGCTACGACGAGCTGGTGCTCGCGCTGGAGTCCGGCGTGCGCCTGCGCACCCTGTTCCACTGCCCCGAGCTGATGCTCGATCCGGACACCCAGGGCGCCCTCGTGCGCGAGGAGGCAGCGCGCGGGATCGAGACCATTCGGCTGGCCAGGGCCGCATTCGAAAAGGTCGCCTACCGCGAGGGCGCCGACGGCTTCCTTGCCGTCGCGCCGGCGGTCAAGCACGACCTCGATGACCTCGACCTCCCGGCGAGCCCGCTGATCCTGCTCTGCGAAGGCGTGGAGAAGCCGGGCAACCTCGGCGCGATGCTGCGCACAGCCGACGCCGCTGGGGTCGATGCGGTGATCGCCGCGGACCCGGTCACCGACTGGGGAAACCCGAATGTCGTACGCGGGTCGAAGGGCACTGTCTTCGCTGTCCCGGTCGCCTCGGCGACCACGGGAGAAGTCCTGGACTGGCTGCGCCGCAACGACATTCGTGTTGTTGCCACCACTCCCGACACCGACACGTTGCACACCGACGCCGACCTCACCGGCGGTGTCGCGATCGCGGTCGGCACCGAAAAATACGGACTCACCGATGAGTTGCTCGGCCGCGCCGACAGCCGCGTACGCATCCCGATGGTTGGTCGTGCGAATTCCCTCAACGTCGCGACGTCTGCCGCGATCGTGCTCTACGAAGCGGTCCGCCAGCGCGCCTGAGGCCGACCCCGATGTGAGGGCCGACACCCGCAGGTGGGACGATTCGAGGCATGCGAGTTGACCATGTCGTGTATGCCGCGGACGGTGAGGGACTGGTGTCCACTGCCAAGCGGCTGGGGGAAATTCTCGGCGTCGAGCCGGCGGACAGCGGAGTTCACCCGCGGTTCGGAACGCGCAACGCCATCATTCCCCTGAGGGATCACCGGTTCATTGAAGTTGTCGAGGTGCTCGACCACCCGGCGTCTGACAAGGCGCCCTTCGGGCAGGCCGTTCGCGCCCGCTCCGAGCAGGGTGGTGGCTGGCTGGGCTGGGTCGTCGAGCTCGACGACATCTCGGCCGCGGAGAAGCTCGTCGGTCGCCCTGCGGCGCCCGGCAACCGGCACCGCCCCGACGGAACCGAGGTCACCTGGAAGCAGCTCGGCGTCAAGGGCCTGATCTCAGACCCGCAGGTGCCGTTCTTCATCCAGTGGAGCGACGGCGCCCTGCACCCCTCGCAGATCGGCAGCACCGACGCCGACCTCAAGTCGTTCAAGATCGCCGGCTCACCCGACCGTGTTCGCGAGTGGCTTGGCCTGTCCGGCATGCCAGGCGTCGACCGCGACGAGTGGGAGCCGGGCATCGACTTCGACTTCATGGCACCGAACGGCACCCCGGGTCTGGTCTCGGTCACCTTCGCCACCCCGAAGGGTGACATCGAGATCTGAGTTCTCTTCTCTTCCAACAGGGTCCGCTTCGGCGGGCCCTGTTGCGTTTAGCTGCGCACCAAGCGGGCGATCGCGTCGGCCGCCTCGCGCACCTTCTCCTGGGCAGCCTCGTCGGACTCCCGGGCAGCATCGACGACGCAGTGGCCGACGTGGTCTTCGAGCAGCCCGAGGCTGACCGCCTGGAGCGCTTTGGTGATCGCGGAGACCTGGGTCAACACGTCAATGCAGTAGGTGTCCTCATCGACCATCCGCTGCACGCCGCGCACCTGACCTTCGATGCGTCGCAGTCGCTTGAGGTAGTCGTCCTTGGATCCGGTGTATCCCGCCATATCCCGATGATACCCCTGACGGGTATGCGCGGATCAGCGCTGCAGGTGATCGACAAGGTCCGGGGCGAGACCGACGTACGACGCCGGGGTCATGGCACTCAATCGTTCCTCGACCTCGGTGGGCAGGCCCAAACCGGCAATGAACTCACGCAGGTCGTCGGCGGTGATGCGCCGGCCGCGGGTGAGTTCCTTGAGCCGTTCGTACGGCTGCTCCATCCCAGGAACACCCTGCGCGCCGAGCGCTCGCATCGCCGACTGGATCGGCTCCCCGAGGACTTCCCAGTTCGCGTCGAGGTCCTTGGCCATCGTTTCCGGAACCGCGTCAAGGCCCGCGAGACCGCGGCCGGCGTTGTCGATCGCGAGGAGCGAATGGCCGTACGCGGTGCCGATGTTGCGCTGCATCGACGAATCGGTCAGGTCGCGCTGCAAGCGGGACTGCACCAGCGTCGAGGCCAGCACGTCGAGCAGCGCGTTGCTGACCTCGAGGTTCGCCTCGGCGTTCTCGAAGCGGATCGGGTTGACCTTGTGGGGCATGGTCGACGAGCCGACGGTGCCCTGGCCGCGCACCTGCGCGAAGTAGCCCATCGAGATGTAGGTCCAAACGTCGGTGCACAGGTTGTGCAGGATCCGGTTGAAGCGCGCGATGTCGGCGTAGAGCTCAGCCTGCCAATCGTGGCTCTCGATCTGGGTGGTCAGCGGATTCCATTCCAGCCCAAGGGATTCCACGAACGTACGGCTGATCTCAATCCAGTCGGTCTCGGGCACGGCTGCGGTGTGGGCGCCGTAGGTTCCCGTGGCGCCGTTGATCTTGCCGAGGTAGTCGGCGCCCTCGACGCGGCGCACCTGGCGGCCCAAGCGGTGGGCGAGAACAGCGAGCTCCTTGCCGAGGGTCGTCGGCGTGGCCGGCTGGCCGTGGGTGTGGGCCAGCAGCGGAACCGCGCGGTGCTCCTTGGCCAACTCGGTGATCGACTCGGTCAGCGCGGTCGCGCGGGGGAGCCAGACCTGGCGGGTGGCGCCCTGAACCATCAGCGCGTAGGACAGGTTGTTGATGTCCTCACTGGTGCAGGCGAAGTGGATCAACTCGCTCAGCTGGTCGGCGTCGGCGCCCACGATGCTGGCCATCCGGCGCTTCAGGTAGTACTCGACAGCCTTGACGTCGTGGACCGTCTCGCGCTCGATCTCGGCCAACTCGGCGATGTCGTCGGCGTCGAAGTTCTCGACGATCTCACGCAGCTTCGCCTGCTCATCGGCCGACAACTCGCGCACGTTCGGGATCGCGTGGTGAGTGGTCAGGTGAATCAACCACTCGATCTCGACGTGGACCCGCTGCCGGTTGAGCGCGGCCTCGCTCAGATGGTCGACCAGGGGCGCGACCGCACCGCGGTAGCGGCCGTCGAGGGCGCCGAGGGCGATGGCGGGCTGGGTGTCGGCGAGTGAGCGCATGCGCCCATTGTTCCAGCGCCCGGTTCAGTCGCGTTGCAGCAGTCCGAAGATCTCTCCGTGCTTGGCCTGCACGATCGCCGCCGGACCGGTCGGAGAGTCGAAGGTCATCAGCAGGAATCCGTCCAGTTCCTGGGCCATTTGGGCGGAAGCCCCGCGGTCGGCGACCTCGAAATGGACCAGCCAGGTGGCCTGCACGTCGTCCGGCAGTTGGTCGGCGCGGTGGATGTTGAAGACCTGGGTTCCATCGGCCAGGCAGGCGGTGGCACCGAATTCGTCTTCGTCGGTGAAGGTGAGCCCGAAGACCTCGCCATAGAACTGCTGCGCAGCGGCCACGTCGTGGGTCAGCAGCGAATGCCAGGCGGGGGTGTCGGATTCCTCGGTGAGGCCATAGCCCGCGTGGTCGCCGGCTTCCCAGAGCGAGACGGTCGCACCGGTGGGGTCCACGATCTGGGCGCCGCGTCCACTGCTGCCGACAGCGGCGGCCGGGTCGGTGACGGTGGCTCCGGCCGCGATGGCGCGCTGCAGCATGTCGTCGAGGTTGTCGGTGGCCAGATGTACGTTCCAGAAAGTGGGCGACTCGGTCTGCGTCGGAACGATCCCGGCGATCGGCTGCTCGTCCTTGAGACAGAGCAGGTAGCTGTCGTCGTCGCCGGTGATCCGCCAACCGAACAGGTGGCTGTAGAAGTCCTTGGCATGGTGGATGCCGCGGTGCTTCTCCTCGTAGGCGCAGTCGATCCAGCAGGGCGTTCCGGTGGGCCACGGGCCGGTGTGGATGGTCATGTCATGACCCTAAAGGGGTTCGAGGTCTACCGCGCAAAACCCGGCGACAGAGCAGGCTGCGTCCCTAGGGTGGAGACGTGCCCGCTGATCCCGCAACGACGCGCCTACTCGAATCGGAAGTCTTCCGGCGCTGTCGCGCGGTCGCTGACGTCATCGCCGGAGATCCCCGCGCATTGCGCGCGTTGCTCGCCGAGGTCGAGGAGAAGTTCTCCGCCTGTCCGGAACTGCGCGAAGAGCCGCGGTCGGTGAACATCGATATTGCAGCCGCGATGTTGGAGGCCCACATCGAGGATCTGGAGCGGGGCGAGAGCCTCGACCGGCTCGAGGTGGCCCAGGTGGCGCGGGTCAAGCTGGTCACTGCCGGTCTGCACTACCTCGTTCTCGGCCGCGACGCAATTCCCGACTGGCTTGA
Organism: Calidifontibacter terrae; assembly: GCF_054778835.1. Classification (NCBI taxonomy): domain Bacteria; kingdom Bacillati; phylum Actinomycetota; class Actinomycetes; order Micrococcales; family Dermacoccaceae; genus Calidifontibacter; species Calidifontibacter terrae. The sequence continues at coordinate 105,027 of NZ_BAAGZF010000007.1, forward strand.
ACACGGCCACCTCGACGACCTCGTCGTCATGCGCTGGGTGGTTCATGTCGCGCATGGCGGTGAGGGAACGTACGACGCTTAGCGGGTCCAGACGTACGGCGTCGTGGTGGTGATCTTGCGCAGACCGCTGCGCTCCAGGATCGGGCGGGACATCTCGGTGCAGTCCGACTGCAGGTAGCGCACCCCGCGGCCGCGGGCATAGCGGGCGCGGGCGGCAGTCATCGCGCGGTAGATTCCCTTGCCACGCCACGGGGCGCGCGTCGCTCCGCCCCAGAGGCCGGCGAACTCGGAGTCCGGAACGATCTCGAGGCGGCCCGCGCTGACCACGTCGCCGTCGACTTCAGCGAGCCAGAACGTCGAAAGTCCGTTGCTGCCTTGCAGCCGGCGAAGAGCCGACTCCCAGCCGTGACCGCCGCCACCGAAGACCTCGTTCTGCATGGTCGAAGCGCGGCGTACGTCGTCGGCCAGGTCGCCGCCGACCCCTGCCTGCCGAACGTGGATGTCGTCGGGAAGCTCGACGTCCGTGACTAGGCCGTCGATCTCCCCGGCCATCACAGTTTCGATCTCGTCGGCAACGAAACCATGAGCGCGCAGCAGCTCATCCAGGTTCGGTGGGCCGTCGTGTCCCCTTGTCTTCCACTCGAATTCGGCAACATCGGTTTCGTCGCGGAAGTGAGCGACCGTGTCAGCGATGAGTCGGTCGACGTCCTGATCGGCCAGGTTGCGGTAGGTCACGAAACCGCCGTCCTCGAAGCGCGCCCACAGCAGCGGGCCGTGCTCGATGACCTCGAGGGCCCCGCTCACCTCGGCGCGGTGGCGGAGTTGGTCGTCGTAGGCAGTCAGCAGCGGATCAGTCACGCGTTCACCGTACGGCGCGGCAGCGGGCGGGCGCCCGCCATTTACAGCGTGACCCAGCTCGGGGCCGCAGCCCGGAATTCTGCGGGAGCCAGGATCCCGGCGTCAGCCGGAATCGAACCCAGCAGTGGCCCACCGGCGATGCGGCGCAACTCTTCCAGGTTCGTACGCGTCGCGAGGTCAGGATCGCGCGGGCTAGACCCAATCACCACCCCGATCAGATCGCCGCCGCGGTGTTCGAGCGCCTCCAGGGTGAGTTGTGTGTGGTTGAGGGTTCCGAGACCGGAGCGACAAACAACGACGTAACCAGCACGAATACCGTTGTTGCTCAGAAGCTTTCCGAGGTCACCGATGTTTCCGCCGTCGGCATCGAGGTTGACCAGGAGGCCGCCCGAGCCCTCGGCCAGGACTACGTCGAAGTCGCCGGAGCGGCATAGTTCGGCCAGTGCCGCCGCGTGATCGGCGACTGAAGGAATCGTCACTCCGGCTCGCCGCGCGGCGACGTCGGGCGCGAGCGGCTCTGGGAGGCGGACGAATTCGCGCACCACGACTCCGGCGAGACGGGCAACCGTCTGCGCGTCGCCCTCTTCATCACCGCTCAGTCCGGTCTGCGCGATCTTGACCATGGCCACCCGTTGACCCTGGCTGGCGAGAGCAGCCGCGACGGCGGCGGTCGTCACGGTCTTGCCGATCTCGGTGTCGGTGCCGGTGATGATCAGAACGGGGGTCATAGGTCACTCAAAACTGTTGTGGCGTAGTTGATTTCGTTGTCAGTCAGGGTCGCGTGGGCGGTCAGTCGCAGCCGGGAGATGCCGTCGGGAGTGGACGGTGGGCGGAAGCAACCGATGCGCAGGCCGCGTTCGGCCGCGGCAGCGACCGCGGCCAGGGCCTCCGTCGGGCCGGGCATCGGCGCAGACAACACCGCACCCGCAGGCGCTTCGACGCCGAGCGCGGCGGCAAGTCGGGCCGACGCGGAACGGACCCGGGCGGCCCGTTCCGGCTCCTCAATCAGGATCCGCAAGGCGGTCAGCGCGGCGCCCGCACAGGCCGGCGCCAAGCCGGTGTCGAAGATGAACGGGCGGGCCGTGTTGATCAGGTGCTCGCGAACCAGTTCGGTGCACATCGCCGCACCGCCTTGTGTTGCAAGGGATTTCGAGAGGCTGGTCGTGATGACGACACGGTCGGATGCTGCCAGCGAACCGGCGAGCCCGGCGCCTGAGCCGACCACCCCGATGCCGTGAGCCTCGTCGACGACAAGCATGGCGTCGTACGTCTGCGCGAGGCTGTGGAGGGCCTCAAGGTCGGGGCTGTCGCCGAGAACGGAGAAGACCGACTCGGTGACGATGAGTGCGCGAGTCTGCGTTCGATCGCGCAAGGTGGCTTCGGTCGCGGCGAGGTCGAGATGCGGCACGACCTGCACGGCGGCGCGCGCGAGGCGGGCGCCGTCGATCAGCGAGGCGTGGTTGTGGGCGTCGGAGACGATCAGAGCGTCCTCGTCACCGAGCGCCGTCAACACCGACAGATTCACGTGGTAACCCGTCGAAAACACAAGTGCTGCAGGCGATCCCACGTACGAAGCGAGTTCGCGCTCAAGGTCTTCATGCACCGGCCAGGTTCCGGTGACCAACCGGGAAGCTCCGGCGCCGGCTCCATAGGCGCTGGCTGCCGCTGCGGCGCCCTCGACGACTCGCGGATCCCCGCGTAGCCCGAGGTAGTCGTTGCCGGCCAGGTCGATGAGACCCTGCGGGTGATCGGCCGACAAGATTCGTGTCAGACTGTTCGAATCGCGCTGTGCAGCAGCCTTTTTCAGGTGCGTTTCGAAGGAGTTCATGCGACTGCCTTCGCCGCTGCAACCATGGCCGCTCCGATCTGAGCGACCTCGTCGGTGGTGCAGACGTAAGGCGGCATGGCATAAATCAGATCCCGGAAGGGGCGCAGCCAGACGCCGTGGTCAAGCGCGGCAGTAGATGCCGGAGCCAGGTCTCGCGGTGAGTCGAGCTGGATGATGCCGACCGCGCCGATGGTGCGGACTTCTCGGACGCCGTCGATGTCGCGCGCCGGATCGAGAGCCGAATCGAGTTCAACACCAATCGAATTGACTCGATCGAGTCGCTCGTTGGTCAGTAGGTCGAGGGATGCGTTCGCGATGGAACAGGCCAGCGGGTTGGCCATGAAGGTGGGGCCATGCATCAGCGCACCAGCCGGCTCCGCGGAGACGGCGGCCGCAACGGCATCGCTGCAAAGAACCGCCGCCATCGTCAGATAGCCGCCGGTCAGGGCTTTGCCGACACACAGAATGTCTGGCTCGACCTCGCAGCGATCCGCCGCCCAGAGAGTGCCCGTGCGGCCGAATCCTGTTGCAATCTCATCGAAGACGAGCAATGCGCCGTTCGATCGGGCGAGCTCGGCCAACACCCGTACGGCGTCTGGCGGGTAAATCCACATGCCGCCCGCACCCTGCAGGATCGGTTCGACGATGACCGCGGCAATGTCGTCGGCGTGCTCGGCATAGAGCGCCCGGGTTTTGGTTTCCCAATCCTCCAGCGGTGCCTCGAGGCCACCCGGCGGTTGCGGAGCAAAGACCTGCTGGGGGAGCACCCCGGAGAAGAGCGTGTGCATCCCGCTCACCGGGTCACAAACGCTCATCGGCGAGAGGGTGTCGCCGTGGTAGCCACCCCGGATCGTGAAGATCTTCGAGCGCGGGCGACCGGCGGCGGCGTGGGCCTGCCACGTCATCTTCAGGGCGACCTCGACCGCGACCGACCCGCTGTCGGCGAAGAAGACATGGCTCAGGTTGTTGCCGGGGGCGAGTCGAATCAGCTTGTCGGCCAGAGTGATTGCCGGTTCGTGGGTGAGCCCGCCGAACATCACGTGGGACATCCGGTCCAGCTGTGAGCGCGCGGCCGCGTCGAGCTCGGGAACCGCATATCCGTGGATCGCGCACCACCATGACGCCATCCCGTCGATCACTTCGCGAGTGCCGTCCGGAGTCCGCAGCCGCAGTCGTACGCCGGACGCCGATTCCACCAGGTGGACCGGAGACGGCGCGACCGCGGACGCGTACGGATGCCAGACGTGATCACGGTCGAACGCGAGAAGATCGGTCAGCTGCACCGGCTCATCCAATCGCAGGCCGGAGGTCGTCGATCGCGCGGGTTGCAACCGGCAAGTAGCGCGCAAAGGGCCGGGCAGAAGCTGCCCGGCCCTTCGGAAGTGGTCGCTATAACGACCAGAAACCTTTACTACGGGTGTAGTCAGTCGCTGCTCTTGGCCGCGGTGTTCTTCGCAACGTTCACCGCGAGCTCGATCAGCAGACGAGCGCCGAAGATGATCGCGCCCACGATCGCGACGTCGGCCAGCAAGTTGAGGATGGCCGGGAAGACCTTCATCTTGACGGTCACGTCGCCGGCTCCCTGGCCAGACCAGCCGTCGCCCACAAACGCGTGGATGATGTCCGTCAGGCCCCACAGCACGGCCGCGACCGACACCAACAAGAACGTCAACGAGGCGATCTTCGGGGTCAGGCTGTGTTCGAACTTGGTGTCCGAGAAAACGCTCGGCTGGCTGGTCTTCGCCGGAGCCTGCGACTGGTAGCCCGGCTGCTGGCCGTAACCACCCTGCTGTCCCTGCGGCTGACCGTACGGCGAATCGCCGCCCTGGTCATAGGACGAAGGGCCCTGCTGGCCCTGGTCATAAGACGGGGTGCCCTGCTGGCCCTGCGGCTGGCCCTGCGGCTGGCCGTACGGCGAAGCGCTCGGCTGTTCGTAGGAACCCTGCTGGCCGCTCTGGCTGAACTGTTGAGTCTGCTGCTCCGAGCTCTCACCCTGGTCCCAGGACGAGTTGTATTCCGAGCCGAGCGAGCCGCCCTGCGACTGCTGGTTGCCGAACTCACGGCCGAGACTGTTGTCCGGGCCTTCGTAACCACCGTTGGTGGGCTGAGACATGGGGCTTCCTCCTGGGTCGGTCATTCCTGGGGCCAAACCTACTTGGCCCTTTGTTGCGACGGGCGTCAGCGTGGCCCGTCGGAGGAGATCTCGCCGTGTTCGACACACTGCGCGGTCCAACGGGTTGGGGTGACCTGCACCTTCATCCGTCGCCGACAGGAGGTGCAGAACCGCGGTGGTTCCTCGGCGGCGAGCCAGCGCTGACAGGTGGCGTGGTCGCCGGTGTCAGCGGGCTCGCCGCAGCGCGCGCAATAGAGGGTCACAACCGATGTCACAGCGAGGCGTTGAGGGCCTTGATCGGCATCTGCAACTCATCGAGCAGCTGCAGGTCGTCCTTCGGGTCACGGCCCAGCGTCGTCAGGTAGTTGCCCACGATCACCGCGTTGATGCCCCCCAGCAGACCGTCGCGGGTGCCGAGGTCGCCGAGAGTCAACTCACGGCCGCCGGCGTAGCGCAGCATCGTGCGCGGCAGCGCGAGCCGGAACGCGGCGATGGTGCGCAGCGCGTCCTGGGAGTTCATCGGTTCCAGGTCGCCGAACGGGGTTCCCGGACGCGGGTTGAGGAAGTTCAGTGGAACCTCGTGGGGTTCGAGTTCGCCCAGCTGGGAGGCGAGTTCGGCGCGCTGTTCGATCGTTTCACCCATCCCGACCAGGCCGCCGCAGCAGAGCTGCATGCCCGACTCCTTGACCATCGTGCAGGTCGCCCAACGCTCGTCGTAGGAGTGCGTCGTGACCACATCGGGGAAGTAGGACCGGGCGGCCTCAAGGTTGTGGTTGTAACGGTGCACACCCATGTCGACCAGCTGATCGACCTGCTCTTGACTCAACATCCCCAGCGAAGCCGCCACCTCGATCTCGACGGCGTCCTTGATCGCCTTGACCCCTGCGCGCATCTGCGTCATCAAGCGCTCGTCGGGTCCGCGTACGGCCGCCACGATGCAGAACTCGGTCGCGCCGGTCGCTGCCGTCTGCTGCGCCGCCTTCACCAACTCCGGAATGTTCAGCCAGACCGAGCGCACCGGCGAGGTGAACTGGCCGGACTGGCTGCAGAAGTGGCAGTCCTCGGGGCAGCCGCCGGTCTTCAGCGACACGATCCCCTCGACCTCGACCTCCTCGCCGTTGTACTTCAGCCGCACCTCGTGGGCGAGCGCCAACAGGTCAGGCAGCAGGTCGTCCGGGGTGCGGAGCACCTCGACCAACTCGTCGTAGCCGAGCGGCTCGCCCTGCTCAAGGACCCGCTCGCGCGCGCGGTCAAGAATCGGACGGTCAGTGGTGATCGCAGTCATGGGCTCGATTGTGCTCCAGCGCGCGTTCGCGGCGCGGCAGGGTCCATACCCATCCGTAGGCCCGACGCCTCCGAATACCGACCATGAATGCTGCGTCTGAAGCCAGGAGGGTCGAGGATGGGTGACATGTCGTTCGCCTCGGTGCCGGAGCGTCCCGGAGACACTTCGCCGACCCTTGAGGGGTTGTTGCACCGCTGTGCGCGGGGCGACGAGGCCGCGTTCGCGCGACTCTATGACCTCACCAGCGCGCGAATGTACGGCCTCGCGCTGCGCGTGGTGCGCAATCCGACGTACGCCGAAGAGGTCACCCAGGAGGCTTACCTGGAGACCTGGCGCACCAGCGCTCGGTTCGATGCGAGCCGCGGCGCCGCGATCTCGTGGCTGATGACGATTACGCACCGTCGAGCGGTCGACCGGGTGCGCAGCGTCGCCGCGTCGACCCGGCGTGATGAGACTTTCGAGAGCCGCACCCACGTTCCCGCCTACGACACGACCGTCGAAGAGGCGCATCGCAGCCTCGACGCCGAACGCGTACGAAGGGCCCTCGGTCACCTGACCGACACCCAACGGCAGGCCGTTGAACTGGCCTACTTCGGCGGATACACACACGTCGAGGTGGCCCAACTTCTCGACCTGCCCCTGGGCACTGCCAAAACCCGCATCCGAGACGGTTTGATCCGCTTGCGCGACACGATGGGAGTCGAACGATGACTCACGAGACCTACCAACTGCTTGCCGCGTACGCGCTCGGTGCCGTAACCGACGACGAGAGGGCCGAGGTCGAGACGTATCTCGAGCACCACCCCGAGCACCGCTTCGAGCTGCGCAGCCTGCAAGAGACCGCCGCTCACCTAGCAGCCGACTGCGAGACCCCCGCGCCACGGGCCTTGCGCGGATCGGTGCTGGAGGCGATTTCTCAGGTGCGGCCGTTGCCGCCGATCGCGCCGCCCGCCGACGCGTTCCCGACGACCGACGACCTCTCGACCGGTGCGTCGGCGGTGGAGGCCGCCCCCGTTGCTCCGGTGATCCCGCTGCGCCGCCGCCGCGCCTGGTTCGCGTCCGCTGCCGCGGCCGCCATCATCGGGGTCGGGGGGGTCGCCCTCGGCGTCCATCACGTCGACACACCGGTGAACGCGTTGACGCAGGTCAGCCAGGCCGCCGACGCCCACACCTACACGCTCGCGATGCCTGGCCATGCGGCCACGGTCACCCGGTCCAGCGCCATGGGGAAGGCGGTGTTCCGGTCCAGCCTGATCGGGGCCGCGCCCGCCGGACGCTCCTACCAGATGTGGTTGCAGCAGCCCGATGGATCGATGGTTTCCGCCGGTCTTCTGCCGGCGCCGCAGGACGGAGTCGTCGCGATGGTTCTGCACGGGGATGCGGCTCGCGCCGTCGGTGTCGGGATCACTCTCGAACCGGCCGGTGGCTCGTCGAAGCCGACCACCGCGCCGCTGGCTGTGACGGCGTTCTGATGACCACCGAACCTGTCGAGGAACCCCGCCGCCACCTCGCGACGGCCCGTCTTGCCAGCGCCTTCGCGGGCGTGGCCGCAACGGTGCTCGGCGCCGGCGCCGGCCACCTCGTCGCGGGGCTGGTTCAGCCCGACGCTTCACCGCCGTACGCCGTCGGTTCGGTGGTGATCGATGCGACGCCGACCCCGGTGAAGGAGTGGGCGGTCAGCACCTTCGGCACCAACGACAAGCCGTTCCTGCTCACCGGAATCGCGGTCGTCACGCTGCTGCTCGCCGCGGTTGCCGGGCTCATCGCCCGTCGCAGCTTCGCGGTCGGCTTCGGCTTCCTGGCGCTGCTGGTCGTTGCGGCCGGCGCCGCCGCCATGTCGCGCCCGACCGCCACGGCTGTGTCGATCCTGCCGACGCTGGTCACCGCAATCGTCGGGCTCGCCGCGTTCGTCCTTTTGCATCGCACCGGCGAGGGCGGCGATGGAGACCTCTCCCGGCGAGGCCTGCTGATCTCCGGTGCCGCCGCCGCGGTCGGCGCACTCGGGATGGTCGTTGGCCAGTCCGTCGCGGGCGCCGCGCGCATCGTGGGGACTCTGCCCCGCGTACGAAAGCCGTTGGCAGCGCTGCCCGCTGACATCCCGGTCCCCGGAGTCACGCCGCTGCGCACCCCGAACGGGAGCTTCTATCGCGTCGACACGGCGCTGGTCGTGCCCCGCATCACCGCCTCGGACTGGTCGCTGGTGATCGACGGAGAGGTCGAGAATCCGCAGAAGTTCACCTACGCCGAGATCATGGCGATGCCGCTGATCGAATCCGACGTCACCCTTTGCTGCGTGAGCAACGAGGTCGGTGGCGGCTACGCCGGTGGTGCGCGATGGACCGGGATCCCGGTGCGAGAACTTCTTGCTCGCGCCACGCCGAAGGCGGGCAACGACCAGGTGCTGTCGACCTCCAGTGATGGCTATACCTCCTCGACTCCGCTGGTCGCGCTGACTGATGTCGACCGCGGGGCGCTGCTGGCTGTCGGCATGAACGGTGAACTCTTGCCGCGTGAACACGGTTATCCCGCGCGGCTGGTCACCCCAGGTCTGTACGGATACGTCGGCGCGACCAAGTGGGTCACCCGGCTGACCGTGACGACCTATGCGCACAAGAAGGCGTATTGGACCGTCCGTGGCTGGTCCGAACAGGGGCCGGTGAAGCCCGAAACGCGCATCGACACCCCCGCCCCGCTGGCCACGATGAAAGCCGGGACGGTCGCGATTGCCGGCACGGCCTGGGCGCAGTTCCAGGGCATCCGCGCGGTGCAGGTGCAGATCGACGACGGACCGTGGCAGCAGGCGCGGATGGGCGCCGACGTCGGCATCGACTACTGGCGACAGTGGTGGTTCCCCTGGCAAGCGACGCCTGGCCAGCACCGGCTGCGGGCGCGCTGTATCTATGGCCCCGGCAACGCCGTGCAGACTGCGACGCGAGCTGATCCGTTCCCGAACGGTGCCTCGGGGATTCATGAGATTGCCGTGATTGTTCGCTGAGAGTTGTTGAGCGGCAAGGATTTTCCTTAGGAAGGACCAATCCGCTCGGCTCGCCGCTCCGAACTCCTGTTGTTCCGCCACAGACCTCAGGAGAAACTCATGAAGCGCATCATCCCCACCTTCGCGGTCGCCGCGACCGTCGCTGTCGGCCTCAGTGCGTGTGGCGGTAGCGGCTCGTCCGGGTCGTCGTCGTCAACGCCGATGTCGTCGCCGATGTCGTCGCCGATGTCGTCGCCGATGTCGTCCTCAATGTCATCGTCGATGTCGAGCCCGATGTCGTCTTCGATGGGCTCCTCTTCGATGGGCTCGAACGCGATGGCCCAGTTCGGCAGCGGCTGCGCCGCGGTTCCGACCAGCGGCAAGGGTTCGTTCTCGGGCATGGCCGGCGACCCGGTCGCCACCGCGGCGAGCAACAACCCGCTGCTCTCGACGCTGGTCACCGCGGTGAAGAAGGCCGGACTGGTCGACACCCTGAACACCAGCAAGGACATCACCGTCTTCGCTCCCGCTAACTCGGCCTTCGCCAAGATCCCGGCAGCCGACCTCGACAAGACGCTCAACGACAAGACCGCCCTCACCGCGTTGCTCACCCACCACGTCGTCAAGGGCCGCCTGACCCCGAGCCAGCTGGCCGGGAGCCACAAGACCCTCGCTGGCGACACGATCTCGATCAAGGGCACCAGCCCGAACTTCGACGTTGCCGGCGCGAAGGTTCTCTGCGGAAACGTGCAGACCTCCAATGCGACCGTCTACATCCTCGACACGGTCCTGACGCCGATGAAGTGACCCACCAGTCACCCAAAGGTGCGAGAAGTGACTCGGCTCAGCGGGTCACTTCTCGCACCTTTGTGCGCAGCGGTGCCCGATGCGGACGCGGACCGTCCCCAATCCCTCGTACGGTCGCAGCATGAGCGATCAGAAACTCTCCGTTGAAGACATCCGCGACGCCGGCCTCGACGACTGGCGCCAGATCCTCGGCCGCCTCAAAGCCCGCTTCCGCACCGGCGATTTCTCCACCGGGCTCGACCTGGTCAACCGGATCGGCGCGTCGGCCGAAGCAGCGAACCACCACCCAGACATCAGCCTGAGCTACCCGGAGGTGATCGTCACCCTGGTCAGCCATGACGTGGGTGGCCTCACCGCGCGTGACGTCGCGCTGGCGAAGGAGATCAGCGGTCACGCGGCCGCGGTCGGCGCGACCGCTGACACCGGTGGTCTCACCCAGCTCGAGCTTGGTCTCGACACCGCGGCGGGGGAGACGTTGGCCCCGTTCTACGCCGCGCTGTTCGGCGGTCAGGTCGACGACGGCGAACCGGTCGACCCCAGCGGGCAGATGCCAACCGTGTGGTGGCAGGGCGGGAACGACGAAGGCCCAAAGCTGCCCGCTCAGGACTTCGAGCAGCGCTGGCATTTCGACGTGTGGGTAGCCCACGACGAGGCGGAGCGCAGGGTTCAGGCCGTGATCGACGCGGGCGGAACGCTGGTCAGCGATGTCGCGGCCCCCTCCTACTGGGTCCTCGCCGACGCTGACGGCAACCGCTCCTGCGTCTGCTCGGTCGCCGGCCGCTGACCCAAATCGGTCGCTGTCTGTCGGTGCTCACCGGTAGCGTCCTGGCCCGTGGACACTCCGATGATCCGGGCCGCCGGACTGCGCAAGAGCTTTGGCGACTTCGAGGCCGTACGAGGCATCGACGTCAGCGTGCGCCCGGGCGAGGCGTTCGGATTCCTCGGACCCAACGGGGCAGGGAAGTCCTCGACGATGCGGATGATCGCCACCGTCTCCCCGCGCACCTCCGGTGAGCTGGAGATTCTCGGGATGGACCCCGTCGCCGACGGGCCGAGCATCCGCGCCCGGATCGGCGTCTGTCCGCAGGAAGACACGCTCGACAACGAGCTGAGCGTGCGCGACAACCTCATCGTCTACGGCCGTTACTTCGGCATCTCGCGCAAGCAGGTTCGGGCCAAAGCCGACGAGTTGTTGGAGTTCGCCCAACTCACCGACAAGGCCGACGGCCGCGTCGAGGCGATGTCCGGCGGGATGAAGCGGCGGCTGACCATCGCGCGCTCGCTGATCAACGACCCGGAGATCCTGCTGCTCGACGAGCCAACCACTGGGCTCGACCCGCAGGCGCGACATCTGTTGTGGGACAAGCTATTCCGGCTTAAACAACAGGGCGTCACGCTGGTCCTGACTACCCACTACATGGACGAGGCCGAGCAACTCTGCGACCGGCTGGTGGTGATGGACAAGGGACGGATCGCGGCCGAGGGTTCGCCGCGCGAGCTGATCGCCACCTATTCCACTCGCGAGGTCGCCGAGCTGCGGTTCGGCATCGGCGAACACGAGCAGCTCGCCGACCGGGTTGCGCCCTTCGCCGACCGGGTGGAGGTGCTGCCTGACCGGCTGCTGCTCTACACCGACGACGGCGAGGCGGCGCTGCATGCCGTCGCCGATGCTGGGCTGCGGCCGATCGCGTCGCTGGTGCGCCGGGCAACCCTGGAAGACGTCTTCCTGCGCCTGACCGGCCGAACGTTGGTCGACTGAGATGACCGCCAACTCCGATGTGCGCGGCGTCGCGATCGCCCGGCCGAGTCCGCTGCACCTGCTCGACTACTGGTTGACCATTTATCGCCGCACCTGGCGCGGCTCGGTGTTCACCTCGTTCATTACGCCGTGGTTCTACGTCGTCGCGATGGGCGTCCTGCTCGGCGGTTTCGTCACGGCCGACCCGGCCACCCTGGAAGGGGCGAGCAGCTACCTCGCCTTCGTGGTCCCCGGCATGATCTGCGCTCAGAGCATGCAGGTCGGCTTCGGGGAGACCACCTATCCCGTGATGGGGATGCGCAAGTGGGTCAAGACCTACGACGCCCAGCTGGCCACCCCGCTGCGGGTCAGCGACATCCTGCAGGCCCACGTCTTGTTCATCCTGTTCCGAATCCTGACCACCGCCGTCGTGTTCACCGCGGTGATCGCCTTCTTCGACGTCTTCCAGCGATGGTGGAGCGCGCCTGTACTGATCGCGGTCCAGATCCTGGTGGGACTGGCGGCCGCACTGCCGGTCTACGCCTACGCCGTACGCGCCAAGAGCGAGTCCGGCTTCTCGGTCGTGTTCCGGTTGCTGATGATCCCGCTGACCTTGTTCAGCGGATCGTTCTTCCCGATCGCCACCCTGCCGCCGGTGTTGGAGGCCGCGGCTCGGCTGTCGCCGCTGTGGCAGGGCGTCAACCTCTGCCGGATGGCTTCGACCGGTCACTGGGACTGGCCGATGGCGACCTACAACCTCGCCTATCTGGTGGCGCTCGCGGTGGTCGGTTATCTGCTGACGCTGCGCGGGATGCGACGGGAGCTGGTGCCGTGAGTTCGATCGTCTCCCCGCTCGTCCGGGCTGAGGGCCGCAGGCTGAGCGCGCTGCAGGGCGCGGGCACCCTCATCGAGCGCAACTATCGCGTCTACCGGCGTGACTGGCTGGTGTTCATCACCGGCTTCCTCGAGCCGGTGTTCTACCTGCTGTCGATCGGGATCGGCGTCGGCAAGCTCGTTCCGGGATTCGAGGTCGGCGGCCACCACGTCGGTTATGCCGACTTCGTCGCGCCCGGAATGCTCGCCGCCTCGGCGATGAACGGCGCCATCTTCGACGCCACTTTCAACGTGTTCTTCCGGCTCAAATACGCCAAGCTCTACGACCAGATCTTGGCCACCCCGCGCAGCGTGGGCGATGTCGCGCGCGGCGAGATCGGCTGGGCGCTGATCCGCGGCGGGATCTACTCGACGATGTTCCTGCTGGTGATGACCGTGCTCGGAATGGTGCACTCCTGGTGGGCGCTGCTCGCTGTGCCGGCCACCCTGCTGATCGGCTATGCCTTCGCCTCGGTGGCGATGTCGCTGACCACCTGGATCCGCTCCTGGCAGGACTTCGAGTTCATCACCCTCGCGCTGATGCCGCTGTTCCTGTTTTCGGCGACCTTCTTCCCGATCACCCGTTATCCCACCTGGTTGCAATGGGTCGTCGAGGCAACCCCGCTCTACCGCGGGGTGGTGCTCTGTCGCGAACTGTCCACCGGAGCAGTCGGCTGGGGCTCCGCCGTCTCGGTGGTCTACCTGCTGGCGATGGGCGCAGTCGGAACGGTCCTCGTACGCCGCCGGTTGACGGCGCTGCTGCTCACCTGACCCACCGCCACCTAGAGCGCCGTCCGCTGAAGGTCCAACACATCGAATCACGATGGAAATAAAGATCACGATGCGGTAGCGAAACCTGAATTCACCCCCATGGGTGAATTTGCTCACACGCAGCAGGTGAGTGCTGGGTTTCGCGTTGACCCGCGCGTTTTCGACAACCTATGATTCGGCGCGAAACACTCGGCACTACGACGCGTGCACGACAAGCTTCCATGGGGAAATCACAGTAAATGACTCAGCAAACCGTACATTCGACGGCATTGCGTCGACGCACCCTCGCGAAGGGGGCCGCTTGGTCGGCGCCTGTCCTTTTGGTTGGTGCAACTGCCCCGGTCATGGCGGCGTCAATTCCACCGGATGGGTTGAACGGTTGGGTGACGCTGCAGCGCGATTGCACCAGAACACTCAACTTGATGATCGACGGTAAGGGTAGTTTCACCGGTGGTGGCAGCACTGACCGTGGTATCTGGGTGTTTGTTGCTGATCCGGCTGCGACAATTACTGGTGCCGCGATCATTTTCTATCTGAACAAAAGTAGTTTTTCGTTTACCAACGGCTCCGGTGCGGGTTGGTCAAACCTCGTCCGCTCAACTGTCGATGATATTTCGAGTCCGGCAAGCGGTTTCTATGCGTATAAGACGACCTATAGCGGTACGTGGACTTACAACTCCACGTATAAAGCGTGGGTGGCCAATGGTCAGCCCTACTGGTCGGCCACCATCCCAGGTGGATCCTGCAGCTCGGTGACTGCCTATGCGCGTCGCTCCGTCACGACGAACGGGAAGACCGTTGAGTTCGTCCGAGGCCCTAGTTCCCTCTGAGCTTCGGCCTGTCCCACCCACCTGCATCCTGTTGAGAGTAATGACATGACTGATCCCACTGCGGGCCCACAGCCGGTGACAACCACCCAGCCGGCCGCCACGACCACCCAGGCGCCCGGTGCGTCCGCGCCGACCATTGCGACCTCCACCCAGGCGTCGGGGGCCGCAACGCCCACGCCGGGTGTGTCTGACCTGCAGCCCAACGGTCCCACCTTCGCCCAGATCTGATCTCCCAACCGTCCCGCATCTTCAGCCTCCCTCGTTGGTTAAGGGGGCCAGCCCAAAGGCACCCCTCGCTGATTGGTGCGGTGCCGGTGCACGGTCCACCTGTGACCAGCAACACACTCTTCAAATTTGCACTTCGCCCACCCAAAGGGCAAATATGAACAGGTGACCGAAGAACTCCGTATCGAGGCCGAGGCGGCTCGTGTGGCCGGCTGGACCGACAAGCGGCAGGAGACTGCCCGGCGGATCACTCACGAGGCGCGCTGGCTTGCTGCCGAGCGCGGTTTCGATGAGTTCACCCTTGACGACCTCGCGCTTGCCGCTGACGTTTCGCGGCGCACTTTGTTCAACTACTTCGAAGGCAAAATGGAAGCCGTCCTCGGGCTTCCGCCAGCCACCGTCCATGACTGCCTGCAGCGATTCGTCGCCGGGGGGCCCTCGGGTGACCTGCTGCCCGACGCCCTGCAGTTGGCGCGCGATGTGGTCGAGGACAAAGCGATGGACCGCCACGACTGGGCGTCCATGCAGCAGGCCATGGAGCGCAACCCGAAGGTGCTGGCCGCCTCCGCTGTCAATTTCCGGCAGGTCAGCGACGACATCCACCTGCTCATCTCCCGCCGGGAAGGGTGTGCACCCAATGACCCCCGCGCCGTGATGACGATGGCGCTGGTCCTCGCGCTCTTCGACGCGACCGTACGACTTTTCATCGCCGACGACACCGAACAGATCTTCGGCGACATCTTCGACCGCAATCTCGCGGCCCTGCGTGACCTCGTCACGCCGGCATCCTGACCCCGCTGAGCACCACCAACCTAGGAGAACCATGGCAACCGCGCTCTACCGCCTCGGGCGGACGGCGTACCAAAAATGGCCGCTGTTCCTCATCGGCTGGCTGATCGTCCTGGTCGGCGGTGGCGTCACCGCCGGCGCCATCCACAAGCCGATGGTCGACACCTTCTCGATCCCGGGCATCCCGTCGCTGCAGGCGCAGGACATGGAGAAGAAGCTCTTCCCCGGGGTCCAGGACGCCGAAAACCTGGCCACCGTCAACGTGGTCGTCGCGGCTCCGCAGGGTCACACGCTGAAGGAGAAGAAGTACTCCGACGCGGTCAACACCCTGATTGCCGACCTCGGCAAGGTCCCGCAGATGCCGAAGACCAAGCTGGTCAACCCGGTCGATGCCTCGGCCAAGCAATACAAGATGGCCGTCGACGGCGGTGTGAAGCAGGGGAAGTCGAAGGCCATCGCCGAGGCGAACGCCAAGGCGCTGCTGCCGCTCTCGCCCGATTCTCGGATCGGCACCATGGGGTGGAACTTCGACGTCAAGGTCGTCGCGGACGTCAAGCCCGCCACCCAGGACGCCGTCATCGGCGCCATGGAGAAAGCCCGTTCCCAGGGGCTGATCGCCGAGGCCAACGGCAGCGGAATGCAGCAGATGCCCGACACCGGTGGCTCGTCCGAGCTGATCGGTATCGCGATCGCGCTGATGGTCCTGATCATCACCTTCGGGTCCCTGGTGGGCGCCGGAATGCCGATCCTCACTGCGCTGATCGGCGTGGCGAGCGGCACCATCGCGCTGCAGATCTACACGCATTTCGCGACGATCGGCACCACGACGCCGATCCTCGCCTCGATGATCGGCCTGGCGGTTGGCATCGACTACACGCTGTTCATCCTGTCGCGTTATCGCACCGAGCTTGCCCACACTGATGACCGGGTTCACGCGGTCGGCCTCGCGGTCGGCAAGGCCGGATCGGCCGTCGTCTTCGCCGGTCTGACGGTCATCATCGCGCTGGTTGCCCTGTCGGTCGTCGGGATTCCGTTCCTGACCGCGATGGGTCTAGCGGCTGCGGCCACCGTGTTCTTCGCGGTGCTGGTCGCGCTGACCTTGCTGCCCGCGGTACTCGGGATGCTGAAGAGCAAGGCGTTCGGCGGTCAGGTGCGCAAGCGCGCCAACCACCTTGACGAGGACGGTCACGTTCTCAACAACGGTGTGCGCTGGGCGCGTCGCCTCGGCAAGGCCCCGGCCATCGTCGTGGCCTTGGTGGTCCTGCTGCTCGGTAGCCTCGCGATTCCGATGAAGGACCTGCACCTCGCACTGCCGACCGACTCCACGGCCGCCAAGACCACCACCCAGCGCAAGGCAGCAGACTTGGCTGACCAGGGCTTCGGCGCGGGCCGCTCGGCCCCGCTGCTGGCGGTCGTTGACGCATCGGGGATCAAGGACACCAAGGACCGTACGGCCGCTTTCGACAAGGTGGTGACGTGGGCTGCCGGCCAGGATGACGTGGCCAACGCGCAGATCATCGCGGTGAACAAGGACTCCACGGGAGCCCAGGTGATCATCACGCCGAAGAGCGGCGCCGACGACACCCGTACGGACGCGTTGTTGAAGTCGCTTCGCGACGGCCAGGACTCCATCCAGAGCGACAGCAAGACCACGGTCGGCATCACCGGCGTGACCGCGATCCAGTCGGACGTGTCCGATCAGTTGACCGGCGCGCTGCCGATCTACCTGGCGGTCGTCATCGGGCTGGCGTTCCTGCTGTTGCTGTTGGTGTTCCGATCACTGCTGGTGCCGCTGACCGCAACCCTCGGGTTCCTGCTGTCGGTGCTGGCCACGCTCGGAGCCACCGTGGAGATCTTCCAGAAGGGCACCTTCGGCCTCGTCGAGGGCGCACCGCTGGTGAGCTTCATGCCGATCATCCTGATCGGCTTGGTGTTCGGTCTGGCGATGGACTACCAGGTGTTCCTGGTCACCCGAATGCGGGAGGCGTACGTCCATGGCATGACCGCGCGCGAAGCAGTCGTCGACGGCTTCCGCCACGGTGGCCGCGTCGTCACCGCAGCGGCCGCGATCATGATCAGCGTCTTCGCAGCGTTCATGCTGCAGGACAACTCACTTATTCAGTCGATCGGGTTCGCGCTCGCGATCGCGGTGTTCTTCGACGCCTTCGTGGTGCGGATGACGCTGATTCCGGCGCTGATGTACCTCATGGGTGACTGGGCCTGGAAGCTGCCTCGCTGGCTCGACCGGATTCTGCCGTCGGTGGATGTTGAGGGCGAGAAGCTCGCCGGCATGCACCCCGAGCTGGAGCACGAAGTCGACCCCACGGTCGCCTGACCAGCAACAACGCCGATCCGGCGGTGCCGCGCAGCAGCTGTGCGCGGGACCGCCGGATCGCTGTTGAGGGGCTGTGTGCTACCGCTCGCGGGTGTGACATCGATCACAATCCAGCGCGTTTTGGTAACGATTCGGGGGTGTGCTGCGCTGGGACATGTGACTAAACGGTCGTGCTTCGGTCCCCACATCAGAAGTGGATCGAAGAAGCTGACGCCTCCAATCGCCTTAATTCCTCGGAATTGGATGCCACATGTGCCCGGAACTTCTGGGGTCAGCCGAGGCGCGGAACATAGACCGCGGAAAGCTCTCCGATCGGGAGCTTTGCGCCCGGGGTTCCGCGAGGCGGCACTACGAAGGGAATTCCTTTGCTCAACAACCGCAAGGTTCGTATGACCACTTTGGCCGCCACTGGCGCCGTTGCCGCGATGTCGGCGGCGGTCGGTGCGGCACAGCCCGCTCACGCTGACACCTCGGTCTGGGACCGCGTTGCTGCTTGTGAGTCCGGCGGCAACTGGTCCATCAACACCGGCAACGGCTTCTACGGCGGCCTGCAGTTCACCCTGCAGACCTGGCACGGCTACGGCGGACAGGGCATGCCCAACCAGGCCAGCCGCGCCGAGCAGATCCGCGTTGCTCAGCGAGTTCTCGCCAGCCAGGGCCCCGGCGCCTGGCCGGTCTGCTCCGTCCGTGCGGGTCTGACCCGTGCGAACGGTGGCGCTTCCGGTGGCACCACCGCTCCGGCTCCGACTCAGGACCGCCCCTCGCGCAGCACCACGCGCACCACGGTCCCGAAGAAGACCTACGTCGCGCCGAAGGCTGAGAAGAAGACCTACGTCGCGCCGAAGGCTGAGAAGAAGACCTACGTCGCTCCGAAGGCCGCCAAGAAGGCCCACACGCACACCAAGCGTGCGCAGGCCACCCAGAAGGACTTCGGCGCCAAGTCGTCGAAGGTTGCCGTGGCTTCGACCTACCGCGTCAAGTCGGGCGACACCCTCAGCAAGCTCGCTGAGAAGTTCGGCCTGTCGAACTGGAACACCTTGTTCCACGCCAACTCGACCAAGATCAGCAACCCGAACCTGATCTTCGTCGGCCAGGTGCTGAACATCCCGGTGAAGTGAACATCTGAGTCACTGCACTAACGAAGCGGCCCGTCCCAGCGAAAGCTGGGACGGGCCGCTCCTTTCGTACGGTCGCGGTTCAGCGCAGGTTCAGCGCAGGTTCAGCGCGGGAAGTCCGGCAGTTGCGCGGTGTAGACCCAGTCCTCCATCAGGTCCGCCACCTCCACCCCCGTCAGCTCCTGCGTGAACGCGACGAAGTCGGCCGTCGTGACGTTCTTGCCCGCGTAGGCAGTCACCCACGCCGGCAGCAGCGCGAAGAACATCGCTTCGCCCAACCGGCGACGCAGGGCGTGCAAGGTCAGTGCGCCGCGTTTGTAGACGCGGTCGTCGAACGGGTCTTCGGTCGGGTCACCAAGAATCATGTCTTGCGGCTTCTTGGCCAAAGACGCGTAGTGATCTCGGGCCCGCTGGTCGGTCGACGGGCCACCGGACTCCTGCGACCAGAGCCACTCGGCGTAACACGCAAATCCTTCGTGTAGCCAGATGTCGGCCAGCGTCGTCATCGTGACCGTGTTGCCGAACCACTGGTGGGACAGCTCATGGGCGATGAGGCGCTGCGCATCCCAGTCGCGGCTGAGGAAGTTCGACCCGAAGATCGACAGCGACTGCGCCTCAAGGGGGATCTCCAGTGGCTCGTCGGTGACGACCACCCGGTAGACCGGGAACGGATAGGGACCGAACGTACGGCTGAAGAACTCCAGCATTGCCGGCTGGTCGGCGAACGACCGCTCGAAGGCGGCCCGTCGAGCGGGCGGCACAGCGGCGCTCATCGGCACATTCGCGGCCTGCGGCACCTCAATGTAACGACCGATCTGCACGGTTGCGAGATAGGGCGCCATCGGTTCGTGCTGCTCGTAGGTCCACTGCACCTTGCCGGCGCGGCGCGTCATCCCCGTACGGATTCCGTTGCAGACCACGAGGTAGTCCTGATGGGCCGCGACCTTGATCGTGTAGGTCGCCTTGTTCGATGCGCGGTCGTTGCAGGGGAACCAGCTCGGGGCGCCGCCGGGCTGCGCCGCGACGATCACGCCGTCGGTCAACTCCTCCCACCCGGCGTCACCGACCTTGTCCTTCACCGTCTGCGGAACCCCGCGGTAGGTGACGACAATCGTCGCCGTGTCGCCCTTGTCGTACGACTTGGCCAACTTGATCCGCAGGCGCGAGTCCTTGTGGATGTACTTTCCGACCTTGACCCCGGAGAGCTTGACGACCTTGAGCGCGTGCAGGTCGAGGGCGATCTCGTCGAGCTTCTTCAGCGCCCGGAAGGTGATCGCGGCGCGGCCGGAGAGGGTATTGTTCTCCAGCGCGTAGTCGAGATCCAGGTCGTAGTGGACAACCTCGTAGGTCGCGTCACCGTGACCGGGCAAATAGGGGTCGACGGGTTTGGTGTGAGGGCTCACGCGTTCCTTCTGCTCGGGTAGTCGTTCAGTCGTTCCACGGGCCGATGGGGTTGCCCACCCAGCGGGTCTTGTCCGGCACGGATTCGCCGCGCATGACCAGTGAGACCGGACCCACGGTAGCCATGCGCCCGATGGTGGCGGCGGGAAGCACCACCCCGTGTGGGCCGAGGGTTCCGCCCTCGCGCAGCGTCACGGTGTCCATCGACAGCACGCGGTCGTGGAACAGGTGGGTCTGAACAACGCAACCCTTGTTGACCGTCGCGCCGTCGCGCAGCTCGATCAGGTCGGCTTCGGGCAGCCAGTAGGTCTCGCACCACACGCCGCGACCGATCTTCGCGCCCATCGAGCGAAGCCAGATGTTCAGGATCGGGGTGCCGGGCGCCGGACGGGCCAGCCAGGGGGCCGCGAGCATCTCCACGAACGCGTCGGCGAGCTCGTTGCGCCAGACGAACGAGCTCCACAACGGGTGGTCGCCGGCGCGGATCTTCCCGATCAACAGCCACTTCGAAGCGGTCGCCAACACCCCAGCTATCAGGCCGCCCACCATCAGCGCCGGCCCCACCAGCAGGAACAGCCAACCCCAGCCCCAGCGCCGCTGCGCCTCGAGCAGGGCGACGGCGACCGCGGTGGCCAAGCCGAAGGCCATCAGCCACGGAATGATCCGACACAGCTCCACCACGTTGCGCGCGATGCGCAGCTTGCGAGCGGGGGCGTACGTCCGGGAGTCGTCGCTCTTGCTCGACTCGCGGCGCAGCTTCACCGGCGGACTGCCCAGCCAGGAGGTGCCCGACTTCGGCTTCGAGGCCCGCGGAGGGGCGGCGGACAACACTGCGACCAGCCCGCGCTTGGGCACCTTGCGCCCCGGCGCGGTCATGCCGGAGTTGCCGAGGAAGGCGCGCTTGCCGATCTTCGTACGGCCGATGGTCATCCGACCGTCGCGCAGTTCGTACGGCCCGACGAGCGTGTCGTCGGCCAGGAAGGAGGCCTCGCCGACGCTGACCAGCGACGGGATCATCAGCACCGTCGATGCTTCGACGTCCTTGCCGATAGTCGCGCCGAGCGAGCGCAACCAGCGGGGCGTCAGCGCGCTGGAGTAGATCGGGAAGAGCCACCCACGCGCCTCGTCCATCACCCGCAAAATGGCCCACGCGCGTAGCGCCGGGCTGCTGTGGACCGGGTGATCGCCGGCCTCGAGCGTGTGGCTCAGCAGTCGCACCAGCAGCCAGATCTCCGCAGCGAGCAGCGCGATGCCGACCAGGCCGCCAGCGACGACTGCGGGCACCGCCATCGCCCAGGCGTTGCGGTCGCCGAGCACCATCAGCCCGACATAAAGACCGGCGGCGGTCGCAGCGACCGGCAGGCCGGAGATGAGCACAGCAAGCAACCCGTAGGCAAACGCGAACCAGCGCTTGTGGGGTGGCCGCAACTCGGCGCGCTTCGCTGCACGGCCGATTCGGACGGCCGGCGAACCGCTCCAGCGCTCCTCGTCCGGAACCAGGCCGTAGACGCCCGAACCGGGCGCGATCTCGCTGTGGCTGCCGACGTCGGCGCCGGGAACCAGGGTGGAACGGGTGCCGACCCGGGCCCCGCGACGAACCCGCAAGGTGCCGATGTGGAGACGGTCGCCGTCGAGCCAGTGGCCCGACAGGTCGACCTCGGGTTCGATCTCAGCCTCGCGACCGAGCACCAACATGCCGGTGACCGGCGGGATGGAATGCAGATCGGCGTCCTTGCCGATCTTCGAACCGAGCAGCCGGGCATACCACGTCATCCACGGAGCCCCGGACAGTTTGGTGGCCCCCGACTCGTCGCTGATCCGTTCGGCCAGCCACAACCGCAGGTGGATCTTGCCGCCGCGCGGGTAGTTGCCGGGCGTGATCCCGGACATCACGAACCGGATCAGCCCGGCGCCGAGCAGCACCCGCCCAGGCGGGGTGAGGAAGACGACCGCCATGACCGCGATGACCCACCAGGGAGCGGTCGGCAGCGGGCGGTCGGTGAGGCTCGCGGCGAGCTTGGTGCCGAGCAACAGCCAGGCCAACCATCGCATCCCGGCCAGCGAACGGGTCGCGAGCAACGCCACGTGTTGCGCAACGCGCGTCTTTCCCGGGGTCGGCGGGACCGTACGTTCGCGGATGTTGGCCGGAGTCGACATCCCATCCAGGTGGGCGGCCAGGGCGCCGACGGTCGGATAGTCGTAAAGGTCGGCGACCGTGGTCTCCGAGTGAGTCTCGCGCAGCCGCGAGACCATCTGCGCCGCGGTCAGGCTGCCGCCGCCGGCGGAGAAGAAGTCGTCCTTGGGTGAAGCGACCACCGCACCCATCACGTCGAGCCACTGCGCTGCGATCAGCTGTTCAGTGGGGCTGAGCTCGGCGACCTCGTCGCCCGCGGCGCGCAGCGTCGGCACCGGCCAGGGCAACGCGTCGCGGTCGATCTTTCCGCTGGTGCGGGTGGGCAACGTGTCGACCTCGGCCAATCGCGGCACCATCGTCGCGGGCAGTTCCGCGCGCAGCCGGTCCATCGCCGCGATGAGGTCGAAGCCGGGCTCCAAGGTCAGATAGCCGACCAGGATCTTGTTGCCAGTGCCGGTTGACCGGATCGCAGCCGCGCCACCGCCGACGTGGGGGAGGGCGGTCAGCGCGGCGTCGATCTCACCGAGTTCGATGCGACGCCCACCCAGCTTGATCTGGTCATCGATGCGGCCGGCGAACAGCAGGCCCTCGGGGTCCTTCACAACGTGATCGCCGGAGCGGTAGGCGCGGGCCCAGCCCAACGTCGGCATGGGGGCGTACTTCTCCGCGTCCTTCGCCGGGTCCAGATAACGGGCCAGGCCGACCCCGCCGATGATCAGCTCACCGGTCTCGCCATCGGCGACCGGGTTGCCCTGCTCATCGACGACCTCCAGGTCCCAGCCGTCCAATGGCAGACCGATGCGTACGGGGCCGTCGCCGGTCAGCTGCGCACCGCACGCCACGACGGTCGCCTCGGTGGGGCCGTACGTGTTCCAGATCTCACGAGTCTCGGTGGCGTAGCGAGTGCCGAGTTCGGGCGGGCAAGCCTCGCCGCCGAGGATCAGCAGCCGCACCTTCTCCAGCGCCTGCGACGGCCACAGCGCCAGCAGCGTCGGGACCGTCGAGACGATCGTGATGTTGTTCGCGATCAGCCACGGGCCGAGGTCCATGCCGGACTTCACCAGGCTGCGCGGAGCGGGCACCAGGCACGCGCCGTAGCGCCAGGCCAGCCACATCTCCTCACACGAGGCGTCGAACGCGACCGACAGCCCGGCCATCACCCGGTCGTCGGGCCCGATCGCGTTCGCCTGCAGGAACATTCGCGACTCAGCGTCGACGAACGCGGCGGCATTTCGATGGGAGACCGCCACGCCCTTGGGTTTGCCGGTCGATCCCGAGGTGAAGATCACCCAGGCGTCATCGGTGATGTCGGGTTCCTCGACCTCCGTCGCCGGCCGCGCATCCTCCGCCGTCGCGTACGGCGTCAGCGCCAGGTCATCGCCGAGCACGGCGGCCACGCTCGCCTCGCCGAACACCGTGGTCGCCCGCTCGTCCGGGTCGTCCTTGTCGACCGGCACGTAGGCCGAGCCGGCCAGCAGGATGCCGATGATCGCCACGTAAAGGTCGGTGGTTCCCGACGTGATCCGGACGCCGACGCGGTCGCCGCGACCGATCCCGTACGACGCCAGTGCCTCGGCGACCTCCGCCGCCTTCTCCTGCAACTCCGCGTAGGTCAACACCTCGCGGCCGTTGTCGATCGCCGGGGCGTCAGGACACTCGGCGACGGTTTCGTTAAAAATGTCGACAAGGGTGCGCGGTTCGGGGGCGAACGGTCCACGCAGGAGGGTCACCGAGGTCTCGCTTTCGAGTCAGCCGGGATGCGAAGGACATTGTCCTGGACGAAGGTGAACAACGCGCAGCGCGTCTGCCCGCCGGTGCGCGGGGAACCGATTTGCGCGCTTCCCTAGACTTTTACCCATGGATCCGATCGCAGCCCTGACCAGCCACGTCCAGCATGCGATGGCGGCTGCCCTCGGGCGCGAGTATGCCGCCGCCGACCCGGTGATCCGGGTCGCCAACAAAAAGCAGACCACCGCCGACCTTCAGGTCAACGCGGCGATGGCCCTGGCCAAGAAGGCGAAGAAGAATCCGCGCGAGGTCGCTCAGGCCATCGCGGACAACCTGGACGCGCCCGAGCTGGTCGAATCCGTCGAGGTCGCCGGCCCCGGCTTCCTCAATGTGACGCTGCGCGCCGACTGGATCGCGAAGGCCGCCGACGAGATGCTGGCCGACGCCCACCTCGGAGTGCAGGCCCCGCCCCACGAGACCGTGGTCGTCGACTATTCCTCGCCGAATGCGGCCAAGGAGATGCACGTCGCCCACCTTCGTACGACGGTCGTCGGCGACTCCCTGACCCGCACCCTGGAGTTCCTCGGCCACGACGTCATCCGGCAGAACCACCTGGGCGACTGGGGCACCGCCTTCGGCATGCTCATCGAGCATCTGCTGGACGAGGGCATCGACTCCGCCGAAGCGCAGAAGCTGACCACCGACCCGAACACCTTCTATCGTCACGCGCGCGCGAAATTCGACACCGACGAGGCGTTCGCTACCCGCGCCCGCGCTCGGGTCGCGACGCTGCAGGGCGGCGACGAGCAGACGCTGCAGCTGTGGACCCGCATCCTCGACCTCACCAAGGGTTATCTGAACCGCGTCTACACCGAGCTCGGAATCACCATGACCGACAACGACATTCGCGGTGAGTCGTCCTACAACGACGAGCTGGCCGAGGTCTGCGCGACGCTCGAAAAGCAGGGGATCGCGCGGATCAGCGACGGCGCGCTCTGCATCTTCGACGAGCGGTTCACCGGCCGCGAGGACCAGCCGGTGCCGCTGATCATCCGCAAGTCCGACGGTGGCTACGGCTATGCCACGACCGACCTCGCGACCATCCGCCACCGCAGCCTCGACCTCAAGGCCGACCGGGCGCTGTACGTCGTCGGCGCCCCGCAGAACCTGCACTTCCGGATGGTCTGGGCCGCCGCCGAGCGCGCCGGATGGATCAAGGACACTCAGCCGATCCACGTCCAAATCGGCAATGTCGTCGGCACCGACGGCAAGATCCTCAAGACCCGCTCCGGCGACCTGGTGTCGTTGCAGTCGTTGGTCGACGCCGCCCTCGAGCGCGCTGGCCAGGTCGTCGACGAGTCGCGCCCCGAGCTCGACGCGCAGACGCGGGCGACCATCGCCCACCAGGTCGGGATCGCCGCGATCAAATACGCCGATCTGTCGGTTGGTCACGACTCCGGCTACACCTTCGATCTGGACCGGATGGTCGCTTTCCAAGGCAGCACCGGCCCCTACCTGCAGTATGCCGCCGCCCGTATCCGCTCCATCCTGAGCCGCGCTGACGCCGTTGACCCGAGCGGTCCGATCTCGCTCGGCGAGGACGTCGAACGGGCGCTCGCGCTCAAACTGCTCGACTTCGGCAGCGTCGTGGTGCAGGTCGGCGAGACTCTCGAGCCGCACCGGTTGACGGGCTACCTGTTCGAGTTGGCGACGGCGTACACCGCGTTTTACGAGGCCTGCCCGGTGTTGAAGGCCGAGGAGGCTGCCATTCGAGACTCGCGTCTCGCGCTCTGCGCGCTCACCCTGCGGGTGCTGCGTCAGGGTCTCGATCTGCTGGGAATCGAGACGCCCGAGCAGATGTAGGCAGCCGCCGTCCGCTCAGCCCCGCGGTGCGCCGCTCTTCGGCGTCAGCAGCTCGTCCAGGATTGAACCCAGCACCGCGAGCAGCAGCTTCTTCCACTGCGGCGTCGGGTCCTTCGGCATCGTCAGCGCGCCACCTGCCGGTGTGATGCCCACCGGGTGGACCGCACTCTCGCGCGGCAGCGGGATGCCGGGGCAGACCGAGTCCTGGGGCAGCTCCTTGCCCTGCTGCAGGAACTCGTAGGCCACCTTCTCCACACACAAGTTGCCGCCGCCGAGAACGGCGCCGTGGTTGCCCTGGTTGTCGACCGACAGCAGAACGGTGTTCGGCGCCGCCTTGTGCGCCTCGAGCGCACCTTCGTACGCGGTCGCGGGGTCGTCCTCCGTCTGCACCATCAGGATCTTCGGCCCCTTGGAGAGGTCGATCGTGGTGGTCGAGGGCTGGTAGGGCCAGTAGGCGCATTCGTTCGCGACCGAGTCATAACCGACCAACGGATACTTCGGGCCGTCCTGCTGCGCGGTCGCGACGTAGGAGTTCGGGTCCTTGTTCCAGGCGGTGTCGTTGCAGCGGATCGCGGTGAAGACGGTGGCCTCGTTCAGTGAATCGTCGCTGCTGTCACCGCTGCTGGCGGCCGCGCTCTTCGCGGTCGCGAGCGCCTGCTGGTCGCCGTTGCGAGCCCGGTTCAGCAGGCTGAGCAGCGCGCCGGCGCTTTGGAAGCCGCGGTCGCTGTAGAGCGTGTGGGCCACCACGTTGTCGATCGCGTCCGGGTAGAACGGTTTGATGTTGCCGTCGCCGGCCGCCTTGCGGATCGCTTCGTACGACGCCTTGACCTGCTCCGGCGTCGAGCCCAGCCCGTACGCCGCGTCCTGGCGGGCCAGCCACGGCAGCAGTTGCTGGTCGAAGCGGCGCTGGAATGACATGGGCTGGGTGCCGAAGCTCTCGGCGAAGGTCCCGGTGAACTCCGTGTTGCTGTCGAGCACGAACCGGCCGACCATTCCCGGGAACAGGGTGGCAAATCGCGCGCCCAGCCAAGTTCCGGCGCTGACGCCGTAATAATCCATCTGTTTCTTGCCCAGCAACCCCAACACCAAAGCGTGGTCGCGGGCCGTGTTGTCGCTGGTGATGTAGGGCAGCAGGTTGCCGTTCTTGGCCACGCAGTCGTCGACCGTTTTCTTCGCTGCCGCCTGCTCGAGGGAGATGTCGGAGGGGCTGATCGTGCGCGCGTCCTTGGATTTCGAGCCGTAGAACTCACACGTCACGCGGGTGCCGCCGCCGACGCCGCGTGGGTCGACGCCGACCACGTCGTGGTCGGCGCCCAGTGGGGCGAGGGCGGAGGTGATCACCGAGAACGAGCCGGCCGGCGCCCCGGGGCCGCCCGGGTTCACCATCAGCACCGGAGCGCCCTTGCTCTTGCTGGCGGGGGTGCGGGTGACCATCACCTGCAGGTCGCCCTTGCTCGGGTCGGAGTAATCCTTTGGAACCGTCACCTTCGCGCAGACCGTACGGTTATTGACCGGCGCGAGATCGCGCAGGCTGAACGAGGTCAGGTCGCGGACGTCGGCGGTGCAGTTTGCCTTGGCCCACTGCGGTTTCTGGCTGGTGTACTTCGCCAGATCAGCACCGGTGGGGGAGAGCTGGTCGGTCTTCGCCGACGCGCTCGTCGCTCCCTGGGCGGTCGATGCCGAGCCGGTTGCTGAATTCGACGAGGAACTGGCCGGACTGGTGGCGGCGACTTTGCTGCCACCCTCGCAGGCGGCGAGCGCGGCCGCGATCGTGAAGGCGGTCGCCGCGCTTGCGGCGCGCATGGTCGTACGTCGAGACATCTTCGGTTCTCCCCAGATCGATTCGGCCGAGCCGAGCGTAGACGGCTGCGAACGCGCCAAAGGTTCCCTGGGGACTGACCGACGCGCCCGCGCCCCAACCCCGATCGAGCGGCGGCCGGTGCGAACATGGACGGCGTGACCCCCGTTGCTTGGACGCCCGACCACATCGCGACCGTTCGCCAGGCGCAATTACCGGTGCGCCGCGGTGGTTATCACCCCGACGACGTTGATCGATGGATCGACCACGTCGTCGCGCTGATGAATGCCGGTCGCGAGGTGCCGACAGCGGCTTCCGGGCTGCGCCGCACGGGGTTGCGCGAGGGTTATTCGGTCGAGGCGGTCGACGCACTCTTTGGTCACATCGCCGGCTGGCAGCAGGAGTTGCGGGCTGCGCAGACGATGCAAGCCGAGACCGTACGATCGCCGGTCGCCGCCGTGACCAAGCCGGTCCGTGAGTGGACGCCGCAGCAGATGGACTGGGTCCGCGAGTCCAATTTTCGCCCCGCGCGCGGCAAGCGCGGCTATGCGGAAGGCGAGGTCGACTCGTTCCTCGACGACGTGTTGCTCGCGATGGGCAAGGGCGAAGAACTGCCCGACGTCGACTCCGTACGGTTCTACCCCCCGCGCGCCGGACGTTCGGGCTACGAAGCTCTCTCCGTCGACCGTTTCCTGGACGAACTGAAGCGACTCCGTCCGATTCGTGGGTGACTGACGTAAGGCCCGATGGTTGAGGCGGGGTGTGAGCCGGAGAACCTCAGCGCTGGTCGACGATCCGGCGCGCCTTGCCCACCGACCGCTCGATCCCGCCCGGGGGGAGAACCTCGACCCGGGCAGTGGTGCCGATCCGCGACTTCACCTGCCGGCCGAGCTCGCGGCCCAGTTCCACGGCTCGCTGATCCGAGACGCGAGTCTCGCTCTCGACCTTGATCGTCAGCTCGTCCATCCGCGCGGGACGGGTCAGCACGCACTGGAAATGCGGCGACAAGCCGGGGATCTCCAGGACCAGCTCCTCGATCTGAGTCGGGAAGAGGTTCACCCCACGCACGATCATCAGGTCGTCGCTGCGCCCGGTGATCTTCTCCATCCGGCGCATCGTCGGTCGCGCGGTGCCCGGCAGCAGCTTGGTCAGATCGCGGGTGCGGTAGCGCAGCACCGGCATCGCCTGCTTCGTCAGTGAGGTGAAGACCAACTCGCCGACGTGCCCGTCCGGCACCGGCTCGTCGGTCAGCGGGTTCACGATCTCCGGGTAGAAGTGGTCCTCCCAGATGTGCAGCCCGTCCTTGGTCTCCACACACTCCTGCGCGACACCCGGCCCCATCACCTCGGACAGTCCGTAGATATCGGTGGCGTGCATCCCGGCCTTCGCCTCGATCTCCGTGCGCATCGCGTTGGTCCACGGCTCAGCGCCGAAGATGCCCAGCTCGAGCGGCAGCTCGCGCGGATCGATACCGCGTTCCTCCAGCGCATCGAGCACCGCCAAGAAATAGGAAGGAGTCACCATGATCGCCCGCGCTCCGAAGTCTTGGAGCAGCTGAATCTGCTTGTCGGTCTGACCGCCCGACATCGGTACGACGGTGCAGCCCAACCGCTCGGCGCCGTAGTGGGCGCCGAGGCCACCGGTGAACAGGCCGTATCCGTAGGACACCTGCACGACGTCGCCCGGTCGCACCCCGCCGGCGCGCAGGGAACGGGCCACCAGGTCGGCCCACGTCGAGATGTCCGCCGCGGTGTAACCGACCACGGTCGGTTTTCCGGTCGTGCCACTGGAGGCATGAATCCGGGAGACCTGCTCGCGCGGAACGGCGAACAGCCCGAATGGGTAGTTGTCGCGCAGGTCGGCCTTCGTGGTGAAGGGCAGCAGCCGGGTGTCCTCGAGCGTCTTGATGTCGCTCGGGTGAACTCCCTTGTCGTCCAGCGCCTTCCGATAGAAGGGGACGTTGTCATAGCTGCGTCGTACGGTGTCTTGCAGGCGCTCTAGCTGCCGGGTGCGCAGCTGGTCGACCGACCACCGTTCGCCTTCGTCCAGCAGTCCGGCGCCGTCGCGAATCGAGGGGAGGGTGGTCACGAGGTCTCCTTGTCGAGGCGGGAATGAGGGTCGAGAGAGTGGGTGGGCGCAGGCGGGCCGGGCGGGTTGGCGGGACCTGCCGCGCCACCGGCCGTCCGCGCGATCGAGCGGGATCGACCACGGAAGTGAGCGATCAACTCCCCATCGTCGCGGGTGATGGTCGCGTCGGTCAGGCCGCTGCGCCCGAATCGGGCGGTTTCGACGGCGACTGCCTCGAGGTGGTCACCGAGCCGCGCGGAGGTGATGAAGTCGATTGTCGCGCCGGAGGCGACGGTGAGGCTCCCGGAGGCGTTGCAGGCAAGGGCGAAGGTTGAGTCCGCGAGGGTGAAAAGGAAGCCGCCGTGGCAGATGCCGTGGCCATTGACCTGGGCTGCCGACACGGTCATCGTGGTGCGGGCGAAGCCGAGGCCGTCGCGCAGGCCGACGTCTTGCAGTTCGATGCCAAGACCGGCCGAGGCGCCATCGCTGGCCCACATGTCCCGGACGTGGTCCAGCCCATCAACGCTCATGTGACAGATAATTGCATATCTGCATGTGACGTGTAACACGTTGCTTGCTACCGTGAAGATCGTGACCGATCACGAGAGCCTGCTGGCCGCCCAGAACCCGATCCTCGACGAGGCCTTGACTGCCCTTGCCGAGCGCAGCTATTTCTCGCGTTATCCCGAGTCCCCCTCACCCCGGGTTTACGGCGACACCGCTGCGGCGGAAGGGAAGTCGGCCTTCGAGGCCCACTTCAACGCGGCGTACGAGTTGGTCGGCGAGTCCGACGGAAGCAGCGTCGGTGCGGAGAAGTCCCCCTACGGCATCACCACCGGCGCGACCTACGCCCACCTCGACCTCGACGCGGCGCTCGCGGCTGCGACGTCCTCCATGCGCGCCTGGCGCGACGCCGGTCCGCGGGTGCGGGCGGCGGTGCTGGTCGAGGCGCTGGACGCCCTCAACAAGCGTTCCTTCGAACTGGCGAACGCGGTGCAACACACCTCCGGCCAGCCGTTCGTCATGGCGTTCCAAGCCGGCGGTCCGCAGGCCCAAGACCGTGGCTTGGAGTCAGTCGTCGCGGCGCTCGCTGAACAGGAGCGCATCCCGGCCACCGTCGTCTGGGAGAAGCCGGGCAAGGGCGAGCCGCTGCGAATGACCAAGGACTACCGGATCGTGCCGCGCGGCATCGCGTTGGTGATCGGTTGCAACACCTTCCCGACCTGGAACGCCTACCCGGGCATTTTCGCCTCGTTGGCCACGGCCAATCCGGTCGTGATCAAGCCCCACCCGCAGGCGGTGCTGCCGCTGGCGATCACCGTCGACGTTCTGCAGAAGGTCTTGCAGGACAACGGCTTCGATCCCCACCTGGTGCAGCTCGCTGCCGAAGTCGACGGGGAGGGTCTGGCCAAGACGCTCGCCGAGCGCGCGGAAATCGCGATCATCGACTACACCGGCGGCCCTGCCTTCGGTGGGTGGCTGGAGCGCGAGGCTGCCGCCCGCGGCCAACTCGTCTACTCCGAGAAGGCCGGGGTCAACACGGTCGTCATCGACTCCACGGACAACCTGAAGGCGATGCTCGGCAACCTTGCTTTCTCGCTGAGCCTGTTCAGCGGCCAGATGTGCACCACTCCGCAGAACCTCTACCTCCCGCGCGCCGGGATCGAAACCGACGAAGGCCACCTCTCGTACGACGAGTTCGGCCAAGCGCTCGGCGGTGCCGTTGCGCGGTTGACCGGCGACGACGCCAAGGCGGTCGAAATTCTCGGGGCCACGGTGAACGACGGCGTACGAACTCGCGCCGGTTCGCTGGCCGCGATCGCCGCCGATGCGAAGGGCGCCGTCGTGGTTGATTCGCGGCAGGTAACTCATCCGACTTTCCCGGAGGCCGTCGTACGCACTCCGGGGCTGATCGCCGTCGATCAGGCAGCGAGTTCCGCCTACACCACTGAGCAGTTCGGACCGGTGTCGTTCTTGATCGGTACCGACGACACCGAAACCTCACTGGCGACCTTCCGCGACACCGTGCGTCGCCACGGCGCAATGACTGCTTCGGTCTACTCAACCGATGAGGCTGTCCTCGAAGCTGCCCGGGAGGCGGCGATGGAAGCGGGAGTTGCGTTGTCGGAGAACCTGATCGGGCAGGTCTTCGTTAATCAGACTGCTGCCTTCTCCGACTATCACGGCACCGGCGCAAATCCGGCCGCCAATGCTGCCTATGCCGACGCCGCCTTCGTCGCGGGGCGCTTCCGGGTCGTGACGGCCCGCCGGCACAGTTAGCGAAAATTTACCTTCCCTTTGCTCTTCGCTTCCTGTGAACGGGCTATGTTCTTGGCTGGCTGCCCGCTTGAGGGGCGGCGTCTTGGAAGCGTTGGCAAGTCGGGGAGTGGGACGTATGCGGTTGTCGGGGACCAATCCGCGCCGTCTCATCGCCGGGCAGCGTGCCACAGTCCACCCCGTTCATACCCGCCCGCGCCGCGCGTCGGTGTGAGCCGTACACCAGTGCCCCACGCCCGCATCGGAATTGGAGTTCAGATGAAACGCTCACAGTTGACGGTCGCCGCCGTCACCATCACCACTGCGCTCGGCGTGGTTGCCGCCGGCTCGGCCACCGCGGCGCCGGCCGACTCGCAGCAGGTCACGTTGACCAACTCAGTGGCTCGAACCAAGCTGCCGACCATCAGCCCGGCTGCCGACAACACCGGCCTCGGCTTGGTGCTGAGCCTGCCGTTGCGCAACCAGGCGCTGGCCGACCGGATGCTCGCTGCCGGCCAGGTCATCACCCCGGCGCAGTACCAGCAGATGTTCGGTGTCTCGAAGGCGCAGCTGAACAAGGTTGCCGCGTGGGCCCGTTCGCAGGGCTTCACCGTCGTGAGCAGCGACTCCGCTGCCGGCACGGTCACCGTGAAGGGCACCGTCAAGAATGCCAACAAGTCGATGGGCGTTCAGATGCAGAAGGCGGGCAAGGGTGTTCGCCCGGCCAAGGCCCCGAAGATCCCGGCCGCCCTCGGCGTGACCGGTATCAGCGGTCTCGACACCACGCTGGTCGCCCAGAGCAACCCGCCGACCCGCCAGCTGACCTCCCCGGCGCGCGCAACGTCGAAGAACGCCAGCTCGGGCGCTGCCACCCGTACGACGAATTTCAACAACGTGCAGCCGAACGCCACGACTTACCTCAGCAACTACTGCGCGGACCCGTGGGGCAGCGACCTGGCGGTCGCCTCGACCGGCAAGAAGTGGCCCACCGAGTCCAACACGCCGTGCCCCTACACCCCGCAGCAGATCGTCGGCGCCTATGGAATGGCCGGCGCGAAGACTGCGACTCCGAGCCTGGGTATTTTGCTCTGGGGCGACGACACCGCGGCTCTGTCCAACGTGAACAACCTCGCCACGGCGACAAAGTCGGCGCCGATGGCGTCCACTAAGTACTCCAAGCTGGTCGACGCGAAGCGC
The DNA here is from genome assembly GCF_054778835.1 of Calidifontibacter terrae. NCBI lineage: Bacteria > Bacillati > Actinomycetota > Actinomycetes > Micrococcales > Dermacoccaceae > Calidifontibacter > Calidifontibacter terrae. The sequence goes on from NZ_BAAGZF010000007.1 coordinate 138,012, forward strand.
CCCGGAACGAGCTGCGACTTCAGCCCGCTCGAGCAGAACATGGACATTCAGGCCAGCCACGCGATCGCTCCGAGCGCGAGCATCCGCTACTACGGTGCGGCCTCCTGTTCAGCCACCGACATCGCGTCGATGCTGTCCCGCGCGGTGTCCGAACACAAGGTCACCACGCTGTCGATGTCATTCGGCATCCCCGATGAGCAGGGCTGGGACGCCGCGACCCGCGGGCTCTACGAGCGCTCGTTCACTCAAGCCGGCCTGACCGGGATGTCGCTGTTCGCTTCGACCGGTGACCACGGCACCAACAAGATCCTGAACAACGGCAAGGCTGCGGTGAACTACCCGGCCTCGTCGGCGAAGCTGACCGCCGTCGGTGGCACCTCGGTCGGCCTGACCAGCACCAACGGCCGGGCCTTCACCGCCGGTTGGGAGAACAGCTGGTTCAAGCAGCCGAAGAAGACCACCACCGCGGGCATCACCAACATCACCTCGCTGACGAACCCGCAGTCGGACTTCGCCCTCTGGGGTGCTGGCGGTGGCTCGAGCAAGGTCTTCACCAAGCCGTCCTGGCAGGCCGGAATTGCCGGAACGGGTCGTGCGCTGCCCGACATCGCCGCCTTGGCCGATGTCTACACCGGCATGGAGCTCTACGTCAGCGGTGGCCTCACCGGCGCCGGTGGCACCAGCCTCTCCTCGCCGTTGGTGGCCGCGATGGTGGGCTCTTCCAAGGCGCTGACCAAGCGCACGATCGGAAACGCCGCACCGTTCTTCTACAAGCTGCAGAAGGCGAACCCGGGTGCCGTCAAGGACGTGAACTACGCGAACAAGACGGGCGCGGCGGTTGGTTCCGACGACGCCGGCAACACCTACCTGCTCGGCTTCGACTCCAACCCCGAAGGTGTGCTGGTCTCCAAGGCCGGCTGGGACAACGTGACCGGCCTCGGCGAGCCGATGGGCCAGGGCTTCCTGACCGGATTCGGCGGCTGAACCGATGTCGTACGGGTGTCGGCGCGGCCCGCGAGGGTCCGCGCCGACGCCTGCACGAACCGGTGACGAAACACTGACCGCATGGCATCTTCCTCGACTTCGCGCCGCATCAGCACGACCGTTGTCGGTGTGCTCGTTGGCTTTGCCTTGGTCGTCGCGGTCGTTGTTGCGTTCGCTCTCGGGCGTGGCGGTCACGCCGACGGTGCGGCTGCGACCGGAAGTTCCGCCGCGCGGAACATCCCGAGCAGCTCAATCCCGGACATCCCAGTTCCGACAGTTCCGCCAGCCGTCTGGGACAAGCTGCCCAAGGCCGACACTTTCGGCACCGTCCGCAGCGCCCCGGTGGATCGCGATGCCTTCAGCGGGGGAAAGGTCGTTCGCATCGACCACGATCTCGCCGCGTTCGGCTCGCCCGGCGAAGACCCCATCGCCGTCATTCCGAGCAGTCAGTTCGGTCCGACGTGGTTGCCGGTCATCGATTCCGACCGCGGCTGGTTGCGCGTGCGGTTGCCGTCCAAACCGAACGGGTCGACCGGCTGGATCGCCCGCGACCGACTCCAGATCGCTACGACGTCCTGGGCGGTTCGGATCAGTCTCGGGAAGGGAACGATGACCATCACCAAGGGTGGCGCCATGGTTGGCAGCTGGACTGTCGGCAAGGGCATGGCCAATACCCCGACCCCGGTCGGTCAGACCTTCTTGCTGGGTGGATTCGTCGACCCAGACCAAAATTTCTCCCCGGTGATCTATGCCATGGGGGCTCACTCGGACACGCTCGACACCTTTGGTGGCGGGCCCGGGACTGTTGCCGTGCACGGGTGGCCCAGTGCCGCCGGTCGCTCGGGAGCGGTCAGTCATGGATGCGTACGCGTACCGGGGGATGCGCTCACCGCCTTCGCAAAACTCCCCGCAGCAACTCCCATCACGATTACTTCGTAAATCCTTGGAAGGACTCACCATGAAGCGCAACACGGCGCTCTTCAGCACATCGGTCGTGGCCGGTGTCGTCGCTGCGACGGGCATGATCGTCGCCAGCGCCGGCAGCGAGGCCGCCGCCAGCACCTCCGGTGCCGCCTGGTCGACTCAGAGCAGCTCGCACGGTTGGACCACCGGGCCCGTCGCGGATGACGACGGTCTCTTCACCGCCACCGCGGCGCCGGGTTCGGTCACGAACTTCGCGATGCCTGCGGTTGGCGTCAGCGGAATTGGTGTCAGGGCCGCCTGCGTCAACGGCAAAGTTGTCACCACCGTCACGGGTGGCAACGCCGCTGGTCCGCACCCGGCCGGCAGTTCGGTCTCGGCGGCCGCCTTCACCGGCAAGAGCACCATGGCCGGCACCGTTTACTTCGGTTCGAAGAAGGTCGGTGGAGTCACCGTTGGTGCCTATTACGACATCACGGCCACCGGTTTCGGTGACTACATCGCGCTGACCGGGGTGAGCGGTTGCACCGCGGCGACGTCGACCACCTCGACCCCGACGTCCACGACCTCGACTCCGACGTCCACGACCTCGACCCCGACATCCACGACCTCGACCCCGACATCCACGACCTCGACCCCGACGTCCACGACGTCGACCCCGACGCCGACTGGCACCTCGACGCCGACTGGCACCTCGACGCCGACTGGCACCTCGACGCCGACTGGCACCTCGACGCCGACTGGCACCTCGACGCCGACTGGCACCTCGACGCCGACTGGCACCTCGACGCCGACTGGCACCTCGACGCCGACTGGCACCTCGACGCCGACGGAGACCCCGACGCAGACGTCGACTCCGACCACCACGGAGCCGGGCACCCCGTCGCCGACCACCACGAAGCTGCCGGTCACCGGCTGACCTTCGAAAGCAATCACGAGTGGCCGGGCATCTGCCCGGCCACTCGTGTTGTCCGGGCTCGATGAGGCAGGGTGGACCCATGGTGGAACAGCCGAGCCCAGCCCCCGTCAAGACCGACGGCCGGTTGGAGTTCGACCCCTCCCCGCAGGTGCCCGAGGCCGACGCGCTGCGAACGCTGCAGGAGCTGACACAGGCGATCCTCGATGCTGGCTCTCCGCGAGCGGAGCTGCGCGTCGACGCGAACGACCGGCGCCTCGTGCGGCTGGCTGCTCGTTCTGGCATGCGCAAGGAGGGCGTCGTACGAAGTGGCGCTGCCGACGGTGGCGACCAGGTGCAGTTCGCCCGTACGGCCCAAGACCCGCCGCCCGCCGATCCATCGACGTTCACCGCTGTTCTGAACGCGGGCCTGCCGACCAAGCGGGCGATCGCCCAGGCCATCGTCCGCGACGACGAGGGTCGAATCCTGGTGTGCGAGTTGGTCTACAAGAGGTTTTGGGACCTGCCTGGCGGCGTGGTCGACCCGGGTGAATCGCCGGCGGAGGCCGTACGCCGGGAGTTGGCCGAAGAGCTCGGCGTCGTTGCGACGCTGACCGGTCTGCGGGCGGTCAGTTGGCTGCCGCCGTGGCGCGGTTGGGACGACGCGACCCTGTTCGTCTTCGACGCCGTGATCGACCGTTCGCCGCAAGACCTGCAACCGCGCGAAATTCGCGCGATCCACTGGGTCGCGCCAATCGACCTGACCGGCCGGGTGGCCGACTACACCGACCGGGTGGTCCAGCAGGCCCTCGCCACGCAGGGCACGGTCTACCTCGAGGACGGCTACCCGCCCCTCGCGTCGAGATAACTCCTCCGGTTCGAGAACACTCGAACTTTCGAGCGACCTGAAACCGGGGGAGTGACCTCAACGTCGATCAGCGATCGATCTCATACTTGTCCGGCAGCACCATGTTCACGATCATGCCGATCACCGAGATCACGATCGACCCGAGCACCGCGTCCCAGAAGAAGTGGTCGACGTGGAAGGCCAGGTTCAGCTTCTCGGAGGCCCACGAGGTCAGCTGCAGCATCGCCGCATTGACCACGATCAGGAACAGCCCGAGGGTCAGGATCAGCAGCGGGAACGACAGCAGCTTCGCGATCGGTTTGAGGATCGCGTTGATCACGCCGAACACCAGCGCGACCAGCAGCACGGTCTTGACCTTGGTGGTGTTGTCGGCCGACCCGTCGGCCAGATGGACTCCGGTCAGCAGCGCGGCGGTGACCCACAGCGCGATGGCGTTGACGACAAGTCGGATCAGGAAGTTGCGCATGCCCCATTGTGACCACTCCGAGCACCGCGGGGGTGGCGTCGTACTGTGTGGCCATGAGCCCCGTACGCCTGCGCGCCACCGTCGACGCCGTTCCCGCCTACGTCGCCGGGAAGCCGGCGCCGCCGCGCGAGGACCTCGTGACCTACAAGATCTCCAGCAACGAGAACCCCTATCCGCCGCTGGACAGCGTCGTCGAGGTGGTTCGGGAGGCCGCGCTGCGGATGAACCGCTACCCCGATATGGGCGTCGCGTCACTCACCGCTGCACTGGCCGATCGCTGGGGTGTGGGAACGGACGAAATCGCAACGGGCACAGGCAGTTCCGGCGTTCTCGGGTCGCTACTACAGATCACCTGCGGCCCCGGCGACGAGGTCGTTTATCCGTGGCGATCGTTCGAGGCCTACCCGATCATGGCGACGCTTTCCGGCGCGACATCAGTGCAGGTGCCGCTTGCTGCCGATGCGCGGCACGACCTGGAGGCGATGGCGGCCGCGATCACCGACCGTACGCGGCTGGTGATCGTCTGTACCCCCAACAACCCCACAGGCCCGTCGCTGTCCGAGCAGGAGATCCGTGGGTTCCTCGCGAAAGTTCCGCAGGACGTGCTGGTGGTCATCGACGAGGCCTACCTGGAGTTCGTCAGCCCGGATGCGGCGATCGATGCGGTCGCCATCTTCCGTGACCATGACAACGTCGCGGTGCTGCGCACCTTCTCCAAGGCGTACGGTCTCGCGGGTCTGCGCATCGGCTACTGCATCGCCCACGCGCCGGTCGCGACCGCCCTGCGCAAGGCCGCGGTTCCGTTCGGGGTGAGCGATATCGCCGAGCAGGCTGCGATCGCCAGCCTAGAGGCCTACGACGAACTGCAGGCGCGCGTCGACGCGCTGGTCGTCGAGCGCACCCGGGTCTTGGACGCGCTGGCGGAACAAGGCTGGAAGGTGCCGCCGAGCCAGGCGAACTTCGTCTGGCTGCCGCTGGGTGATGATGCGTTGCCGTTTGCGGCGTTGGCCGATCAGGAAGGACTGGTCGTACGCCCGTTCGCGGGGGACGGGGTGCGTTGCACCATCGCCGAACCCGAGGCGAACGACCGACTGATCGAGGTGTGCCGCGCGTTCGTGGAGCGGTGATCGGGCTGTTTCGTACGCCGGTGGGTCAGCGAGTAACGTACGTCTCGCGTGTGATGTGACCTGAGTCATACGCGACCGGCCGTCCGCCGACATCCGCGGTTACCCCCGCACGTCGGCCAGCCCAGATTTGAGGAGACCACGTGTCTGATCCCACCGATGCGCGTCAGCAAGGCATGCCGTCCGACTTGAGGCACACGATGCATCACGAGACATCTGTATTGCCCACGATGGAACACGACATCACCGACGGTGGGCCTGACATGGTCCAGTTCGTCGATGGTGACGGCAACCGGCTGGCGACCTGCGAAGCGAATGAGCCCTACGCGCAAATCGTTGAGGACATGACCTCTGAGGATGCGCAGTCGATGTATCGCGACCTGGTGCTGGTGCGCCGAATGGACGCCGAAGGGCACGCATTGCAGCGTCAGGGCGAGCTCGGTTTGTGGCCCTCGTTGCTCGGTCAGGAAGCCGCACAGGTCGGGGCCGGCCGCGCGCTGCGCCCGCAGGACTACGCCTTCCCCGGCTACCGCGAACACGGTGTCGCGTGGTGTCGCGGCGTTGACCCGGTCAACCTGCTCGGCATGTTCCGTGGGGTCAACCATGGCGGGTGGAACTCCAACGAACACAACTTCCACCTCTACACGATCGTCATCGGCAACCAGATGCTCCACGCGACCGGCTACGCCATGGGCATGCAGCGCGACGGAGTCGTTGGAACCGGCACCGATAAGGACAGCGCGGTCATGGCGTTCACCGGCGACGGTGGAACGGCTCAGGGTGACTACAACGAGGCGATGGTCTTCGCCTCTGTCGCGAACGCGCCGGTCGTCTTCTTCGTGCAGAACAACCAGTGGGCGATCTCCGAACCGAACTACAAGCAGTTCCGGATTCCGCCTTACCGTCGCGCCCGCGGATTCGGCTTCCCCGGCGTACGCGTCGACGGCAATGACGTTCTGGCCGTTTATGCCGTATCCAAGGCCGCGATGGATGCCGCCCGCGCAGGTCAGGGCCCGACGCTGATCGAGGCCTTCACCTACCGGATGGGCGCCCACACCACCTCCGACGACCCGACCAAATACCGCGTCGCGTCCGAGGTCGACATTTGGCGCGAGAAGGACCCGATCAAGCGGATGCGCGGGTTCATGCAGACCAAGGATCACGCCGACGAAGCGTTCTTTGCGCAGGTTGAGCAGGAGGCCGACGAGTTGGCCGCTCGGATCCGTCGAGAATGTCAGCAGATGCCCGATCCGGAGCCGCTGACCATGTTCGACAACGTCTACGCCGAGGATCACCCGGTGGTCGCCGCCGAGCGGGAGGCGTTCGCCGCCTACCAAGCCTCGTTCGTCGCGGGCGGGGAGAACTGACATGGCAACGCAGAAAATGACACTTGCCAAGGGCATCAACTCCGGCCTTCGCAAGGCGATGGAGAACGACCCGAAGGTCGTCCTCATGGGCGAAGACGTCGGCAAGCTCGGCGGCGTTTTCCGCATCACCGAGGGCCTGCAAAAGGACTTCGGCGAGGACCGCGTGATTGACACTCCGCTGGCTGAGTCCGGCATTGTCGGCACCGCTGTCGGCCTCGCGATGCGCGGCTACCGGCCGGTGGTGGAGATCCAATTCGACGGGTTCATCTACCCCGCGTTCGACCAGATCATCAGCCAGGTCTCCAAGATGCACTACCGCTCGCTCGGCCACCTCAAGCTGCCGATCGTGATCCGGGTTCCGTTCGGTGGCGGCATCGGTGCCGTCGAACACCACTCGGAGTCCAACGAGGCCTACTTCGCCCACACCGCGGGGCTACGGGTCGTCAGTTGTGCCGACCCAGCCGACGCCTACTGGATGATCCAGCAGGCGATCGCCAGCGACGACCCGGTGATGTTCTATGAGCCCAAGCGCCGCTATCACGAACGCGCCGAGGTCGACATCGACGAGAGCAAGGGTGCGCCGCTCGGACTCCACCAGGCTCGCGTGGTGCGCGAGGGCAACGACCTGACCCTGCTCGCGTACGGCCCGATGGTCAAGACCTGCCTGCAGGCGGCGGAAGCCGCTGCGGCAGAGGGCCGTTCGCTGGAGGTCATCGATCTGCGCAGCCTGTCGCCGCTCGACCGCGACACGATGTTCGCGTCGGTGAAGAAGACCCGCAGGGCCGTGGTGGTCCACGAGGCGTCGACCTTCTTGGCGATGGGTGCCGAGCTGGCCGCGCTGATTCAGCAGGAGTGCTTCTACCACCTCGAGGCCCCGGTCCTTCGAGTCGGCGGCTACAACCTGCCCTATCCGCCGAGCCGGTTCGAGGAGCATTTCCTGCCCGACCTCGACCGGATCCTCGATTCCGTCGACACCGCGCTCGCGTTCTGAGGGGAGAGTCATGGGAGTCAAGAAGTTCAACCTGCCCGACCCCGGTGAGGGTCTGGTCGAAGCAGACATCGTGACCTGGCGGATCAAGCCGGGTGACGAGGTGAAGGTCAACGACGTCGTCGTCGAGATCGAAACCGCAAAGTCGTTGGTGGAGTTGCCGATTCCGTGGGCCGGCACTGTCGTCGAACTGCTGGTCGCCGAGGGCGCGACAGTCGACGTCGGCGCCGCGATCGTGGCGATCGAAGTGGCGGGTGCCGACGACGATGCCCCGTCGGCCCCAGCGGTCGACACCTCGTTGCCCGCCCCGTCGGCTCCGGCCGAAGCGGGGGAGGAACGAGTCGCGAACCTGGTCGGCTACGGCGCGGTTGCGGGATCGACGCAACGAAAGGCTCGGCGTACGGCGTCGGCTCCGGCTGCCGCATCGGCGCCGGCTGCCGTCGTAGCTCCGGCTGCCCCCGCCGCGCCCGTCGCTCCCGTTGTGCCTGCCGCAGCAACGGCTCCGGCCGCCTCGACCGCGCGTCCGCTGGCCAAGCCGCCGGTGCGAAAGTTCGCCAAGGACAACGGGATTGACCTGGCCGTGATCACTCCGGCGCGCGCCGACGGCGTGATCACCCGCGCCGAGGTGGAGGCCCACCTGTCCGGATCGACCGCCACACCACCATCGGCTGGCTCGACTGCGGTTTCCTCGGGCGCTGCGGCCGCGCCGCTGGCCGCGGGCGCCCGCGAAACCCGTACGCCGATCAAGGGTGTGCGCAAGATGACCGCACAGGCGATGGTCGGCTCCGCGTTCAGCGCGCCGCATGTCACCGAGTTCATCACCGTCGACATGACCCGAACCATGGAGCTGGTCGACCGGCTGAAGTCGGATCGGGAGTTCAAGGGGGTGCGGGTCACCCCGCTGCTGGTGCTCGCCAAGGCCCTGTTGGTCGCGGTGAAACGCAACCCGGAGATCAATGCGAGCTGGGACGAAGCCGCACAGGAGATCGTGGTCAAGCACTACGTGAACCTGGGCATCGCCGCGTCGACCCCGCGCGGGCTGATCGTGCCGAACATCAAGGACGCCGACGCGCTGAATCTGCGGGGCCTGGCCGACGCGATGGGCGCCCTGGTCGAAACCGCGCGAGAGGGCCGCACCCCGCCGGCCGACATGGCGGGCGGCTCGATCACCATCACCAACGTGGGTGTTTTCGGGGTCGACAACGGCACCCCGATCATCAACCCGGGTGAGGCGGCGATCCTCTGCTTCGGCGCCGTACGAAAGATGCCCTGGGTGGTGACCGACGCATCCGGCAACGACACGATCGTGCCGCGCCAGGTGACTCAGTTGTCGCTGTCGTTCGACCACCGCTTGGTCGATGGTGACCTGGGTTCGCGTTTCTTGGCCGACGTGGCCGCGCTGCTCGAGGACCCGGCCCGGGCGCTCGTCTGGGGCTGAGCGCCACCTCTGGTCGATCGAGCGGGAGCAAAGTGTTGACTCTGACACGGTGTCAGACGGTCGAGTGGGTGGCGTCATGTTGATTATCGGAGATTTCGCTCGGCTCGCTGGGGTGTCGGTCCGGATGCTGCGTCATTACGACCAGCTCGGTCTGGTGCCCGCGGCGCGCGTCGACAAGCACTCGGGCTACCGGTTCTACGAGCCCGAGCAGTTGCCGCGCGTGCATGCCCTGCTTGGCTTGAAGGATCTCGGGTTCACCCTCGAACAGATCAAGCCGATGTTGGCCGGGCAGATCGACAGCCGCAGGTTCCACGACCTACTCGACGAACGTCGGGCGGCGTTGCGCGACCAGATCGATGCCGATCGCCGCCGCCTGGACGAAGTCGAGCGCCGTCTCCGATTGATGGATGGGAGCACCACCATGGAGTTCACCGAGAAGTCGCTGCCGGAGCTGAGCCTCAGCCAGCGCACCGCGGTCGTCGCCGATCAGTCCGAGATCGGTCCGGTCATCGGACCGATGTTCCAAGAGTTGGTCAGCGCGCAGCTACGAGCTGGTGATCACCCGATGCATCCGGCCTACGCCTGGTACAGCGGAGAGGGATCCCAGCTGCGGTTCGGCGCCGGTTTCGCAACCCGCATCGACGGGGCGGAGCAGGGGCATCTTGACCCGGTCGAACGGGCGGTCACGATGACCTACGTCGGCGCGATGGAGGGCATCGGGGTGGCCTGGGCCGAGCTCGGTTCGTACGTTGCTGCGCAGCAATTGCGGCCGTTCGGACCGTGTCGAGAGGTCTACCTGAATACCGAAGGCCCGGAAGCGGGTTGGGTGACCGAGTTGCAGCAGCCGGTTCGGAGCTGACTGCGACGCACCCGCCGTACGCGGCGGCAGCCACCCGCCGCCCAGAGGAGGGTTCTTCGACCAGAGGAGGATTGCAAACCGCCTCTGCTTAAGAAGCCCTCCTCCCGGGTGGCCGGGTGGCCGGGCTAGGCCTCAGGGTCGGCCGAACAAGCTGCGCAGGTTCAGCGGGACGAGCAGGCCGCGAGTCACGAGGGCGTACTGGGTCAGCACCGTGCAGGTCTGAGCGCAGAGGATGCCGAGCAGCACGATCACCTGCGCCATCGCCGCCTGGGTGGGGGAGCCGCCGCCCAGCATTACGCCGAGGAAGGCGCCCGGTAGAGTCACGATCCCGCTGGTTTTCACCGAGTCGATGCTCGGGATGAGCGCCTCCTGGATGCGCGGGTGGAGCAGTTCCGCGGCGGCAGTATGGGGCGGAAGGCCGAGCGCGAGGTATCCCTCGAAGGTCTCGTGATGCTCGCTGAGGGCGCGAAACGCCGTACGGCCGAAGAGTGTGTGGCCGCTCATGATGTTGTTCATGACGGTGCCGGCGATCGGCACCAGGGCGATGCCGCGGAACGGGATCGTGCCCGACAACGTGGTGAGCGCGATGACCGGAATGACTCCAGCGGCCATCGAGACGGCGGCGTACGGCGCGACGGCCCGTTCGACGCCGATCCGTTTCGAGCTGGTCAGGACGGCCATCACGAACATCGCCGCGATCACCAGCAGGCTCGCCCACAGCCGAGCGACCGCCGCCGCGATGATCAACGCGACGAGGGTGAGTTGCACCACCGCGCGCACCCCGGCGATCGCGATGGGCCGGCTCAGGCCGGTGTGGGCGCGCGACTGCAGGAAGACGGGGACCGCCAGCAGCAACACGCAGCCGATCACCACCGACCAGCCCCATGTCACGACCACGGGCTCACCCTAGGGCGCGCGCCATTGGGGTTGATAGCGGCGGCGGCGAAGACGTCGGCGAAGGTGACCTCGTCGGTGACGAGCCGCGGTGAGATGGTCGGCCTCGGAGCCGGCAGACGCTCTGCCAGGTAGCTGAATAATGAGGCGTTCCAACGTCTTTCGTATGGACGACGTTCGCCCGACGTTCAACCTGAGTCCCCTCGCTAGCGGACAGCTGATTCATAGCCTTCCTCCGTGAACCAGTTTGCCGCCCGCGCTCGCGGGGTCGCCAAGTATTACGGAGAGATCGTCGCGCTCGACGGCGTCGACCTCGATGTCGAACCGGGCGAGGTCCATGGACTCGTCGGTCCGAACGGTGCCGGCAAGACCACTCTGCTCGGGCTGATGCTCGGTCTCTCGGTCGCCGATCGCGGCACTCTGGAGGTGCTCGGAAGCCCGGTGCGTACGGTGCTGGGCGTCCCGGACGGTGTCGCGGGGTTCGTCGACGCTCCCGGCCTTTACCCCTCGCTGACTGCGCGCGAGAACCTCGCCGCGATCGCCCGCCTGCGCGGCGCCCGCGCGGACATCGATGCCGCGCTTGAGCAGGTCGGGCTGCGCTCGGTCGCCGACGACCGGCTGCGCGGCTTCTCCCTCGGGATGCGCCAGCGGCTCGGTCTCGCCGCCGCCCTCGTCGTCCGTCCCCGGCTGTTGGTGCTCGATGAGCCGTCCAACGGCCTCGACCCGGCCGGCAAGCAGCAGGTGCACCGGGTGATCCGGGAATTGGCGGCGAACGGCGCAGCGGTGATGATCTCCAGCCACCGGATGGATGATCTCGAGGCGCTCTGCCAGCAGGTGAGCGTGCTGAGCGCTGGCCGGATGGTCTTCTCCGGCTCGATCGCAAAGCTCGCCGCGGAGAACGGTGCGTTGGACCACCGCCTGGTCACCTCGGACGCGGCCGCCGCGCGGAGGGCGGCGAACGGGGTCAGCGGCGTGACCGTGATGGCGGGTGGTGCGGCGGCCCCGACCGACCCGGTGGTGGTGCGGGCCGCCGCTCCCGATCTCGATCGGCTGATCCCGGCCTTGGTCGCTGCGGGCGTCGCCGTCCGCGAATTGACCCCCCTCGTCTCGCCGCTGGAGACCGCCTTCCTCAAACTCACCGAGATCGACCAGGAGGTCGGCGGATGACCGTCGCCGAGATGACTCCCACGCAGGCTCCGGCCCGGGCCGCCCGCGGGTTGCCCACCTACCGCTTCGAGATGGACAAGCAACTGAGCCAATGGCGGGTGCGGATGCTCCTCGGGGCCTGCCTGCTCGGCCCGGCACTCTTCGTCGCGGTCGTCAGCAACCAAAGTGCCCTGCCGACCGACACGGTCTTCGGTCGCTGGATGCATGCGACCGGGTGGGCAGGTTCACTGATGCTGCTGACCTTCTGCTGCAACTGGGTGCTGCCCTTGCTGATGTCGGTGGTAGCCGGCGATGTTTTCGCCGCCGAGGACCGGCTGGGCACCTGGCGCCACCTCGTCACCGCCGTGCGCTCCCCGCGCCGGATCTTCGTCGGGAAAGCCGCCGCCACCGTGACCGTGCTGGCCGCGATGACCGTCGCGCTCTGCGTCTCCAGCGTGGTGGGCGGCCTGCTCGCCGTGGGCAACCACCCGCTGGTCGGTCTCGACGGCGCGACCATCGACTCCGGTCACGCGGCGCGACTGGTGTTGCTCGCCTGGTCGTACGTCGGATTCGCGGCGCTGGCGTTCGCCGCCGTCGGCCTGCTGGGATCGGTGCTGTTCGGACGCTCGCCGATGGGCTTGCTGCTGCCCGCCGTGTTCGTGTTCGTCCTGCAACTGGTGCAAATGTTGCCGCTGCCGGTCGCCGTGCGGATGGCGTTGCCGAGCCAGTCGTTCGTCGCCTGGCGTGGACTGTTCACCGACCCCACCCAGACCCGTCCGCTGCTGCTCGGATTCCTGGTCAGCGCGGCGTGGATCGTCGTGCCGACTCTGCTGGCCTACGCCGCCTTCCGGCGGCGCGACTTCACCGACCTGCACTACGACGGATCCGTCGTACGAACCCTGCGTTTCGCCGCGTTGCCCCTTGCCGGTCTGCTCGTGGCAGGTGCGGTGTTGGCGACCCCAAGCGTCGCCGATGCCAGCGGCAGCGGGATCTCGAAGGTCGCCCTGGAGCGCTCGATGGCGACCTCTTTCGCGCATCTCTACCGGATGCAGAGCCGGCAGCTGGGCCACCCCGCGGTCACCGAGCAGCAGTTGCGCTCGGGCGCGACCTGCGACAAGGCCGGGTCGAGCGACAACCAGGGGCCGGGCAACGACTGGCGCTGCGTCGTCACCTGGCACATCCCGGGCGCCACGGTCGTGGGCTCGGCGATCTATCAGCTCGATGTAGCGGCCGAAGGTCGCTACATCGCGGACGGAGATGGTCCGAAGGAAGTCAATGGCTATTTCCCCGTCCCCACCTCCACCGGTGAGGCACCAAATCCCCTCTGGCAGATCGACGGTCTCGCCGACGTGACTGCCCCTTCCCCGAAAGGCTGATCCATGAACGTCCAGCGACAGCGCCGGATCACCGGCACCCATCGTCGCCGCCTGCGACGCACCCTCGCCACCACGGTCGCCCTGACCGTGGCCGGCAGCGGCATCGCGTACGCCTCGAGCGACGTCTTCGGAACCAACCAGGTCGGCAGCGACTACGCCGGCGGACTGCAGGTGTCCGACAACCAGCTGATCAAGCCGATCGGCGATCGGCTCAAAACAGACAACGGCAAGATCATGGGCTCCTCGGTCAGCCCGAACGGTCGGTTCGTCGCGGCCAGCAGCGCCGACAAGAAGGTCGCGCTTCAGATCTTCGACCTGACGTCGTACAAGCTCGTCTGGAGCGCTGGCACCGCCGCTGGCGTGAACCAGAAGTTCAGCGACCTGACGGTCGGCCAGGAGGCGCCGACCTTCTCGCCCGACGGCACCTCGCTGTGGCTGTCGCTGGCGAACTCGGTCGCCCGCTTCCCGGTGAACGCTGACGGCTCGCTGGGCACCCCCACCACCGTGCCCCTCGCCAAGGACGGCGCGAAGTCGGCGCTTCCGGGCAAGGTTGCTTTCTCCGCCGACGGCAACACCGCGTATGTGCCGCTCAACGGCCAGAACAAGGTCGTCGCCCTTGATGCGACGAACGGCTCGGTGCAGCGCAGCTGGGCAGTTGGCATCGCGCCTCGTCAGGTCGCGCTGGTCGGCGATCACCTTTACGTCAGCAACGAGGGCGGTCGCCCGGCCAAGGCCGGCGACACCACGATCAACTCGTACGGCACGGACGTTCCGGCCGACGGATACCTGGGTACCTCGACCAACGGCACCGTCAGTGTCATCGACACCGCGAGCGATGCCGCCCCGTCGTCGATCGATGTCGGGCTGCACCCGACCGCGCTCTACGTGAAGGGCAAGACGCTGTTCGTGGCCAACACGAACAGCGACACCGTCTCGGTGGTCGACACCACGAAGAACGCAGTGGTGCAGACCATCGCGACCCAGCCGTACGCCGCCTCCAAGGTGGGCTACCAGCCCACCTCGATCGCGGTGACCGACGACAACCGGCTGCTGGTGACGCTCAGCCGCGCGAACGCGGTCGCGGTCTACCAGCTCGGCGGCACTCCGCAGGAGCCGGTCAGCGACCTCGGTCTGCTGCCGACCGACTACTACCCCGCCTCGGTCGCGGTGACCGGCGGCAAGGTCGTCGTGACCAACACCCGCGGTATTGACGCTCGCGGCCCGGCGCTCACCTACAACAAGGGCCAGGGGACCACCCCGGCCACCGGCCACGGCACCCACTCCACGACCGCGTCGCTGACCCGGTTCGCGATGCCGGCGACCAAGGAGCTGAAGAACTACACCCGCACGGTCTTCCAGCAGAACGGCTGGGGTAAGAACGACGCGCCGGTCGCTCGCGGGAACAAGCAGGCGGCGGTGCCGGTTCCGGCCCGTGTCGGTGACCCGTCGACCATCAAGCACGTCTTCGTCCTGGTCAAGGAGAACCGCACGTACGACCAGGTTTACGGCGACATGAAGAACGGCAACGGCGACGCGTCGCTCGCGCAGTTCGGCAAGACCGTGACCCCGAACCAGCACGCCCTGGCGAATCAGTTCGGGCTCTACGACAACACCTACGACATCGGCACCAACTCCGCTGAGGGCCACAACTGGTTGATGCAGGGCGACAACCCGGAATACACCGAGTCCAGCGCGGGGCAGTACATCCGCAGCTACGACACCGAGGACGACGTGCTGGGCCACCAGCGCTCGGGCTTCCTGTGGACTTCGGCGATGTCGGCCGGCAACTCCGCCAAGAACTTCGGCGAGTTCCTGCAGTTCGAGCAGAAGCCGGCCGGGGCGACCTGGCAGAAGTACTACTGCGCGGCCAAGAGCGTCGACGAGGGCGGAGATCCCGCCCAGCTGACGACACCGGATCTGAAGACCGACAACTCCTCGCCGATCCCATCGCTGAACAAAATCACGGTGCCGACCGCGCCGAAGTTCGACACGCAGATCCCGGATCTCTATCGATACGGCATTTGGAAGAACGACTTCGAGAAGAACGGTCCGGCCAACCTCAACATGATGTGGCTCTCGAGTGACCACACCGGGGGCACACCGGACCCGCGCGCGCAGGTCGCCGACGGTGACGTGGCGGTCGGCAAGATCGTCGACACGATCTCGCACAGCAAGTTCTGGAAAGACTCCGCGATCTTCGTGGTCGAGGACGACAGCCAGGATGGTGCCGACCACGTCGACGGCCACCGCGCGCCGATCCAGGTCATCAGCCCGTACGCCGCCCACGGCAAGACCGTGAGCACCTTCTACTCGCAGCTGAACATGATCCGCACCATTCAGCAGATCATGGGTGCCGCACCGCTGAACCAGAAGCTCGCGGCTGCGACTCCGATGTTCGATGCGTTCACCCGAAAGCCCGACTTCACACCCTTCACCGCTCGCAAGAACGAGGTGCCGCTCACCGAAGGTGTCGCCACGGCGCCTGCGTGTGGGTCGGACACCGTGGTCGGCGCGGCAGCGAAGCCGGCCATCCCTGCCGCTGCGCAGAGCAATGCCGCGCAGTGGGAACAGTGGCGTCAGCAGCAGAAGTTCACCGGCGCCAACCCAGTGCCTGACTCGGCCAACCCGGCACAGATGAACCGCTACACCTGGTACCAGGCGCACAACTGGACGATCCCTTACCCGGGAGACCCGAAGCTCTACGCCCCGACCCAGGTTCCCGGCGCCTTCGTTCCGAACCCGGACAACGAGTGATCGACGGCTGACCAGACAGCAGACGGCGCCCCTCCCGATCGGGAGGGGCGCCGTCGTGGTTCGGATGGTCGAGCGCGTCAGTCCTGCGTCGCGTGCTTCGGCTCGGTGTGCGATTCCGGGCTGCCCGCGGCGTCGGATCCGGCATCGGATCCGGCGTGCTTCGGCTCGTGGCCGAGCACCGCGGTGGCGCCGCCGCTCACGGCCGCTCCGGCAAGAGCCGGCTCAGCAGCGACGGGTTCGGCGGCAGCTGCCGCGTCGCGTGCGGCCGCACCAGCGGCCGCACCAGCAGCCTTTGCCCGCAGTTCCACCTTCGGCATCAACAGGCTGACCAGGAAGCCAACACCCATGATGATCGCGGCCCACAGGAAGATCGGCGCGATCGCGTCAGCGAAGCCAACCTTGAACGGGTGACCGAGGACGCCGGCCATCTTGTTGATGATCGAGGAGTCGTCCATCACCTTCGCGAAGACACTCGGGTCACCCTGGATGACCTGCTTGTTCAGCGGGTTCTGTAGCAGCGTCGGGTCAGCCTTGACCGCGGCCTGGATGCCGGGGGCAGCCGTCTTGAACGCACCGGAGATCTTGTCGCCGACCGTGCTGAACAGGATCGACAGGAAAATCGCGACACCGAGGGTTCCACCCAGTTGACGGAAGAAGGTCGCGGCCGAGGTGGCCACTCCGATCTCCTGCGGCGGAACGGCGTTCTGCACGATCAGCGTCAGCGGCTGCATGCAGTTTCCGATACCCACACCCAGGATCAGCATGTAGAGCATCACCAGAGCGAGGTTGGTGTCGGCCGAGATGGTCGACAGCAGCAACAGGGCGATGGTGGCGATCGCGGTGCCGATCATCGGGAAGCGACGGATCTTGCCGGTGCGCGCGGTGATCTGGCCCGAGGTCATGGCGGCGCTCATCATGCCGAGCACCATCGGGAGCATCATCAGACCGGACTTCATCGGCGAAGCGCCGTGGACGATCTGCATGTAGAGCGGCAGCACCATCATTCCGCCGAACATCGCCAAACCGACGATGATCGAGGCGACGATCGTGACGTTGACAGCGCGAATGCGGAAGATTCGCGGCGGGATCAGCGCGTCGTTGCCCATCCGGCGTTCGATGACGATGAACGCCAGGACTCCGGCGATACCAATGACGTACGCAGCGATCGAGCGGCCGGAACCCCAGCCCCAGCTGCGGCCCTGTTCGGCGACGGTCAGCAGTGGAACCAGCGCGACGACGAGGGAGGCTGCGCCCCACCAGTCGATGCGAGCTTCGCGGCGCACGTGGTGCAGGTGGAGGGTCCGGCTCACCACGAACAGGGCGAGGATGCCGATCGGAACGTTGACCAGGAACACCCACCGCCAGCCGGAGATGGTGAAGATCTGGTTGGTCTCGGCGAACAGACCGCCGACGACCGGGCCGAGCACAGACGAGGTGGCGAAGACGGCCATGAAGTAACCGGTGTACTTGGCGCGCTCACGCGGAGCGACGATGTCACCGATGATCGCCAAGGCGAGGGTGAACAGACCACCGGCGCCGACACCCTGAACGGCGCGGAAGACGGCCAGCATGGTCATCGAGGTCGAGAACGCACAAGCGAACGACCCGAGGACGAACACGACGATCGCGAACAGGAACAGCTTCTTGCGGCCGTAAAGGTCGCCGAGCTTGCCGTAGATCGGCGTCGCGATGGTTGACGTGATCAGGTAGGCGGTGGTGACCCAGGCCTGCATGGAAAGGCCGTGCAGGTCGTCACCGATGGTGCGGATCGCCGTGGAGACGATCGTCTGATCGAGGGCGGCGAGGAACATACCCAACAGCAGCCCGGTGAGGATCCGCAAGATCTGGCTGTGGGTGTATTCACCGTCGACCTTGACCGCGGGAGCGGTTGTGGTCATTGCTCTTCCTTTCGAGAAGATGTGTTTCGTTCGAGTTCGTGGTTGAGCGATTCACCGAATCGCTTGAGGTGGCGGGAGAACTCCGCCGCTTCGGCGGTGTTCCAACCGGACAGCAGGTTCAGGAACCAGTCGGTGCGGGCCTCGCGCACGGCCTCCAGGGCTTCCTTGCCCTCAGCGGTCAACTGCACCATTTGGGCGCGACCGTCGTCGGGATCGGCGATCTTCTCGACCATGCCGTCCGCGCTCAACTGGCTGATCTGCCTGCTGACGGTGGAGACGTCGGAGTGGATGCAGTGGGCGATGGTCGAAACCCGCTGCGGGCCTTCCTTGAGAGTGATCAACGCCGGATAGACGGCGTGATCGAGGGTCGGGCTGAACCGCGGAGCGACGTGTTTGACGGCCGAGATCCGCTTCACCACGTGGACGAGGTCGGTGGCGACTTCACCCGCGACCTCGCGACTGATGGTCATGGAGGCTCCAATCGGTTGTTTGCGACAAGCAACTATATGAATAGTTGAGCGGTGCAAGCAAATCGACGGAGCGTGATCTGCGCTACGTCAGGGGGTGATAGCCAACGCATCCAACAGGGCCACGGCCACGTCGGCGTCGCCTTCCACGTGATAGCGCAGGTCAGCGGTCGAAACTCGGCCGGCTCCGCGCCGGGTCAGCGCCTCCGTCGTCAGCCGGATGGTCGTCACATCGCCCTCCACCCCGGCGTCGTGGGGCTCGCCGCTGAACAGCGCTTCGCCGTACGGTTTCCCGTCCTTGGACACGATCCGCACGCCGCCGCGCGCTTGGACGGGGCCGGTCGCCTCGATGATCACCGTGGTGCCGACCGGCAGCTTCGCCACCTTCACTGCGCGCGGCGCGACAGCATCAAGAACCTGCTGGGTGAAAGCCGCGGCGCCGGGCGAATCGAGGTTGCCGGGGCGGTCCAGGGCCTCGCGGATGTCCTGCTCGTGACACCAGATGTCGATGACCCGGATGAAGACGGAGTCGCGCGCGGGCCGCTCACCGGCCGGGCCGGGCACGAGTTGGTCGGGGTCCACCAACAGTTCGTGGAAGTGGGCCAATCGCGCGGGAAGCAGCTCCTGCAGTTCGCGGACGACCTCGGCGCCCGGCGTCGACCGCCGCGCTTCTACGTGGGTTTCCATGAACGCGCCGAACTCGTTCTTGATCCACGGGTGCTGGGGCACCTCGATGTCGGGGGCGGGAGCGCCGCCGAGGGTCGATTCTAGTCCGACCACGTGTGAGATCTGGTCCTTCACCGTCCACCCCGGGCACTGCGTCGGGGTGTCGAAATCCGCGTCGTGGCAGGTCAGCCCCAGCTCGAGCACGGCTTGCGTCGTGTTGCTGTAGGCCTCGATCAGTCGGGACAACTCGGTTGGGGCTGCGGGATGGGTGGCCATGGTCCCACCGTACGGGGCCTGGCCCCTGCCGACGAGACGTCGAGCGGGTGCGAAGTGCCCGCGTACGCTGGCCGGGTGGGTGTGCTCTCCAACGATCCGGCGTCGCTGACGCAGCAATACGGCACGACCGATCGGCTGCGCACGCGCACCGCGGTCTGGCGTGACACCGCCGACGGTCGCAACCCGCGACGCGCGGCGCTCGCTGCCGTCGTCCGCGCCAAGCCCACCTCCTTTGTTGAGATCGGTTGCGGCACTGGCGAGTTCGCCCGCGAGGTGCAAGACGCCTTGCCGGCCGCCCGGGTGATCGCGACCGACGCCTCCGAGGCGATGGTGCTCGCGACAGCCGACAAGGGCGTCGTTGCGCAGGTCTCGCGGGCCGACGACCTGCCGTTCGACGACGACACCTTTGACGCGGCGTACGCGGGGTGGATGCTCTACCACGTGCCCGACGTCGAAGCGGCGGTCGCCGAGATCCGTCGGGTGGTGCGCCCCGGTGGCGTGTTCGTGGCTGCCACGAACGGCGACGACCACCTGGCCGACCTGTTGACCGCGGCCGGCGGCGACCGCCTGGTCACCGGCTTCAGTTCGCAGAACGGTGCGGCGGCCCTGCAGCGCCACTTCGCCGACGTGACCCGCGAGGACTTCGCGTCGCGCGCTCAATTCGACGACCACGCATCGGCCGTGGCCTACCTCGCGACCTACCGCGAGGACCTCGCCGCAGGACTGCCCGAGTTCGAGGGTCCGCGCGGCTACGCGGGCGAAGCCACCGTCTTCATCGCGCGATGAATCAGCAGTCCGCAGCGCCGAGATCGCGCCGTCTCATTCCCGTTCTCGTCGTCACGATCGGGGTGATCGTCAGCGCGCTCACGGCTCGGTTCTCGGGAGCCGTCGCGCCGACCGCACTGATCGATCCCGGTCCGTTCGTGCGCTGGGCGATCCCGCTGCTGACCGTGGTCCGCGACCTCAGCGCAGCGCTGACCGTCGGGGCGCTGATGGTCGGTGGCTTGCTGGTCCCGGAGACCACCAAGACCCGTCGACTGGTCACGACGGCCACGATCGCCGCCCGGGCCGGCCTGGTCTGGGCCGTGGTCGGGATCTTCGGGGTCGTGTTGGCCTATGCCGACACCGCCGGCGTCGCAGTGGGTTCGCCCGGATTCTGGACCGGCGTCTGGAACCTCACCTGGGAACTGGAAATCCTGCGCGCCCCCGCGATCTCCGCGATCGCCGCACTGCTGATCGGCGTGTTCTGCTTGCTGCGCCCCGGCCGGGTCGGTCAGGCGTGGGCGTTCCTTGGTTCAGTGCTGGCGTTGTGGCCGATCGCGCTGATCGGCCACGCCGCCGGGAGCGCGGACCACGAGACCGGCGTCGACTCGATGGCCGTCCACCTCGTCTCGGTATCGCTCTGGGTCGGCGGCCTCGCCGCGATCGTGCTGTTGTGGAACCACCTCGGAACCTCCGCCGGGGCAGTGCTCGCCCGCTTCTCCCGGATCGCCACCTGGTGTTATGCCGCGGTCGCGCTGTCGGGGATCCTCGCGGCGACGTTGCGACTGGGCGGCTGGGGTGATCTCGCCACCCGCTACGGCGCGATCCTGATCGCCAAGGCTGTCGCTTTGAGTGCTCTAGGGGTGCTCGGCTACCGCCAACGAACTGCGGTCGTACGCGTGTTGAACCGGGACTCCTCGGACGCCCCGGCGCGCAGCCTGGCCGCTCGTCTTGCCGTCGTCGAACTGTCGATCATGGGGATCGCGGTCGGCCTGGCCACCGCGTTGGCCCGCTCCGAGCCGCCGGTCGCCACCCAGCAATCGACTGACCCAGTCGTCTCTGTCACCGGCTATCCCTCGCCACCGCCGATCAGCCTGCACCAGGTGCTGGCGCAGTGGCGCATCGAGTGGTTGTTCACCGCCCTCGCGCTGGTTGCGGTGGGTGTTTATCTGGTGTGGGTGCGCCGACTCGCGGCGCGCGGCGACCGGTGGCCGATCACTCGTACGATCTCGTGGGTCGCCGGCTGGATCATCTTCGCGCTGGTGCTGGACGGCGGAGCCGGTGTCTACGGCCGGGTGATGTTCTCGGCGCACATGACCGAACACATGATGTTCGCGATGGTGGTGCCGATCTTCCTGGTCCGCGGCGCCGGGGTCACCCTCGCCCTGCGGGCGCTGCCCAAACGGCCCGACAAGACGCTCGGCCCGCGCGAATTGCTGCTCGCCTCGGTGCACTCGCGGGTGTTGAACGTGCTCGCCAACCCGGCCGTGATCAGCGCGATCGTGTTCGGAACGTTGGTGCTCTTCTACTTCACGCCGTGGTTCGAGTTCGCGCTGCGCACCCACACCGGCCACCTCACGATGGTCATCCACTTCATGGTGTCGGGCTATCTGTTCGCCTGGGCATTCGTCGGTATCGACCCCGGCCCGCGCAAGTGGACCCCGCCGCTGCGGCTGTTGGTGTTGCTGATCAGCATCGCGTTCCACTCGTTCTTCGGCGTCGCGCTGATGACCGGAACTCAGTTGCTCGCGGGCGACTTCTTCCATCAGATCGGGCTGTCTTATGTTCCGAGTCTGTTGGTCGACCAGCAGCGCGCCGGAACCATCGCCTGGGGTCTGGGTGAGTTCCCGACGCTGATCATCACGCTGCTGATTGCCTTCGAATGGGTGCGGCGCGACAAGTCCGAGGCCGATCGCCAGGAGCGCAAGGCGCAGCGCGACGGCGACGCCGACCTGAACGCCTACAACGACTACCTCGCGGGCCTGTCCCGCAATGAGCGGAGTGAGCCATGAGGATCGCGGTCATCCAACTGTCGTACGACGACTCGGAGTCGCTCGGCGAGCGCACCGACCGAGTGGTCGGGCTGGTCGAACAGCAGCGCGGCCACGACCTCGTCGTCCTGCCGGAGCTCTGGTCGGCCGGCGGGTTCGATTACCGCGCCTGGTCGGAAAAGGCGCAGTCGCTCGACGGCCTCGTCGCGACCCGTCTGGCTGAGGCCGCTTCCACTATCGGGGCGTACGTCCATGCGGGCTCGATCGTCGAACGCTCGGCGGAGCCCGGACCCGAGGGCAAGAACCTCTGGAACACCTCGCTGCTGTTCGACCCGTCGGGCTCCCTGATCGCGAGCTACCGCAAGATTCACCGGTTCGGTTTCGCCGGTGGTGAGCCGAAGCTGATGGAGGCCGGAGCTGACCTGGTCACGGCCGAGGTCGAGGGTGTCCCGGTGGGGCTGACGACCTGTTACGACCTGCGCTTCCCAGAGCTCTATCGCGCTTATGTCGATAGCGGCTCCGAACTCATGCTGATCCCGGCCGCGTGGCCGATGGCTCGGGTCGACGCCTGGCGAATCTTGTTGCAGGCCAGGGCGATCGAGAACCAGACCTGGGTGGTCGCCTGCAATACGGCCGGCACCCACGCCGGAACGACGATGGGTGGCCGCTCGGCGGTCATCGACCCCACCGGCGAGGTGATCGCCGTGGCCGGGGACGGGCAGGAAGTGCTGTCGGTCGAGATCGACCCCGGCGCCGTACGCGCTGCGCGTGCAGCGTTCCCGGTGTTGACTGACCGCCGGCTCTGAGCCGCTCCCTCACTGGTGGGGGCGCCGAGCCGGCGGCGTAATCTCGGCGAGTGACCCGTCTGCGTGCCCCGGAACTGCTCGGTCGACGCTGGTTGAACACCGGCGGACGTGACCTCACCCTCACCGAGTTGCGCGGCAAGGTGGTGGTCCTCGATTTCTGGACCTTCTGTTGCATCAACTGCCTCCACGTCCTGGACGAGCTGCGCCCGCTGGAGGACGAGTTCGGCGACGACCTGGTGATCATCGGCGTCCACTCGCCTAAGTTCGAACACGAGGGGCGGCCGGAGGCGGTCGAGGCGGCCGTCGAGCGCTACGCCGTGCACCACCCGGTGCTCGACGACCCCGAGCTGCAGACCTGGGACGCCTACACCGCTCGGGCGTGGCCGACGCTGGTCGTGATCGACCCCGAGGGTTACATCGTGGGCCAGATGTCGGGCGAGGGTCATGGACCCGGCCTGGCCGATCTCGTACGCGACCAGTTGACCCTGCATGAATCCAAAGGCACGCTGCGTCACGGGAATTCGCCCTACGTTCCGCCGACCGGCGACACGACCGCGCTGCGTTTCCCAGGCAAGGTGCGTGCGCTGCCGGAGGGCGGTTTCGTGGTCAGCGACACCGCCCACCACCAGATCGTCGTTCTCGAGGACGACCTGGTCACGGAGCGGACCCGCATCGGCGGACCCGCGGAGCTCAACGAACCGCAGGGGATCTGTGTCCTGCCGCCCGAGGCGGTCGAGCGACTCGGCTACGACCTGCTGGTGGCCGACACCGTCAACCACCGGATCGTGTCGGTTCGCTTGTCCGACGGTCGAATTCGGGTCGAGGCCGGAACGGGCGAACAGTTGCGTGAGCGGGAGGGGAGCGGCGCCGCGTCGAAGCAGCCGCTCTCGTCGCCGTGGGACATCGCGTGGTGGATTGACCGGGCGATCATCGCGATGGCCGGCACTCATCAGTTGTGGGCTCTACACCTGGGCGCCGACCCGGCCGACAACTCGGTCGCGATCCTGGCCGGCACCAGCGCCGAGGGCCTTCGCGACGGCCTCGCCCACGACGCGTGGCTCGCCCAACCCTCCGGCCTGGCCACCTCGCGGTCCGGCGACAAGGTCTGGATCGCCGACGCTGAGACGTCCGCCCTACGCTCAATCACCTTGACGGACACCGGTTTTGAACTGCAGACGTACGTCGGCGAAGGGCTCTTCGAGTTCGGTTTCGTCGACGGCGACCGCGGCACGGCCCGGATGCAGCACCCGCTCGGGGTGGCCGAGGCGCCCGACGGTTCGGTGCTGGTGGCGGACACCTACAACGGCGCGATTCGCCGTTTCGACCCCGTCACCGCGACCCTGTCGACGGTGCTGACCGGCCTGGCCGAACCCAGTGACGTCCTGGCCGCCGACGACGGAACTGTGGTAGTCGTCGAGTCCGCGGCCCACCGGGTCGACCGGCTTCGACTGCCGGCGTCGGCAGCGGCTCCCGGCCGCACCGGGAGCGTACGCAGGGAGCCGACAGCGCTCGCCGCGGGCCGGGTGGACCTGGTCGTCGACTTCAGCGCGCCGACCGGGCAGAAGCTGGACGATCGCTACGGCGACCCGACCATGCTGATGATCTCCGCGACTCCGCAGTCGCTGCTGCGCTCGGGCGAGGGGAGCCGGCCGGGCCTATCGCGCACCCTCGATCTCGACCCAACTGTTCCCGACGGGGTGTTGCACATCAGCGTGCGGGCCGCGGCGTGTGACGCATCGGGACCGGACGGTGAGGTGCCCGAACACGCGGCCTGCCACCTCTACCAACAGGACTGGGGCATCCCGGTGGTGGTGGGCGACGGGCCGACCGAACTCCGGCTGGCCTTGCGCGGTGTTCAGGCATAAAAAACTCCGCTGATCGGGCCGGGCTATCCGACGGCTCGATCAGCGGAGTTTCATTGAATCTAACGCGGGTCACCGGGTCGGCGTTCCGTGAAACGCCCAATCCGGCAGATTTGTCTCACGAAATGCCCGGTGCGTTGGGTCCCTATCAGAAAGCGTCTTCCGACAGTTCCATCAGCGACAGGTCAGTTGCCTCGAGAATCGCCCGCTCAGCGGAGATACGGGGCAGAACGTTCGCCGCGAAGAACTTCGCCGCCGCGACCTTGCCGGTGTAGAACGCCTCGTCCTTGCCCGCGTCGCCAGCATCGAGACGCGCCTGCGCGACCTCGGCCTGACGCAGCAGCAGCCAGCCGATGACGGTGTCACCGGCGGCCATGAGGAAGCGCGACGCGTTCAGGCCGACCTTGTAGATCGACTTCGGGTCGTTCTTGGGGTCCATCGAGCCCAGGGCGGTCATCGCCAGGTTCTCGACCATGCCCTGCACGTCCTCGATCGCCTTGCCGAGGTATTCGCGCTCCGAGCGCAGTTTGTCGTCGCCCGCGCCACCCTTGGCGGTCTGCATCATCTGCTCGGCCAGCGAGCCCAGCGCGACGAACTGGTCCTTGAGGATCTTGCGGAACAGGAAGTCCTGCGCCTGGATCGCGGTCGTGCCTTCGTACAAGGTGTCGATCTTGGCGTCGCGGATGTACTGCTCAATCGGGTATTCCTGCAGGAAACCCGAACCACCGTACGTCTGCAGGGACTCAGTGCCCAGCAGCACCCACGCGCGCTCGGAACCGACGCCCTTGACGATCGGCAGCAGCAGGTCGTTCAGGCGAACGGCCATCGCGGCGGCGCTGCCGTCGGCGAACTCCTCGGTGCCGGTCGACAACATCTCCTGGTCGACGGTGTCCTGCTGGCTGGCGGTGAACAGCACCAGCGCGCGCAGACCCTCGGAGTAGGCCTTCTGCAACATCAGCGAACGGCGAACGTCGGGGTGGTGGGTGATGGTGACGCGCGGGGCGTCCTTCGCCGGGGTGGTCATGTCGGCGCCCTGGACGCGCTGCTTGGCGTAGTCCAAAGCGTTGAGGTAACCGGTCGAGAGGGTGGCAATCGCCTTGGTGCCGACCAGCATCCGGGCGTGCTCGATGACGCGGAACATCTGGGCGATGCCGTCGTGCTCGTCGCCGAGCAGGGTGCCGATCGCCGGCTCCTTGTCGCCGAAGGTGAGCTCGCAGGTGGTGGACACCTTCAGGCCCATCTTCTTCTCGACGTTGGTGACGTGAACGCCATTGCGCTCGCCCAACTCGCCGGTCTCCACGTCGACGTGGAACTTCGGAACGATGAACAGCGACAGGCCCTTGGTGCCGCTGACGGCACCTTCGGGGCGGGCGAGCACAAAGTGGATGACGTTGTCGGTCATGTCCGACTCACCAGAGGTGATGAACCGCTTGACGCCGGTGATGTGCCAGGTGCCGTCGGCCTGCTGTACGGCCTTGGCGCGGCCTGCACCAACATCGGATCCGGCGTCGGGCTCGGTCAGCACCATGGTGCAGTGCCAGCCCTTCTCGACAACGTGGGTGGCCAGCTTCTTCTGCTCGTCGTTGCCGAGCATGTGCAGCAGGCGGCCGAAGGCATAGGACGCGGCGAACATCGCGATTGCCGGGTTCGCACCCAGCACCATCTCGTTCATGGCCCACTTCAGGCTGGGCGGAGCGACAGTTCCACCCAGCTCCTCGTTGACGTCCACGCTCCAGAAGCCGGAGTCCTGGTAGGCCTTGTAGCTCTTGGCGAACGATTCCGGCATGGTGACGGTCTCGGTCTGCGGGTCATAGACCGGCGGGTTGCGGTCGGCGTCGGCGAACGAGGCAGCGAGGTCGGTCTCGGCCAGGCGCGAGACCTCCTTCAGCATTTCGCGCGCGGTCTCCACATCGACCTCGGCGTACGGGCCGTTGCCCAGGACGTCGCCGCGGCCCAGCACCTCGAAGAGGTTGAACTCGAGGTCCCGCAAATTGCTCTTGTAGTGGCTCAACACGTGCTCCTTCGGTGGTTACCAGTCGGTAGCAAGTCTGCTACTCGTAAGTAGGAAGCGCAACACCAGGGTTCGGGTGGCGGTCGTGGGCACAATGGGGGGCATGGTCGAACTGGTGGAGATCCGCGTCAGTGTGCCGACCACGGGTCTGGCCCGTGACATCGCCGAGGCGCTGGTCGGTGAGCGGCTTGCCGCCTGCGTTCAGGTGATTCCGGAGGTCCAATCGACGTACGCCTGGGAGGGCGGACTCGAGCAGTCGCAGGAGTCGGTGATCACGGTGAAGACCACCGCCGATCGCTTCGACGCGGTTGCTGCCCGGGTTCGCGACATGCACCCCGACGAGGTACCGCAGGTCGTGGCGATGGCGATCGTGCAGGTCGACGCGGCGTACGCCGCCTGGTTGGTGTCGGTGCTTGATGACTGAGGTCCTCAATGACTGACCCTGCGGTCGAGGAGGCCATCGGCCGGCTACGCGCCTGTGGCGAACGCATCACCGTCGCTCGGCGGGCGGTGCTCGAAGTGCTCGCCGGCCACGCCCACCTCGATGCCGACGAGGTGGCGGAGCGGGTGGCGCAGCTGCAACCCGGCGTACACCGGGCGACGATTTATCGGACGCTTCGCTCACTCGTCGAGCAGGGCGTCGTCTCCCACACCCACGTTCCCGACGCGGCCACGATCTATCACCTGCGACAGATGCGTCACGCGCACCTGCAGTGCGCGCGCTGCGGCCGGTTCGCCGACATGCCGCTGGAGTGGTTGGCGCCCCTCGCGCAGCGGATCGACACCGAGTTGGGGTTCACCCTGGACGCGGATCACGCGGCGTTGCTCGGCCTCTGCGCTGACTGCCGAGAAACCCCTGCATCTCAATTCGAGTGACACAGTGGGAACCATGAATTCTCTGGACCGCACCCAGCCCCCGAACCCCTACGACAACCTGCCGGCGCTCCCGTCGTTCGAGCTCACCAGCACCGACGTGACCGACGGTCAGCCGTTGGGCGAAGCGCAGGTCGCGGCAGAGGGGAACACCTCGCCGCAGCTGTCCTGGAGGGGAGCGCCCGAAGGCACGAAGTCGTACGTCGTCACCTGCTTCGATCCCGACGCCCCGACGCCGTCGGGCTTCTGGCACTGGGTTGTTGCCGACATCCCGGCGGACGTGACCTCGCTGGCGGCGGGAATCTCGGTCCTGCCAGGCAACGCTTTCGCGCTGCGCAACGACGGTGGCGAAGCCGGCTTCATGGGCGCCGCGCCGCCGGAAGGCGACGTGTTCCCGCACCGCTACTTCTTCGCCGTCCACGCGGTAGGGCAGGAGAGCCTCGGCATCGACGCCGACGCCTCCCCGGCCGTCTGCTCGTTCAACCTGGCATTCAAGGCGATCGGCCGCGCGGTCATCCACGGGACGTACGAGCACTGACGCACCTCGCGCGTCAATCACGCCGGCCCGACTGACCCCGAACCTGAGCCAGGTATCGCCGATCGGCAAGATGAGGCCGTGCATATCGAACCGGCGTGGGGGCAGTAGTCGTGGACTGGACCGAAGTGGCCGGCTTCGTCTCAGGTGCCCTCTGCGTGTGGCTGGTCGTCCGCCGCAATATCTGGAACTTCCCCGTCGGCATCGCCAATAACCTCCTGTTCCTCGTCCTTTTCCTGGGTTCGGGGCTTTATGCCGATTCGGCGCTGCAGGTCATCTATCTCCTGCTCGGCGCGCTCGGCTGGTTCTGGTGGCTGCGCGGCGGTCCCGACCGAGGACCGCTCGTGGTGCATGCGACCCCGCGCTGGGCGTGGCCGGCTTTGATCGCCTTGACAGGTGTCGGCACCGTGATTCTCTGGCTGCTGCTGACCCGCAACACCGACTCCACCGTTCCGGTCTGGGACGCGCTCACCACGTCGTTGAGCCTGGTCGCTCAACTGATGCTGAACCGCAAGTGGATTGGAAACTGGCTGCTGTGGATCCTCGCCGACCTGATCTACGTTCCGCTCTACCTTCACAAGGGCCTGACGCTGACCGCGGTTTTGTACGTCGGGTTCCTCGGCCTCTGCGTGACGGGGCTGCTGCAGTGGCGCCGGCTGGCCGCGCCGCGCCGTCCTGCTGCCGATCGCGCAGCCGTCGAGCTGAACGCATGACCGATCGACGGTTCGCGCACGGCCTGGTGCTCGGCAAGTTCTACCCGCTGCACGCCGGGCATCAAGCGCTGATCCGGCAGGCGGCGGCCGCCTGCGATCGGGTGACCGTTCAGGTGCTCGCCTCGCAGGTCGAGTCGATCCCGTTGGCGGAGCGGGTCGACTGGATCCGAGCCGAACATCCCACGGTGACCGTGGTCGGCGGATACGACGAGGCCGAGGTTGATTTCGAGTCGCCAGCGGCGTGGGACGAACACATGGTCCCGATCGAGAACTTGCTGGACGGGCCGGTCGACGCGGTCTTCACCAGCGATGACTATGGCGCGGAGTTGGCCTGCCGGCTGTCGGCAAGCTGGGTGCAGTGCGACCCGGGACGAGTGGCGACCCCGGTCTCAGGAACCGCCGTACGCGCGAATGTCGCCGCGCACTGGTGGGCGCTCGCGGCCCCCGCCCGCGCGTGGTTCGTCCGACGGGTCGTCGTCGTTGGTGCGGAGTCCACCGGCACCACGACGCTGGCTCGGGCGCTGGCCGAGCAATACCGTACGAAGTGGGTGGCCGAGTTCGGCCGAGAGTGGAGCGAAATCCGACCGGGTGGGCCCGAAGCCACCTGGCACACAGCCGAATTCGATCTGGTTGCGCGTGAGCAGGGAGCCCGGGAAGACTGCGCGGCGGCCCTGGCGCCCCGTCCGCTGCTGATCTGCGACACCGACCCGCTCGCCACCACCATCTGGCACGAGCGCTACGTCGGAGGTCGGTCGGACACGGTCCAGAACTACGTGGCGCAGCGTCGTCCCCCAGCGCTCTACCTGCTGACCGGCGACGAGATCCCGTTCGTCCAAGACGGGCTGCGCGACGGCGAGCATCTCCGGTCGTGGATGCACGGTCGATTCCGGGAGGTGTTGGCCGCTCAAGACGCGCCGTGGCGCGAGCTGCGTGGGACTCACGCCGACCGACTGGCGGCCGCCACCGAGGCCATCGATGCGTTGCTGGCGACCGGCTGGGAGTTGGCGGACCCGCTGGGCTGAGTGCGTGGCAGAATCGCCGAGGTGCGACGTGAACCGGAGTCCGTGGGCCATGTGTCGAATGCGCCGACCCGCCCCGGAACGGCGCCTCGGCAGGAACCGGGCCTCGACCTGAACGACCTCTACGGCACGGTCGCCGAGGATCCCGCGACCGGTCCGGCGTTGGATGAGAAGTTGCGCCAGGCCTACTTTTGGATCACCAACCACGCGATCATCAGCCCGCATTACGACGTCGAGTTCGAAGATGGCCCGAGTCGCCGATTCTCCTTCGGTGACGCCCGAGCCGAACTGGTGTTGCCCAGTGGGCAGTCCTATTCCAGTTACGTCCTGATGCCGCTGCTGACCTTCATGGTGCGCGGCCGCTGCCTCATGGTCGGTGGCCCCGGGCGTGGGAAGACCGCCAGTGCCCTGCTGATGGGGGTGCTGGCCGGATATTCGCCGCGCGAGATGCGCCGGGCGATGCAGCACGGCCACCCGCAGCTGACCGTCAGTGACATGTTCGGCACCCCGCTGCCGCGCGACCTGGTGCAGGCCGACTCCCTTTCCGACGTCGAGGTCGCCTGGCGCGCTTGGCTCGGGATGCGGGTGAAGATCGTCGACGAATACAACCGCATCCCCACTCGAACCCAATCGGCGCTGCTCACGGTGCTCGCCGACGGCTATGTCGAGAGCTTCGACCAGGTCTACGAGACCGGCCGCAGCGCGTGGTATCTCACTGCGAATGATGACGCGGGCGGCGGCACCTACCAAGTCATCGATGCGCTGCGCGACCGGATCGACGTCGTTGTTCCGGCGCTGCCGTTCAACAACCGGTTTCTGTCAACGCTGGTGACTCGCGCCGAGCGCGGCATCCGCCCCGAGGAAGCCGTCCCGCAGTCGATCGTGTTCAGCGAGGCGGAGCATGACCGGCTGCACAACGCCGTCCTCGACGTCCCGATCCCACGAGACGTGCTGCGGCGACTGGAGTTCTTCGCCGGGCAACTGGAGTTCCTGGAGCGAGGTGGCCGGCAGTTCGAATACCGCACCAAGGACACCGCTCGACTCGCCGGCGTCGACCCGCACCTCGTTCAGCAGTGGGACACCGGACGGGATGCCCTGAGCGACATAGGAACTCAGACGACGGCGGGGTTGTCGGTTCGGTCGCTGCAATCGCTGATTTCCTACAGCAAGGCCATGGCTTACTTCCGTGGGGACAGCGAGGTCCGGCTCGATCACCTGCGGGCGGTGCTGCCCTACGTGCTGTTCCAGAAGTTGCCGATGGACGCGGAGTCGCCGGTGTTCGACGCCGATAGCGCCGAGGAACTGCGGCTGGACCGGGTCTCCTGGCTGCGTTCGATGCTCGACACGACCTGCCGTCAGTTCGATGCGCTGGGCCTGGCCCAGGACGACCCGGTTGGTGCCGAGCTGGCGGCCTTCGAACGGGGCCTCGACGGCACTGCCGAGGCGGAGGTGCGGGCGCGCACTCACCGCATCGAACAATTGCTGGAGCAGATGTCGAGCCAACACAAGCTCTACGGCCACCTCTACGACGACGCGCTGACGCTCAAATACCTGCACCAGCGCTACAGCAACTACCTGGCCTGGCTGCGATGGTCGGGCTGAGCGAGCAACAGCCGCTGGCGAGTCGCTCTGCGCCGGAATGGGCAGCCGCGGTGCGCCGCAACGCGGTCACGATCGAGGCGGCCCTGGCGGGTGCGCGGGCCAGCGGCGCCGACGACGCCGCGTTGGGTGCGGCGTTGCGCGAGGTCGGACCGGCCTTCGATGCGTACATCGGGCGCCATCACCTCGACGCGGATCGCTGGGCGGTCGCGATGGCCTCGTTGGTCGGACGACTCCTGGCCGACGGACAGTTGCGCCAGGGGTCGCCGCGCCGCTGGGTTCTCACCACCTTGCTGCCGACCCTTGGTGGCGATTTGAGCCGTACGACACCGCAGTTGCTGGCCGATCTCACCACTGCCGCCGGCCGTCTGGCCGGGATGGCGAACCTCGATCTGTGGGGAGCCCGCCTCGCGGCCGCGACAGATGCGGCCGGGAGCTTGACGGATGAGGGCGTTCGTGAACTCGGCCTGCTGGCCGCCTGGCGCGCCGGGCAGGTCCGGCTGCGGGACGAGGCGCTGCGTCTCGCAGAGCAGAAACCGGCCGCCGTTCTCGACGCCGTGCTCGGCACCCCACAGGCGCGAGAAGCTTTGCGGGTGAACGCTGTTCACCCGCTGGAGTGGCCCAGCGGGGCGCCTTGGCCGCGCTCGGTTGGCGGTTTCACCGGCTTCGGTGGCCCCTGGCGCCAGCTGCCGGTGGTCGTCGGAGGCGACGGACATCGGTGGTCGGTCCGGTCCGGTGCGCAGTGGTGGATGGTGCTGACGGACGCGTTCGGCGCCGCGATCATCCCGGACAATTCGAGCGCGCCGCCCACGGCTGAAGTGGGTGAAGTGGGTGAAGCCAGCGAGGACGTCACCGGTTCGGTGATCGCCGCCGGAGCGATCCTTGCTAGCAGCCGTTCCTCATATTCCCTCCGGTTGTTTTCGGTTGGCTGAGTGAACCTGTCGGACAACGACCTTCGCGCTCGCTGGCAGCAAGCGTGGCCGGCGGCATTGGCCTGCTGGGGTGGAATGCTGCGGCTGAGCGAACCGGTCCTGCTCCTCGACGAACCGTCGACCACCGTTCCCGAGCTGGCGTGGTTCTCCATCGATGAGGTTCGGGCGACGGTCAACCTCCGCAAGGCGATCGAGCTGGGTATCGCCGATCAGCCATTGCCGGTGCTCGCGCACGAGATCGGTCACCACGTGCTCGCGCCGACAGATCTGACCGGCCTGGCCCGCATGGTGCAGCGCTGCCGGCGCGGTCTGGTTGATCGGGATGATCGAGCGGCCGAGATGGCCAATCTCTGGTCCGATCTGCTGATCAACGACCGCCTGACGCGGCAACACCACCTCGACATGGCCGGCCCCTACCGCGCCGCGGCGGCTGCGGTGGTCGAGTCGGGTCGCCCCGGCGTGGACTACTTCGAGGTGTTCCTGCGGACCTTCGAAATCCTCTGGCAGCTTCCAGCACAGTCGCTCACAACCGCCCAGGTCACCGCGCAGAAAGACCTGGATGCGCAGGTCCTGGCCCGACACGCGCGAGTGTTTGCGCGCGACCCGATCGAGGGGGCCGGCGGTTTTGCCGCGCTGATGCGCCGCTGGCTGCCCGAGGGAGAGGAACGGATCGCGGTCTGCGCGATCGAAAACAGCGGCGGAACAGCGCCGGAGATCGACGACGCCGATGCTGGCGGGGTACCGCTACATCCGGCGCTCGACCCGCGAGTCAATCCCGAGGCGCCCCCGCTTGCAAAGGACGACGGTGACGACGACGTTCCCGCGGCGGGTGGGCAGAGGTTCGGGCCATCCGATCTCTCGGCGCTCTACGCCGCGATGCATGTTGAGCGTGACGCGGCGTACGACTGGTATCTCCGTCGGGCCAGCCGCCACCTCGTTCCCTTCCCCCGTGACGAGCAGACGCCGAAGACCGAGCCGGAGATGCAGGGGCTGGAGGAATGGGGCATCGGCGAGGAGCTGTCCGAAATCGACTGGACGGCAACGGCCTTGGGTTCACCGACCGTGGTCCCGGGTATGACCACCCGGCGCCGCGTGATCATCCGTGACGCGGGGGTCGAGGCAGACCAGCGACCGGTGGACCTCGATCTCTACATCGATTCCTCCCAATCCATGCCGCATCCGCGGTGGCTGATGTCGCCGGCTGTGCTCGCCGGAACCGTTCTGGTGCTGTCGGCACTTCGGGTGGGTGCCCGCGTCCGGGTGACGAGTTGGGCGGGGCCGGGACAGGTCTCTTCCACGGTCGAGTTCACCCGGGACCGTGAGCTGGCCGTCGGGGAACTGCTGCGCTATCACGGGGGAGGCACCTCGTTCCCGCTTGCGCAGATGGCGCAGGCTTACGACCAGCGCAGCAACGGGACGACGACCGGCCGACGGCGCTGCCACATCGCCGTGATCTCCGACGACGGGGTGTCCTCGATGTTCGGCAAGGGTCAACCGGACTATCTGCAGGGAGTCGCGCAGGCGGCGCTCACCCTCGCTGGCGGAGGAGGCACCCTGGTGCTCATGGTCCCGGACAGTCTCCTGGATGAGGCCCGCGCGATAGCCGGTGACTACACGGTTCTCGGCGTTGGGTCCGGTGACATGATCGAGTTCGCGCGAGCATTCACACAGCGACACTGGGGAAGCAGGCAACGATGACCGATGCGTTCACGGGACCTCTGGCGGCCTCGCGCGAGGGTTCTGGTCTGCAGCCATTGATCAGTCGTTTGCTCAACACGCCGCCGGACTTCATGGCGCCGGATGTTGCCACCGTCGCCGTCGTCAGTGACGCTTTGGACCTGATCGGGGCGCCCGGCCTGCCCGATACCGGTTTGCTGGTGACGACTTTTGACGATTGGCCACTGCCCACCCGGTTGGCTGCCCAGGTCGGTGCATGGCTGTTGACACTGCCCGACTTGGCTGCGGCCCTGCGGGATACCCATGACCGGGCGAGTATCACCGCGGCGTTGGGGGCATTCACGACTCTGGTCGATGCGGTGCCTCTGCAGTCCTGGTTCGGCCAGGACCAGGAAAGGCACGAAGAGGTGGCCCGAGCGCTCCTGCGGGTGCTCGGGATGCGACCGCTGGGGGAGACCCCGGAGGTCGCCGAGGACCGCTGGCTGGCCGTGGGTAGTGCGGCCCGCAAGGTTGCGCTGCAGGCGGCGGCGCGGGAGCAGGTTCGCGCGCAGGAGTTGGCCCGGCGGCTTGCCGATCAACGGGCCAAGGAAGCGGCGGCGCAATACACCCATGTCTGATTTTGTCGGCGCGGCGCGCGCTCTTCCCGGCTACGAGCCGCTCGGATCGGCCGTACGAACCGACGCCGAACGGTGGCCCTCGATGTCCGAGCGTGGCCTGCAGCGGGTCGTGGCGCTGCGCGCCCACCCGCAGGCGCCGCGTTGGACCCATGAGTGTGGCGATCTGCTCACCGCCGACGACCACGTCGAGCTGGCGCGGTGGGCGGCAGAACTCGAGGAGACGACGGTCGCGGCTGGGGCACCGCCGCCGTACGTCGTCGGGCAGCTCGATCGGCTGCTGTCTCTGGTGCCCTTCTATCGCCGGCTCGGCGCCCGCGCCTGGAGCGACCTCCCGACGATCACCCGAGCCGACCTGGCCCGTTCGGTGGCCGATTTTGTGCCCACGGACGCGGACCTGTCGCGCGTGGTCCAGGGCACCAGTTCGGGCAGCACAGGCTCCGCGCTGGTCATCCCGTGGCACCCGCTCGACATCAGCAAAGACCTGCCGCTGTTGGAGCATCTCCTGGGATGGGCGGGTGTTGCGTGGCCGCGCGATGAGCAACGGGTCGGGTTGCTGAGCGTGGTCAACCAGGAGCAGGCCTTCACCTATGCGTCCGCGATGACCTGGCGTGATGAGCAGTTGATGGGGCGGGTCAACCTGCATGCCGGTGCGTGGTCCGCTCCAGGCGACCGGGAACGTTTTCTCGAGGAGGCGGTCGCGCAGGTGGTCTCCGGGTCGGCGCTCACCCTGCTCGACTACGCCGATCTCGAGCTCTCGACGCGGCCGCTGGCGATGGTCTCCGGCGCCGTCGACCTGAGCGTTGCAGCTCGCGAGCATCTCGAACAGTCTTACGGTGCAACGGTTCTCAATCTCTACGGACTGCGGGAAACGGGACCGGTCGCAGTCGAGGTCGGAGCGGCGGCCGCGGCGACTGGGCGGCCAACCGAGGGTCATCTGCTGGTGCCGCGACGTCTGCACGTCGAGGTCGTCGACGAGCAGGGGCAATCGCTGCCCGATGGTGTCCGCGGCGAGGTCGTGGTGACCAGCCTGGAGAACCCCTACCTCCCGCTACTGCGTTATCGCACCGGTGATCGCGCGGCGCTGGTCGGTTGTGGATCGCGGCGGCGGTTGCTCGGTCTTGAGGGCCGCGCCGCCGTGACGTTCGTACGAGGTGATGGGACGTCGCAGCAGTCGGTCGAGCTCACTCAGCGACTGCAACAGCACGGCGTTCGAGCCTGGACCGTTCGCCAGGAAGTCGACGGTTCGGTGATCGCACGATGCGTCGGTGGCGATCACGCCGGGTTGAAGGACGCGCTCGAAACCCTGCTCGATCGTCCGGTCGAGGTGCACGCCGTCCCCAGCGCGGGGGCGCTCGGCCCGGGGAAGCCGCAGCGGTTCGAGTCGGCGCTGCGTCGCTGAACGGGTTCGCCCGAAACTGATTGGCGCCCAAGTGCCCCTGGCCGGGAAGATCTGGGGGTGAACGGACATACAAGCCTCGGCGCTTTCTGGCGCGCCCTCCCGCGTGAGGGCAAGTGGTTGCTCTCGACGACGGCCATCCAACTTCTGGGTCGCGGCCTGACGCTCCCGTTCACGATCATCTACCTGCACGAAATTCGCGGCATCAGCCTTGACCTGGCCGGAACGTTGATGGCGTGGATCGCCGTGGTCGGGGTGTTGGTGACGGGTCCGGGTGGTTCGGCGACGGACAAGTACGGCGCCCGCGCGGTGTCGGTGTTCGGCGCCGCCTGCAACCTGGCCGGCGTCATGATGCTGGCCTT
Source organism: Calidifontibacter terrae (assembly GCF_054778835.1). Lineage (NCBI taxonomy): Bacteria > Bacillati > Actinomycetota > Actinomycetes > Micrococcales > Dermacoccaceae > Calidifontibacter > Calidifontibacter terrae. The sequence continues at coordinate 174,554 of NZ_BAAGZF010000007.1, forward strand.
CGTCGGATCGGTTCCGCTGCTGTTCGTGGCGATGTCACTGATCGGGGTCTCCGGCATCTGTTGGCCGGCCTTCAACTCACTCATCGCTTCGATCGTCGACGGGCCAGCACGGCAGACGTACTTCGGCATCAGTTTCGCCCTGGTCAACCTGGGAATCGGGCTGGGTGGGGTGATCTCGGGGGCCTTCGTCGACGTGCATCGCCCGTCGACGTTCACCACGATCTATGTGATCGACGCGTGTTCCATGTTGGTCCCGATCGGCTTGCTGCTCGGCCCGCTGCGCCACGTTCGTACGCAGGTCGAGCCGCCGGCCGATGACACCGGATCGGGGGCGTCCTACCTCGCGATCGCGCGCAAGCCCGCCGTTCGCTGGCTGTTGCTGCTGACTTTCTTGGGCACCTTCGTCGGCTACGGCCAGATGGAGGCGGGCTTCACCGCCTTCGCGCGGGAGGTCGGGGAGGTGTCGACCCGGACCATCGGGTGGGCATTCGCCGCGAATACGGCGGTCATCGTCGGTGCTCAGATGCTGGTGTTGAAGCGGATCACCGGACACCGCCGTACGCGGGTCCTGGTCGTGATGTCCGTCATCTGGGCGGGTGCCTGGCTGCTGCTCGGATCGGTGGGGATCTGGCCGGCGGGCGCGTATGCGGCCGCGGCCGTCATGGGCTATCACGCGATCTTCGGCTTCGGCGAGACGCTGCTGCAGCCGACCATCCCGGCGATCACCAACGACCTTGCGCCCGATCACCTGCGCGGTCGCTACAACGCCCTCTCATCGGGGGCGTTCCAAGGCGGTGCCGTGGCCGGACCGATCGCGGCCGGCTTCCTGCTGCGCCACCAGCTGAATCTGCCTTTCATCGCGATGCTCGTTGTCGGGTGTGCGGGGATGGCGGCGCTGGCCCTTGCGCTGGAACGCCTCATCGATCCCAAGGTGAACGGGGTCGGCGCTGCGGAAGTCCCCCCGGTGCCGGCATCGCCCGTGCCTGCCGAGTCCGTCTGACTGCCCCCTTTGCCTAGGCTGCTGGTTATGAGCGACGTCCTGCTGGTGTTGAACGGGCCCAACCTCAACCTGCTCGGGGTGCGCGATCCGGAGCAATACGGCAGCACCACGCTGGCCGATATCGAGCGAGCCGTTCGCGCGCGCGCCACCGGCCACGGGCTCGATGTCGACTTCCGGCAGAGCAACCACGAGGGTGAACTCGTTGACTGGATCCAGCAGGCGCGCGGATCGGTCGCAGCGGTCATCATCAACCCGGGCGCCTACTCGCACACCTCGGTGGCGATCCGCGACGCGCTCGAGGTGCTCAGCTGCCCGATCGTCGAGGTGCACCTGTCGAACATCCATGCGCGAGAGGCGTTCCGACACCACTCGTACGTCTCCGCGCTGGCCACCGGTGTGATCGTCGGCCTCGGCGCCCAGGGTTACGAGCTGGCCGTCGAGGCGGTCGCGGCCCGGCTGAAGGTGTAGCGGCGAGCCAAGTTCTACGCGGTGATCCCGCCGGCCCCGCTGGCTGGGAGTCGCCGGTTTGTCCGTCACTTCGCTGCGGTGACCACAGCGGAATGGCGGACAACCGTGCGTTACATCGGCTTGCGCCAGACCGAGACGTGATTCTCGCTGTCGCCGGTGAAGGGGAAGCCGTGCCAGTCGGCATGGCGCGATTCGAACTCGAGGCCGGCGAGCTGGGCCATCAGGTCGCATTCGCTCGGCCAGAGGTAGCGGAAGTTGCTGGTGCCATAACGGAAGCTGCCATCGGACGTACGGCTGTAGTGGTGGGAGGTGCCCCGCTGCGTCGCCGGGTCGTAGGTGTCCAAACCGGTGTGATCGTCGCTGACGTGGAAGGGCACGGCAGCCTGGCCGGGCGGGAAGCGCCGAATCCCGGGAATCCACAGCTCGATCAGGAACCGTCCGCCGGGGCGCAAGTGGCGCGCCGCATTGCGGAAACACGCGACCTGCTCCTCCTGGGTGCGCAGGTTGGCGATGGTGTTGAACACCAAGAACACCAGCGAATAGGTTCCGACCCCGGGCGCGGTGGCGCTTGCCATGTCGCCCACCACCACCGGGAGCTGCGGTCGTTTGGCGTGGAGGGCATCGGTCATCGGCTGCGACAGTTCGATGCCGTCGATCTTGATCCCGTTGTCTGCCAACGGGATGGTCACGCGGCCGGTACCCGATGCCAGTTCCAACACCGGCCCACCGGCCGCCAGTTCAGTGAGCCGATCGATCACCGGGTCAAGCACCTGCGGGGTGAACATCTCGGCGGACGACTCGTCGTAGCGCTCGGCTGCGGCCGCGTCCCAATAGTCACTGCTCGTCATGGCGTCCAGCCTGCCCGGTGAGCTCGCCTGCGGGCCACCGAGTTTCGCGCGAAAGTGGTCGCTATAGCGACCGAAATCCTTTACTACGGGTGTAGGGGTGGGTCAGCCGGCGAGGGCGGGGTGCGGGCCGTGGACGGGCGCTCCTCGAGCCCCGTACGGCGGTCGAGCCGCCAGGGATCACCCCGAACGCCGCGGACAACACGACCTGACAGGTCACAAGGGGGATCAGCCCAGGATCGCGACCGCATGACGGGCGATCGCCCACTCTTCATTCGTCGGAACGACCAACACCTGCGTACGGGCGGTCGACGCGCTGATCCGGCGCGCCGACGTCCCGCGCAGGGCGTTGGCGTCGTCATCGAGGTCGGTGCCGAGCAAGCCACGCAGGCACCGCGCGACAGCCTCGCGGACGGGTGCGGAGTTTTCGCCCACCCCGGCTGTGAAGACGATCGCGTCGACGGTGCCAAGGTGAGCGGCATAAGACCCGATGTAGCCGACCAGTCGGTGAATGTAGACGTCGAACGCGAGCGAGGCATCGGCGTCGCCCTCCTCGACCTTGGCGATGAGGTCGCGCATGTCGCTCGTGCCGGCCAGTCCAAGCAGCCCAGACTTCTTGTTCAGCAGAGTGTCGATCTCATCGACAGAAAGCCCGGCCACCCGGTGCAGATGGAGCACGATCCCCGGGTCGAGGTCGCCGCTGCGGGTTCCCATCACCAGTCCCTCGAGCGGGGTCATACCCATCGACGTGGCGATCGGGCGACCCGCATGGACGGCTGAAACGGACGCGCCGTTGCCGAGGTGCAGCACGATCAGTCGGGCATCGGTCTTGCCCAGGAAGTCGGTGGCGGCGCCGGAAACGAACTCGTGGGAGGTGCCATGGAAGCCGTAGCGCCGGATGGCGTGATCGGTGGCAACCTGCGCATCGATCGCGTACGTCGCGGCTTCTGGGGGCAGGTCGGCAAAGAACGCGGTGTCGAAGACCGCGACCTGCGGGGTGTCCGGAAAAGCCGCGAGGGCAGCCCGAAGTCCTTGCAGCGCAGGTGGATTGTGCAGCGGTGCCAAGACGCTCACCCGCTCGACCTCGGCCAGCAGGCGGTCATCAACCCGGGTTGGCTGAGTCAGCGCCCGACCGCCGTGGACGACGCGGTGGCCGACGGCCTGCAGGTCGATCTGTGCTAGATCGAGTCCGGAATCGGCGCAGGCCTGCTGCATCAGCCGTACGGCCGCAGCATGGTCGGGGACCGGCTGCGTGAGGTGGATTTCCTGAGCGCCGGCGGTGTGGCTGATACTCGCCCCGTCGAGGCCGATCCGCTCCACCAGGCCGCGGCAGAGCGCGTCGCCGGAGGCGGGGTCAACGAGCTGGTATTTGAGCGACGACGAGCCGGCATTGACGACCAGAACAGTCATGAGTTCCCCTGTGCCTGAACGGCGGTGATGACGATGGTGTTGATGATGTCCTCGACCAATGCGCCGCGCGAGAGGTCGTTGACCGGCTTGTTGAGCCCTTGCAGGACCGGGCCGATCGCCACGGCGCCAGCCGAGCGCTGCACCGCTTTGTAGGTGTTGTTACCGGTGTTGAGGTCGGGGAAGATCAGGACCGTCGCCTGCCCGGCGACGGGGGAGTCCGGCATCTTCGACTTCGCGACGGACGGCTCGACCGCTGCGTCGTACTGAATCGGACCCTCGACCAGCAGATCGGGCTGCTGGACGCGTACGAGTTCGGTTGCCGCTCGCACCTTGTCGACATCGGCGCCCGCGCCGGAGGTGCCGGTGGAATACGACAGCATCGCCACCCGCGGCGTGATCCCGAAGCGTTGGGCGGTCAATGCCGACGACATAGCGATGTCGGCGAGTTCTTCGGCCGTCGGGTCGGGGTTGACCGCGCAGTCGCCATAAACCAAGACCTCGTCGGCCAGGCACATCAAGAAGACCGACGAGACGACCTTCACGCCCGGCTGGGTCTTGATGATTTCGAAGGACGGCTTGATCGTGTGGGCAGTCGTGTGGGCCGCGCCGGAAACCATCCCGTCGGCCAATCCGAGGTGGACCATCAGGGTGCCGAAGTAGGAAACATCGACCACCACATCGCGCGCCTTCTCGACCGTCATGCCCTTGTGTTTGCGCAGCTCGGCGTAGACCTTCGAGAACTTCTCGACGTGGTCGGGGTCCTCCGGCGACAGCAGGGTTGCCGCGGAGACGTCGGCGCCGACCGAGGAAGCGACCGCCTGGATTTCCTTCGCGTCGCCAAGGATCGTCAGGTCGGCCACCCCGCGGCGCAGCACCGCATCGGCGGCCTGCAGGATTCGCGGGTCGTTGCCCTCCGGGAGGACGATGTGACGCCGGTTCGCGCGGGCTCGTTCGAGCAGGCGGTGACCGAACATCATCGGGGTGACGACCGGTGACTCGCGCAGGTCGATGACCTTCAGCAGGCCGTCGTGGTCGATGTGGTCGGCGAACGTCCGCAGCGATGTCTGCACCTTCGTACGCGCATTCGGCCCCAGCCCGCCGCGCACCTGCGCGAGTCGATAGGTCGTGTCGAAGGTGTCGCGCTCGGTGACGATGATCGGCAGGTCGAGCCCGGCGCCGTCGATCAGCCGGCTGATCGATTCCGGGGGTTCGTAGCCGCCGGTCAACACAATCGAACTCAGCGCCGGGAAGGTGCCGGACTGGTGAGCAAGCACCAGCCCGGGAAGGATGTCGTAGCGGTCGCCGGGAGCGATGACGGTGGCGCCGTCGACCAACCGGGTGAGCACGTTCGGCATCGCCATGGCAGCCACCACGAAGCCGTGCACCTCCCGGCCAAGCCAGCTCGGATCACCATGCAGTACAACGCCGTTGCACGCCGCGACCAGATCGTGAACGGTCGGGGAACGCAGCAGTGGAACCTCGGGCAGCACCCCGAGCAGCGGCAGGTCGTACGTCTCCCGAATCGCCTTCGCGATGTCGGCCAGCAGGGTGGGGTCAGCCCGGTTCACGACCAGGGCTGCCGGCTGGGCGTGGTGAGTCTGCAGTTCGGTCAGGGCCATGCCGACCGCTGTGCGCACCTGCTCGGTCGTGCGGGAGGTGCCAGGCACGACGAGCAACACCGGAACGCCGAGGTTGGCCGCGACCTCGGCGTTGAACGCGGCCTCGCGGCCGGTCGTGATGTCGGTGAAGTCCGAACCGAGAACCAGCACGACGTCGTGGGCCGCGGCCAGGGCGTGATAGCGGTCAACGATCCGAGAGAGCGCGTCTTCTTCGCCGTCGTGGGTGTCGTCGTAGGCCACCCCGATCGCCGACTCGTAGTCCTGATCGGCGCCGGCCTGAGCGAGCATGAGCTCGACGATCGGATCCCGCCGATCGCGCGTGGCGGTGACGGGTCGGAAGACCCCCACCGAGCCGGTTTGGGCGACCAGGGCCTGCAGCAACCCGAGGGCAACGGTGGATTTTCCGGTCTGGCCCTCGGCCGAGGCAACAAGCACACCGCGTGTCATGGGCACAAACTACGGGAAGCTGGAGCGGGCGACGAGAATCGAACTCGCATATTCAGCTTGGGAAGCTGATGTTCTACCACTGAACTACGCCCGCAGACGCGCTGACCTGCCACGCGCTCCCGGGATTCTAACGGGTTCGCTGAGCATCTCTGGAACCGGTGCGGCTACCGTTGGCCCGTGCTGCTCTCCGACCGCGACATCAAGGCCCAGATCGACGCCGGGCGGGTTCGACTCGACCCCTACGACCCGGCGATGGTCCAACCGTCCAGCATCGACATCCGGATGGACAAGTTCTTCCGGCTGTTCGACAACCACAAATACCCGTACATCGATCCGGCCGAGGAGCAGGACGAGCTGACCCGGTTGGTCGAGGTCGGCGCGGGCGACGCGTTCGTGTTGCATCCTGGGGAGTTCGTCCTGGGGTCCACCTACGAGACCGTCACGCTGCCCGATGACGTCGCGGCGCGGGTGGAGGGCAAGTCGAGTCTTGGCAGGCTCGGTCTGCTGACCCATGCGACGGCCGGCTTCGTCGACCCGGGCTTCAATGGCCACGTCACCCTCGAACTGTCGAACGTCGCCACCTTGCCGATCAAGCTGTGGCCGGGCATGAAGATCGGTCAGCTGTGCTTCTTCCAGCTGTCGAGCCCGAGCGAGAATCCCTACGGCAGTGCGTCGTACGGCTCGCACTATCAAGGGCAGCGCGGCCCAACCGCGAGCCGATCGCATCAGAATTTCGTCCGGACGGACGTCTGAGTGGACTGGGGGCGCCCGCTCTCATTCGTCGCGGGAATGCGTTGTCGCGCACCGGAATCGGTCGAGGTCGGTCCCGGAAGCGGCGACGCTCGCCCTCGATTGGTGCTCCCCGAACTTCCAGCACCGCGCGCCGTGGCGCTGATGCTGCACGGCGGCCAGGTCGAAGGTCTGGAAGCGACGAGCAATGTCGACGTGGCGGCTGCCGCCGTACGGCTGTGGACCGGCCGGTTGCGGGCGCTCGCCCCGGACATCGCCTTCGTACGGGTGCTGAATTCGGTGAGCGGTTGGAACGACCCGATCAAGTCGCCGGTGGCGGACGCCGAATGGGCGCTGATGCGGGTGAAACAGCTCTATCCGGGCCTGCCGATCGCACTTGTCGGCCACTCGATGGGTGGCCGTGTGGCCTTCGAGCTGGTTGACCGGCCCGACGTGCAGGCTCTCGTCGGTCTCGCGCCGTGGCTCTCCGACGGCTATATCGAACAGCGCTTCCTGGACACCCCGACCCTGCTGGTCCACGGCCGGCAGGACACGGTGACCAGCCCCGATGCCTCGCGTGACCTGGTCAACCGGATCGTCGACGCCGGCGGTGAAGCCCACTTCGAATCGGTGCCCGGCTGGCATTCGCTGCTCGTACGCTCGGGGCAGTGGCAGCGGGATGTTGCCGCATTCCTGCAACGCAGGTTGCTGGGCTGACCGTTCTCAGCGGTTGCGCTGCAGCTGATCGACGGTGTCGCGCAACGAAGGCGGCAGCAACTGGGCACCCATCGCCGCTGCAACCGCCGGTCCGGTTCCGCGACCGCCGATGGCGGTCGGCCAGCGATCGGTGATGCGCGCCAGCTCACTCCGACCACCCAACGCCGTACGCCGGGTGGTCGACAGCACCACCAGATCCGGCTCGACTTGCCGACAGCTCGCCGCGAGCGCGTCGATCGGAGTGTTCGCGCCGAGGTAGCGCACTGTCCACCCGCTCCGGGACAGCAGGACGCCTAGGCAGAGCAACGGGATGTCGTGTAGTTCGCCGGGTGGGCAAGCCAACACGGCTACGGGGTCGGCCGGATCGATGGTGTCCTGGGCGAATCCGCCGACGTGGCGCCGCAGCAGGTGGCTGGCGAAATGTTCCTGAGCAACCGTGATCCGCCCGCACTCCCAGTCCGATCCCAGTTCGTGCAGGAACGGTAGATAGACGTCGTGGATGGCGTCGGCGACCCCGACGCGTCGCACCGCTGCGGCCAGCGCAGCGGTGAACCGGGCGGTATCCAGATCGATGGCCGCCACCATCAACTCCTTGACCAGGGCTTGCCGGTCCGGTGATCGCGTGGGCAGCCCGCCGGTGGCATGCGCGATGGCCTCGAGCATCGGCAGACCCTCCTGGCGCAACTGCGCGACCCGGCGCGCGACGACCACGTCGTGGTCGGCGTACATCCGATAACCCCCGGGGCTACGAACAGGAGAGAAGAGACCGAATCTGCGCTCCCACACCCGCAGCAGGTCGGTGGACACGCCGCTGAGCGCGGCAAGCCGGCCGATCCGCATCAGTTCTTCGTCGCCCACACACAGCAGGCTAGGGCGACGACAAACCTTGGACAAACATTTTGTCCAAGGTTAGAACGATGGTGAAAGTGGAGACCCGATCAAGGAGACCCGATGCCATCCGTACGCCGCACCGTCCGCACGACCGCCGCCACCGCCGCGGTTTATGCCTACCTCGCCGACTTCACGAACGCGAGCCAGTGGGACGCGGGCACCGTGAGCTGCGATCTGACCAGCGGCGACGGTGGTCCCGGCACCGTCTACCGCAACGTCAGCCGGTTCCTCGGGCGGACCGTCACCCTGGATTACACCGTGCAGCGCGCCGAGCCACCGGTCTTCGAGATCGTCGGGCGAACTGGCGGCACTACCAGCCACGACACGATCACGGTGAGCGCGGACGGGGATTCGACACTGGTCGATTACCTTGCCGACTTCACCTTCACCGGCCCAGCGCGTCTGCTCGGTTTTGCGCTCCGACCGGCATTGAACCGGCTGGCGGACCGCACCGAGCAGACCCTGCGCACCGCTTTGGACCAGCTGTGACTCGGCCGCGTTACGCCGTGGTTGGCAGCGGCGTCTCTGGCCTGGTCGCCGCGCATGTTCTGTCCCGTCAGGGCGACGTCACGTTGTACGAAGCTGCCGATCGCCTCGGCGGCCACGCTGATACCCACGACGTGACGATCGGTGGGCGGGTGGTGGCGGTGGACACCGGCTTCATCGTCCACAATGACCGCACCTATCCCACGCTGATCCGCTTGTTCACCGAGCTGGGCATCCGCACCCAGCAGACCGACATGAGCATGTCCGTACGCAGCGATTCCGATGGCATTGAGTACGCCGGTGGGCGCGGCCTCAGCGGTCTGCTTCCGAGCGCTCGGATCGTCGGCCGGCCGCGCTACCTACGGATGCTCGTCGAGGTGACCCGCTTCCATCGGCTTGCGCGCGAATTGCTCAGCGGCAGTGCGGATCTCGACCTGGCGGACTTCCTGGACCAGCACCACTTCGGGCCCGATTTCCGGCGACTCTTCATCACCCCTCTGGTGTCGGCGGTGTGGTCCTGCGACCCGGCCGACGCCGGCCGTTATCCCGCGCGCCACCTGTTCACCTTCCTGGATCACCACGGGATGCTCGGGGTTCTCGGTTCGCCCGCCTGGCGGACCGTGACGGGTGGCTCCCGGACCTACGTCGATGCGGTCGCGGCGAGGTTGTCGCAGGTTCGCCTCAGCTGCCCCGTCGAGTCCGTACGCGAGGTCGACGGCGGCGTGCTCGTCGTCGCGGACGGTCAAGAGACGTCGTACGACGCGGTGGTCGTCGCGGTGCACGCGCCGCAGGCGCTCGCCTTGCTGGATCGACCGACGCCGCAGCAGCGCGCCGTTCTGGGTGCGATCACCTACTCCGGCAACACAGCCACCTTGCACACAGACGACTCGTTGCTGCCACGCCACGACCGCGCTCGCGCATCGTGGAACTACCTGGTGCCGGACGACGAACGGCGCGGCGTGGTCGTGACCTATGACTTGCGCCGATTGCAGCGGCTGACCGCGGCGGGCGACACCCCGCTGCTGCTGACCCTCGGGGGCGAGGACCTGATCGACCCCTCGAAGGTGCTCGAGCAGATGGACTACGAGCACCCGCTGTTCACTCGGGAGTCGGTGGCCGCGCAACAGGAGGTTGAGCGCATCGGCAGCTCGCGGATCGCCTTCGCGGGCGCATGGCAGGGCTGGGGATTTCACGAGGACGGCGCTCTTTCGGGGGTCCGCGCTGCCGAACGGCTCGGCGCTTCTTGGAGGACCGCCGACGCGACCGCGCCACCTGCCACGATCAGGGGCGTCCTGCCCCGGATTTACCGCACCACCGTCACCCACGCCCGCCAGAAGCCGGTGGAGCACAGGTTCAGCCACACGTCTTCGACGTGGTTGGTCGATCTCGACCACCTCCCTGACCACGGCCCAATGGCCCGTTTTGAAGCGCGGGATCACATCGGCGACCCCGATCGGTCGCTGCGCGAGAACATCGACGCATTCCTGGCCGACCACGACATCGACCTGCACGGCGGGCGAATCGAAATGCTGAGCATGCCGCGGGTCGCGGGGTTCTGCTTCAACCCGATCAGCGTGCATTGGTGTTACGACGTTCGGGACACGCTGGCCGCGGTTGTCGTCGAAGTGCACAACACCTACGGCGATCGCCACGCCTATCTGGTGAACCCCGACAGTGCCGGCGTCGACCGGATCGACAAGGAGCTTTACGTGTCCCCGTTCAACGATGTGTCAGGGCGTTACCGGGTGCAGGTCCCGCCGCCGGGGGACGAGTTGCGGGTGTCGGTGACCCTCGAACGCGAGGGCGAAGCGCCGTTCGTGGCGTCGGTGGTTGGCAAGGCGGTGGAGGCGACGTCTCGGGAGGTCGCCCGCCATGCCTGGCGCCGGCCAGTGGAACCGTTGGTCACCGCGCTGCGAATCCGCCAGCAGGGAATCGCCTTGTGGCGCAGGGGTCTTGCTGTGCAGCCCCGGCCGCTCGCGGTCGGTGGATCCGCAGCTGTTGAACAAACCGAACCCGTCGACTTGGAACGCTGGCCGGACCTACGGCGCCCACCCAGCGGCCCTCGTACGGCGGTCTCGGCTGCGGTTGCGCGCTCGCTGTTGCGGCGCGCCTGCGAGCGGTACGGCGTCGACCTTGACGGATCCGACGGGTCCGACGGTGCCGCCCGCACTCCTGGCACCGCGACGATGCGGCTGATCCGACCCGACGACTTCTACGCGCGGGTCGGGCGACATGGACTGATTGGCTTCGGTGAGGCCTGGATGGCCGGCGACTGGGACGCCGCCGACCCGGCCGAGGTGTTGACCCGACTGGCCGGTGGGATTGCCTCCTTGGTGCCGCAACCGTTGCAACGGTTGCGCTCGGCGTACGTCGCCCGGCAGCCGCGCCGCGAGCGCAACACCATGACCGGCAGCCGCTCCAACATCTCCCGCCACTACGACCTGTCCAACGACTTGTTCGCCCAGTTCCTCGACCCGACGATGAGCTACTCCAGCGCGCTGTTCAACGAGCCGTCTGATGGCCGCCGCTGGGCCGACCTTGAACCCGCGCAGGTCGCTAAGTCGGAGCGACTGCTTGACCGACTCGGAGTGGGGGAAGGCACCCGGCTGCTCGAAATCGGTTCCGGTTGGGGCGGATTGGCCGTCCTCGCCGCCCGACGCGGCGCGCAGGTTCACTCGATCACGCTCTCCCGGGAACAGCAGGACTTGGCGAATCAGCGGCTGGCGGAGGCAGGGGTCGCCGATCGCGCGCAGGTCGATCTGCGGGATTACCGGGAGGTCGACGGGACCTATGACGCCGTCGTGTCGGTGGAGATGATCGAGGCGGTCGGGCTGGAGAACCTGCCGCGCTATTTCGGGGTCATCGATCGGGTGCTGGCTCCCGGCGGCCGGTTGGCGATCCAAGCGATCACCATGCCGGACGCGCGCGTGGAAGCGACCCGGTCGACGTACACCTGGGTGCAGAAATACATCTTCCCCGGTGGCCAGATCCCCTCAGTGGAAGCCATCGAGCGCTCGGTCGCGGACACCGACCTGACCTTGGCGGAGGACTTCGCCATGGGTGCCCATTACGCGCAGACGCTGCGGTTGTGGGAGGAGCGATTCGTCGCCGCCGGGGATCAGGTTGCCGGGCTCGGGTTCGACGAGACGTTCCGGCGAATGTGGCGTTTCTACCTCGCCTACAGCCGCGCCGGTTTCGCCTCGGGCTATCTGGACGTGCAGCAACTGGTCTTCCGAAAGGCGGCTTGATGGTGATCCTGGACCGGCTGTTGGACGCCACTCTCGCCGGCTACACCGCGCCGGGGCTCGCGCTGCGCCGTCGGTCGCCCGACTGGCCGGCCGACCCGCCCGGTGGCGCGCTGACCGGTCGGCGGGTCGTGGTCACCGGTGCATCGTCGGGCATCGGGGAACAAGTCGCCCGGCAGTCGGCTTCGTTGGGCGCAGACGTCGACCTGGTCGTCCGCAACCTGGCGAAGGGGTGGCCCATCGCCGACCGTATCGACGCCGAGTGTGGCCGGTCGGCCACCAGACTGTGGCGAGCCGACATGGCCGACCCGGCGCAGGCAAGGTCCTGCGGTCAGGCGCTGGCGGCGTACGGGCCGGTGCACGCAATCGTGCACAACGCGGGGGTGCTGCCGGACCGCCCGACGTCCTCACCTGACGGACACGAGCTGAGCATGGCCGTCCACGTGCTCGGACCTGTTCGCCTGACCGACGAGATGGCGCCGGCCCTCAGCGCGGATGCCCGCGTCGTGTTCGTCAGCTCCGGCGGAATGTTCACCCAGGCGCTTCCGGCCGAAGATCCGGACTCCGAGCGGGCCACCTTCTCCGGCTCGACGGCCTATGCCCGCAGTAAGCGGACGCAGGTCGACCTCCTGCCCAAGTTTCAACAGCGGTGGCCGGCGGCAGCGGTCTACGCGATGCACCCCGGATGGGTCGACACCCCAGGCTTGGCGACGTCGCTGCCGGGGTTCCGCCGGCTGACGCGGCGGGTGCTGCGGGACGCGGCGCAGGGCGCCGACACGATCGACTGGTTGATCGCCACCGAGCCCCGCCCACCCGGCGCGACCCTGTGGCACGATCGCCGAACTCGCGCCCCGCATCGCCTGGCGCGGACCCGTTCGACACCGCAACAAGTGCAGGCCATGTGGGAGTGGGTGTGCGATGCCGTCGCACATTGATCCTTACGTATCTAGGAGGTTGTCGGTGGCACCGTCTACGGTCGAATCATGATCCGCTTCGAGCAGGTGGTGAAGGCGTACGGCGACACGATCGCCGTCGATCACCTCGACCTAGAAGTCCCTACCGGCAAGATCACCTGCCTGGTCGGCCCGTCCGGATGTGGCAAGACCACATCGTTGCGGATGGTTAACCGGATGATCGATCCCACCGGTGGTCGCATCACCATTGACGGCGACGATGTCTCCAAGGTGCCGGCCGCAACGCTGCGTCGTGGCATCGGCTACGTGATTCAACACGGCGGGCTGTTCCCCCACCGAACGGTGCTGGAGAACATCGGAACCGTCCCCGGCCTCCTGGGCTGGGATAAAAAGAAGACCGCCGAGCGCAGTCGCGAGGTTCTCGAGTTGGTCGGGCTGCAAGCTGACTACGCCGACCGCTACCCCTCGCAGCTGTCCGGTGGTCAGCAGCAGCGCGTCGGTGTTGCCCGCGCGCTCGCGGCTGACCCGCCGGTCATGCTGATGGATGAGCCGTTCAGCGCCGTCGACCCCCTGGTCCGCGATCAGTTGCAAGACGAGTTCCTGCGGCTGCAGGGCAACCTGGGCAAGACGATCGTTTTCGTCACCCACGACATCGACGAAGCGATGAAGCTTGGCGATCAGGTGGCTGTGCTGCGGGTCGGCGGAAAGTTGGCCCAGGTCGCCACCCCGGAGTATCTGCTGGCCCACCCGATTGACGACTTCGTCGCCGGATTCGTCGGCCGCGACCGCGGCTATCGCTCGCTGGCCTTCCAGCAGTCGCCGAAGTTCGCGCTCGCGCACGAGCCGGTCGTGCGGCTCGGCGCCACAGCGAGCGAGGCCCGCGTGGCTACCAAGGACCGCTGGGTGCTCGTCGTCGACGAGCAGCAGAAGCCGTTGGGTTGGGTCGAACCGGAGCGGATCGACGCTCCGATCGTGCCGAACATGTTGCATCGGGGCGGAACCGTCGCCCGCCGGGGTGGGCCGTTGCGCGCCAGCTTGGATGCGGCGCTCTCCTCGCCCGCGCGCCGCGGGGTGATCGTCGACGACGATGGCCGACTGCTCGGAACCGTTCGAGCTCATGAGGTCCTGACCGCCATCGAAGACCAGGAACGCGTCGAGGTCGATCCCGACGATGTCGCGCCGGTAGCCGAACACTGATGGGCCGGGCATGAACTACGTCGTGGACCACTGGTCCGAGATTCTGCAACGGGCGTGGCAACACACCTTGTTGGCCGGGATCCCGCTGGTGCTCGGTTTGCTGATCGCGATCCCGTTGGGGTGGCTGGCCCATAGCCGAACTCGCTGGCGCCCGGCGATGGTGGCGGGGTCGGGGTTGCTTTACACCATCCCGTCGCTGGCTCTGTTCATCGTGATGCCGATCATTCTCGGCACCCGCATCTTGTCGCCGTTGAATGTGATCGCCGCGATGACGGTCTACACCGTGGCGCTCCTGGTTCGAACGGTCACCGACGCGCTCGATGCGGTGCCGACCTCGGTCACCCAAGCCGCCACGGCGATGGGTATGCCGGCGCTTCCGCGCTTGCTCAAGGTGCAGCTGCCGCTGGGAATCCCGGTCATCGCTGGTGGGCTGCGGGTCGCCGCGGTCAGCAATGTGAGCATCGTGAGTGTCGCCTCGCTGATCGGGGTGTCTCAACTGGGCTACTACCTGACCGACGGCTTCCAGCGTGACTACGTCACTGAGATCGTCGTGGGCATCGTCGCCTGTTTGATTCTCGCCATTCTGTTCGACCTGGTGATCCAGCTGGCGGCTCGATTGCTGACTCCCTGGCGAAAGGCGTTGACGGCATGATTTTGACCAACGTCTGGAACTGGTTGACGACCGGAGCGCACTGGACCGGCGATGCCGGGATTCTGCACCGCCTCGAACAACATCTGATCTATAGCGCGATCACCGTCGTCATCGCGGCGCTGATCGCGATCCCGCTCGGAACCTGGATCGCTCACACCGGCAAGGCCGCGTGGCTGATCGCGGTGGCAAATGCGGCTCGCGCGATTCCGTCGCTGGGCCTGCTGTTCGTGGCCGCGCTCTGGGCGGCGCCCCGGCTGAGTGGCGATCTGGCGTTCACCGCCCCGTCGATCTTCGTCCTCGTGATTCTCGCGATTCCGCCGATTCTCGCCGGTGCCCATGCGGGCGTCAGTGAGGTCGAACCGGCCACCCGCGACGCCGCGTACGGCATTGGAATGACCGGTCGTGAGGTGTTCAACCAGGTTGAACTGCCCTGCGCGCTGCCGCTGATCTTCTCCGGTCTGCGCAGCGCCACCCTGCAGGTCATCGCGACCGCCACCATCGCCGCATCGGTCGGGCTGGGCGGCTTCGGTCGCTACCTCATCGACGGCCTCGCCCAGAGCCAATACGAAGTGATGGTCGGCGGCTCGCTGCTCGTCGCCGTGCTGGCGCTGCTGATCGACCTGATCTTCGCCGCTGTCCAGCGGTCCACCGTCTCACCGGGCCTGACCGGCCGGCGGAACCGGCGTCGCCTGCGCCGTGCCCGAACCCACACCCCCGAACTCACCGGGAGCACCCCATGACCACCCGACGCTCGCTGCTCGTCGCCGCGCTCGCCATCACCCTCTCCGGAAGCGTCGCCGGCTGCGGCCTCAACGGCGACCCACTCAACAGTGGTGGCTCCGGTGGTGGGAAGTGCTCCACCGCGAAGCCCAAGAGCGGGTCGATCACCATCGGTTCGGCGAACTTCCCGGAGTCTGGCCTGATCGCCGAGCTCTACGCCGGCGCCTTGCGCGCGCAGGGGATCAAGGTCTCCACCACCGACCCGATCGGTGCGCGCGAGGCTTACCTGAAAGCGCTCGACGACGGTTCGGTGCAGATCGTCCCTGAATACACCGGGTCGTTGCTTAGCTTCCTCGACAAGACAGCCACCGAAAAGGTGCCCGACGAGGTTTATGCCGCGTTGGTCACCACAGTTCCCTGCTCGCAGTTGGCGTTGCAGCCGTCGCAGGCGCAGGACTCCAACTCGCTGGTCGTCACCCAGGACACTGCCCGGAAGTGGAATCTGAAGACGATTTCCGACCTGGCGAAACACAGCAAGGACGTCACCATCGCGGCGCCCTCTGAGTTCCAGGGGCGTGAGCAGGGTCTGCCCGGGCTGAAGACCACCTACAACCTGGTGCCGAAGAGTTTCCGGGCGCTGGGTGCGACCACCGCGATTGCCTCGGCGTTGAAGAACAACCAGGCCCAGGCGGCCAACATCTTCTCGACCGACCCGGCCATCAAGTCAAACAACTTCGTCGTCTTGCAGGACAACAAGCACGTCTTCGGCTCTGACCAGGTGGTGCCGTTGATCGCGCGCTCCGCGGCCACCCCGAAGGTGCAGGTCACCCTGAACAAGCTGTCGGCCAAGTTGACCACCGATGACCTCGCTCAGATGGTCAAGGAGGTTGTGATCGACAAGAAGGACGCGAAGGCGGTTGCAAACACCTTCCTGAAGGCCCACGGGCTTGCCTGATTTCGGGCCGAGGCTCGGGGCTTGAGGCCTTGGTGTCGGTCGGTTGATCTCGCGGGTCGGAGGCTCGCTGCTCAGGGAACCGCGATTGCGACCTGTTCCTCACCAGTGACCCCGGCGAACTCGACGGTGAACGAGTGACTCCAGGAAATCCCGGCCGGGATCGTCGCGTTGTTGAACCATGGGCCGCCGCTCACCCGCTCGCGCAATACGACCCGTATTGCGTCGGTGGGGGCATGGCGGACCCGACGGAAGTCGTCCTCCTGCTGCCGCGGCCAGCTTGTGTCAAAGAACACCGGATGACCTGCCGAGCGCAGGGCCGTTGCCACCGCGGGACCGACGCTGAACTGCGACAACGGACCCTCACTCTGGATGATGACCGCGCGGCCCGGGGCCAGTCGATCGACCGATGCCACGACCGGGTCGGCGACGGTATGGGACTGCTTCCAGTCTTGTGCGCTGCCACCGACAGTCTGCAGGCTGCTCGGGCCGGGCAACGTGATGACCAGCAGCAACGCGGCGATCACCGCGAGCCCGCCGGCTACGCCCGGGTGGGCTGCCCTGTCGGCGAGTTGCGGCCATTTCCGCGCAGCTTCGTGAGCCAGGCTCCAGATGACGGCGGCGGTAGCAACCAGGGGTGCCGCGACCAGCAGGGCGATATAGGCGAGGCGGTGTTCTCCCACCTCGCGTGACGCGGTCCACCAGACCGGCAGGCAGCAGACCAGAGCGATGAGGGCCAGAGAAGGCCGGCGCATGCTGCGCCGCCGCGGCCGTCGGACGATCCCGCGAGCACCCCACGCCGTGACGACGACCCCCGCGATCGTGAGGGCTCCGATCAGCGAAGGGAGGAGTCCAGCCTGCGGCGGTTTCATGGCCGATTCCGGATCCAGCAGTGCCGCCAACGTTCCGGCGGTTGATGGGAGGATGGTCGTCGGCAGGAACATCCGCAGCAGGTAACCAAAGGCGTGACCGAACCCGACGGTGGGCGCGCTGGTCGGGGAGCCGAGCAGCGCGATCAGCTCGCTCAGGTTGTTCGGGCGAGTCAGGAACAGGTCGAGCAGCGGCGGCAGCCACAACGCCACGGTGATCGCAGTGGCGATGGTGCCCGGGCGCCGCCAACGGGGGCGATCGGCGTACGCGGGTCGGGCGCCCGACATCGGCCACCACACGTCGTGGACTCGGCGCCAGCGCACGATGCCGACGACGGCGAGGAAGCCGGTCAGGACCCCGACAACGGAAAGGAACCCGAGGTGGGTCTGCGCGGTGAATGACGCGCAGGCGGCGTACCAAGGGAGTGCGTCGACATCGTCGCGCAGCAGTTGCCACCCAGTCATCAGCGTGGCCAGTAGTCCGAGGACTGGCGGCCACGTGTTGAACGGCAACACCAGAACTCGCCCGAAGACCGATTCCAGAGCGACCGCGACCGCGGCCGCACACCACAGGCCCGGCCACCCGCCGGCACGATAGCCAGCGCCTAGGGCAATCACGACGAAGGCTGCTGCGATCACGGCGCCGCCGACGATGAGGCCGATCGGCGCGAATCCGGTCAGGGCGTACGGCACCGACAGCAGGTAGAACTGGGCCGGCCCGGGGTGGTGCGCCCAGACTCCGGGATTGGACGCGTCGCTGGTGGTGCGCATGCCCAGCAGCGGCGGGTGCGCGGAGAACACGTCGTGGCTGCGCAACGCGATCAGTGCTTCGTCGCCTTGCGGGAACCAACCGGCGGCGATTGCCGAGCCGGCGAACCAGAGCAGCGGTAGAACGACAGCAGCCGTGACGGCGATGCGGCGCACATCGTGCGCAGCCCAGTGGCGCTTGCTGCGCACGTTCATGCCTCCCAGCGTTAGACAACGAGCAGAAGGTATCGCGGGCGGAGAACTCGGTTGGGTCGATCGCCGTGGAGTGCGACGATAGGAAACGTGCTTCTTCGCCAAGTCCGAGCCCACCTCACGCGTTATCCCGGGTTGGTCGCGGCGCTGGTCCTGTGGCAACTGGTCAGCGTGATCGCGTCGCTCTACCTGCCGACTCTCAACGCCCACATCATTGACCAAGGTGTCAGCCAGGGCGACACGGGCTACATCTGGCGCACCGGCGGCTGGATGCTCGGGGTGTCCTTCGTCCAGGTGATTGGTTCGATCGCCTCGGCCTACGTGGGTGCGCGCCTGTCGATGTTCTTCGGCCGGGACACACGCGCGAGGCTGTTCGGCCGGGTTGGCGCGTTCTCGGCGCGGGAGGTGAACCATTTTGGCGCACCCACCCTCATCACCCGCTCGACCAACGACGTGCAACAGGTGCAGATGGTGGTCCTCATGGGCGCCACCTTGATGGTGATGGCACCGCTGATGATGGTCGGCGGGATCATCATGGCGCTGCGGGAGTCGGTGTCGCTGTCCTGGTTGATCGTGGTGGCGGTGATCCTGCTCGGCATCGTGGTGGGGCTTCTGGTGCGCAACCTGGTTCCGGGATTCCGGCAGGTTCAGCGCCGACTCGACACGGTGAACCGCATTCTGCGCGAACATCTTTCCGGCGTACGGGTGATTCGCGCCTTCGGCCGCGAACCCTACGAGCAGCAGCGTTTCGAGGCGGCCAGTGGCGAGCTCGGGGACTCGCTGGTGCGGACCGGTCGACTGATGATGGCCCTGTTCCCCTCCGTCTTCCTGGTGATGAACCTCTCGACCACAGCGGTGTGGTGGTTCGGCGGCCACGAGGTCGACAACGGCGGTCTGGCGATCGGGTCACTGACCGCATACATGACCTACCTCATGCAGATCCTGATGTCGGTGATGATGGCGACCTTCATGTTCATGATGATTCCGCGCGCGGCGGTCGCCGCGGAGCGCATCGGCGAAGTGCTCGACGAGGAGCTTTCCGTGGTGCCCCCGGCGAAACCGGTGACCCCGGCCCAGCCACGCGGCGTGGTCGAGTTCCAGGACGCGGGAGTCACCTACCCGGGCGCCGCTCAGCCGGTGTTGTCCGGCGTGACGTTGCGGGCCGAGCCGGGGCAGACCGTCGCGATTGTCGGGGCCACCGGATCGGGCAAGACGACGCTGGTTTCGCTGGTGGCGCGGCTGTTCGACGCGACCGCGGGTGCTGTGTTGATCGACGGTGTCGACGTTCGTGAGCTTGAGCCGGACCTGCTGTGGGGACACATCGGGATCGTTCCGCAGAAGAGCTATCTGTTCACCGGGACGGTCGCGAGCAACCTGCGTTATGGCGATCCGGAGGCGACCGACGAGCAGCTCTGGGAGGCGCTGCGCATCGCGCAGGCCGAGGGGTTCGTACGCGATCTGGAAGGTGGCCTCGAGGCGCCGGTCCAGCAGGGCGGCAGCAACTTCAGTGGTGGTCAGCGACAGCGCCTGGCGATTGCGCGTGCGCTGGTCAGCGATGCGCGCGTCTACCTCTTCGATGACAGCTTCTCGGCTCTCGACCTGCGCACCGAACGCGCATTGCGTACGGCGTTGGAGCCGAAGGTGCGTGAATCGACGGTCTTCGTGGTGGCGCAGCGGATCTCGACGGTGCAGTCGGCCGATCAGATCGTGGTGCTGGAGGACGGGCGAGTGGTCGGGCTCGGCCGACACGACGACCTCCTGAAAACCTGTCCGGAGTACGCCGAAATCGTCGCCTCGCAGCGGATGGAGCGCGCATCGTGAACGGCCCCACGACGTTGTCCACTCCTTCGTCCCTTCGACACTTCGCGGGAGCCACGGTATGAGCGGCCAGCCACGCGGACCCATGCGTCGGACGGGCGGTCCGGGCATGGGCATCGGTCCCGCCGAAAAGACGATGGACTTCCGCGCGTCGGGCAAGCGGTTGCTCGGGCTGCTGCGGCCGTTCCGCAGCGAGCTGGTTCTGGTGTTGGCCCTGACCATCGTCTCGGTGGTGCTGTCAGTTATCGCACCGCGAGTGCTCGGCCGGGCGGTCGACTACGTCTACGCCGGGGCCGTGGGTCGGAAGCTGCCAGCCGGCGCCACCAAGGACCAGGTCGTTGAGGCGGCTCGTTCCCGTGGCGAGAGCACCGTCGCCAACATGCTCGCGAAGATGGACCACCTGATCCCTGGTCACGGTGTCGATTTCGGGGCAGTCGGTCGGATCCTGCTGATCGTGCTGGGGCTTTACGCCGTTGCGTCCCTGGCCCAACTCGTCCAAGGCTTCCTGCTCGCGCGGATCGTGCAGCGCACGGTTCAGAAGTTGCGCGACCGAGTCGAGGCAAAGATCAACCGGCTGCCGTTGAGCTACCTCGACGGTCAGCCGCGCGGTGAGCTGCTGTCGCGGGTCACCAACGACGTCGACAACGTCGGTCAGTCGATGCAACAGACGATTTCGCAGTTGCTGGTCAACGGGCTGACCGTCATTGGTGTCGTGGTGATGATGCTCTCGATCTCGTGGTGGCTGACCGTCGTGGCAGTCGTCGCGGTGCCGATCGTGATGGTTGTGACCGGTCGGGTGATGAAGAAGTCGCAGGGCTTGTTCGTGCAGCAGTGGACCCACACCGGCGCGCTGAACGCCCAGATCGAAGAGACCTACAGCGCGCACGAGCTGGTGAAGGTCTTCGGACGCGGTCCGCAGACCCAGCAGCGGTTCGCCGAAACCAACGATGAACTGACCAGGGTCAGCTGGCGCGCGCAGTTCATCAGCGGTCTGGTGATGCCGATCATGATGTTCGTCGGCAACCTGCAGTACGTCATCGTCTGCGTGCTCGGCGGCCTGCAGGTCGCCTCCGGATCGATGTCGCTGGGCCAAGTGACCGCGTTCATTCAGTACTCCCGACAGTTCACCCAGCCGATCACCCAGCTCGCGTCGATGGTGAACCTGTTGCAGTCCGGCGTGGCCAGCGCGGAGCGCGTCTTCGCGGTGCTCGACGCGGTGGAGGAGCCGGCCGAGGCGGCGGGCGCGTTGCCCCCGACCCGCGGTCGCGTCACCTTCGAGGACGTCTCCTTCGGGTATGGCGAGGAGCCGCTCATCCGCGAGCTGAACCTTGTCGTTGAGCCCGGACAGACGGTCGCGATCGTCGGTCCGACCGGTGCGGGCAAGACCACGTTGGTCAACCTGATCATGCGGTTCTACGACGTCGATTCCGGACGGATCACGTTGGACGGCACCGACGTACGCGATGTGCCCCGGCGTGAGTTGCGCACCCGGATCGGGATGGTGCTGCAGGACACCTGGCTGTTCCACGGCTCGATTCGCGACAACATCGGCTACGGCAATGAGGCGGCCGACGATGCGGCGATCCGGCAGGCAGCCGAGACGACCTTCGTCGACCGGTTCGTCCACTCGATGCCCGAGGGCTACGACACGATCATCGACGAGGACGGCACCAATGTGTCGGCCGGGGAGAGACAGTTGATGACGATCGCTCGGGCGTTCGTCGCGGATCCGGCGCTGCTGATCCTGGACGAGGCGACGTCGTCGGTCGACACCCGTACGGAGGTCCTCGTACAGCAGGCGATGACCGCCTTGCGCTCCAACCGTACGAGCTTCGTGATCGCCCACCGGCTCTCGACCATTCGCGACGCCGACGTCATTTTGGTGATGGACCAGGGCCGGATCGTCGAGCAGGGACAACACGAGGATCTCGTCACGCGCGACGGGGTCTACCGGGATCTCTACGAAGCACAGTTCGAGGGTGCGCAGACCTGATAGGGCGGCACTTGGGTGCCGGATGACCTGGTGCAACAAGTGGGCTCGTGAAGAACTGTCGCAGTGGCGGCGATCAGCCCAGCGACAAGTCTTGGGTGGTGACGTAGACGTTTTCGGTGTAGCCATCAGCTACGCAGGTTGCTAGCCCCTAGGTAACTGAACACGTGATGGGCAGGTTCCGATCGAGCGTGCTGCTGTAGATGCCAAGCTGATAAGTCGTGTTGCCGGGATGGGTGTGATACCCCGCCCGCAACACCGATGCCACCCGTTCGGCGAAACCGCATGTCGTGCGATGGCCCTGCTGCGTGCGAAGCCCCGGGTCAGTGATCGGGATCCTCGAGCCGTAGTCGGCGGTCATGCAGGTCGCTTGCGCGTCAGCCGGGAAGGCGACGGTTGATCGAGCAACTGGCGGCGCAGCTGGAGTGATTCCGGGCGCGGTTGCAACGGCAGAGCTGGTCGGCGCGGGCGGAGCAACGGTCACGGTGGCGGTCGCAGGCGGCGTCCCAGGCGTCGATACGGACGACGAAGCTGGTTGGGTCACCGTGACCGTGGTGCTCGCGCTTCCCGAACTACCGCCGCAACCGGTCAGCAGGGCCGCGACACCGACCGAAGCGACCAGCGAGAGTCCTGAAGTTTTCCCCATGCCAGTGACCATAGATTTGGGGCGCGGCCACCGGTAGTCCCGTATTCAGCGGACAGAGTCCGCTCTGCTGGTTCATGACGTCGGCCGTTGCAGGTAGTAGTCGTAGGACATCTCCCGCCCACCGGCGAAGAACGGCCCCGAGTCGTAGAACCAGCGCACGTTGGGGTCGGTGGAAGCGGCCGAGGCCCACTCTCGAGCCGAGTCGGCGTAGCGGTCGGCGCCGTGAACCGCGATCGGGTCGGTCTTGTCGGCGGAGCGCGGGGCGGCCGGATCGCCGGTGATCCCGTAGCGATTAACCGAATCGGGCGCATCCCGCCGGTCCAAGCGGGGAACCAGATCGCTGCGGTGCGCCAGGTCGAGGGTCACCACCGATCCGGGCACCGTCATCCCCGAGACCGGCGAGCCGGCGGTGACGACGTGGGTGACCCTGAACTCGTGGCGGAACGCGGGATCTTGCGCCATCCGGGTCGCGACGATCCCGCCCTGGCTGTGACCGGCCAGGAGCACCGGTTCGCTGCCGGGGCGAACCCCCGCGCGCTGCATCGATTGCCGCAGTGCGGTCGCGATCGCCGGATAGAGGCTGGAGGGCAAGGCAGCGGTGCCGGCCAGGTTCGCGGTCAGGTCTGCCGGGTTGTGACCGGACAGCGGGCTCCACGACTGAGTGCCGGGGATCTCGACGATCCATCCGCTGCGACCATCGGGCGTTGTCACGCGGCGTACGCGAACCCGAGACTGTTGGCCGTCTGGGCTGGCGCCCGGCGACTCCAACCCCCCGATGTCGTCGATCACGTCGGCGACCTGCAGCGGGGCTGTCGCAGGTGGTCGATGGGCCGGCGCCGGTGTCACGGTGAGTGGCCGATCGTCGCGCAACAGCCGGGCGTTGCGGGCGGCCAGGACGACCAGCGCGGCCTGATGCTCCAAATCGGAAGGCCCACCGCAGGCAGCCATCCCGGCGCCAACCGTCAGCAGGAGATCGTCAACGGTCCCGGGCCATAAGGAGAGAGTCGAAGCCAGCACGATGGCATAGGCCCGACCGCCCTGGTCACGCAGCCGAGACGGCAGGAAGTAGTCGCGCACCACATCGGCCTCGCGGGGGAGAGGCACCGCGGCGAAGGTGCCGAGTTGCAACATCGCGCCCAACACGAAGAACGCACGCGCCGGCGCCGTCACCGTCTGCAGCGCCCGCAGCGAGGTTGCCTGCAGTTGGTCGGTGCTGGCATAGGTCGTCGCCGTCCAGCGCAACTTCGCTGCGAGCCCCTCCATCCCCATGGCCCCGCTCATTAACCCGTCAACCCCATAACCGAGCCGCAGTTCCGTCAGCCCGAGTTCGGCCGCCTGAAGCGGGGCGAAGGGGGCCGCGGTCGTCGGGAGGTCGCGCATCGCTCGTACGAAGGTCGTGCAGCAACCGCGCACGTCAAGCCCCAACCGATCCAGCGCCCCAGCGGTCGCTCGCAGATCGCTCAGCCGCGCATCGGTGGAATACGCACCGCCGCTGCGCTCCGGCCCGCTCACCACACCGACTTCACGATCTCATCGGCCACCTGCTGGAGCCCTTGACCGGTCGCGCTCTGGCGGTGGTCGACCGATCGGGCGTAGCGATAGAGGTCGGACTCGACGGTGTCGACCCGCGCCGCGAGGGAACGCAGCCGAGCTGCCTGCTCGCGCAGTCGGATTCGGTAGGCCTCCGCCCCGACGCTGCGCCACTGCACGCCCGCGCCCAACTCGGCTCGGCCGGCGATCGATCGCAGCGACACCGCCACCGCGGCGACCCGCCTGGCCACCGCCCCGATCTCCGCCGCATCACTCATACCGTGACGCTAAGCACCGCCGGCTCACCCCGTACGCCGGCAGAAGGCAGCCTGTGGAAGAGGACATCCCGCGGCACCACCTGTGAAAGGTTGCCCCGTCAGCGACACGGCTGACACACAGCAAGCGCCCCGCCCTAGGCGGGGCGCTTGCTTCATGTCTCGACTCAGGCGTCGGCCTTGACCGCCGCGAGGAGCATGTTGGCGACATCGACAACCTCGACGTTCTCCGCGGCCCGCCCCTCGGACTGCTCCGCGGTCAGACCGTCGGTGAGCATCACTCGGCAGAACGGGCAACCAACCGCGATCCGCTCGGCGCCAGTGGCGACGGCCTCCTGCGTACGGTTGATGTTGATCCGCGAACCGAGCTTCTCCTCCATCCACATGCGAGCGCCACCGGCGCCGCAGCAGAACGAGGTCTCCCCGCTGCGCTCCATCTCGCGCATCTCCACACCGGGCAGCGAGCCGATCAGCTCGCGTGGCGGGGCGTAGACGTTGTTGTGGCGGCCCAGGTAGCAGGGGTCGTGGTAGGTCACCGATGCACCGGTCGAAGCAGCGCCTGTGGACGAAGCCTGGTCGGGCCGGCTCACTGGGGTGAGGCGCTTCTCCCGTACGAGGCGGTTGAGCAGCTGCGTGTGGTGCAGCACCTCGTAGTCGCCGCCCAGCTGCGGGTACTCGTTCTTGAGGGTGTTGAAGCAGTGCGCGCAGGTGACGATGATCTTGGTCGCGCCGGCCTCGTTGAGGGTCTCGACGTTCTGCTGCGCGAGGGCTTGGAACAGCATCTCGTTGCCGGCTCGGCGGGCCGAGTCGCCGGTGCACGTCTCACCATCACCGAGCACCGCGAACTCCACGCCGGCGAGGTTCAGCAGTTCGGCGACGGCTCGCGTGGTCTTCTTCGCCCGGTCTTCGTAAGCGCCGGCGCAGCCGACCCAGAACAGGTAGTCGACACCGGAGAGGTTCTCGACGTCCTGGCCGTAAACCTTGACCTCGAAGGGCAGGTCCTTGGCCCAGTCGAGACGGGCGCGCGGCGCCATACCCCACGGGTTGCCCTTGCTCTCGAGCTTCTTGAACAAGCCGCCCAACTCGCTGGGGAAGGCCGATTCGATCAGCGTCTGATAGCGCCGCATGTCGACGATGTGGTCGACGTGTTCGATGTCGACCGGGCACTGCTCAACGCAGGCGCCACAGGTCGTGCAACTCCACAGCACGTCCTGATCGATGACTGCATCAGGACCATGCGGGTTGTACGCGGTCAGCGGGTGCTCGACGTCGTAGCCGGTGTCGCCGATGAGCGCGACATCGCTCAGGTCCTCGGCCGCAGACAGGTAGGGCGCCTTGGCGTGGGCGTTCTCGCGCAGCGTCATCATCAGCAGCTTGGGCGAGAGCGGTTTGTCGGTGTTCCAAGCCGGGCACTGGCTCTGGCAGCGACCGCACTCGGTGCAGGTCGAGAAGTCAAGCAGGCCCTTCCAGGTGAAGTCCTCGACCTTGCCGACGCCGAGGATCTCGTCGCCCTCGAGGTCTTCCATCAGCTCCGGGGTCAGCGGCTTGTCGCCGACCATCAGCGGCTGCAACGCGCCGAGGGAGGTGCGCCCGTCGGCGTGACGCTTGTAGAAGATGTTGAAGAACGCCAGGAAGCGGTGCCAGGCCACTCCCATCGTCATGTTGCGCGAGATGGTGATCATCCAGACCATCGCGGTGAGGATCTTGATCGTCGAGATGACGATGACGAACTGTTCGATCGAGCTGGTCGACATGTTCGACCACCACTGCCCCATGAAGCCGGTGAGCGGGAAGTGGAAGGCGTTGGCGTGGTCGCCGCCGTGGCTCTTCTCCAGCGCGTATTCCAGGCCGCGCAGGGTCAGCACGCAGATGATCTCGATCAGGATGACGAGCTCAACGAAGTAGGCCTGCCAGAACATTGAGCCGAAGAACCGCGAACGGCGGCCCTCGACGCCGGCCGAGCGACCGGGGTGGTTCTTACGGCGGTTCCAGATCAGCCAGCAGATGCCGATCAACCCGGTCCAGCCGAGGATCTCGTTGACCCACTCCCAGAGGAAGAAGTGGCCGATGATCGGCAACACGAACTCGGGGTTCCAGACCTGGAAGTAGGACTGCAGCACCGCCAGCGACAGCACGATGAAGCTGATCATCGTCACCCAGTGGGCGGCGGCCACGATCGGCAGCCGAGCCATCCGGGTGTGGCCCAGGAACTCTCGCACGAGCGTCGTGGTGCGCGCGCCCTTTGCATCACGGCGGTTCTCGGCCCGACCCATCTTGAAGGTGGCGATGAACTGGGTGACGGCGCGGGCAGCGAGCAGCACCGCGACGAGCGTGATGCCGAGCGTCAGAACGCCGGCGACGATTTTCAGCGCAGTCATGGCGCGAATCCTATCGGATTGTTACTGGCGGGTAGGGGTGCAGCGTTCGCCATCCGGTCCGGGTGGCCCCTCTACAGAATGGTCTATAACCTGATCTTGGAACATGTATAACCATTGCAGCGTTATGCATCGGGGAGCCCGCTGGCTCCGAACAGACGAAAGGCGAACCGCGTGCCCATTCTTAACGACGTGACCGAGGCCATCGGCAACACTCCGCTGGTCCGAATTAATCGCATCATCGACGAGCCCGAGGTGACCGTCGCCGCCAAGCTCGAATATGGCAACCCCGGCGCGTCCGTGAAGGACCGCATCGGTGCCGCGATCATCAAGGCAGCCGAGGACTCCGGCGAGTTGAGGCCGGGCGGCACCATCGTCGAGGCGACCTCCGGCAACACCGGCATCGCGCTGGCGATGGTCGGCGCCGCGAAGGGCTACAAGGTGGTGCTGGCAATGCCGGAGACCATGTCGTCGGAGCGCAAGGCCCTGCTGAAGGCTTTCGGCGCTGAGTTGGTGTTGACCCCTGGTGCCGGCGGCATGAAGGGCGCTGTCGACAAGGCGAACGAGATCGCCGCCGAGCGCGGCGGGGTGCTCGCCCGCCAGTTCGCCAATGAGGCGAACCCGAAGGTCCACCGCGAGACCACCGCCGAGGAGATCTGGCGCGACACCGACGGCAAGGTCGACATCCTCATTGCCGGCATCGGCACCGGCGGCACCATCACCGGTGTCGGCCAGGTCCTCAAGGAGCGCAAGCCCGACGTGCAGATCATCGCCGTCGAGCCGGCCGAGTCCGCGATCCTCAACGGCGGCGCGCCCGGCCCCCACAAGATCCAGGGCCTCGGTGCGAACTTCGTGCCCGAGATCCTCGACCGCGACGTTTACGACGAGGTCATTGACGTCGACGCCCCGACCGCCGTGCAGTGGGCCCGCAAGGCTGCCACCGACGAGGGTCTGCTGGTGGGTATCTCCTCCGGCGCCGCGCTGTCGGCCGCCGCGCAGGTCGCCGCCCGCCCCGAGAACAAGGGCAAGACCATCGTGGTCATCATCCCCAGCTTCGGTGAGCGCTACCTGTCGACGATCCTCTTCGAAGGCATCTTGGACTGACCCCGTCGCCGGGACCCGCGCCGCGGGTCCCGGCGTAGTCCGTACGACAAAGGAGGTAGGCAGTGGTGGCACTCACCGATGGTGGTCGCTCGCGTAGGTCCACACGCGGCCGTCTGCGTGGAGTGATCGACGGTCTTCGCGAGGACATTGACGCGGCGATCGAGCGTGACCCCGCGGTGGACTCCCGGCTGGAAATGGCGCTCGCATCGCCCGGCCTGCATGCCGTGTGGACCCACCGTGTCTCCCACGCGATGTGGAACCGCGGCGGCCGCTGGAAGCTGCCGGCCCGGTTGCTGTCGCAGGCCTCCCGCGCGGTCACCGGGGTCGAGATCCACCCCGGTGCGCAGATCGGCAAGCGCTTCTTCATCGACCACGGCATGGGTGTCGTGATCGGTGAGACGTCGGAGATCGGCAACGACGTCATGCTCTACAACGGCGTCAACCTCGGGGGCCGCACCCTCGCCAAGGTCAAGCGCCACCCCACCCTCGGTGACGGAGTCACCGTCGGTGCAGGCGCTCGCATCCTCGGCCCGGTGGTCGTCGGCGCCGGTTCTGCGGTCGGCGCGAATGCCGTCGTGGTCAAGGACGTTCCGGCCGACTCGACCGCGGTCGGCGTTCCGGCGGTCGTACGCCCGAATGTCGCCCACGATCCGTGGCAGGACCCCGCGATCTACATCTGAGTGGCGGCCTCACGGCCTGCTTCCACCGCTTCAATCGGATGACCCATGACGAGGGCGCCCCGGGAAACCCGGGGCGCCCTCGTCATGCTTCAGGCGTTCAGCCCTTCGCAGCAGCCTTCAACTTCGAGCCCGCGGTCACCTTGGCAGCCTTCGACGCGGCGATCTGGATCTCTTCGCCGGTCTGCGGGTTGCGGCCGGTGCGAGCAGCGCGGTCGACAACCTCAATGGTCAGCAGGCCGGGGAGCTGGATCTTCTCACCGCGGCCGACGGCCTCGAGGATGACGTCGTTCAGGCCGGAAATGACGGAGTTAGCGTCCTTGACGCTGACACCGGTGCGCTGAGCGATCGTGCTGGCGAGGTCGGTCTTGTTCATTGGAAATCCTGTCTCTGCGAATCAAGTGGCGGACGATGTGTCCGTCAACGATCGATGTGCTGTTCGGTTGTGCCTTCAGCAGTGGCCAAGTCCACCATAGAAACCGCGGAACTGCGCGGAAATGGAGGGCGTGGCTTCGAATCCACCGTAAAGGATGGTGCGCTTGGGTCAACCCGGCGCGCGGATCAGTTGGCGTCGAATCCGGCGTCGGTCGACCGCGGGTGGTCTGCGGGGGAGTCCGTCACCAGGCGGGTGGAGCCGCTGTCGGTGTCGGCATCGGGGGCCGCCACCTCGCCCGGGACGACCGGGCCTTGCTTGCCGTGGACGGCTGCCTGATAGCCGGCGTTCACTGCCCCCTTGGCGGCGCTGCCGGCGCCCTTCAGGGCTGCCTGCCCGGCCGCGGCTGCGACCTCGGGGCCGCGCTCCTTGAGCTGGGTGGTTGCTTGGTCGACCTTCGACTGCACCGCTGGGTGCTGCCAGGCCTTGTTCGCCTGCAGCTTGATCTGCTCGTAACGCGTCTCGCCAGCCTTCGCGCCGGCGACATATCCGGCCGCGAACCCGACCAGGAAAGATAACTTGCCCATGGGCACTCCTCTCGTCTCTGCCGCCCGACACTACCTGCCGGGCTGCCGCAAGGCAGAGCCCGACAATGCCTAAGATAAGTGGCGCTCCGGGCATGCCCGGGCCAGGAGGGCTCGCATAGTGGCCTAGTGCGGCGGTCTTGAAAACCGCTAAGTCGGTAGCCCCGGCTTCGTGGGTTCGAATCCCACGCCCTCCGCTCCACCGCCGCTCGAGGAGGACGCCCGTGAATTACTCCACGCTCACCCACACCCTCGAAGATGGCGTCCTCACCATCACCCTTGATCGGCCCGAAGAGCTCAACGCGTTCACCGTCGAGATGGCAAGCGAACTCGAGCAGTCGTTCCGGGCGGTCAACGACGACGACGCCGTACGAGCAGTGATCGTCACCGGGGCCGGCCGCGCGTTCTGTGCGGGGATGGACCTCACCGCCGCCGACAACGTTTTCGGTCTCGACGAAACCAAGACACCGACGCTCGCGGACCTGGCAGATCTCGACAACCCGGAGATGGCGCGGGTGCGCGACACCGGCGGTCGGGTGACGCTCGCGATCCACGACTGCACCAAGCCGGTGATCGCCGCCATCAACGGGCCCGCGGTTGGGATTGGCGCGACGATGACGTTGGCGATGGACGCCCGACTCGTATCGACAAAAGCACGAATCGGGTTGGTATTCGGCCGGATCGGAATCGTTCCTGAGGCCGCGTCGAGCTGGTTCTTGCCGCGCATTGTCGGCTTGGCTCGCGCGCTCGACTTGGTGCTGAGCGCCGACATACTCGACGCCGATGCCGCCGTTTCCAACGACCTCGCCCTCGGACCGTACGAACCTGCCGACCTGCTGACCCAAGCCCGTGCGCTTGCCGACCGCTGGACCCAGGGTCGTTCCCCTGTCGCGGTGGCGCTGGCCCGCCAGATGATGCGCCGCAACAGTGCCTACGAGCACCCAGCCGACGCCCACCGCGTCGACTCCCTCGCGATGTTCTATACGAGCGTGGGCGACGGCAAAGAAGGTGTGGCGTCCTTCCTGGAGAAGCGCGCGCCCGACTACCGGGGACGCACCTCACAGTTGCCGGACTTCTATCGCGAATGGATCGAACGCCCCTGAACAAGAGCGAAACGCCGGCGCCCGCAGAGGGCACCGGCGTTTCTTCGTACGGTGTCAGTCGGCCGGGTGGAACCCGGCGTTCTGAGCGGCGTTCGAGTCGAGGAACCACACGTCGGGCTCCCGCTCACCGTCGGTCTCGTCGCCGTCGCGGAAGGACATCGTGTCCTGCCAAGCGCGGACACCGTGGCCGAGCGGCTGGGCGTTGTCGTGGATCGGTGCGGCAGAGCCGACGCTGTAGCCACCGTCAACGACCTCGTCGTAGCCGCTGATCCGGCGACCTCCGGTTGCGCCCCCAGTCGATCCGTCAGCTGATCCATCGGCCGATCCGCGGTCGACGCCGTCAGTGGATCCGCCTTCGGCCGCCCAATCGTCAACTGCGGACCCATCGCTTTGAGCGTCAGCGCCACCGCCAGCGGTGGGTCGGGCGCTAAAGGCATAGGAGTTCGCCTCGTCTCCCTCCCAGTCCGATCCGCTGGGCTGCTGGTCGATCTCGCCGCCGGTGCTCATCAAGCCCGCATCGGCTGAATCCGACTGTGGCAGAGCGCTGTCGCCGAACACGTCGGCGCCAGCATTTGTGCTCGCGTCCGGTCCTGCAGTTCCGGGCGCCGGGCTGTCGAACGCGCCGAGCGTCGGGTCGGCCGAGGGAGTTGTCGGCACATCGGCGCGGCCGGACGGATCGGGGATGGTGCCGACAGCGGGCGCGGTCGGGGCGTCCGCGGTGGTCGGATCGACGGGGCGGTCGTCACCGAAACCGGCCGCCTGGTTCGAGGGCTCCGAGCCATAGGTCGTCGTGGGTTCGCTGGGGCTCGCCGGACGCTCATTTGTCGCGCCGTCATTGGCGGCGTCGGCCGAGCCACCGTCGTTGCCACGCGAGGCCCACGCCGCACCGGCGACGCCTGCGGCGCCCACCCCTGCTGCCGCCCCACCGGCGGCGAGCCCGCTGGTGTCCCCGGCTGCGTGGCGACCGCGGCGGGTCTCGTCCGAAGCGTTGAAGCCATCCGAGCCGGCGGTGGCATCGGTCCTCTGGTCGGCCGCGGCGGTGCCGTTGTCGGCACCCCTGTCACTGTCGCTGCCGGTGCCAGTTCCAGTTCCGGTTCCAGTGACGGCAGCATCCTTCTCGTCGCCGGCCTCATCGCCGCGCCAGCCGTGGCTGCGATAGTAGTCGTGCAACTCGGTCTCTTCGCTGCGGGAGACGTGTTCGTCGGCGTCGATCTTCGGCGCGCCCTTCACGATGTCCTTCGTGTAGGGCACCTTCAACTCGTCGCCACTTCCGGTGGCCGCATCGACCGGAACGAGCGTGGCGTGGGTGCCGAACAGGCCGGTTTTCACCGAGACCCACGACGGCTTGCCGGTGCTGTCGTCGACGTAAACCTGCTCGACATTGCCGATTTTGTCGCCGTCGCTGCCGACCAGGGTGGCGCGGGCGAGTCGGTCTAGCTCTTCCTGCGGGACGCTGGGGCTGGGCTGGGTGCCTTCGTTGTCAGTCACTGAAATCAATCCTCGTTCCGGAGTGGACGGGTGTGGATGTAGTGGTGATCGTCGGTCGCCCGGCAGGCGATCAACGCCCGTGATGTGCTAATTCCGATCGTGGCACAACCGGCCCGGCCATTGGTGTGGGAAAACCTGAAAATCACCCCGGCGATGGGGTGACGGCAACCGCCTTGAGCGGCACCATGGAAGGACCGACCGTTCAAGGAAGGACCGTCATGGATCAAGCACCCATCGGACGCACGATCACTTTGTCCCACGACTTCGTCGAGTCGCTGACTCCGCAGCAGCTGCAGGGCTATATCGCCGCGCTCGACGCAGTCGCCGGGGGCGACCACCGAAAGGCGTCAGAGATCGAGACCGCGCTGGCGCAGCGCCTGGCAACTGCGAACGTACGCATGCCGCCGGTTGAACTGCGTCGCATCGCGGAGCAATTCGCTGGACGTGGCGACGCGTCCCTACGAGTCGTTTCCGACGAGGGTCTCGAACTGCTGAACCACCCTGGCCGGTCATCCCTGGAGCCGACCGAGACCCAGCACGCAGACCCCGCCGACCCCGACCGGCCGGCGGCCGTCTGACACCAGCAATCCCCGCAGTGAGCTGGCTCACAGGAGAATCCCAGCCGGAGCCGGTTCGCTGCGATCACTGGGTGCGCTTGATGCACCCCCATCGAAAGGCACCGGTATGGCCACTGACTGGGCAGCAGACGTCAAGAAATACGTCCCCGGCGCGGACGATGAAGCGATTGCCGGCATCGTGCGGCATTGCGGAATCGCCTTGCGCAGCGTCGACGCATCGCTGGTCTCCTTCTCCGACAAGAAGGAGACCGACCGAGTCAAGGCGGGCTTCCTCACCAAGAAGCTGGGTGTCACCGACCCGGCCGAGCAGGATGCCGCTATGGACAAGGTCGGAGCCACCCTCAAGGGGGTGAACCGCAAGCACCGCGTGACGGTTTATTACCTGCTCGCGGACCACTTCGGAAAGCTCGGTCTGTTCAAGAAGAGCTGACAGCAACGCTGCTTCGATCTCGTTTCGACGCCGTTGCTATGCCGTTCCCGTGCGTTCACTTGCATGCGACGCACGGGATACCGGCAGTTCACAAACCACCCCGCCAGACCCGCAGTTGACCGAATCTTGACGATTCAAGAATTTCCTTATGCGGAGTTTTCGGCCAAGGAGTGCTAGCGTCATCACTGTTGCAGTCGCAGTTCCTCGTGCACCAGAAGGTCATGTGGGGTGGTTTCAGCAACACCGGGCCCGTCAAAACGGCTGGCCCGAAACCGCAACATAGATTGAGAGTTACCCCGCATGGCACAGGGAACCGTCAAGTGGTTCAACGCTGAAAAGGGCTTCGGCTTCATCGCCCAGGACGGCGGCGGCCCGGACGTCTTCGTTCACTACTCGGCCATCCAGTCCCAGGGCTACCGCAGCCTGGAAGAGGCGCAGCGCGTCGAGTTCGAGATCACCCAGGGTGACAAGGGCCCGCAGGCGACGAACGTCGCTCCGGTCTGAGTTTCAACTCAGGTAGAAAGGCCCCGTCCGTGTCGGACGGGGCCTTTCGTCATGTCTGGGCGCCTGCGGCAATCCCGGACGCGCCGGTGCCACCGGGCGTACGCCCCCAGCGTTCGGCCGCGCCGTCAGTGCGGTGTGTTCGCCAACGTCGTGAGGAAGTCCCGGGCCACCGGAGCCGCCACGGTTCCGCCGCCCTGCCCGGCCGGCACATCGGCCACCAGCACAGCGAACGCCACGTTGCCCTGCCATCCGGCCAGCCAGGCGTGGGCGCCGGACTTGCCGCCCTCACTGAACTCGGCCGTTCCGGTCTTGGCGTAGACGTCCCCACCCGGTGTGTTCGACAACAGCGTCGCTGTGCCGTCGGTGACCGTCTTGCGCATCATCGTCTTGAGCGAAGCAATGGTCGGGGCATCGAGGGCCATGGGCGCCCGTGAACCCGCCGGAGCGGGTGAGGTGACCAGTGTCGGCGGCAGGAAACTGCCCCGCGCCACCGACCCGGCCATCGCGGCAACAGCCAACGGAGACACCTGAATTCGGCCCTGACCAAAGGACATGGCCGCCTGGTCGGTCTTGCCGCTCGCCACCGGAACGCTGCCGGTATAGGCACCCGAATAACCCACCTGGTCGCCCCAACTGCCACCGATCCCGAAGGCTGCCGCACCGGTCTTGGAGTCGGAGGTGCCGAAGTACTTCATCACCGACGCGGTGAATGCGGTGTTGCAGGAGTGGGCGAAATCGTCGACGAAGGTCGGCGACCCGAGGCTCTCACCCTCGAAGTTGCGGATGATGGAACCGTCGACGTTCAACTCCTGCGGGCAGGTGACCACGGAGTTCGGGTCGAGTCCCTTGCGCATCAACTGGTAAGCCGTCGAGATCTTGAACGTGGACCCGGGGGAGTAGCGGCCGGTGAGAGCGCGCTCCAGCCCGAAGGTCGGCCCGTTGGCCGCGGCGATGATGTTGCCGGAGGGAACATCGATCGCCACGATCGCCGCCGACTTGTCGGAGCCCAGCTTGGCCAGGGCGCTTTCGGCGGCCGTCTGCACCACCGGATCCAGGGTCGTCACCAGGTTGCTGCCGTTGGTGGCCGGCGCCCCGAACAAGGAGGTGCCGGGCGCGGAAGCCGCGGTGATCAGCAGGCCGCCCTTGGGCTGCATGAGCGTGTCGTACTGGCGTTGCAACCCGGAGGCTCCGGCAAACATCCCCGCGCGGTAGAGCTGGGGGTTCTTGGTGACCATCTCGGCCGTGACCGGTCCGACCGATCCCAGAATCGGCTGCGCGAACGTCTTGCTGGCGGCCAGCGGTTGCTTGCGTTGGGCCACTACGACGCCGTCGGCGCGGAAGGCGGCGGCCCGGGATTCGTAGTCGGCCTGGCGATAGGTGACCACGAAGATGGTCGCCTTCGAACCCTTGGCCTTGGCCTTCGCGAGTTTGGTAACCAGTTCACTCGAACCGGTGACCGCCGCGACAGTGGCCGCGGTGGCCGGTGTTGCCTTCGTCGGGTCGAGGGAGATGTCGTAGACCGTTTGGTTGGTCATGATGCCGGCGTTGCCCTTGCCGAGCACCTGACCGCGCAGGCCGGTGTCGGCCTTGAGGACGAACCGGTCGTTCGCCTGCAGCTTGGGATGCCACAGCGATGCATCGCCGATCTTGACCCCCCAGGTGTTCCCAGCCTTGGCGAGGTTCACCGGGTCTGACCAGGTGAACGTCTGTCCGCCACCGATCGCCCACGACACCTTGATCGAAGCAGCGGCGGTGTCGCCGCTGCGCTTGACCGATTCAACGCTCGTACGGATCGTGCCCTTGCCGAGCGCTGCCGTCGCGGTGTCGAAGTTCGCCTGCGCGGCGCTGCCGGTGGTGCCGACGTACGTTGCCCGGTCCAGATGCCGCGCGGCCCAAGCCTGCGCGAAGGAGAGCGCAGCGTTGTCTGCCGCGTCGTTGGCCACCTGTTCCTGGTGGTTCTGGTCCCAGAACATGTAGCCGCCGGCGCCGGCAGCGACCAGCAATCCGGCGGTAGTCGTGGCGAGAACGGTGCGTGCGCTCATCGTGGCCTTTCGTCGGCGCGGGACTGCCGCCCGGGTGGTCAGCAGGAGTCAGCAGTATTGGTGATCGGGTTGAAGGTCGAAGTGCTCGACGGGCTCGAGCTACCGGCGGTTCCGGTGGTGCTGCTCGAGGCGGTGCTGGAGGCGGTGCTTCCGGGCTTGGGCGCGGCCTCGTCGTGTGGCTTGGCGAGGGCAGCCTTGACGATCGACCGGATCTTGGCGTAGTCGGGGTTGTAGTGGTTCACGTTGTCGGACACGTTGACGGTGCGCAGGTTGCCCTTCTTCATCCGGTTGGCCAGATTGGCGAAGGCCGGCAGGTCGTCCTGCGGGATGTCCATCGTGATGTTGTTCTCAGCCACCGACATGATCTGGGTGAACTTCGTGACAAAGCTGATCGGGTCGCTCTGGGAGATCAGCGCACTGACCATGCATCGTTGCCGGCGCATCCGGTCGTTGTCCGACCCGGCGACCCGGCTGCGGGAGTACCACAGAGCCTGGTAGCCGTTCAGCTTCTGGTAGCCCGGCTTGATGTAGCCGGTGATACTGCCCGGCTTGATCCGACCGTTTTCGATCTTCCCGCCGATCGGGATACCAGGGGGCGGCCCAGGAACGTTCATGTAGACCCCGCCCATGGCGTCGACCATTTGGTTGAACCCGGCCAGGTCGACGACGACGGTGTAGTCCATCGACAGGCCAGTGATCTCGCTGACTACCTCGCGGGTGGTGTCGAGCCCAGGATGAGCTTCATCCTTGGGGAAGAGGCTGCGTTTGTTGACCTCGGCCTCTACCCAGATGGCGTCCATCAAGCACTGGTTGTTGGCGCAGCTGAAGCCCTTCGGGTAAACGGCATGCAGCGGGTTGTTCTCGGGGAACGGCACATGCTCCAGGTTGCGGGGGATCGAGACCAGGTTGCTGTCACCGGTCTGCGGATCAATGCTGACAACCATCACCGAGTCGGTGCGCAGTTCCCAGCGACCGGCGCCGCTGTCAGCACCGAGCAGCAGGATGTTCACGCGGTCGACGCTCTTCCACGGGTTCGCGCCGGCAACCGGTGTGGTCGCGCTGCCGCCGCGTTTGTCATAACGCTGCGAGTAGATCTTGTCGAGGGTCCGCTGGGTGATGAATACATAGCGGGTGGCCTGCGCGGCAGGCACCGCCACCAGCACCACCATCACGGCGGTGAAGGCGCGCAAGATCCACTTGAAGTTGTTCGGCCAACGGCGGCCCATCGACTCCCGGGCGGTCACCACGATGCCGGACACCCACGCGATACCGCCGAGCACGAACAAGCCGATCAGGAACCGGATGCCCTTGTGGGTAGTGAAGCTGGCTGCGCCACGGACGATGCCGCCGTTCAGCAGCAGGTAGGTCATCAGCAGTGCGACCAGAAGCGCGGCGACGGCGAGGACAATTCCCCAGGCGCGGCGTCGGGTTCGAATGAGGCCCAGCCCGGGCCAGAGGGTGCTCAACCCGGTCGAGGTCAGCGCGCGGCGAAGCTGACGAGCGCGCAGCAGGCGTGCATCATGGCGGCTGATCGACGCGCCATTGCGCGTTGGTCCGGGCGATGCTTCCGGATCTGGCTGGTCGTGCTGCGACATCCATACCTCAGCTGTGTGGCGACAGTCCGTGTGACTGTGCGTTCATTGCGAGCCACGAGCGTGGGTCCATCCCCCGGACGACACACTGCAACACACGGTTGGTTCAACGTTCCCACCCATTTTGCAGCCGATGACTGCCTCGGGGTAGCCTTGCGGGGCTTTCCGATTCATCGTGCCTTACGACGCCTTCCACGGCAAAGTCGGGCGAGACGATGAGGGTCAGCGGAGGAGGCGTCGCCTAGTCAGGTCTATGGCGCCCGCCTGCTAAGCGGGAGCGGTCTTAAAGCCGCACGAGGGTTCAAATCCCTCCGCCTCCGCAGGAACACGAGGGGCCGTCGAGCGATCGGCGGCCCTTCGTCGTAGCCGCTCGTCCACGCTTGGTGATGCCCGGTCATGTGGCGAACCAGCGTCGCAGCAGCACGAATCGCAACGCCGTCGCGAGCGCGTTACCGGCGGCCACGGTCAGGGTCGCGGCGAGCGTTCCGGCGCCGGGTGAGACACGATGCAAGGCCCACAGTGCCGCGGCCGAAGCGCCCCAGGTGATCAGCAGCAACACCATGCTGCGCACCTGCACCGCGAGGGCGTTGGTGCGGTCCGCCTCGAAGGTGAAGCGCCGATTAGCGGCGGTGTTCAAGATGGTGCAGATCAGTAGCGCGGCGATATTCGCGACCTGGTTGTCGAACACCTGCCGGAAGCCAGCGAAGAGCACCAGGTTGAGCAGAGTGCTGCCCACCCCGATGACGGCGAAGCGGCCCAGTTGGCGGCCGAGCACGCGCCGTGGTGGGCTGTCGGCGACCGTCGGGTCGAGGCTGACGGACTCGGCCAGGGCGACCTCGGGTGAGTCGCGGTCGGGGGTCATGCGATGAGGCTTTCGTCGGAGTGGTCCGTCGCTTCGCCGACGGGTCCGGCGACCGGAAGAGTCACCGTGAACACCGTGTTGCCGGGCACCGAGTCGACGCTGACGGTGCCGCCGTGCGACGCCACCACCGCCTGCACGATCGACAGGCCGAGGCCCGTGGAGCCCCCCGTACGGGTTCGCGCCGAGTCGCCCCGGGTGAAGCGCTCGAAGATGTGCGGGGTCAGGTCGGCGGGGATGCCGGGCCCGTTGTCGCGGACCGTGACGACGGCGTGGGTGTCGTCGGCGCGTACGCCCGCGGTCACGATGGTCCCGGCCGGGGTGTGGCGCCGGGCGTTGGCGAGCAGGTTGATGATCACCTGACGCAGCCGAGGACCATCGCCGATGACCTCGACCGCGCCGTCGGGCAGGTCGAGGTTCCAGGTGTGTTCCGGTCCGGCGGCGTGGGCATCGCTGACCGTCTCGATCAGCAGCATCGATAGGTCGACCGGGGTGCGGTCCAGCGGCCGGCCGGAGTCCAGTCGCGCCAGCAGCAGCAGGTCCTCGACGAGTGCGGTCATCCGGTCCGCCTCGGACTCGATGCGGCCCAGCGCGTGGGTGACACCGGTTGGAACCGGCTCCTGCTCACGGCGCGACAGCTCGGCGTAGCCGCGGATCGAGGCCAACGGAGTACGCAACTCGTGGGAGGCGTCGGCGACGAATCGGCGTACGCGGGTCTCGCTGGCTTGGCGAGCCGTCAACGCCGCGCCCATGTGGTCGAGCAGGTCGTTGAGAGCGTGGCCGACCTGTCCCACTTCGGTGTGGGGGTCGGTGTCCTGGGACCCGACTCGTTCGGCGATGTCGACCTCACCGCGGGACAACTGCAGCTGACTGACCCGACGCGCTGTCCCGGCCACGCGACGCAGCGGCTCGAGGTTGCGCTGGATCAGCAGGGCCGATGCCATGCCGACCACGAGGATGCCGGCGCCGCTGAGCAGGGCCACCGCCAGAGCCATCTTGTCGACGTTGTCGCGGACCGGGCGGGTCGGCAGGCCGACGATGTCGACGACGCTGACCAGCACCCTGCTGTGGGATCCGCTGACCATGAACTCGGTGGTGTGCTGAACGGCGATCAACCGGTAGCTGCCGGCGCCCTTGAGGTCCAGGGTCACCGGGTCGCGGCCGAGGCCAGCGTTGAGCAGTTGGTCGATCTGGGCGGAAGTGAGGGCGGCGCGACCCCGCGGTGACATGATCCACGCCTGCTTGTCGGAGTCACCGGTGCGCGGATCGGCCAGCGTGGTTGGAGTGGAGCTGCCGGCGTAGACCTGCAGTTGCAGGCTGGAATTGCCGGCGACGCTTCCCCCGACGGGGCCGTTGCCGGCGTCACCGCCGTTGGTCATCGCGTCGCGCGAGGTGGTCAACTGTTGATCGACCTGGCTCATCAGCGTCTTGTCCAGCTGCCACACCGACAGGGCTCCGACGGCGGCGGTGACCAAGAAGAACAGCGCCAGAACCGACGCGACGAGTTTGGTGCGAAGTGTCCAGCGGCTGGGGTGCAGCGCGGTCACTTGGCCGGCTTCAGAACGTAGCCCGCCCCGCGCATGGTGTGGATCATCGGGTCGCGGCCGGCGTCGATCTTCTTGCGCAGGTAGGAAATGTAGAGCTCCACGACGTTCGCCTGGCCGCCAAAGTCGTAGTGCCAGACGCGGTCGAGGATTTGCGCCTTGGACAGGACCCGCTTGGGGTTGCGCATCAGGAACCGCAGCAGCTCGAACTCGGTGGCGGTAAGGGTGATCTCGTCGTCACCGCGCATCACCTCGTGGCTGTCCTCGTCGAGACTCAGGTCGCCAACGCGCAGCATCGAGGAACTCTCCTCGACGAACTGGGTCGAGCGCCGGATCAGGGCTCGTACGCGGGCGACGACCTCTTCGAGGCTGAACGGCTTGGTGACGTAGTCGTCGCCGCCGGCGGTCAAGCCCGCGACACGGTCCTCGACCGCGTCGCGCGCGGTGAGGAAGAGCACCGGAAGGCTCGGGTCGGTGTCGCGCATCCGGCGCAACACCTCCATCCCGTCGAAGTCGGGCAGCATCATGTCGAGCACCACCGCGTCAGGTTGGAACTCCTTGGCGGTGCGGACGGCACCGGTGCCGGTGGCGGCCGACTTGATCTCCCACCCCTCGTAGCGCAGCGCCATGCTGAGCAGCTCGGTGAGGTTTGCCTCGTCGTCGACAACGAGCACGCGGACGGGCGAGCCGTCGATGCGGGTGAGCGCGGGGGAGTTCGTCATGGGCATGAGTCTGAACCTCACAGGTAGCGCCAAGCCAAGGGAAAGCTGTGTGAAGCCTATGACGATTCGGTGGTCGGTGGAACGGGTTCAGACTCTCCCGCGGTTGGGTCAGCTCGCGTCAGCGGGTGGCGAGCACCGACCGCAGACCCGGCCGGGTCTCCGGGGCTGCGTTGCGGCGGGAGTCCGATTCCTCGTCGGTGTCCAGCTCTTGGCTGGCCCGCTCGGCCTCGACGCGTTCCATGTAGGCGCGCACCTCCAGGCTCTTGCGCTCCTCATCCCACCCGAGAACGGGGGCGATCAGATCGGCGGCTTCCTGGGCCGCGTCACTGCCGCGGTGTTTGGTTTCGATGGACATCCGGGTGCGGCGGGTCAACACGTCGGCTAGATGCAGCGCCCCTTCGTGTGTTGCGGCGTAGAGGAGTTCCGCGCGCAGATACGCCTCGGCGGATTTCACCGGTTCGAGCAGCGACGGGTCGTCGTCGGCAAGGGCCAGCACCTCGTGCAGCTTCGAGCCGTAACGGCCCAGCAGGTGCTCGATCCGCCACTGCGGCAAACCCGTCTCTGCGCTGAGTTCACTCTTTAAATTGACCAGGGCCTGATAGCCGTCGGCGCCGATGAGGGGCACGTGGTCGGTGACCGAGTCGCGGATGGTGCCAAGGTCTTTGGCCGCAGCGTTGATCGCGTCCTGGGCCATGACCCGGTAGGTCGTGTATTTGCCGCCGGCGATCGAGATCAGCCCGGGCTCGGGCCGGGCGACGGCGTGTTCGCGGGACAACTGGCTGGTCGACTCGCTCTCGCCCGCCAACAACGGACGCAGACCGGCGTAAACGCCCAGGATGTCGTCCTTGGTGATCGGCGACGCCAGGACCGAGTTGACATGATCGAGGATGTATTCGATGTCGGTGCGGGTGGCTGCCGGGTGGGCGACGTCGTACGACCAGTCGGTGTCGGTGGTTCCGATGATCCACTGCTGGCCCCACGGAATGACGAACAGCACGGACTTCTCGGTCCGAAGGATCAGGCCGACCTCGCCGGCAATCCGGTCGCGCGGCACCAAGATGTGCACACCCTTGCTGGCTCGCACCCGGAACCGGCCTCGGCCGCCGCTCATCTTCTGGACGTCATCGGTCCATACGCCTGTGGCGTTGACGACGACCTTCGCGCGCACTGTCTGGCGGCGGTCGGTCTCGACGTCGCGGACGACCACACCAACGACCCGATCGGCTTCCTTGAGGATCTCCACGACCTCGGTGCTGTTGCGCACCACGGCGCCGTAGTGGGCCGCCGTACGGGCGACGGTCATGGTGTGCCGAGCGTCGTCGGCTTGCGCGTCGTAGTAGCGAACGGCGCCGACCAGCGCGTCGTGCTTGAGGCCGGGGAACATCTTCATCGCCCCGCCGCGGGTGAGGTGCTTCTGTCGCGGCACCGAGCGGGCACCGCCCATCTGGTCGTACATCGCCAGGCCGGCGGCAACATAGGGCCGTTCCCAGCCGCGGTGGGACAGCGGGTAGAGGAAGGAGACCGGGTGAACGAGGTGCGGCGCGATCCGGGTCAGCATCAGTTCACGTTCGTGCAGTGCCTCGGCGACCAAGCTGAAGTTGAGTTGCTCGAGGTAGCGCAGGCCGCCGTGGAACAACTTGCTGCTGCGGGAGGAGGTGCCGCTGGCGAAGTCGCGCGCCTCAACCAATCCCGTACGAAGCCCGCGCGTCGCGGCATCGAGCGCCGCGCCGGAACCGGTGACACCGCCGCCGATCACCAGGACGTCGAACTCGCGTTCGCCGAGTTCCTCCCAGGCCTGAGCGTGTTCTTGCGGTCCGAGCTTGGCGTTGAACGGTTGCATGACCATGGTGTCCTCCGGCGTGAGCGGGTCGTGAACTGACCCGCCCTCAGCCTAGGGGTGTCGGTGGCGCGGCCAGAAGGGCCTCGGGGCCCGAACTTGACACTACTTTCAGGTATTCCTGTTGGTGGATCATGTTTTATTGGTAGAACATATGCACCGCTACAACGAGGTGCGTGCGTGACGCGCGGCCTCGCCACGAACCCGGAAGGATGAGGTCGAACGTGAGCCTTGGTTCAGTATTTATCAGTGAGGTGATCGGCACAGCCATTCTGCTGCTGCTCGGTTGCGGCGTGGTCGCCAACGTGGCGCTCCCGAAGAACAACGGGACCGACGGCGGCTTCCTGATGGTCAACTTCGGGTGGGGCCTCGCGGTCTTCTCCGGTGTTTACGCCGCCTACAAGTCCGGGGCTCACCTCAACCCCGCAGTCACCCTTGGTCTGCTCACCGAGCACTTCCACGACTCTGGCATCACCTATGCCAAGGGCGTCGACGTCACCTTCGGTTCCACGCTGACCTATTTCGCCGGTGAGTTCATCGGCGCCTTCATCGGTGCAGTGCTGTGTTGGATGGCCTACAAGAAGCAATTTGACGAGCGCGGCGACGCTGGTTCGCTCGGTGTCTTCTCGACCGGTCCGCAGATCGCATCGACCGCCTGGAACCTGGTCACCGAGATCATCGCCACCTTCGTCCTGGTCTTCATCATCATCTGCTTCGGCAAGAGCCCCTCGGGCCTTGGCCCGTTGGCGGTCGCACTCCTGGTTGTGGGTATCGGCGCCTCCCTCGGTGGACCTACCGGCTACGCCATCAACCCGGCGCGTGACCTCGGCCCGCGCATCGCGCACGCCGTGTTGCCGATCCCGCACAAGGACTCCAACAACTGGGCCTACGCCTGGGTGCCGGTCGTCGGCCCCGCGGTCGGCGGCATCCTGGCCGGAATCGTGGCCATTCTCTACGTGAAGTGACACCACTCGGGCGGCCCCGCAACGGGCCGCCCGAACTTTTCAAACCTTCGTTCTTCTGGCTAAGGAGCCGCCGCAGTGACCAAATACATCGCGTCAATCGACCAGGGCACCACGAGCACCCGCTGCATGATTTTCGACCACGACGGCAAGGTCGCCTCGGTCGCACAGATGGAACACGCGCAGATCTTCCCCAAGGCCGGGTGGGTTGAACACAACCCCGCCGAGATCTGGGCAAACACGCGCAAGGTCTGCGCCGATGCCATGGCGACACTCGACATCCCGATCTCGGACATCGCCGCGGTCGGCATCACCAACCAGCGCGAGACCGCCGTCGTCTGGGACAAGAACACCGGTGAGGCCGTCTACAACGCCATCGTCTGGCAGGACACCCGCACCGACAAGATCGTCGAAGAACTCGGCGGCTCCGAGGGCGCCGAGAAGTACAAGGCGAAGGTCGGACTGCCGCTGGCAACCTACTTCTCCGGCCCCAAGGTGAAGTGGATCCTGGACAACGTCGATGGAGCTCGCGCCAAGGCCGAGGCCGGCGACCTGCTCTTCGGCAACATGGACACCTGGGTGTTGTGGAACATGACCGGTGGTTCCGACGGCGGCGTTCACGTCACCGACGTCACCAACGCCTCGCGCACCATGCTGATGGACCTCGACACCCTCTCCTGGGACTCCTCGATCGCCGCCGATATGGGTATCCCGATGTCGATGCTCCCGGAGATCAAGAGCTCCTCGGAGGTCTACGGCAAGGTCCGCGAACGTGGCGTGCTCGCCGGCGTTCCGGTGGCCGGCATCCTCGGCGACCAGCAGGCTGCGACCTTCGGTCAGGTCTGTTTCGAGCCCGGCACCGCCAAGAACACCTACGGCACCGGCAACTTCATGCTGCTGAACACTGGCGAAGAGAAGGTGATGAGCAAGAACGGTTTGCTGACCACCGTCTGTTACAAGATCGGCGACCAGAAACCGATCTACGCGCTCGAGGGGTCGGTGGCTGTCACCGGCTCGCTGGTGCAGTGGTTGCGCGACAACCTCAACCTGATCGGTTCGGCGCCCGAGGTCGAGGACCTCGCCAAGGGTGTCGAAGACAACGGTGACGTCTACGTCGTGCCGGCGTTCTCCGGTCTGTTTGCTCCGCACTGGCGGTCCGACGCCCGTGGCGCGATCGTGGGCCTGACCCGCTTTGCGAACAAGGGTCACATCGCGCGCGCCGCGCTGGAAGCGGTCGCCTTCCAGAGCCGTGAGGTGATGGACGCGATGAACGCCGACTCCGGTGTCGACCTGACCGAGCTGAAGGTCGACGGCGGCATGGTCGTCAACGAGACCCTCATGCAGTTCCAGGCCGACATCCTCAACGTCCCGGTCATCCGCCCGGTGATCAACGAGACCACCGCCCTCGGTGCCGCATACGCCGCCGGTCTGGCCGTTGGCTTCTGGAAGGACGAGGACGAACTGCGCAAGCAGTGGGCCGAGGACAAGCGCTGGGAGCCGAAGATGGAAGAGGCAGAGCGCACCCGGCTCTACGCCCGCTGGAACAAGGCCGTGCAGCGCACCCTGGACTGGGCGAACGACTGA
Organism: Calidifontibacter terrae; assembly: GCF_054778835.1. NCBI lineage: Bacteria > Bacillati > Actinomycetota > Actinomycetes > Micrococcales > Dermacoccaceae > Calidifontibacter > Calidifontibacter terrae. The sequence goes on from NZ_BAAGZF010000007.1 coordinate 219,292, forward strand.
TCATTCGGTAGGGATTGGTTCGGTCGGCTCGAGTTTCTTCGGGCCGGCCGAACTGCGTTTGCGGTGGTGTCAGGGTTACCCGAGGGTCCAAAACGAAGAGAACATGACGTGACTCGCGCAGCGTGGTCATGTCGCGTCCTCCGGCTGGGCAAGGCAAACCTGACTTAGCACTTCGACCCTCGCCAATCCGGCGTCGAGCAATGACGGGGGCTGCACTACCTTCGCGGCATGGACGGTGTGGGAACGGGAGTGCCGATCGGCGCTGGAATCGTCTGCGCCCTGGTTGGTTTCACCTCCTCCTTCGCGGTGGTCCTCGCCGGGTTGCGGGCGATGGGTGCCGATCCAGGCCAAGCTGCCTCAGGACTGTTGGCGGTGACGGTCACTATGGGCGCCGCGACCGTGTTGCTGGCCCGGCGCTTCCGGATGCCGATCACGGTGGCCTGGTCGACGCCCGGAGCGGCGTTGCTGATCACCACCGGAGCCGTTGCGGGCGGGTGGCCGGCTGCCGTCGGGGCGTTCGTCGTCTGCGGTCTGCTGCTGGTCGTCACCGGACTCTGGCCGGGACTGGCTGCCCTCGTACGCCGCATTCCCGCCTCGATCGCTCAGGCCATGCTGGCTGGGGTGCTCCTGCCGCTGTGTGTTGCCCCGGTGACGTCCCTCTCGCAGCATCCGGCCGCGGTCGCCCCGGTTCTCCTGGCGTGGATCGTGCTGCTGAAGCTACGCCCGCGCTGGGCCGTCCCAGGCGCCTTCGTGATGGCTCTGGCGGTGATTGTGATCGCCCTCGTTCGCGACGACGCCCTGCCGGGTGCGTCGGCGATCGTTCCGCATCTGGAGTGGACGACACCGACCCTCACGTTCCAAGCACTGACCGGAGTTGCCCTGCCGCTCTACATCGTCACGATGGCCTCGCAGAACATCCCCGGCGTCGCCGTCATGTCGACCTTCGGTTACTCCGTTCCGTGGCGCCCGGCGCTCGGGCTGACCGGGACCGGTTCGGTGCTCGGCGCACCGTTCGGCGGCCACGCGATCAACCTCGCGGCGATCAGTGCGGCGCTCGCTGCTGGGCCTGATGCCGGCCCCGACACCGAACGTCGCTGGATTGCTGGAGTCTCGACCGGCTGCACCTACCTGGTGTTAGGTGCGCTGAGCGCGGGTCTGACCGCGGCGGTGGTGGCCGCGCCGGATGGCGTGGTGCAGGCGGTTGCTGGCGTCGCGCTCGTGGGTGCGTTCGCCGCAGCCTGTGCCGGGGCGATGAGCGATGAGTCGGCCAGAGTCCCGGCAGCGGTCACGTTCGTGGTCGCCGCCTCCGGCGCGACCATCGCCGGCATCGGAGCGGCATTCTGGGCGTTGGTCACCGGCCTGGTCGTGACCGCGGTCCTGCGACAGCGACCGGTGAAGCCGGTCGTGTAAACGGGCTCACCCGTACGGTCGCGGGACGACTTTCCCCGACCAACGCAGCTCTCGCGGTTTGCCGACCGCGGTGCAGACCGAGGTGGAGATCGTCACGGTGCCGCTGCCGCGCAGCGTCCAACCGCCGAACGTACGGGTGTCGTTGATTTCCTGCTTCGTCACCTTCGCGCAGCCGGCGGCTGCGTCTTCGACGAAGCCGCCGCCGGGTGTCATCACCGACCAGGCGTAGGGGAAGGTCATGGCGGGGGAGGGAGCGTAGGCCGGTCCGTGCAGTTCGCCCGCCACGGTCAGTCGTCCGCGCAGCAGCGACAGCACCGGACGAAAGACCAACGGCTGACCATCGACGGTCACGGACACCTGGGACGGACCAAAAACGGTTGCACCGGGAACAGTGAAGGCCTCGGTGGAATTCGACCTGCCTGGTTGCGCCATCCCGGTCATTTGATCCCCGCCGGACCCCGGGGTCGCGCCGGTCGGCGTCGATCGCGCGGTGTTCGGGCCGCCAGCGGCGGATGCCAGCGCGGTGCCTCCAGCGGTCGACGCGTTGTTCGGGTGGCTCGGCGCGTGGACGAGGGCAAGCGCGACCACGCCACACGCAGCTGCGGCCACGCCACCTCCGAGCCACCACGCCCCGCGCTTGCGTTGCTCTGGGCGATGCAGTTGCGAGAGGAACTCGGCTTCCTTCTCGGGCGAGCTGGGGGTGGTGTCGATGGCGTCGGCCTTGGCCGCGAGCGCATCACGCAGGCGCTTCTCGAGGTCGCTCATCGTCCCTCCTGCAGCTGGGCTGCCAGGGCGGCGATCGCCCGGCTGGCTTGTGACTTCACGGTTCCGCGACTGATCCCGAGCGCGTCGGCGATCTGCGCCTCGGACAGGTCCGACCAGTAGCGCAACACCAGCACTTCACGCTGGCGCGGCGGCAGGGTGTCGAGGGCGGCCAGCACCCCGCTGTGTTCCTCGGCGAGCAGCACAGCATCGTCGGCCGGTGGGGCGATCTCGGGCTCGGCAACCCGCAGGTGTGCCCGGACCGTACGGCGTCGGCGAAGTTGGGAGCGGCACTGATTGACCACCGCGCGCCGGATGTAGCCGAGCGCAGCATCCGGGTCGCGCAGCGATCCGAGGTTGCGGGCGGTGCCCAGGAAAGCGTCATGAACGGCGTCTTCGGCCGCTTCCGGGGTGTCGACCAGCAGCCGCGCCATCCGGATCAGCGACCCGCGGTGTGCGCGATAGAGGTCGGCGAGGTCGACGCTCATCGTGGTCTCCCGAACCCTCCGGTGGCGTGTTCCCGGGGCGACCGGGACGGACAGCACCGACATTACGGGCTGTCCGGGGCGCGCAGCGGGCTCATGAAGTCAAGGACGCCCAGCCCGCCGGAAGGTTGCCTAGAGCCAGCGTTTGCGACGGAAGACGATCCACATGATGGTTGACACCGCCAGCATCGACAGCAGCGCAACCGGATAGCCGAACCACCAGTGCAGCTCCGGCATCCGGTCGAAGTTCATGCCGTAGATGCCGGCAACGATGGTGGGGGCGAACAGGATGGCCGCCCAGGACGACGCCTTCTTGACCTCATCGGCCTGGGAGTTGGCGACCTGCGCGAGCCGCTTCATCTCCTCGTTCTGGGTCTGGGCAACAAGCGTTGCGTTCAGGCTCAGGATGTCGGCCAGTGACTGGCGGAAACCTTCGACGCGTTCGCTGACCGACGTCGCGTGGTCGGAGACGTCGCGCAGGGCGCGGATCAGTTCGGCGTCGAGTTGCGTGTGGTCCTGTTGCAGCACCGCGAGGATGCCCTGCAGTGGCTTCACCGCGCGCTGGAACTCCATCACTTCCTGCGACAACTCGTAGATGCGGCGCGACACGGTTGGGTCGGATTCGAAGACCTGGTTCTCGATCTCGTCGATGTCGTTCTCCAGCCCGTTCACCACCGGGGCGTAGCCGTCAACGATGTGGTCGAGCACCCCGTAAAGCACGGCGTACGGACCCAGTCGCAGCAGTTCCGGGTCGTCCTCCAACCGGCGGCGTACGACGGCCAGTTGCGGCTGCGAGGAGTGGCGCAGGGTGATGACGAAGTGGGGTCCTACGAACAGGTGGATCTCGCCGAAAGAGACGGTCTCCGTCGCGTCGTCGTAGGTCGCCGCGCGCAGCACGATGAACAGCGTGTCGTCGTAGCGCTCCAGCTTGGGGCGCTGGTGGGCCACGATCGCGTCTTCGACAGCCAGCGGGTGCAGGTCGAAGATTCGCGCCATCTGCTGCACTTGGTGCGGGTTGGGTCGCGCCATCCCGATCCAGGCGAGTGGCCGCTCGCTGCTCTTCTCCTGGTCGGAGAGTCGGTGGATCGTCTCGGAGATGGTCTGCGGGTTCTCCAACTTGCGACCGTCGCAATAGATCGCCTGCTCGACCACGGTTGCCTCGGCAGAGTGTTCCTCCGCCTCGCGTACGGGCTCGAACGATGCCACCGGCGCGTCATAAGACGGTGCGGTGCGGGGGGCCATGCGGGGGACGCCGAGCGTTCGGCCGCGCCAGACGGGCATGGCTCAGATCCTAGGCCGCGCCATCGACAACACGTCCAGAGCTTCGTCCAACTGTTGTTCGGTGAGGGTGCCGTTCGCCACGTGGCCGCGATCGATCACGACCTCTCGAATGGTGCGCCCCTGCTTCAGGGCCTGTTTGGCGATCGCGGAGGCTTCGTCATAGCCCAACTCGTGATTCAGGGCGGTCACGATCGAGGGTGAGGACTCCGCGTAGCGGCGGGCGCGCTCCACATCTGCCTCGATCCCATCGACACAGCGCTGCGCGAACACGCGCGCCACATTGGCCAGCAGCCGGATCGACTCGAGCACGTTGCGGGCGATCACTGGGAGCATCACGTTCAGTTCGAAGGTGCCGGCGGCGGCGCCCGCGGTGACAGCGGCGTCATTGCCGATGACCTGCGCGCTGACTTGCAGCATGGCTTCTGCCAGAACCGGATTCACCTTGCCGGGCATGATCGAACTGCCGGGTTGGAGGTCGGGCAAACGGATTTCGGCGAGCCCGGCGGTCGGCCCCGACCCCATCCAGCGGATGTCGTTGGCGATTTTGGTGAAGGCAACCGCGGTCGTACGAAGGCTGCCGGACAGTTCGGCGAGGCTGTCCCGGCTGGACTGGGCGGCGAAGTGGTCGGTCGCCTCACTCAGCGGGAGGTCGAGGTCCTTGGCCAGCGTCGCGATCACCTCAGCGGCGAGGCCGGCAGGAACGTTGATCCCGGTCCCGACCGCCGAACCACCGAGCGGGAGAGCGCCGACCGCGGGCAGCAGCCCAGCCAGCCGGCTGGCCACGAACTCGACCTGGCTGGCGTAGCCGCCAAACTCCTGGCCGAGCGTGACGGGGGTGGCATCCATCAGGTGGGTCCGACCGGACTTCACCACGTCGGCGAACTCAACGGACTTGCTGCGCAACGACGTCGACAGGACCTCGAGGGCGGGCAACAGGTCGTCCTTGACTGCGGAGGCCGCGGCGATGTGGATTGCCGACGGGAACTGGTCGTTGGAGGAGAACGGGTCGTTGACGCCATCGTTGGGGTGCACGGCCCGGCCCAGGGTCTCGCCCGCCAGGGACGCGATGACCTCGTTGGCATTCATATTGCTGGAGGTGCCCGACCCGGTCTGGAAGACGTCGATCGGGAACTGGTCGTCCCACTGACCACCCGCGACCTGGGCGGCGGCGGCCGCGATCGCGTCGGCGACGTCGGCCTCGAGCAGCCCCCGCGCGGCGCGCGCTCGGGCGGAGGCGCCCTTCATCGCGGCGAGCGCGTGGATGAGGTCGGGGTCGATCGGCCGGTGGGAGATCGGGAAATTCTGCACCGCGCGCTGGGTCTGCGCTGCCCACTTCGCATCGATCGGCACTTCGACGTCACCCATCGAGTCGTGCTCGGTCCGTGTTCCCTGGTCGCTCATCGCGGGCCCTTTCGACATCGGTAGTAATGCGTTTCGGTCGTTATAACAACCACATCCCGTGGGGTCTTCCAAGTCCTGCCAGAGTGACGCCATGGAGACAGCCGTGGTTCGCGACCGACTGACCGAACTGCTCACCGGAAATGCGCCGGGTGACGTTGCGGCGCTGGTGAACCGGGTGGTCGCCAGCATCGAGCCGGATCAGCTGGTCGAACTATCTGGCGGGTGGGCCTGGCTGGTGGAGCACGCCGCTGGAGAGGGGGCGGCGCGGGTCATGTCCAGCGGCGCGGTCGATCCGGTCTCTCTTCGTGCTGCCGCGCGGGCTCGGGGCTGGGCGACGCTGGTGTTCAGCAGCTACCGGGGCGATGAGACCACTGCCGCGCTGGTCGCGGCCCTCGAGCCGCAGTTGGTGGCCACCAAGATGAGCCTCGACGTTTCTGCTGTCGAGGCAACCGGGGACATCGAACTGTGGCCGATGACCCAGCAGCAGTACGACCACTACGCGACCGGCGAGATCGAGCATTACGCCGAGGAGTTGTTCGGCGCTGGCGGTTTCGCCTCGATGGACGAAGCTCGGCAGGAGTCCCGGCAGCAACATGACCACCTGCTGCCCGACGGCCTGGCGACGCCGAATCACCACCTGTGGGCGGCGTACGCGGGCGGTGGTGACGCGGTCGGCACCCTGTGGATCGCTGACGAGGAGGGCTACTCGTTCATCTATGCAATCGAGGTCGACCCGGCCCATCAGGGCCGCGGCCACGGCACGGCGATGCTGCGCGCGGGCGCTTCGACCGTACGAGATTCGGGGCGAACGATGCTCTGGCTCAATGTTTTCGGCCACAATCCCAACGCCCGACGGTTGTACGAGCGGGAGGGCTACGCGGTCAACGAGCAGATGTGGCGGGTCGCGACGGCGCCCGGCATGCACGCCTGAGGGCGATCGGTGGTCCATGATGGACCGCGGATCAGCGACCAAGGGGAGAACCGTGCAGCAGTCCGTGACGCCGAAAGAACAGGCCTACCGGCCCGATATCGAAGGGCTGCGCGCGATCGCGGTGTTGATGGTGTTGCTCGCCCACGGGCGGGTGCCCGGATTCTCGGGTGGTTTCGCCGGTGTCGATGTCTTCTTCGTGATCTCCGGCTTCCTCATCACCGGCCTGCTGGTGCGCGAGGCCGAGCGCGACGGCCGGATCTCCTACGTCGACTTCTGGGCGCGGCGCGCCAAGCGGCTGCTGCCCGCCTCGAGCTTGGTGCTCGTCGCGACGATCCTGCTTTCCTGGCTCGCCGTTCCGGCGGCGCTGTGGAACACCGTCTCCAAGGACATCATCGCCTCGGCGCTTTACGTCGTGAACTGGCGGTTCGCCGACCAGTCCGTCGACTACTTCGCCCACACGAACACCAGCCCGGTTCAGCACTTCTGGTCGTTGGCCGTCGAAGAGCAGTATTACGTCGTCTGGCCGCTGCTGCTCGGCTTGCTGCTGTTCATCGCGCGGCGCGCGCAGTTGAAGATTCGCGCGGTGATGGCGGTCGGGCTCGCCCTGATCTTGCTGCCGTCCTTCATCTGGGCGTTGGTCTACACCAACAGCGAGCCGGCCAAGTCTTACTTCGTCACCACGACCCGTTTGTGGGAACTGGCCGCCGGCGCCCTGGTTGCGGTGGCCGCCCACCTCTGGATCCGACTGTCGCGTCAGGCCGCGGCGGTTGCCGCGATCGCCGGCGCCCTCGGTCTGCTGTTGACCGTTCCGCTGTCGAAGGCCGACGGCTGGCCCGGAGTCAGCACCCTGCTGCCGGTCCTGGCGACGGTTCTCGTCATCGTCGCCGGCTTCACGCTGCGCGAGGGGATCGTCCATCGCGTGCTGGCCTCGGCGCCGATGGTCTGGATCGGTGGCCTGTCCTACGGCATTTACCTGTGGCACTTCCCGCTGATCACCATCGCCGACCTGCACTGGGGTGAACTGGCCTGGCCGCTGGCGTTGGCCATCGCGCTGGGCTCGGTGGTCCCGGCGTTCCTGACCCAGCGGTTGCTGGAGAACCCCGTACGGTTTGCCGGCGCGCTCAAGCGCGCTCCGTGGCTCGCGATCGGGGTGGGTGCGGTCTGCACCCTGCTCGGTGTCAGCGCCGGTGGTGCACTGGCCGCGGCCGGGAACGGCGAGGTGAAGCAGGCGGCTTCGGCCGATGTACGCGGGGTGGGCGACGCGATCGGCAAGACCGGCGTGACGACGCCCGCGAAGCCCGGGCAGAAGGCGCCGCCGAACCCGCTGCTGCTGCCGCCCGACCCGGCGAAGATCGACCTGGCGATCAAGTCGATCACCCCCGACCCGCTGCGCGCGGCGCAGGACGTTCCCAAGCACTCCTGCCTCATTCAGATCGAGGTGACGATCCCGAAGAAGTGCGTCGGTGGCGATCCGAACGGCAGCCGTACGCTCGCGCTGGTCGGTGACTCCAAGGCCGACATGTGGGCCGACGCGGTGTCGAAGTACGCCGCCGATCACCACCTGAAGCTGGAGATTTACACGAAGGCCAGCTGCCCGTTGACGACCGAGCCGATCTATCGCACGGCCTCGGCCGGGCACAACTATCGCCAGTGCACGACCTGGGTCTCCACGATGCTGCAGAAGCTCACCCAGCAGAGGCCGGTCGCGGTCGTGACGTCCGGTTACGCCGCCCACGCGATCGCCGCGAACGGCAGCGCCGACACCGGCCTGATGACCAAGGGCTACGTCGACGCATGGACCCGGTTGAAGCAGTCCGGAATCCCGGTCATCGCGATCGCCGACGTTCCCGATACGACCGGAAACGACACCTCGGTCTGCGTCTCTGGCCACCGCGGCAATGCCAACCAAGCCTGTGCGTACGAGAAGAACGGCGGCTCCGGCAGCGCGAGCCTGCAACAGGCCGCCCAGCAGGTCGGATCGCAGTTCGTCACGGTCAACGACTGGGTCTGCCCGACCGACAAGACCTGCCCGGTAGTGGTCGGCAACGTGTTGGTCTTCCGCGACGACAAGCACCTCACACAGGCCTTTGTGACCTCGCTCTACCCGGTCTTCGAGGCCCGGATGGAGCGAGCGTTCGGAGCGGCCGGAGTGGGCTGAGGCGCCCGCTCACCGCCGGTCGTCCGTCACTTTCGACCGGGGATTGCGAGCGTCTGGGCGGCGACCGGAGGGGTACCGCTGGTCGATTCGCGGATCGGTGAGGGAGCCTGTAGAGTGTGACGTCGTTGCCGGAGACGGCGACACGCACCCGTAGCTCAACGGATAGAGCATCTGACTACGGATCAGAAGGTTGGGAGTTCGAATCTCTTCGGGTGCACTCTGTGTTGAGACAGAGGATGAAGCCCTGACTGACGGAAACGCGGTCGGGGCTTCTGCTTTGCCTGGCTCTATGCCGCCCGCCCGGAGGCATTCACCGAGATCATTAACTGGTGAGGGCGCGACTCCAGCGTCTGGACAGACCGGTCGGACGCTCTCGACACCGAGGTCATGCGGCCGGCGATCTACCGCACCAAAGGGGAAGCCATGACCAGCGACCAGTTCCGACGGGCACTCATCGGAACCTCCGACCAGCGATCACTGAGTGTGCAGCGCGACTACCTGACTGATCCCGCCGACCTGTGGGCGGCGCTGACCCACCCCGAGCGGTTGGCACGCTGGTTCGGAACCCTGAGGACCATCCCGAGCGGGGTTGCTGATTCATTCGTCGCAGCGCTGAGTGACGAACCCGGCGACGTGGCCAGCGGCGAAATCCTGGTCTGCGCCCCGGCCCAGCACCTCGCGTGTTCGTGGACCTACGGCGATGAGCCGACCGGTCGGATCGATGCTGTTATCCAGCCGGTCGCCACCGGAACCCGTCTGCTGCTGCTGCATTCCGGGGTCCAGGGGTCATCGGTCGCCGACTACGGCGCCGGCTGGGAAGGGATGCTCGGCGAACTTGCACGGTCGCTGGGCGACAGCGTCGTTCGTACGGATTCAGCGCAGCCCTGGGCGGCGCTTGCACAGTTCCCCCTTGAAATACACCGCACCATCGCGGCGCCGATCGAGCAGGTCTGGCGCGCGTGGACGACCGTGGACGGGCTGCGCGGCTGGTGGTGGAACCACTGGGCCGGCGTTGAGTTCGACCTCGACCTGCGGATCGGCGGAAGCTATCGAATTGCCCCACCACACGGCGAGTTCGCTCTGCGGGGTGACTACCTAGCGATCGAGGCGCCACGCCACCTGGCGTTCAGCTGGCAATGGGTCGACCAGGACGGCGCGAGTGTCGACGAGGCATGCGACCTGACGCTCGAACCGGTGGCTGATGGCACCGCCTTGGCCCTGCGCCACACCGGCGCCTGGATCACCCCGGCCGGCGCCGACAACTACCGCATCGGGTGGCTGCAGACCCTCGACGCGCTGGATCACCTGTTCGGCTAGAGGATTGCGACTAACAGCGCGATGACGGCGAGCAGCGGGGCACCGCCCTGCCGTACGGCCGCGGAGCGCTTGTCGGGACTGCTCAGGAACAGCACGCTCGCCGCGGCGAGCATCGACCCGACACCGACCAGCGCGAGGGTCTCGGCAATGTCGTGGTGGCCGAGGGCGTAGGCAACGATGCCGGCAGCGACCTCGATCGCCAGGAACAGGTTGTAGAAGCCCTGGTTGTACGCGAGTTCCTTCGTCTGCTCGGCCTGTTCCGGTGTCGTCCCGAAAACGGCCCGGGCGCCGGGCGTGGTCCAGCGCAGCGACTCGAGAACCCAGATGTAAACGTGCAACAGGGCCGCGAGGGCGGCCAGGACGAGTCCGGTGATGAGCATGGCTCATCCTGGCGCTGCGCGGGCCTTGGCGCCACCCGCCAGCGCTCGCTGCGACAATGGAGCGATGAGCATCTCGACGACACTTGGCCGCGCGGCGATGGGATGCGGGGCGCTTGCGCTCGTTCTCAGTGGCTGTGAATCGGCCAGCAAGACGACGGCTGCTTCTGCCACAACGCCTACGTCGGTCGCGCCGACCGCGGCCGCGACGACGTCTTCTGCACCTTCGTCGGCGCCCACCTCCGCTTCGACGCCTGCCTCGACGGCTGCCTCGACCAGCGCCACCTGCCCGGCCTCGGCGGTTCTGCTCACCGCCTGGGATGCGTCCCCCGACCCGGTCGCCGGCGTGACCGGGTTCACCGACATCACCTGCTGGAGCCACTGGGTCGTCGGCTTCCCGCAGGGCCCCGGCGACGGTGCGATCAAGTTCTCGAGCACGCCTAACCTGCACGTCACCACGCCGGCGGAAGCGCAGCAGTTCGGCAAGGACGTCTGCGCCGCTACCGACGCCCCCGCCGACTGGAAGCAGGACGAAAGCATCATGGTCTGCTGACCGATGGGGATGGGTTGGGAAGCCTTCATCGGCCTCGGACTGGTCGTCGGCCTCGGGGCGTTCGTGCAACGAATCGTCGGCTTCGGCCTGGCGGTCGTCGCCGCGCCGTTCGTGGTGATGTTGGAACCACAGCTGATGCCGGCCGCATTGTTGTTGACCGTGTTGCCGCTGCCGGCTCTGGAGGTCGCGCGGGGTTGGCGGCAGATTCAGTGGCCATTGTTCGGCTGGGCAATGGCCGGGCGATTGCTGACCACACCGTTAGGGGTTTATCTCGTCTCGGTCGCCTCGTCCACTGCGATCTCACTGGCCGTCGCGGCGATCGTGATGGTGGCCGTCATCGGTTCGGCGACCCGCCTGCGGGTGCCTGCCAGCAAGTCGTTGTCGTTCGGAGCCGGCCTGATCACCGGGGTGTCTGCGACCTCGGCGTCGATCGGTGGGCCGTTCCTGGGGCTCGTCTTCCAGGAACAGCCGCCCCGGCAGGTGCGGGCCACCCTTGCCCCGTTCTTCCTCATCGGCGCGGCACTGTCGTTCGCGGCCCTCGCGACCGCAGGGCAGGTGGACCGCGGGGCTTTGCTCGCCGGCCTTTGCTGGCTGCCGTTCGTGGCGGCCGGTTCGGCAATCGCTCAACCGTTGCGCCATCGCATCGAACCGGTGCTCTTTCGCCGGGCGATGCTTGTGGTCGCAACGATCGCAGCGGTGGCCGTGGTGGCGCGGGTTGCGTTGAGTTAGGGCGCCTTTGGCGACCTCAGACCTTGTCGGCCTTCTGCGTCGCGGGGTCCCACTTGGTGATCCGCTCGTCCTGCCAGCCGCGCTCCTTCAGCGCCTGCCGGGCAAATGGGCGCTCGGTGGGGGTCAGCCGATCGAGGTAGAGCTTGCCGTCGAGGTGATCGGTCTCATGCTGCAGGCAGCGCGCGAACAGGCCGTGGCCTTCGTACGACACCGGCTTGCCATCGAGGTCGGTGCCGGTCACCCGCGCCCAGTCTGCACGCGGAGTGGGGAAGTTCTCGCCCGGAACGCTGAGGCAGCCTTCAAGGCCATCATCTTCATCCGGTTCGCCCGGCGGAACGACCCCTCGCTCCAACACCGGGTTGATCACCACGCCGACATGGTTGGCCACGTCCTCGTCGTCGTCCGGGCAATCGAACACGAAAAGCCGCAGCCGGGAAGCAACCTGGTTGGCGGCCAGACCCACGCCGTGGGCTGCCTCCATGGTGTCGAACATGTCGGCAACCAGGGTGCGCACCTCGTCGGTGACCTCTTTGACCTTCTTGGTCGGCTGGTGCAGCGCCTTGTGTCCAACAATCGTGATGGGGCGGACGGCCATGGTGTCTCTTCTGTCGTGCGGGAGGGGTTCGACCGCCGATTCTAAGGGCGCTTGTCGCGCTCGACCCACACGACCTTGGTCGAGTCCTCCCGGCTGACCGCCCAGGCGCCGTCCTCGTCGCCGACATCCTGCAGTTCGGTTCCCATCCGGTGATCGGGTGTGGGCTCCGTCGGTTGCGGGCCACGCAGCAGCCGCTCGCGCAGCGGGGTGCGAGCCTGCGTGCGGTAACGGTCGACGTACGACCCCAAGCGGGAGAGTGCTTCCTCGTCGATGGCGTGGCTGGCCATCTCGGGGACGGCGGCGGGTTCGACCCCGCGCGGGAGGTTCGGATCGGTGTCATCAATGCGGGTCTCGCCGGCGGCGACGGGCACCATCGGTGGGATGACTGGCTCCTCGCCGGCAAACAGCTCGGCGCAAATGGCGCGGTAGGCCTTCTCGGGGTGCGGGATCCAGCGGATGTCGCGCAACGCCTGCTCCTGGCCGGCGCTCTCCATGATGAATTCGCCGTAGCCGAGGAACCGCCCGATCAGGGGTTGATTGAACGACATGTCGGTGACCTTTGACAGCGGCATCATCGCGGTCTTCCGGTTGAACACGCCGCGTCGCCAGACCAACCGCTGATTGGTGGCCATGAACCAGTCGCGGCTCCATAGCCACAGCACGATCAAGGTGTAGGCAGTCATGGCCGCCAGCACATACCAGGTGGCGTTGGTCAGCGCCCCGAGCGAGGCGGGCGCGGTGAAACCGATCGCGATGGTCAGAATGAAACCGACGAAGAGCGCGAAGACGGTTCCGAACAGCGACATGGCATGCGGTCGGTGCACGACCACCATGCGTTCGCCGGGAACCATGAACCGGCGCATGGTCGCCGCTCCGCGCGGGTCGACCAAGTCCATCGCGGGCTACTTGCCCAGGATCGCCTGGAAGAACTTGCCGATGTTCTTCACGCCACTGACCAGCAGGTCCCAGATCGAGTGAACGATGTCGGCGGACTTGTCGGGGTTGGTGAAAACGGCATAGAGAATGAAGGCGAAAATCACCCAGATGGTGATCTTCTTGATCTTCTCGGTAGCCATGGTTGCCTCCGGTTCGACGGCCGCGTGAACTGCTGTGCGCCCAGGGGATTGGGCAGGATCCGTCGATCATCATGCCAGGCATTCGCCGCGTGACCCATGTGGCGTGTGTTTCGGGTGTGTCGAACGGCGCGACGAGCGGCTAATCTCACGCCGTGAACCCGCTTGCGCTCAGTCTCCGCTCGGCCCTCGACGAGGAGTTGTCGGGGCGTCCGCGCGCGGCGCTCACGGCTGCGACAGCGCGGCTCTCCGAGCGGTATCGGCGCGGTGGCGCGGCGACCGCGCCGATCCTGTCCGACGAGACGGACGTCGCGGCGTATGCGGCTTACCGGATGCCGGCCACGTACGCCGCCGGTGAGCGGGCGCTCGACCTTGCGGCCCGTTGTGTTGCCGAGTCGATCGACTCGGTCGTCGACCTCGGCGGCGGAACCGGAGCCGCTGCGTGGGCGGCGCAGGCGGTCTTCGAGCCGGCCACGATCCGGGTGTTGGAGCAGGCCGACCCGGCGCTGCAGGTTGGGCGCCGACTGGCCGACGGGGTCATTGATGCCGACTTCGCACGGTGGCGCCTGGGTGAGGCGGTGCCAGCGGCGGACCTGGTCTCTGTCTCGTACGTCCTATCGGAATTAACTGCAGCGCAACAGATGTCGATCGTTGATGCCGCCTCGATGTCGGCCGCCAAGGCGGTCTTTGTGATCGAGCCGGGAACTCCGGATGGTTACGCGCGGATACTTGCCGCGCGATCTCGACTGGTCGCCGCCGGTTGGACCATCGCGGCGCCCTGCCCCCAATCCGGCGCCTGCCCCATCTCGCCGCCGGATTGGTGCCACTTCGCCGCGCGTGTCGAACGCTCCGCCGTGCACCGGCAGATCAAGGGCGGCGATCTGTCGTACGAAGACGAGAAATTCTCCTTCATCTTCGCCGTCCGCGAAGGTGGCGAACCGGCCGGTTCGCGGGTCCTGCGTCATCCGGTCAAGCGGAAGGGCTACCTCGAGCTCACCATCTGTGACAGCGAGGGCGGACACGGCCGAGAGGTCATCAGTCGCAAGCGCGGCGGGGACTACAAGCGCGCCCGCGACCTGCGCTGGGGCGACCCGTGGGGCAGGGTGGGCGACTGAGCTGCGACTCCCCAACAAGTGCTTGACGGTCAACCAACTGAGGGTGTTGACTGCCAAACATGTCTTTGGGAGATCGGCCTGGCGCCAGCGAGTTGCGAGCGGCTCGGGCCTACGCCCATCCGCTCCGGTTGCGCATTCTGTCCCTGCTCACCGGGGTCGAGTTGAGCGCGGCCGAGGTGGCCCGCGAGCTCGGTGTGACCCAGGCCAACGCCAGCTATCACCTTCGCAAACTCGCGGGTGCCGGCGAACTGGTGATCGGTGGAACCGAGAAGGTGCGCGGCGGGGTGGCCAAGAAGTATCGCTACGTCGCCAGCGAAGCCGAAGCGAACCGCACCCCCGTTGACCCGGACACTCACGTTGCCCGCAACCAGGCGATGCGCGCTGCACTGAACAGAGAACTGGAGCGTCGCATCCCGTTGGCCACGGACGGTCCGGCTCTGTTCGCCGACGCCGAGGTGTGGGTCGACGCGGCAGTCTGGAAGGAAGCTCACGACCTCGTGAGACGCGCCTCGATGTTGGTGCACGACCAAGCCAGACCACCTCGTACGGCAGGCGCCCGCCAGGTCTCCTTCGTCAGCTGGATGTTCCCGATGGGGTCCGCCGATGAACGGCACTGACTTCTCAGGGGTGTTGCGCCACAAGGACTTCCGATGGTTCTTCGGAGCAACCACCGTCAACCGCCTCGGCGGGATGATGACGCCGGTCACCATTGCGTTCGCCGTTCTCCATGTCGACAACTCGGCCGAGGCGCTGTCGAAGGTGCTCGCCGCCGAGATCACCGCGAACGTGCTCTGCGCCCTGTTCGGCGGGGTGATCGCCGACCGGTTCAGTCGACGCGTCGTGTTGCAATCGACCTATCTCTCGTCGGCGCTGATCATCGGAACCACCGCCTTCCTGCTGGCCACCGATCGCGCCACCGTGGCCCTGCTGATCGGCTTGGCCACGCTCGCCGGCGGCACCACCGCGTTCTCGATGCCAGCGATGCAGGGGATCGTTCCGCAACTCGTTCCGCGCGCGGATCTGCAGCAGGCAAATGCGCTGATGTCGTTCGTACGAAACGGTGCTCAGTTCCTCGGGCCCGTCCTTGGAACGATGCTGGTTGCCTTTGCCGGCCCGCAGTGGGCGCTCGCGGTCGACGCGTGCTCCTACCTTCTGGCGAGCCTGCTGTTGTTGCCGGTCGGGCTGCCGGCGGTCGTACGCGGCGACACCGGGATCGTCCAGGAGTTGCGCGAAGGCTGGGGCGAGTTCCGATCGCGCAGCTGGTTGTGGGTCATCGTGGTCGCGTTCGGGCTGCTCAACGCGATCCAGTCGGGAGTGATCGGCGTCATCGGTCCGGTGCTGGCAAAGAACACCGAGTCGCTGGGCATCCGAGGCTGGGGCCTGGTGATGGGCACCCAGGCGGTCGGCATGCTGGTGATGTCGGTGGTGTTGCTGCGGGTGCCGATGAAGCGGCCGCTCCTAGCCGGGATGGGCGCCATCGCGCTGGTCTCTCTGCCGATCGCGATGCTCGGCCTGCACCCCGCAACGTTGCCGCTGATGGCGGTCGCGGCGCTCGCCGGAGCGGGCAGCGAAACCTTCGGCACCGGTTGGAATGTCGCCCTCGGAGAACACATTCCCTCGGCGGTGCTGTCCCGAGTGAGCAGCTACGACATGGTCGGCTCGTTCGTCGCGATGCCCATCGGACTGCTCGCGTACGGCTGGCTCGCCACCGCCGTCGACCACCGGCGGCTGCTGGTGGTCAGCGCGGTGGCCTACGCAGTGATCTCGCTCGGCACCCTCGCGGTGCCCTCCGTACGAAATATGCGTCGGGCACCTGCGTTTGAAAAGGCCGCCTAGACGACGCCGTACAAGCGGTCGCCGGCGTCGCCCAGGCCGGGCACGATGTAGCCCTGCTCGTTGAGCCTCTCGTCGATCGAACCGGTGACCAGGGTGACCGGAACCTTCAGCTCAGCCAGGTCCTTTTCCAAGAACGCGATGCCTTCGGGAGCGCAGAGCAGCGTTACCGCGGTGATGTCGTCAGCGCCACGTTCAGCGAGGTAATGGATCGCGGCAGCCAACGAGCCGCCGGTCGCGAGCATCGGGTCAAGGACGTAGACCTGGCGGCCCGACAAGTCATCGGGCAACCGGTTGGCGTAGGTGACCGCCTCGAAGGTTTCCTCGTCGCGCTGCATCCCGAGGAACCCGACCTCAGCGCTCGGCAGCAGCCGCACCATGCCCTCGAGCATGCCCAGGCCCGCGCGCAGGATCGGCACGATCAGCGGCTTCGGGGCGCTGAGCTTGATGCCCTGGGTGGGCGAGACCGGCGTCTCGATATCGAACGGTTCGACGCGCACCTCGCGGGTGGCTTCATAGGCCAGCAGCGTCATCAGCTCTTCCGCCAGTCGGCGGAAGGTGGGGGAGTCGGTGCGCTTGTCCCGCAAATAGGTCAGCTTGTGGGCGATCAGCGGGTGATTGGCGACGAGAACACGCATGAAGGAAACTGTACGGGTGGATCCGGCTGCCGATGACGCGATGACGTATGCGCTCGACGAGGCGCGCGCCGCGCTGGCCACCCAGGACGTCCCGGTCGGGGCGGTGGTGCTCGATCAGACCGGGCAGGTGATCGGTCGCGGCCGCAACGAGCGGATCCACGGAAAAGACCCGCTGTCGCACGCCGAGATCGTCGCGATCCGTGACGCTGCGGCCACTTTGGGCAACTACCGCCTCGATGACTGCATCCTGGTCGTGACCCTCGAACCCTGCTTGATGTGTACGGGCGCAGTGATGCAGTCGCGGATCGGCCGGGTCATCTTCGGGGCGTGGGACGCGAAGGCCGGGGCCTGCGGCAGCGCCTGGGACGTCGTTTCGACCAACCCCAGCCCCCACAAATTGACCGTGACCGGGGGCGTACGGGAGGCGGAGTGCGCTCAGCTGCTCACCGATTTCTTCCGGGCGCGCAGGGGCAAATGAACAGCAGAACGGCCCCGCAGTGGCGGGGCCGTTCCGACTGGCGGTGGCGGAGGGATTTGAACCCTCGGTGGGGGTTAACCCACAAACGCTTTCGAGGCGTTCTCCTTAGGCCGCTCGGACACGCCACCGCCGGAGACAATACCGGAACGACTGGATCAGCCCAAAACCGACGTGACACGCTGTGTCGGTGGACCTCGATGACCTCGTACGACTGCGGCGGGCGCGCGACCGGATGGACCGCGACTATGCGCAGCCACTCGACGTCCCGGCGCTGGCTGCCGACGCGTTGATGTCGGTCGGCCACTTCCAGCGAGTCTTCAAGCAGGCCTACGGCGAGACGCCCTACGCCTATCTGATGACTCGGCGCGTCGAGCGGGCGCAGGCACTGCTGCGCTCGGGTGATCTCAGCGTGACCGACGTCTGCCTGGCTGTCGGGTGTACGTCGCTGGGGTCGTTCAGCGCGAAGTTCACCGATCTGGTGGGGGAGACCCCGACGGCTTACCGAGCGCGCAGCCACCAGGAGTGGTCGGGGGTTCCGGGCTGTGTGGTCAAGCAGGTGAACCGGCCGCGCCGCGCGGGCCGCAAGTGATCACTTTTCGAGAAGCGCTCGACGCCCGGCGCGAATAGCGTTGCTGGCATGAGCAACCCACTGGAATCCCTGACCCTGTCCAACTGCTTCCTCTACGTCGACGACCCGGAGAAGGCGCTCGGCTTCTACCGCGATGTTCTCGGGCTGAGCGTGCAGACCGATGTTCGCAACGGTGACTTCCGTTGGCTGACCCTCACGACGCCGAACCAGAACCAGCCGGCGATCACCCTGCAACAGGCCGAGGGGATGCCCTACTCCGAACAGGACAAGAAGGCCGTCGCCGAACTGACCGCCAAGGGCGTTCTCGGTGCGCTGATTTTCACCGTTGACGACGTCGATGCGGTGTTCGAGCAGGTCAACGCCTCGGGCGCGGAGGTTCTGCAGGAGCCGGCCGACCAGTTCTACGGCGTTCGGGACTGCGCCTTCCGCGATCCCGCCGGAAACATGGTGCGGATCAACGGCGCGCTGAAGCAGGGCTGAGCGGTGTGCCGCCCGGGCTGGGATCGGCCACGCGGCTCAACCGGCGAGGGTGCTCCGGTCGATCTCCGCGATCGACCGGACGCCCGCGTTGGCCATTTGCAGGTCAAGTTCGGCGCGGAAGTGTTCCAGGACGGCTTGGGCCCCGGCCGACCCGGCGATCGCCAAGCCATAAACGTACGGCCGACCGATCCCGACGGCGTCGGCCCCGAGCGCCAATGCCTTGAAAGCGTCTGCTGCGCAACGGATTCCGCTGTCGAACAGGACCGGAACCCGCCCATCGACGACCGGCGCGACCGCCTCCAGCGCATCGAGTGAGGCGATAGCGCCGTCGGTCTGGCGGCCGCCGTGGTTGGAGACATAGATCCCGTCGGCGCCATGATCGAGCGCGCGTTGGGCGTCGTCGGCGGACTGCACACCCTTCACCACGATCGGCAGGTCGGTCATTGCCCGCAAGGTCGCCAGGTCATCCCAGGTGAGGTCGGTCTTGGAGAAGACGTCCAGGAAGGTCTGCACCGCCTTGCGCGGCGCCGGCGACCGCAAGTTGTCGGCCAGCGACCCGGGGTGTCGGCGCGACATCTGAACCAGGGATCGTACGGCGCTGGGCGTCGGGCGCCCTTGCACCACAGGCGCTTGCGCCGAACCGGCGATCTCGTTGAACGCGGGATCCGAGGTGTATTGGGCGATGCCCATCCCGCGGGCGAACGGCAGGAAGCCGCGGTCCAGATCGAGGGTGCGCCAGCCCAGCACCAGGGTGTCGAGGGTGACAACGATCGCCCGCGCGCCGATCGCCTCGGCCCGTCGTACGAAGGACTCCACGACGGCTGGCTGATTACTCCAGTAGAGCTGGAACCAGCGTTCGTGGTCGCCCAGTTCGGCGGCGATCTGTTCCATCGGCTCGGAGGCCTGCGAGGAAATGATCATCGGAACCTGTGCGGCGCGCGCTGCCCGAGCGACGGCCAGGTCGGCGTCTCGGTGGGCCATCTCGAGCACCCCGATCGGGCAGGTCAAGAAGGGCGAGGGGTGGCGCACTCCGAACAACTCGATCGACTGATCGCGCTGAGACACATCGCGCAGCATCCGAGGGACGATCCGGTGTCGGTCGAATGCGGCGCGGTTGGCGGTCATGGTGCTGCCCAGGCCGGCTCCGGTCTCCACATAGTCGCGGGCCGGGCCCGACATCGCTGCGCGTCCACGGTCGGTCAGGGCTTGCGGATTGGTTGGCACCACCGGGCGACGGCCGAACACTCCTGCGGAGTAGATCCGCGACTGAATATCTCGCCCGTACATCGGATCTCCTTGTGGTGCAGTGTTGCTCAGCAGCCAGCCGGGGTGGTGACCGTCGGCTGGGTGACCTCGCTGAGGGTGGGGAACTGGTCGCCCGTCACGACATCGACACTGGCGTCGTCGCGGCCATCCTGCAACAGCGTGGCATTCGGGAATAGCGGCTGGATCCATTTCTTAGCATTCGCGACGCCCCGTGGACCGAACCGAATCTGGCCAACGCCAGTCAGTTTCATTGAATAGGGGTCATTGCTGACGACCGAGACCGAGAACTGCCGACTCTTGAGCGCCTTGGCTGTCTCCTTCGCCTTCCCCTGGCCGGTCGAGGCGTTGTAGACGTTCACCGGGAAGCCAGAATTCGGCGGAATGGTGGTCGTCGGCGAACAACTCGCGGGAAGCGGCGCCGGACGGCTGCCGGGAATCAGACCACCGGCGTACGCAGCCGCGTAGGCGGCTCCGGCGATCACCAACAGCGCGACCACCACCATGACGATGATCGAGCGCCGGCGCTTTCGGGCGCGGGCCTGCGCAAGACCGTTCGGCTGGGCGTACTTCATCTCAGGCCACCAACACGCGGGCGTGCAGGTTCGGTCGCTGCTGCAGCGCGGCGCGCAAGGCGCGGTGGAGGCCGTCCTCGAGGTATAGATCGCCATGCCACTCGACGACGTGGGCGAAGATATCGCCGTAGAAGGTGGAGTCCTCCGACAGCAGGGTGCCGAGGTCGAGCACCCGCTTGGTGGTGATCAGTTGGTCGAGTCGGACCAGTCGCGGCGCGACGGAGCTCCACTGTTTTGGGGTCTCCAGGCCGTGGTCCGGGTAGGGGCGCCCCTCGCCCACAGCCTTGAAGATCACCGCGTCATTGTAGGTCGCCAGCGCGCAGGATCCGGGAGTTGTCCGCCGGTGTTCCTTGGGGTTGCCTGTGAGTCTGCCCACTGCCGCCGCCGCGGGTCTAGAGTCCCACCCGTGAGCGAATCTGCTGCCAGCCAACTCGACCAGATCAAGACCGGCTATGGATTCGAGGGCGCGGCCCTCGAACTGGGTGTCGCGATGGATGCGGGCAACCCGCAGCCTCAGGTCCCGGTGCGCCTGCCGTTGTCGATGATGAACCGCCACGGCCTGGTGGCCGGCGCGACCGGAACCGGAAAGACCAAGACCCTGCAGGTGATGGCCGAGCAACTCTCGCTCGACGGTGTTCCGGTGTTCGTTGCCGACATCAAGGGCGACATCTCCGGTCTGGCCAGCCCGGGAGCGCCGAACGACAAGCTGACGGCGCGAACCCAGGCGATCGGGCAGGACTGGAAGCCCGGCGGCTACCCGACCGAGTTCCTCTCGCTCGGCGGCCTCGGCAAGGGTGTCCCGATCCGAGCCACGATGACCTCGTTCGGTCCGACCCTGCTCTCAAAGGTATTGGGGCTCAACGACACTCAGGAGTCCAGCCTCGGGCTGATCTTCCACTACGCCGACGCTCGCGGCCTGACGCTGTTGGACTTGAAAGACCTCCAGGCGGTCATCCAGTTCCTGACTTCCGATGAGGGCAAGGCTGATCTGAAGGGTCTCGGCGGGCTCTCGCCGGCCACCGCCGGCGTCATCCTGCGGTCGCTGATCACCTTCTCCGACCAGGGCGCCGACGCGTTCTTCGGGGAGCCTGAGTTCGACACCCAGGACCTGCTGAAGGTCGGTGCCGACGGCAAGGGCGTCATCACCTGCCTCGAACTGCCCCAGGTTCAGGACCGCCCGGCCCTCTTCTCGACCTTCCTGATGTGGCTGCTGGCCGACCTTTTCCACGACATGCCCGAGGTCGGCGACGCCGACAAGCCGAAGCTGGTCTTCTTCTTCGACGAGGCCCACCTGCTGTTCAAGGACGCCTCGAAGGCCTTCCTGACCGCCATCGAGCAGACCGTCAAGCTGATCCGTTCCAAGGGCATCGGCATCTTCTTCGTCACCCAGACGCCCAAGGACGTCCCCGACGACGTGCTCGCTCAGCTCGGCAACCGGATCCAGCACGCACTGCGCGCGTTCACCCCCGACGACCAGCAGGCGCTGCGCCAGACGGTCAAGACCTTCCCGAACAGCGCGTACGACCTGGAGGAGTTGCTCACCCAGCTCGGCACCGGTGAAGCGGTGGTCACCGTGTTGTCCGAGAACGGAGCGCCCACGCCGGTCGCGTGGACCCGGATGCTCGCGCCGACCTCGTTGATGGCGCCCTCGCCCGACGCCACGATCGATCAGATCGTCGCGGCCTCACCGCTCGCGGCTAAATACGGACAAGCGGTGGACCGCGAGTCGGCGTACGAGATGTTGAACGCCCGCGTGGCCAACGCGCCGGCGCCCGCTCCGGGCGACCCGCAGGTGCCGGAACCGGCTCGGCCCCCGGCAAAGGCCGCGAAGCCGCAGCCCGGCATGGTCGAACAGGTCATCAAGTCCAGTGCTTTCAGGTCTGCGATGCGTTCGGCCGGAACGGTGCTCGGTCGGGAGATCACCCGCGGCATCTTCGGCACCGCCCGTCGTCGCTGACTAGCAGCGGTTCAACAACCCGGCGGACGCGTCGAGGTGGGCGTCGGGGCAGCCGTCGCTTGAGCGACCGGCACCAGTGCATCGAACTTGCTGCCGAGCACAAGGTCGACGCTGGTGTCGGTGCGTCCGTCCTTGACCAGTCGGGCACCCTTCACCGACAGCGCGACGCGGCGGGCTGCTGGTTCGCCGTGGTCGCCGTAGCGCACGATCGCGGTGTCATCGGGCAGGAACTGGGCCCGCGGGTCGTTCCCGGTCTTGGCGATCTGGAAACCGCGAGCGCCCATTTCGCCGCCGATGGTGCCGCCCAATCCCGTACGGAATGTCGTGTTGTAGACGTTCAGCGTGACCTTGTTCGCGGCCGGCGGCGGAACTGGCACCAAGGCGAAGGAGTTGCCGAGCACCAGATCGACCGTGGGGTTGGTGCGGCTGTCCTGGTAGAGCACGGCGTTCTGCACGGCCCCCGCGAGGTTGAGCGCGACCTGCCGACCGTTCTTGCCATAGCGAATCTCGGCCGCCTTCGGCACTGGGCGCTCATCGGGGTTCGGGTCGTTCCCGGTCTTCAAGACATGGGCACCGCGCCAAGAGAGCTCCGACGAGACCTGGGAAGCGAGGCCGTCCTTGTTGCTGGCGTTGTAGACGTTGAGGTAGGTCTGTTGCAGGGCGACCTTGAAGGTCGGCGTCGCAATCGTGGTCGGACACGAGGGAGAGGCTGAGGCCTTCGGTTTGGCGTCCTGGGAACACGCGGTCAGAACACCGGAGGACGCCACGAGAACGGCCAGGGTGGCAAGCGCCAAGCGAGGCTGCACTGGGGACCCTTTCGATGCGTGTCATCGGGACTCGATCGTCCCATCAGGAGAGGCGGTTCCGTACGAGCCGACAGCGCCAGTCTCCCGCGCGATCCCCTTTTCGGACGGTTCCGGTGTCCAGTATGCCGACCGGTGCTGAGAAACTCCCACATAGGCACTCCGTACGGCCGATTTCGCAGGAACTGACCGAGCCGGTATTCTCGACCGGCCTGGAGGATTCGCATAGTGGCCTAGTGCGCACGATTGGAAATCGTGTTGGGGATGAAACCCCTCGCGGGTTCAAATCCCGCATCCTCCGCAGCTCGCCCGGTGGTGCTTTCGCACCACCGGGCGATTTTTTGTTCAGCGGCGTCGGTGATCTATCCTGAGCGTCGGCCCCTCACGTGGTGGTACCTCGCTGAACTCCCCCAGGGCAGGAATGCAGCAAGGGCAGGCGAGCTCTTCCAGGTGCGTGAGGGGTCCTTTCACACCCTCTTGCCCTGCGATCGGTGGCTGTCGGTCCCGCGCAATAGAGTGGCCGGGTGAGCACCGCCCTCTACCGCCGCTACCGGCCGGAGACGTTCGCCGAGGTGATCGGCCAAGAACACGTCACCGAGCCGTTGATGCAGGCGCTGCGCACCGGCCGGGTCAACCACGCCTACCTCTTCAGCGGCCCCCGCGGGTGTGGCAAAACGACCAGTGCGCGCATTCTGGCCCGCTGCCTGAACTGCGAGCAGGGCCCCACCCCCACCCCGTGTGGAACATGCGAGTCGTGTGTTGCGCTGGCCCGTGGTGGTTCCGGAACTGTCGACGTGATCGAGATTGACGCGGCCAGCCATGGTGGCGTCGACGACGCGCGTGATCTGCGCGAACGGGCGTCCTACGGCCCGGCGCAGAGCCGCTTCAAGATCTACATCATCGACGAGGCCCACATGGTCACCCCGCAGGGCTTCAACGCGCTGCTGAAAATCGTCGAGGAACCGCCGGAACATGTGAAGTTCATCTTCGCGACGACCGAGCCGGAGAAGGTGATCGGCACCATCCGGTCACGCACCCACCACTATCCGTTCCGGCTCGTCCCGCCGGCCCGGCTGGCCGACTATCTGCAGCAGCTGTGTGGGTCTGAGGGCGTGCCGGTGGAGCCGGGCGTGCTGTCGCTGGTGACCCGCGCGGGCGGCGGGTCGGTGCGTGACTCGTTGTCGGTTCTCGACCAGCTGATTGCCGGCTCGACCGACGTCGGGCTGACCTACTCCGGCGCGACCGCGTTGCTCGGTTTCACCGACACGGCGCTGCTCGACGCAACGGTCGACGCTTTCGCTGCGGGCGACAGTGCCAGTGTCTTCACTCAGATCGACCACGTCGTCGAGTCCGGCCAGGACCCGCGGCGGTTCGTTGAGGATCTGTTGGAACGTCTGCGCGACCTGATCGTGGTTGCCGCTGTGCAGGACGGGGCGGCGCGGGTGTTGCGCGGGTTGCCCGAGGACCAGTTGGAGCGGATGCGCGCGCAAGCGGGTGCGTTCGGCCCGGGCGGGCTGACCCATGCGGCTGACATCATCAATGCCGGCCTCACCGAGATGACCGGCGCCACCAGCCCGCGTCTCCAACTGGAGTTGATGGCTGCCCGAGCGCTGCTGCCGCGCGCCATGGGGGAGGAGGGCTATGCCGCCCGCCTCGACCGGGTCGAGCGTCGACTCGACATCAGTTCCGGGGTGCCGGCTGGTCGGATGCCAGTGGCCGTGCAGCAGGTCCAGGTTGAGTCGGTTCAGACCGGGCCGGTTGGGTCTGCGCCGGTCAAGGCTGAGCAGGTAATGGGCGAGCAGGTTCAGGCGGCGCCGGTTAACGCCGAGCCCCCTACTGCTGAGCCCCCTACTGCTGAGCCCCCTACTGCCGAGCCGCTTGAGGCTGCTCCGGCGCAGCCGGAGCCGGCCCCGGCTGCGCCCGAACGTGTCTCGACGGCTGCGGTCCCCGCGCCCGAACACGTCTCGGCCGCTCCAGTGCCCGAGCCGGAGGTATCCCGCGACGCTGAGCCGCCGCCTGAGGATGAGCCGGCCCCGGAGCCGGTGGACGACCCGCGTCCGATTGCGGAGCCGCGGCCGGCCCCGCAGTCGCAGCCGGTCCCGCAGCCGCCTGCGCCCGCCCCGACCCGCGGCGGCATCTCCGTCGATGCGATCCGGCAGGAATGGCCCGACATCCTGCGCCGCATCGCGGCCAAGCGTCGGGTCACCTGGACGCTGATCAGCCAACATGCCCACGTCGCCTCTTACGACGGCTCGGTCCTGGTCCTCACCAGCAACCACCCCGGTTTGGTGGAGCGGATCAGCTCCGATCCCAACCCCGACATAGTCCGCAGCGCCGTGCATGACGCGCTCGGCATCGACGTACGAGTGCAGGCTCGTCTCGGCGACGGTGGCGCTGCTGCGCCCAGCGAGCAGCGGGAATCGGCGCCGTCCACCGGGTGGGGCCCTGGTGTTGAACGTCCGAAGGTGCAGAAGGCCGACGATCAGACGCAGCAGGCCGCGCTCCGATCCCGTTGGCAGCAGCGCGTTCAACGCGCCGGTGGCGATTCTGTTGCTCCGGCCGAGCCCCGACCGGGAGGGGCCGCCGGCCGCCCGACCACCGGTGCCGCCGACCTCGACGCGCAGGCGGCGATGTCGCGGGTGCAGCGCGATGATTCCGCCGGTGACTGGGGCAGCAACGCCAGTGCCGCGCCGGACTGGGCAACGGCGGAGTTCGCCCCTCGCTCGCCAGCGGCGACCGAACCGGTCGACGAGAGTCCGGTCGAATCGATGGACGACGAGGATGTCGACGACGCCGGCGAGGTCGGTCTGCCGGTGATGACCGCAGTTCTGGGGGCGACCGTCATCGAGGACCGGAGGGATCTCTGATGCTCTATATCGCCACCAAGCTGGTGGCGACCCCGGTCGCCCGCGCTTATTTCCGGGCGAAGATCGAGGGAACCCACCACGTCCCGACCAGCGGTGGGGTGCTGCTCGCCTCGAACCATCTCTCCTTCATTGACAGTTTCGCGATCCCGCTCGCTGCCCCACGCAAGGTCGCGTTCCTGGCCAAGAGCGACTACTTCACCGGCAGTGGACTCAAGGGCGCGGCGATGCGCCGATGGTTCACCGCGATGGGCATGGTGCCGGTGGATCGCGATGACTCTCGGGCGGCGAGCCAGTCGTTGGAGATCGCGCTGGAGGTGCTGGGCAGGGGAGAGGCGTTCGGGATCTACCCCGAAGGGACCCGCTCACGCGACGGCCGGCTCTACCGCGGCCACGTCGGCGTGGCTCACCTCGCGTTGACGGCGGGGGTCCCGGTCGTCCCGGTCGGCCTCATCGACACCCAGAACGTTCAACCGGTGGGCAGCAACCGCCCGCGTCGCGTGCCGTTCACGGTGCGCTTCGGCGAGCCGTTGGATTTCCGGCACCGTTTCGAGGGGGTTCCCCACGGGAGAGCCCGGCGCGAGGCGACAGACGAAATCATGAACGCCATCGCGGCGCTGTCTGGCCAGGAGCGGGTCGACTCCTACAACGAACGCAGCCACTGAACCGACGTCAGGGATGGACGTCAGGGATGCAGGGCGTCGAACTCCGCTTCGGATGCAGCGTCGTCGTCGACGTCCAACCGCAGGTGGCCCAGGATCGTCTGCAAGACCCGCAGGCAGGCCGACACTCGCACGCCCCAGGTCGACAGGTAGCTGAACTGCCACCACCACAGCGCCTCGACGGTGCGGCCGGTGTCGTAGTGGGCGAAGCCGTGGTCGAGCGACTGAACGATGTCGGCGAGGTCGTCGCTGATCGCGCCACGGGCCACCTCGAGCGAGGTGACCGGGTCGACCAGATCGGTGTAGTCGTCGATGCCCTCGAAGAGGTTGGCCAGGTTTTCGCGCAGCGGGTCCAGGTCGCCCTCGAGCCCGGCATCGTGTTCGAAGCGTTCCTGCGGAACGATGTCCTGCACGGCGCCGAGCCGGGCGCCGCAGACCTGCAGGTGGGAAAGCAGGAGTAACAGCAACGGGATGGAAGTCTCGGGCGACCCGCCGGAGGCCACCTCTCGCACCCCATCGCTGAACGACTTCGCGTCGTGGGCGGTCTCGGCGGCCAGGCCGCCCCAGTCGGAGATCTCAGACACCAGACAGCACCTTTCGTCCTTCGATCGCGCGGCCCAGGGTGACCTCGTCGGCATATTCCAGATCGCCGCCGACCGGCAGACCGGAAGCCAGTCGGGAGATGGTGATGCCCAGTGTGCGCATGCTGCGCACCAGATAGGTGGCGGTCGCTTCACCCAGATGGTTCGGATTGGTGGCGATCAGCACTTCCTCGATCGGTTCCTCGCCCAACCGGCGGAACAGTTCGGTGATCCGCAGGTCGTCGGGGCCGATACCGGACATCGGATCGATCGCGCCACCGAGAACGTGATAGACACCGCGGAACTCGCGGGCCCGCTCCATGGCCATGACGTCCTTGGACTCCTCGACCACGCACAACTTGGTGCGGTCGCGCTTGCCGTCGGAGCAGATCCGGCAGCGTTCGGCCTCGGAGACGTTGAAGCAGGTGTCGCAGAAGCGCACCTTCGCCTTCACCGTACGCAGCACTTCGACCAGCCGGTCGACGTCGGCTTTTTCGGCCTCGAGCAGGTGGAACGCAATGCGTTGGGCAGACTTCGGCCCAATCCCCGGCAGATGGCCGAGCTCGTCGATTAGGTCTTGGACCACGCCTTCGTACACGGTGATCAGCCTACGACCTACCGCCGACATCCGGACCAACTGCTGCGGCCGCGAGGTCGAGCCGGTCGGAGTTGACGCCGCTCAGGTCAGTCCCAACCGTTGGTCGCGCTGGGCTTCGGCGGTCTGGAACCGCATCAGCGGGGAGCCCAGGGAAAACTGAGGAACTCCCCGTAATCTTCAGCCATGGTCGAACATGCCCGCGACCGCGGACTGGCGAGGATCTTCGATCGTGGCCGACGCGGACGGTGGGCAGCCGGGGCGCTTGTCGCCGGACTGCTGATTCTCAGAATGCCGTCACTATGGCGGCAACTCTTCGACCCGGACGAAGCGGTTCTTGCCGACCAAGCCATCACGCTCACCCACGGCGGCCAGCTCTACACCGACGCGATCGACCGAAAACCGCCGCTTCCGGCCGAGATCTATCGCGGCATATTTGACCTGACCAGCAGCACCGACCTGCGGCCGGTGCACCTGATGGTGACGGTCTGTCTCGGCCTGGCGGCGTGGATGATTTCCACAGATCCGTCGCTGCGCGATCGGCGTAGTCGGTGGACCGCGGCAGCACTCTTCGTTCTCGGCTGCGTTGCCTTCCTACCCTCGACCGCGCAGTCCGCCAACTTTGCTCACTTCGCAGTCCTTCCCGGGGCGGCGGCGATGGTTCTTGCTCGCCGGTCTGAACGCGGATCGGCGTTTGTCGCGGGAGTGGCCGTGATTCTTGCCGTGGGCTGCCGGCAGACGTGGCTGATCGGAATCCCGGCCTCGGCGGTGTCGATCTGGTGTGTGGGCAAGAAGATGCGATTCGCCGAATGGCTGGCCGGGCTTGGCGTCGGTGCTGCGGTCGTCGTGGTGGTGAGTGGCGATGCCGCGGGCATGCTGCACTGGGCGATTCTCGGAACAGGCGGGTTCCTGACCTCGCTGCCGTCCACAGCTGGATTGGCGCAGGCTTTGGGGGTCAATGTGGTGGGCCAAGTGGTGGTGATGCACGCCGCCTTGCTCTGGCTGGTGTGGCGTGCCCGGTCGACCTGGCGCGCCCATCCGGACCTGTGGGTGTGGGTCTGTAGCGGACTCATCGCGTTCATTGCTGGGTGGCGTTTCTTCGGCCACTACTTCCTGCAGTCACTCCCACCTATGGCAGTACTCGCCGCGCCGGTTCTGGTCGGCCTCACTAGTCATCACCGCCGGCGAGCAATCGCGGTGCTGGCCGCGACGGCGCTCGCGACATTGGGCCTCGCGTTCTGGCCGGCGATCGTTCGCAGTTATCCGAACCCAACCCGGTTTGCCGCCACCGTCGATGCCCTCACCCTTCCCGGACAGAAGGTCCTCGTATGGGGCAACTACCCCGAGGCTCTGTGGACCGCAGATCGACCCGCGGCAGGTGCTTTCGTGCATAGCGACTTCGTCACCGGGTTGACCGGCTATCGCGACCCAGATCCGTCGACTGTCGCCACCGTTCCGGTGGCCACGACGACCGCCTTCATGACCGCGGTTGTCCGGCAGCGCCCGACCCTTGTCGTGGACACCTCGACGGCTGGCATGCGGGGATATGGGTCCTACCCGATGACCGTCGTGCCTGAGCTGGAGAGGCTGATCAAGCGGTGCTATCGCCGAACGACAGTGGTGGACCGCGTCACGGTCTATCGCCGGGTGGGCTGCGCTTCTGGTTGATGGTCGCGAGGAGCCGGGCCAGCGTCGCTGCTGAGGGTGAGCTCTTCGTAAGTCCTGGCCGGCGTGTAGGCCGAATGTCCGTAGAGCGCCCGGACTGCGCCGAGCGAAATCGCAATGACCATCGCGCCGGCCACCCCGTCGATGGCGAAGTGGTTGGCCGTCCCGATCACGACCGTGAAGGTCGCCAGCGGATAGAGCAGCGCGATATATCGCACGACGCGGTGGGTCGCCACGCTGAACACCGTCAGGCCGCACCACAACGCCCACGCGCAATGCAGGCTCGGCATCGCGGCGTAAAGGTTGCTGTGTTCGGCCACGGTCGGGTTGCTCCAGGAGCCGAAGGTCGGGTGGAGCATGCTGATGTCGAAGAATTGGCCGGAGGGCAGCAGGCGCGGCGGAGCCATCGGCAGCAGGTAGAAGCTGATCAGCGCGATCACGGTCGTGAACACCAACGTCGACCGGATGGGTCGATAGATCTTCGGGTGACGCCAGAAAATCCAGATGAGGACAGTCGCGGTCACCGGGAGGTGCAGGAAGCTGTAGTAATAGTTCATCCAGGTCGCGACTGTGTCGTGGTGGGCCACCCAATGGTTGACCGGCACCTCGAACGAGACGTGGAAGTCTTCCGAGAGTTGATGGACCTTTTCGCCGCGGTTGATCGCGACGCTCTTGCGAGTCGGCGCAAGGTTGCGCAACCGTTCGTAGATGACGTCGAGCGCAACGAGAATCGCGATTTCGACCCACCACCGCGGAGCGCGATATGCCCGCACCCGGGCAGGCAACAGCGCGGGAAGCGTCCGACTGCGGTGTGCAGTGGTCCCCCCGCCGACACTGTCAGCACTGCTTGACATATTTGTCAGTCTCCCACGGTTTGCTCAGCGTTCATGGTAGGGCAGTGCCGCGTTGCCCGCGAGTGGATAAGGGGTCCGCATGGCGGTCGCCCAGCGGGTGCGGCATAAAGGCGTCGATACGATGGACGTCCCAGGTGGCAACAACGGCTCCATGCCAGGCATTCCGAGCGATCGGTGCGTGTGGCGGCGGTCACCCAGAGGCCACCGCAGCCGAGTGTCACGGAGAAGTTGAAGTGAGTCTGGTCGTCCAGAAGTACGGCGGGTCGTCGGTCGCGGATGCCGACAGCATCAAGCGCGTCGCGCGCCGCATCGTCGACACCCGTAAAGCGGGCAACAGTGTCTGCGTCGTTGTGTCGGCCATGGGTGACACCACCGACGAACT
Source organism: Calidifontibacter terrae (assembly GCF_054778835.1). NCBI lineage: Bacteria > Bacillati > Actinomycetota > Actinomycetes > Micrococcales > Dermacoccaceae > Calidifontibacter > Calidifontibacter terrae. Next base: position 249,698 of record NZ_BAAGZF010000007.1, read on the forward strand.
GCACGACCTGGCCGCGGCCATCTCACCCGCGCCACCCGCCCGTGAGATGGACATGCTGCTCACCTCCGGTGAGCGGATCTCGGCGGCGCTGCTGTCGATGGCGATCGCTAACCTCGGCCACTCGGCCCGTTCCTACACCGGATCTCAGGCCGGCGTCATCACCGACGACAGCCACGGCTCGGCCAAGATCATCGACATTCGGGCCGGTCGTATCCAGCAGGCGATCGAATCCGGCCACATAGTGATCGTCGCCGGTTTTCAGGGCGTCAGCGAGGACTCGAATGAGATCACCACGCTCGGGCGGGGGGCTTCAGATGCGACCGCCGTGGCGCTCGCCGCAGCGCTGAAGGCCGACTACTGCGAGATCTACACCGATGTCGACGGTGTCTACACCGCCGACCCGCGGATCGTTCCGCGCGCCCACAAGATCGACCGGATCAGCAACGAAGAGATGCAGGAGATGGCCGCCGCGGGCGCCAAGATCCTGATGCTCCGGTGTGTCGAATATGCACGACGGTTCAACGTCCCGGTCCACGTGCGTTCCTCGTTCAGTCATCACGAGGGCACCTGGGTTGTGAACACCACAGAAGGAGAAGAAGGCGTGGAAGATCCGATCATTGCCGGGGTCGCACACGACCGCAGCCAGGCGAAAACCACTCTTGTCGGGGTGAAGGACGCTCCGGGTGTCGCGGCGAAGGTGTTCCAGATCGTGGCCGGCGCTGAAATCAACATCGACATGATCGTGCAGAACGTGTCCGCTCTGGACACCGGGCTGACCGACATCTCGTTCACCTGTCCCAAGAGCGACGCACCGCGAGCGGTCGCGGCGCTCCAAGCCGCGAAAGCGGACATCGGCTACGACCAGTTGCAGTTCGACGACCAGATCGGCAAGCTTTCGCTGATCGGTTCGGGCATGCGCTCGGCCCCCGGCGTCAGCGCCACCTTGTTCCAGGCGCTCGCCGACAACCGGATCAACATCGAGATGATCTCCACCTCCGAGATCCGCATCTCGGTCGTCACCAAGGACGACCAACTCGATGACGCCGTACGAGCGGTCCACACCGCGTTCGGTCTCGACACCGCCGCCGGCGAGGCCGTGGTCTACGGCGGGACGGGGCGCTGACATGACTGACTCCAAGACGCTCAACATCGGTGTTGTCGGCGCGACCGGCCAGGTTGGCGGGGTCGTGTTGACCCTGCTCGCTGAACGCAACTTCCCGGTCGGCGACCTGCGGCTCTTCGCCTCGGCGCGTTCGGCCGGCAAGCAGATCGAGTGGCAGGGCCGCAGCATCACGGTTGAGGACGCCGAGACCGCTGATCCGAGCGGGCTCGACATCGCGATCTTCTCCGCCGGTGGTGCGACCTCCAAGGCGCTCGCCCCCAAATACGCCGCCGCGGGCGTCACCGTGATCGACAACTCCTCCGCTTGGCGGATGGACCCCGAGGTTCCGCTGGTTGTCAGTGAGGTCAACGCCGCCGAGGTCGCCTCGCCGGCGAAGGGCATCATCGCCAACCCGAACTGCACCACGATGGCGGCCATGCCGGTTCTCAAGCCGCTGTCCGACGCGGCCGGCCTGCGCCGGATGACCGTCGCGACCTACCAGGCGGTCTCGGGTTCGGGCCTCGCTGGTGTCGAGGAGCTCGCCGGGCAGGCCCGCCAGGGCACCGGCTCTGAGCACCTCGAAGACCTCGCTCACGACGGCTCGGCGGTCACCCTCGGCCCGCCCGCGAAGTACGTCGCGCCGATCGCCTTCAATGTCATTGCCCTCGCGGGTAGCGTCGTTGATGACGGTTCGAACGAGACCGACGAGGAGCAGAAGCTACGCAACGAGAGCCGCAAGATCTTGGGGTTGCCCGGCCTGCTGGTCGCCGGCACCTGCGTGCGTGTTCCCGTCTTCACCGGTCACTCGCTGTCGATTCACGCCGAGTTCGACCAGCCGATCACGCCCGAGCAGGCGACCTCGATCCTGCAGGATGCCGCCGGCGTCCAGCTGACGGATGTGCCGACTCCGTTGGCCGCCGCCGGGATCGACCCGTCGCTGGTCGGTCGGATTCGACAGGACCAGTCCGTGCCCGACGGCAAGGGTCTAGTGTTGTTCATCTCCAGCGACAACCTGCGCAAAGGTGCCGCGCTGAACACGGTGCAGATCGCGGAGGTCATCGCGGCCGGTCGGTGACGCGATGAACCGCCGCCCGGTGTTGGCGATCGTCGGCGCGACCGGCGTCGTCGGTTCTGTCCTGCTTTCCCAGCTCTCGACCCGCCAAGACATCTGGGACCACGACGTACGGCTGGTCGCGTCGGGGCATTCCGGCGGCCGTACGCTCACCGTTCTCGGGCAGGAACTGCCGGTGCACGAACTCGGGGCTGACCTGTTCGACGACGTCGACGTCTGCATCCTCGCCACGCCGGTGGAGGTGGCCCGAACCTGGGGCCCGATCATCGCCAGCCGCGGGGCCGTGGTGATCGACAACTCCGGGGCGCAGTCGGCGGATCCAAGGGTGCCGTTGATCGTTCCCGAGATTGCGCGGGGACCCATTGCGATCCCCGAACCGCGCATTATCGGCAGCCCGAGCGGCACCACCTTGCTGATGTCGAACGTGCTGAACACCCTGCACCAGCACTGGCATCTCACCGACGTGATCGCCTCCACCTATCAAGCGGTCTCCGACGCCGGGGTCGGCGGTGTCCGACGGCTGTATGACGAGACCAGCGAACTCGCCGGCAACCGCGGGGTGGGCCAGCGGCCCGGTGACGTGCGCCGCTTCCTCTCCGATCTGGAGGGCGTCAGCCCGTTCCCGGCACCAGTGGCGTTCAACGTGATTCCGTGGGTCGGTGGCTCCGGCGACGGGCGCTGGTCCTCCACCGAATTGCGTACGCGGGAGGAGATTCGGCGGCTGCTGCACGCTCCCGAGTTGCGGATGGCGACCACCTGCGTTCAGGTGCCGGTGGCGATCAGCCACTCGGCGTCTTTGCACCTGACATTCGATCGCCGACTGACCAGGGACGACGCTGTACGAGCCCTGACCGAGGACCGCAATGCGGTCGTTGTGTTGGACGATCCGATGCGGGCCGAGTGGCCGACCCCGGTCGATGTCGTCGGCACCGATCCGGTGTTCGTTGGCAGGGTGCGACAGCCGGGCGACTTCCCCCGATCGATCGAGTTGTTCGTGTGTGCCGACAATTTGCGGCGCGGGTCGGTGTTGAACATGTTGCAGATCGCGGAGCAGGTGGCGGCCGACAACGTGTAGGTCACGTTTGGGCACAAAATCCCCCGGACAACCTGAATGTCCGGACAATTTCACCTGGGTGCCGTCTATGGTTGTGCCCCATGACGGACCTCAACGAGGGCGCCACGCCGGACAACGACCCCGCGCAGGCGCCACGGACCCCGATCGGCGAGCCGTTGGTGCAGCTCACCGGGGTGAACAAGCACTTCGGCCCGCTGCACGTTCTCAAGGACATCAACCTGTCCGTCGGCCGCGGCGAAGTGGTGGTCGTGCTCGGTCCCTCGGGTTCCGGTAAGTCGACGCTGTGCCGGACCATCAACCGACTCGAGACCTACGAATCGGGCTCGATCACCATCGACGGGCAGCAGTTACCCGAAGAGGGCCCCGGGCTCGCCAAGCTGCGTGCCGACGTCGGCATGGTCTTCCAGTCGTTCAACCTGTTCGCCCACAAGACGATCCTGCAGAACGTCACCCTCGGCCCGATGAAGGTGCGCAAGCAGAACGCCAAAGACGCGCAGGCCAAGGCGATGGAGCTGCTGAAGCGAGTCGGTGTCGAACAGCAGGCCGCGAAGTACCCCGCGCAACTCTCGGGTGGTCAGCAGCAGCGCGTAGCCATTGCGCGCTCGCTGGCGATGCAGCCGAAGGTGATGTTGTTCGACGAACCCACCTCGGCGCTCGACCCGGAGATGATCAACGAGGTCCTCGACGTCATGGCCCAACTGGCCAAGGAGGGCATGACGATGATCGTCGTGACCCACGAGATGGGCTTCGCCCGACGCGCCGCTGACCGGGTCGTATTCATGGCCGACGGCGAGATTCTCGAGGACGCGACGCCGCAGGAGTTCTTCGAGAATCCGCGCACCGATCGTGCCAAGGACTTCCTGTCCAAGATCCTCACCCATTGACCCGCATTCGAGCAGTCCGTCACATCAGTTCGTCACTTCAAGGGAGAAATCAATGAATCTGCGCAGAACGTCAGCACTTGTCGCGATGACCGCCGTGGCCAGCCTCGGTCTGTCCGCCTGTGGCGGCAGCAGCGACTCGGGTAGTGGCTCCAAGATCAAGATCGGGATCAAGTTCGACCAGCCGGGCCTTGGCCAGAAGGTCGGAAGCACCTACAAGGGCTTTGACGTCGATGTCGCGAAGTATGTCGCGAAGGACATGGGCTTCAAGGAAAATCAGATCGAATTCATCGAGTCGCCTTCCAAGCAGCGCGAGAAGATGCTGCAGGCCGGCACCGTGAAGATGACCTTCGCGACCTACTCGATCACCGACAAGCGCAAGGCACTCGTCGGGTTCGCCGGCCCGTACTTCGTCGCCGGCCAGTCGTTGCTGGTCAAGTCGGACAGCTCGATCTCCAAGGTCGCCGATCTCGCCGGCAAGAAGGTCTGCTCGGTCACCGGGTCGACCTCGGTCGACAACTTGAAGAAGGAACAGCCCGCGCTGGTTCCGCAGAGCTACGACAAGTATTCGCAGTGCGCCGACGCGTTGGCCTCGGGCGCTATCGACGCGATGACCACCGACGACACGATCCTGGCCGGTTATGCCAACCAGGACGCGTACAAGGGCAAGTTCAAGTTGGTCGGCGGCACCTTCTCCACCGAGCGCTACGGCGTCGGTCTGAAGAAGGGCGACAAGGAGACCTGCACCAAGGTCAACGCCGCGATCAAGAAGATGATCAGCGACGGATCCTGGGAGAAGGCACTGAAGGACAACCTCGGTTCTGACTACAAGTACAACACCTCGGAGAACCCGCCGAAGACGTTCGAAGCCTGCGCGTGACGACCACGGCTGGGAGGGCGGGATGCTCACCCAGCCGTGACCGTACGCCGTAGCTGACTCCTCGAAAGGCCGTGCATGTCAGCGCTTTTCAACCAATTCGACCTTCTGGCCGGATTCTGGATGACGATCAAACTCACGGTTGCTGCTGCCATCGGCGCGGCAATCCTGGGCACCTTTGTGGCCATCTTGCGGATGAGCCCGGTGCCGATGCTGCGGTTCCTCGGGACGTCGTATGTGAACATCTTCCGCAACACGCCACTCACGCTGATCATCCTCAGCACCAACCTGGTGCTCTGGGCAAAGCTCGGAGTGAACCTGGCCGACAGCAAGAGCCCGACGTTCTTCAACACCAACAACTTCCGGTTGGCGGTGCTTGGTCTGGTGATTTATCACGCCAGCTACGTGTGTGAGTCGCTGCGTTCCGGGGTGAACACCATCCCCCTGGGGCAGGCAGAGGCGGCTCGTTCGATCGGCCTGACGTTCAGCCAATCGCTGCGTGAAGTGATCTTGCCGCAGGCATTCCGCGGCGCTGTTGTTCCGCTCGGCAACACACTGATCGCGCTGACGAAGAACACCACGGTCGCCGTCGTCATCGGCGTTGCTGAAATGGCGTCGGTGCTGTCGAAAGTCACCGAGGATGACCCCGGTCTGCTGAACATGGCCTTCTTGGCGGTGGCACTGCTGTTCGTGATCATCACCCTCCCGACCGGCCTCTTGGTCGGTTGGCTTGGCAAGAAGTTGGCGGTGAAGCGATGAGCGCCGGTGTTCTGTTCGACGCCCCAGGGCCCAAGGCCCGTCGGCGCCACCTGGTCCTGAGCGGCGTCGGGATCCTGTTGTTCCTGGCCGTCCTCTACGTCGTGGTCATGCGACTGTCCGACAAGGGACAGCTCGAAAGCCGGATGTGGGCCCCGTTCACCAAGGCCCAAACCTGGAACGACTACATCATCCCGGGGCTGCTCGGCACCCTGAAAGCCGCCGCGATATCGATCGTGATTGCCGGCATTGTCGGGTTTCTTTTCGCCATGGGCCGGATGTCCGAGATCGCTGCGCTGCGATGGGTGTGCGCCACCTTCGTCGAAGTGTTCCGCGCCGTGCCCGTGTTGATCATGATGCTGTTCGTCTACGGCATGTTGACGACTAATAATCTGGTCAGCTCGGACAACGCTCCGCTGGTTGCCACAGTGACCGCGCTGGTGCTTTACAACGCCTCGGTCATGGCTGAGGTCGTACGAGCCGGTGTCGGTCAGTTGCCATCCGGTCAGCGTGAAGCGGGGCTGTCGATCGGCCTGACGTCGTCGCAGACACTGCGTACGATCCAACTCCCGCAGGCGATCACCGCGATGCTGCCGGCGATCATCAGCCAGCTCGTCGTCGTTCTGAAGGACACAGCCTTGGGCTACAACGTCCTCTACGGCGAACTGCTTTACCAAAGTCAGACCGGCGGCACCAACAACGCCAACATCGTGCCGACCCTCATCGTGGTCGCGATCCTCTTCATCCTGATCAACTATTCGATCTCGAAGCTGGCGGAATACATCGACCGCCGGCTCAAGGCTCGTGGCCGTGGCGTGAAGAAGCAGCAGGTGCCCGGTGGCCCGGCCATCGTTCAGACCTCCGCCGACTGACCTTCGCCCAAACGCGGCATTCACCGAACAGACCCTGCAGGTGTGCCTGCAGGGTCTGTCGCTAGGTGCACCGTTGGGGGAGAGGGGCGGGCTGGTCAGAGACCAGCGGCGTCGAGGGCCTTGTCGGTCAGCTCGCGCCCGAGCTGGATCATCTCGGCCGCGCGGTGGAATTCCAGGGTGCGGCAGGCATCGGAGGGCAGCGTCACCAGGATGTCCGGCGGGTTCGAGGCCATCCGATAGCGGGCGACCAGCGACGACATCGTGTCGAACGAGCGGTTGAAGATCTCGACGGTCGTCAGGTCCTTGGGCAGGCGTGCTCCGAGGAGCGCTTCGAGACTGTCCGGGTCGACTGCGACGTCATGCGCTGCCCGCCGCTCGGCCAACCGGGTCGACAGTCGTTGCATCGTGGCGCTGTCCCGAATCTCATCGCGGACCAGGCGCGCGCCCCGGGACAGGGACTCTTTACTTTCCAAATAGGTGCGCAGCGGCGACATCGGCACAGCCTCGCTGCGGCCCTGGCTCTGGCGCACCCCGTTCAGCGAGATGGCCAGCGTCAGGTCGGAGGGGACCGCCCTTGTCGGGTCGATCGGAATCGGGTTCATCAGGCCGCCGTCGACCAGCATTCGACCGTCGACCATGACCGGCTGGATGACGCCAGGCATCGCGATCGAGGCGCGGATCGCGACGTCGGCCGGACCGCGCTGGAACCACACTTCACGTCGGTCGTCGAGGTCGGTGGCGACGGCGGTGAACGGAATCGGGAAGTCCTCGATGCGCGAATCGGCCAGTAGGTCGGCGATTTTGGTGATGATCCGCTCGGCGCGCACCACGCCCGGGCCACGCAGGCTCGGGTCGACCAATCGCAGAATGTCGCGCTGGGTGAGGCTCAGCGACCACTCCTTGAGGTATTCCAGCCGCCCCGAAGCGGCGAAACTGCCGACGAGCGCGCCCATTGAGGTCCCGGCGATCGTGACAATTTCCAGGTCGCGTTCGGCCAGCGCCTCGAGGGCGCCGATGTGGGCGTAGCCGCGGGCGCCGCCCGAGCCAAGGGCCACCGCGATCCGTTTGGTCATGCGACCAGCGTACGCAGCCCGGGGTGGGTGTGACCTGGATCACCGGGCGGGTCGTAGCATCGGTAGAAACAAGCCCCGGAAACACGAAAGACAGGCGTGCGCAGGCATGGACAAGGTTGTTGCTTCAGCGGCGGAGGCGGTCGCCGACATCGGCGCGGGCTCATCGCTTGCGGTCGGCGGATTCGGACTCTGCGGGATCCCGACGGTGTTGATCAAGGCGCTGCACGACCAGGGCGCCGACGACCTCTCGGTCGTCTCGAACAACTGCGGCGTCGACGGCGCGGGCCTCGGAATTCTGCTGGGGGACAAGCGGATCAGCAAGGTGCAGGCGTCGTACGTCGGTGAGAACAAGGAGTTCGCCCGGCAGTATCTCAGCGGAGAGCTGGAGGTCCGGCTGACGCCGCAGGGCACCCTCGCCGAGAAGCTGCGCGCCGGCGGCGCCGGTATCCCGGCGTTCTTCACGCAGACTGGCGTCGGCACCCAGGTGGCCGAGGGCGGGATGCCGTGGAAGTACGACACGGACGGCGGCATCGAGCTGGCCTCGCCCGCCAAGGAGACCCGGTCGTTCGACAGCCTCGGCGTCGAACACGACTACGTCTTGGAAGAAGCGATCGCCACCGACTTTGCGTTGGTGCGCGCCTATCAGGGCGACCGCCACGGCAACCTGGTGTTTCGTGCCTCGGCCCGCAACTTCAACCCGGTCTGCGCGATGGCCGGCCGAGTCACCATCGCCGAGGTAGAGCACCTCGTCGAGCCCGGTGAGCTCGATCCCGACGCCGTGCATCTCCCCGGGATTTATGTGCACCGCGTCGTCGCGCTGACCCCAGAACAGGCGGCCGACAAACTCATCGAACGAACCACGACGCGCCCGCGTCACCAGCAGGAGGCCTGACATGCCGCTCACCCGGGAAGAGATGGCCGCCCGCGCGGCCCAAGAGTTGCACGACGGCGACTACGTCAACCTCGGCATCGGTCTGCCGACGCTGGTTCCCAACTACGTCGGCGACGACATCGAACTGGTGTTGCAGTCCGAGAACGGCATCCTCGGAACGGGCGCGTACCCGTACGAGGGCGAGGCCGACCCTGATCTGATCAACGCCGGCAAAGAGACCGTCACTCTGCGCAAGGGGGCCAGCATCTTCGACTCCGCCACCAGCTTCGGGATGATCCGTGGCGGCAAGGTCGACGCCGCGATCCTCGGTGCGATGCAGGTCAGCGTCGCGGGCGACATCGCCAACTGGATGATCCCCGGAAAGATGGTCAAGGGGATGGGCGGCGCGATGGACCTGGTCCACGGCGCTCGGAAGGTGATCGTGCTGATGGAACACGTTGCCAAGGACGGCGCCCACAAGATCGTGCAGGAGTGCTCGTTGCCGCTGACCGGCAAGGCGGTGGTGCAGCGGATCATCACCGATCTGGCAGTGATTGACGTGACCACCGACGGGCTCGTGGTGCGTGAGCTCGTTGACGGTGTATCTCAGGAAGAGCTACAGACCAAGACGGGTGCGCCGCTGACGTTCTGAGGCCGGCGGGTGAGCGCATATCTGACGAGCAACCGCCCGAGAAATGCGCTCGCCCACCCGTTCGCACTCAGCTCAGTCCGAAGACCAGGGCGGCGTACGGCCCTACGGCCACCTCAACCGCGTCGTTGCCGGCCGTGACCGATCCGGTCTCCACCGAGCCGAACTGCTCGTTGTAACTGACACCGTCGGTGTTGAGCAGGAGGTCCCAGGAGCCTGCGGCCGGGAAGTGAACCGGCAGCGAGCCGGGGCTGCCGGCCAGGTTGAGAACCACGACGGTGCTGTCGCCGGCGCCGCCATCGGCCCACCGGTGATAGGCCAGCAGCTTGCGGTCTTCGTCGCTGCCAATCACTTCGGTGTGTTGCCCGGTGAGACCCTTGGTGTGTCCGGATGCGTTGCGGCGCAACGCAATCAGGTCACTCCACGCGCGACCGACACCGGGCACCTTCTCCGCCCGAGACCAATCGAGCGGGTCGGTGTCTTGGAACCAGCCGTCCTGCAGGAACTCCTGACCCATGAACAGCATCGGGATGCCGGGCGAGGTGAGCAGGATCGCTGCGCCGAGGGTGACCCGTTTCTGGGCGAGCAGGCCGAGCGTGTCATCGGGAGCGACTTCGGAGGGAACACGCTCCTTGCCGTTGGCCACCTCGTCGTGGGACTCGGTGTAGATGACCCGTTGGAAGGCGTCGCCGTTGTAGGTGGTGGTGACGGCACCTGCGACCGCGTCGACCGACCGGGCGGCGTCGTCGGCTGCGGCGAGCATCTCTCGTACGGGATGAACGAACGCCCCGTCCCACTGGGCGTGGAAGGCCGCGCCATCGGGCTCGGTCGAACTGATCGACCCGTCGCCCTGCATGTCTTCGGCGATCAGGATCCGGTCGGGGAACTGTTCACGGACGGTCGTGTTGATCCACCGCATGAGGTCCCAGCCCTCGGGGATGTCCTTGCCGGATCCGTTGCGGCTGCGGATGTAGGGCGTCATGTCGAAGCGGACGCCGTCGGCGTGGAAGTCGCTCAGCCAGGACAGCGCGTTGTCGCGCAGGAACTCGCGGACCTCGCCGCGGCCGTAGTCGGGGCGAGTGTCGCCCCACGGGGTGGAGGAGCGGTCGTCCTCGTAGAAGTAGATGCCGCCCTTCCCAGCCTCCGACCACCCGTCGAACTGCCAGGTCGACAGGTCGCTGGGGCCGAGGTGGTTGTAGACGACGTCGACCACAACAGCAAGCCCGGCCTGGTGGGCCTGGCGGACGAATTTCTTCAGTTCGTCGGGGCCGCCGAGCGCCGACTCGATCGCGAAGATGTGGGCGGGGTTGTAGCCCCAGGAGTCGTCACCGGCGAACTCCATTACTGGCATCAACGCAATCGCGTTGACTCCCAACGACTTCAGGTGGTCAAGCCGGGTCGCCGCCGAGGCGAACGAGCCGCGCGAACCCTGCGCCATGAACGACCCGATGTGCAGTTCGTAGATGACCAGCTCCGACATCGCGGGCAGCTGCGGCTGGTCGTCGCCCCAGTCGAAGGCGCCGTGGTCGTAGACGATGCCGTTGCCGACAGAGTTGGTCACCTGGCGGGCATAGGGGTCGATCCGCTGGAAGGTCTGCCCGGCGTGGGTGAGCTCGTATTTGTACTCCTGGCCCGGGTTCGCACCGGCAACCTCGGCGTACCAATATCCGTTGCCCTCGCTGGTCAGCGGGCTCGCGGACCAACTGTTGAAGTCGCCGATCACCCCGACCGATTCGGCGTTTGGAGCCCACACCCGGAACGCGACTCCGCCGTCGTAGCGGATGGCGCCCATGCCGTCGTACGTCATCAGTTCTCCTTCGATTGGACCGACCCCAGCGTACGCAGCACGAACCATTCGTGCGGATTGCGAGACGGGGGTCACTACCGATGGGTATATCGGTACAAATGGACTCACCAACGGGCGCCCGCCCGGGTGGCGTGGAGAAGAGGTGATGTGCCCGTGAACGTGATGCGTACCAAATCGGTCGAGCAGTCGATCGCCGAAGGCGACGAGCCGGAGTATCAGCTCAAGAAACGGCTGACCGCGCTCGACCTGACAGTGTTCGGCGTCGGTGTGGTCATCGGTGCGGGAATCTTCACCGTCGCCGGTCGCGCGGCCCATGAGCTGGCCGGCCCGTCGGTGGTGTTGTCATTCGTCATCGCTGCGACCTGTTGCGCGCTCGCTGCCCTGTGTTACGCCGAGTTCGCCTCGTCGATCCCGGTCTCCGGGTCGGCCTACACCTTCAGCTACGCCTCTCTCGGCGAGATCGTCGCGTGGATCATCGGCTGGGACCTGCTGCTGGAGTTGATGCTCGGCGCATCGGTCGTTGCGCAGGGCTGGTCGGCGTATCTCGGGGTCTTCCTCGGGCATCTGAACATAACGCTGCCCGAATCCATCTCCTACGGCTCGCACTTCGACATGCCGGCGTTCCTGCTGGTGGCCGTTTTGACCGTCTTGGTGAGCGTGGGGATCAAGGAGTCGCTGCGGGTCAACCTGGTTCTGGTCGCGCTGAAGGTGTTCATCGTGTTGTTCGTCATCGTCGCTGGCCTGTTCTTCGTGAAGGGCGCGAACTACACCCCATTCGTTCCGCCGAGCAAGGGCGTTGAGGCGGCGTCGGTGGCCAAGACCCCGCTGATCGAGTGGATGTTCGGATTCACCCAGACTCACTTCGGGGTCAGCGGCATCCTCGCCGCCGCATCGCTGGTCTTCTTCGCCTACATCGGGTTCGACGTCGTCGCGACCACGGCCGAGGAGGCGAAGAACCCCAAGAAGGACCTGCCCAAGGGGATCATCGGCTCGTTGATCATCTGCACCGTTCTTTACTGCGGCGTTGCGCTCGTGATCACCGGCATGGTGCCCTACAACAAGATCTCCAGCGAGGCGTCGCTGGCCAACGCCTTCGAGCAGGTCGGCCATCCTGGTTTCGCGACGCTGATCTCGGCCGGGGCAGTCGCGGGTTTGACGACCGTGGTGATGACCTTGTTGATCGGCGCGTCCCGCGTCGTGTTCGCCATGTCTCGCGACTGGCTGCTCCCGCCGAGTCTGGGCAAGACCAACCCGAAGTCCGGAACCCCGGTTCGGATCACCCTCGGTATCGGCCTGATCGTGGCCTTGGTTGCCGCGCTGACCCCGGTCGGTGAGCTCGAATTCATGATCAACATCGGCACCCTCACCGCGTTCTTCCTGGTGTCGATCGCGGTGCCGGTGTTGCGACGTCGCAACCCGGAGATGAACCGACCGTTCAAGGTGCCGTTCAGTCCGGTGCTGCCGATCGTGTCGGCGGTCATCTGTTTCTACCTGATGCTCACACTGCCGGTCGAGACCTGGATCCGGTTCGTGATCTGGATGGCGCTCGGGTTCGCGATCTACTTCGCCTATGGCTACCGCAAGAGCCGGTTGGCCAACGGCGGGTGGACCCCGCAGGCGTCGGTCGAGAAGGCGAACCTCTGAGGTTCAGCGCAGCAGATAGCCGATCCCCGGTTCGGTGATCAGGTGGCGCGGCCGGGAAGGTTCCGGCTCGAGTTTGCGCCTCAATTGATTGATGTAGACGCGCAGGTAATTCGATTCCTGGCCGTAGCCAGGGCCCCAGACCGCATGCAGCAGTGCGGTCTGGGGCACCACCTGCCCGCGGTGTGCGGCCAGCGTCGCCACAAAACGCCACTCTGTGGGCGTGAGGTGTACCGCTCCGGCCGCTGTCGTGGCGGTGTACGTCGCGAAGTCGAGAACGAAGTCGTCTGTCCTGACCGCTGGGGTCACCTCGAGGCGAGGGCCGCTGCGGCGCAACGCAGCTCGTACGCGGGCCAGTAGCTCTTCGGAACCGAACGGCTTGGTGACGAAGTCGTCGGCTCCGGAGTCGAGCGCTTCGACTTTGTCCTCGGATTCCCGCCGGGCCGACAGCACGACGACCGGCACCGTGCTCGTACGCCGGATGCGCCGCAACACCTCGACGCCATCTAGGTCTGGCAGGCCCAGGTCGAGCACCACCAGGTCGGGCGGCGCCTGGGCGAGGCTGCTGAGGGCGTCGGCCGCATTGGTCACCGCTTCGACTTCGAAGCCGTGGGCGCGCAACGTGATGCGCAGCGTGCGCAGGATGGTTGGGTCGTCGTCGACGATTAGCAGGCGGTCGGTCATCGGGGCTCCCGCGGGTCGTGGGCATCGGTCTCCACCGGAAGCGCCACGACCGAGGTGAGCCCACCGCCTGGAGTTTCCTCCAACTCCAGGGTTCCACCCATCGCCTCGGTGAGGCCGCGGGCCACGGCGAGACCCAGCCCGACACCGCTGTCGGTCGGGACATCGTCGTGTCGCTGGAACGGTCGGAAGATCGTGGCGTGCAGCGCGGGCGGGACCCCCCGCCCCGTGTCGACCACCCGGATCTCCACCTGAGCGGCGATCCGGCTGGTCGTCACGGTCAGTGGGCTATCGGTCGCCTGATAGCGCAACGCGTTCTCGATCAAGTTTCCCAACACCCGATCCAGTAGCCCCGCGTCGGCCACCGCGTAGCGCGCGTTCTCCCCGATAGCCCATCGCATCCGAGTGCTCGCTCCGGTCGCAGCGATCGCGGGGAGGATCACTTCCGCGAGGTCGACGACTCGGGGGTGGGCCACCAACGCGCCAACCTGCAGCCGGGACATGTCGAGCAGGTTGTCGATCAGACCCTCGAGCCGATCGGCCGAGTTCTCAATCACCTCAAGCAATTCGGCCTCATCTTGCGGGCTGAACTGCACGTTGCTGCGCAGGCTGCCGACGGCGGCCTTCACCCCGGCCAACGGAGTGCGCAGGTCGTGGGACACCGCGGAGAGCAACGCAGTGCGGGCCCGGTTGTCGCGCTCCAACCCGGCGGTGCTGCGGGCGACTTCCTCCAGCCCGCGGCGGTGCAACACCGCGCCGGCATGGGCGGCGTACGCACTCAGTAGGCGTTGCCGTTCCGCCGGAACCGGCGCTCCGAGCAAGACAAGATCGTGATCGTCGTCGATCGATTCCAACGTGGTCCAGGGATGCCCGGGATAGCCCTCGGAGGCGGCCACCACCTCGCGCGCACCGTCGCGTGGCGTGGTCACAACGGCGGCGCCCTTTACCCCGAACAGGTCGCCGGCGCGTGAGAGCAGCAGGGTCAGCTGGTCGGTGGACGCCAGCAGGGTGTGGCTGAGCTCGGCGAGCGCCGCCGACTCCGCGCCGACCTGCACCACCGTCGCGGCGCGCCGGGCGCTGCGGTGGACGACCAAACTCACCGTCGCGCCGACCGCGATGAACAGCGCGAGCGCGAGCGCGTTCTGGGTGCTGGCGATGGTGAGGGTGCCGAATGGTGGAGTGAAGAACCAGTTGATCAGCAGCGAAGAGCACACCCCGGCGGTGACCGCGGGCAGCATTCCGCCGATCAGCGCCACCGTGACGGTCAGCAGCAGATAGACCTGCACGATGAGGGGCAGGTTTGGCGCGGCAGCATCAGGCAACGCGTGTAGAGCACCGGTTAACAGCAGCGGGGCCAACAACGCGGACAACCAACCGGCGAGCAATCGATTCCGGGCCAACCCGGAGGGCGGCCGCCTCCACCCGGCGGTGCGCGCCAGCTCATGGGTGACGACGTGAACGTCGATATCGCCGGAGGCCGCGATGAGAGCCTCAGCGGTGTCACGCCGAAAGATGCCGCGCCAGCGCGCCCGCCGACTCATCCCCACCACGATCTGGGAGGCATTGATGCCGCGGGCGAAATCCAGCACCGCCGCGGGCCGGACGCTGCCGGTGACCGTGTGGAACGTACCGTCGAGTTCCTCGGTCAACCGGCGCAGACGCGCCATGGTCGGCAGGTCCGGGCCGGCCAGCCCGTCCTCGCGGAGAACATGGACGGCGTGCAGCTCTCCGCCTGAGCCGGAGGCTGCGATCCGCGCCGCCCGGCGCAGCAGGGTGTCGCCCTCGGGACCACCGGAGAGCGCGACGACCAGGCGGGTGCGGGTCGGCCAACTGCGGCGAATGTCGTGGTCACTGCGGTAGCGGTCGAGACTCTCATCGACTCGGTCGGCGAGCCAGAGCAGCGCCAGTTCGCGCAGCGCGGTCAGGTTGCCCGGCCGGAAATAGTTCGCCAATGCCGCATCGACCTGGTCGGAGGCATATACGTTGCCGTGGGCCATGCGGCGCCGCAGCGCCTCGGGCGACATGTCGACTAGTTCGATCTGTTCGGCCGCCCGCACCACCGCATCGGGTACCGTCTCGCGCTGCCGCACTCCGGTGATCGCGAAGACCGCGTCGTTGAGGGACTCCAGGTGTTGCACGTTCACAGTGCTGATCACGTCAACCCCCGCGGCCAGCAGTTCGTGGACGTCTTGCCAGCGCTTTTCGTGAGCCGACCCGGGGGCATCGGTGTGGGCCAATTCGTCGACCAGCACAACGGCGGGCTTGCGGGCCAGGACGGCAGCCAGGTCCATCTCCTGGACGACAACCCCGTGGTGGTCGATCACCCTGCGGGGCACGACCTCGAGGTTGCCGATCATCGCCGCTGTGCGGGCCCGTCCGTGGGTCTCGACATAACCCACCACGACATCGGCGCCGCGGCTTGCTCGACGGACCCCTTCGGCCAACATCGCACAGGTCTTTCCGACGCCGGGAGCGGCACCGAGATAGACACGCAGCGAGCCGTTACTCATGGGTTCATTCTGCTGCCCCGGGCAAGGCAGACAACGCCAGGTTCAGCTCGAGCACGTTCACTCGAGGCTCACCGAGAAACCTCAGCAGGGGCGCTTCGGTCTGCTGCTTGATCAAAGCGAGCAGTTGGGCCGCTGCGAGATGCCGAGCCGCGGCTACCCGCGGAACCTGCCAGACGGCGTACGCGGTCGAGATGTCGGGGTCGAGACCGGACCCGGATGCGGTGAGCGCGTCGGCCGGCGGGGCGCCGACCGCAGCGGGGTTCGCTGACAGTAGTGCCGTGCGGCGCGCGGCCACCGCGGCCTTCTGCTGCGGGTCGGACTGGCCATAGTTGCTGCCGCCGCTGGTCAGCCCGGAGTAGTCCGAGGCCGACGGGCGCGGCCGGAACCAACCGGCGCCGGTGGTGATTTGGCCCAACAGCGTGGAGCCGACCACTCGACCGCCGGAGCTGGTCAGCGACCCGTGAGCGCGACCTGGAACAGCGAGAGCAGCGGCGCTGATGGCGGCGGATAACCAATCCCGAGCAGAACCGTCAGCACCAGCAGGGTGCGCAAAGCCACGAGGGCCTGACGAGAGGTGGACACGAGAATCACTTCATTCCGGGGGCGATGGACAACACGAGGTCGATGAGTTTGATCCCGGCAAAGGGCGCGATGACGCCACCGACGCCGTAGATCAGTAGGTTGCGGCGTAAGACCGCGGCCGCGGCCAACGGTCGCCAGCGAACACCCTTGAGCGCCAACGGGATCAGCGCGACGATCACCAGGGCGTTGAAGATGACGGCCGAGAGCATCGCGGTCTGCGGGCTGTGCAGGTGCATCACGTTTAGGCGCCCGAGACCGGGGTGAATCGCGACGAACATCGCCGGAAGGATCGCGAAGTATTTAGCCACGTCGTTTGCGATCGAGAAGGTGGTGAGGGCGCCGCGGGTGATCAACAGCTGCTTTCCGATCCGCACGATGTCGATCAACTTGGTGGGGTCGGAGTCGAGGTCGACCATGTTGCCAGCCTCCTTCGCTG
Organism: Calidifontibacter terrae; assembly: GCF_054778835.1. Lineage (NCBI taxonomy): Bacteria > Bacillati > Actinomycetota > Actinomycetes > Micrococcales > Dermacoccaceae > Calidifontibacter > Calidifontibacter terrae. The sequence continues at coordinate 266,583 of NZ_BAAGZF010000007.1, forward strand.
CGGAGGTGCCAGTGTTCATCGCCACTGCGACGTCGGCCTGGGCCAGCGCGGGGGCGTCGTTGGTGCCGTCACCGGTCATCGCGACCATCCGGCCGCCGTCCTGCTCCTTCTTGATCAGGCGCATCTTGTCCTCGGGCGTGGCCTCAGCGAGGTAGTCGTCGACCCCAGCCTCTGCTGCGATCGCCGCCGCGGTGCGCGGGTTATCGCCGGTGACCATCACCGTACGGATCCCCATCGCGCGCAGTTGCGCGAACCGTTCCGCCATCCCGGGCTTAACGACGTCTTTCAGGTGGACGACGCCGAGCGCGCGGGCGGTCCCGGCAGCGTCGCGTTCGGCGACCACCAAAGGTGTGCCACCGGCGCCGCTGATCCGATCAATGTTGGCGGCGATGTCGGCGCTGGAGTGACCGCCTTGCTTCTGAATCCAGTCATCGACCGCGGCCCCCGCGCCCTTGCGCACACATGACCCGTCGGCGAAGTCGACACCGGACATCCGCGTCTGGGCGGTGAACGGCACGACCTGCGCACCGGCCGCGGTCAGCTCGGCGACATCGGCTGGGCGCGCTGTCACTCCCTGGGCGAGCGCGTGGTCGACGATCGATCGACCCTCCGGCGTCTCATCGGCCAGTGACGAGAGATGTGCTGCTTGCAGCAGCACACTGTGTTCGACTCCATCCGCGGGGATGCTGTCGGTCGCCTGCCGGTTGCCAAAGGTGATGGTGCCGGTCTTGTCCAGCAGCAGGGTCGACACGTCGCCGGCCGCCTCGACCGCTCGGCCGCTCATCGCCAACACATTGCGTTGCACCAGTCGATCCATCCCGGCGATCCCGATGGCCGACAGCAGAGCTCCGATCGTGGTGGGGATCAGGCAGACCAGGAGCGCGACCAGAACGACGAGCGGAAGCCGGCTGCCCGCGTACGACGCCATGGGTTGGATGGCCGCGACGGCGAGCAGAAAGATCAAGGTCAGGGTCGTGAGCAGGATGCCCAGGGCGATCTCGTTGGGTGTCTTGCGCCGTTGTGCTCCTTCGACCAGTGCAATCATCCGGTCGACGAAGGTCTCGCCCGGTTTGCTGCTGATTTGAACCACGATCCGGTCGGACAACACGGTTGTGCCGCCCGTCACCGCGCAGCGATCGCCGCCACACTCGCGAATGACAGGGGCGGATTCGCCGGTGATGGCCGACTCGTCGACCGAGGCGACGCCTTCGATGATGTCGCCGTCGCCGGGGATTACCTGGCCGGCCTCGACTACGACCCGGTCGCCGATCCGTAGGTCGGTTCCGGCAACCTCCTGCTCCTGGCCGGAGTCGATCAACCGGCGAGCCACTGTCGTACGCCGAGAGTTGCGCAGCCCTTCGGCCTGCGCCTTTCCGCGGCCCTCTGCGATGGCCTCGGCCAGGTTTGCGAAGACGATCGTCAGCCACAACCAGGCGGTGATCGAGATGGCGAAGACCGACGGGTTGGCGATGGCCAGCAGCGTGGTCATCGCCGATCCGACCCAGACGACGAAGATCACTGGCGATCGGACGCAATGGCGCGGGTCCAGCTTGCGCAACGCCTGGGGGAGGGCATGCCACGCGGTGACGAGCAGGGGCGTGGTCACGACAGGGCCTCCGCGATGGGTCCGAGACAAAGGGCAGGGAAGTAGGTGAGTCCGGCGACGACCAGCACGATCGAGATCAGCAGGCCGGCGAAGACCGGCCCGTGCGTCGGCATGGTGCCGGCAGTCGCGGGGCGTCGCTGTTGCCGAGCCAGCGACCCGGCGACGGCCAGCACCAGAACGATCGGCACGAACCGCCCGACGAACATGCAGAAGCCGAGCGTCAGGTTCAAGAAGGGTTGGTCGGCGGTAAGTCCGGCGAATGCTGAGCCGTTGTTGTTGGCCGCGGAGGTGTAGGCGTAGAGCATTTCGGACAGACCGTGGGGGCCCGAGGTCAGCAGTCCGGCTCGGGCTGCCGGGACGAGCAAGGCAACGCCCGTCGAGATCAGCACCAACGCCGGAGTGACGACCGTGGACAGCGCGGCGCAGGTGATCTCCCACCTGCCGATCGACTTACCGAGCAGTTGGGGCGTGCGGCCGACCATCAGGCCGGCGATGAACACCGTGACCACAACCAGGATCAGCAGCCCGTAGAGACCAGTTCCAACACCGCCGGGGGAGACCTCGCCCAGCATCATGTTCGTCATCATCAGGCCGCCGCCGAGCGCGCTCATTGAGTCGTGCATGGCGTTCACCGATCCGGTCGAGGTGCCGGTCGAGGCCGACCCAAAGATGATCGAACCGACGACGCCGAAGCGCTCCTCCTTGCCCTCCATCGCGCCGAAACCGGTGGTGTGGGCAGAGGCCTGTTCGGCCCACACCGCCAACGCGGTAGTGAGCATCAACAGCGAGGCCATGGTGACCAGCAGGACCCGACCCTGGCGACGGTCGCCGACCATCAGCCCGTACGTCCGAGGAAGGGCGAACGGGATCATCAGCAGCAGGACGATCTCGACGAGGTTTGTCCACGATGACGGGTTCTCGAACGGGTGGGCGGAGTTGGCGTTGAAGATGCCGCCACCGTTGGTGCCGACGAGTTTGATCGCTTCCTGCGAGGCCACCGGACCGCCCGGGATGCTCTGGTGGCCGCCGGTGAGCGTGGAGACCAAGTGGGGTGCGTCGAAGTTTTGGATGACCCCGCCGGCGAGCAGGACCAGCGCACCGATGGCCGCCAGCGGGAGCAGCACGCGCAGGCAGCCGCGGACCAGATCGACCCAGAAGTTGCCGATGGTTCCGACGCGGTCGCGGGACAGCCCGCGACACAGGGCGATGGCGACTGCGAGACCCGTTCCGGCGGAGACGAAGTTCTGAACCGTGAGGCCGACAGTCGCCAGGCTGTAGCCGGCGCCGCTCTCACCCCCGTACGACTGCCAGTTGGTGTTGGTGGTGAAGGAGATGGCGGTATTCAGCGCGGTATGCCAGTCCTGCCCTCGGCCGAAGTCCCAGGGCAACATCGCCTGGCCCATCACCACCGCGAACAGCAGCGCGACCGACACGACACCGAAGGACACGCAGGCGACGGCGTAGCTGGGCCAGGACTGCTCGGCCCGGGGGTCGACGCCGACCAGCCGGTAGACGAATCGCTCGGGTGCCCAGTCATGCTCGTCGGTGAAGACGCGGTGGATCCAGTTGCCCAAGGGCATGTGGAGGGCGGCGAGCAGAACCGCCACACTGGCGACGAAAGCCACGGTCGTCAGGGGCATGGACATTTCAGAACCGATCCGGGCGGATCAGCGCATAAAGCAGGTATCCGACCAGAGCGAGGGCGACGAATGCGGCCGCCAGATTTTCGACCATGACACCAGGCAACGCCTGCCCGCCCGTGGCGGAGCGCACCTTGAGGTGGCATTGACGGGCGTTGACGCGATCTTGATGCCTACCCCCGACAATGGAGCGGTGGACCCAGTGATCCTGATCGAACCCAGCGGGAGCGGTCTGTCGCCGGATCATCTGTCCGCCCCTGAGCGGGACAGATGGTCGCGCCTTCTGCGTTCTCAGGATCGGGACGACTTCGTCGCTGCTCGCGCGCTCGCGGCGCGAGCAGCGGCCGCGCTGGGGGTTCCGGATGCCCGCTTCGAGCAGCGCTGCGAGCGCTGCGGGGGGCCACACGGTCGGCCGCGGATCATCGATTCGGACCTGGCGGTGTCGTGGTCACATACCGGCGGGTGGGTAGCGGCCGTCGCGGCTTCAGCCGGTCCGGTGGGCATCGATATCGAGGCCGGCGCGCCCGACACCGAACTGGCGATGGGCCGCTCCGGCCGGTCGTTCGTACGCGGGGAGGCGTTGGTGAAGGCAGGTGTTTTCGATCTGGACGAGGCGCTGCGCACCCCGCTGGAATGGCCAACCGGCGAACAGCAGGCGTACGCGGGGTTTCTGGTGGTCGACCTCGCGCACGGCCCGCTGATCGCAGCGGTGGCTACTCCGCTGGCATCTGGGTGCGGCTGACCGTTAGATCGCCGTCAGCGAACTGGGCGCGGATCCGCTTCTTGTCGAACTTGCCGACCGACGTCTTGGGCACCTCGTCGATCAACGCCCAGCGGTCGGGCACCTGCCAGCGCGCGAGGTGGGCGGCCAGATGGTCGCGCAGGTCTTCCATCGAGACGCTCACTCCGTCGCGGACGACGACGACCGCCAGCGGGCGTTCGCCCCACTTCTCGTCGGGCACGCCGACGACCGAGGCCTCGATGACATCGTCGTGGGCCATCAACAGGTCCTCGAGGTCGACCGAGGAGATCCATTCGCCGCCGGACTTGATGACGTCCTTCGCGCGGTCGGACAAGAAGATGAAGCCGTCAAAGCTGATCGTGCCGACATCACCCGTACGCAGCCATTCGCCTTCGAACTTGCTGGCCATGTCTGCGAGTTCGGCTTCGGACTCGGTTCCGTTGGAGTAGTAGGCGGCGGTGATCCACGGTCCGGACAGTTCGAGTTCGCCGATCGATTCACCGTCCCACGGCTTCACCTCGCCGTCGGGTCCGACGATCCGGCCCCGGGCGCCGGCGATCAAGCGGCCCTGGGAGAGGCGGTAGCGCCAGTATTCGTCGGAGCCCTCTTCAAGTCGGGTTGGCGGGTTGGCCGCGCTGACCAGCGGTGAAGTCTCGGTCATGCCGTAGGCCTGGATGACCTCCACGCCGTGGCGCTCCTGGAAGCCTTTCATCACCGCCGGTGGGCAGGACGAGCCGCCCGATACGAGTCGGCGCAGGTGGGAGACATCGCCACCCTTGCCGTCGAGCAGTTGCAGCATGCCGTTCCAGATGGTCGGCACCCCCGCGCCGGTGGTAACGGCCAGCTCGCCGCACATCCGCAACAGCGGTTCGGGCTGCAGGAAGCGGTCGGGCATGACGAGCGTGTTGCCCGCGACCATCGCGCTGTAGGGGAAACCCCACGCGTTCGCGTGGAACAACGGCACGACGACCAAGGTGCGGTCGTACGACGTCAGTTCCAGTGACTGCGCGCAAGACACGGCGTGGACGTAGTTCGAGCGGTGGCTGTAGACGACGCCCTTGGGGTTGCCCGTGGTGCCGGAGGTGTAGCACATCGACGAGGCGGACATCTCGTCGAGCTCGCTTGTCGGCCAAACGAATTCGTCTGATTGATCGGCCATCAGCTCGGTCCAGTCGTGGACCTCCTCGACGTGTTCAGGCGCGCCAAGCGCCTCTCGTACGGCGTCCGGAATCGGGCCGTTGACGATCACTCGACGGATCTTCGGCAGGTGAGCAAGGAGCTTGGAGAACGGCTCGGCGAGGCTGTTGTCGACGACGACAACCTCGCTCGCACCGTGGTTCGCCACATAGATCAGTTGCTCGGGGAAGAGTCGGATATTCAAGGCGTGCATGACCGCGCCCATGGCCGGCACCGCCAGATAGGCGGTGAGGTGCTCGGCGTTGTTCCACATGAAGGTCGCGACGCGTTGATCCGCGTCGATGCCCATCCCGCGCAACGCGTTCGCCAGCTTGCGCGCCTCGATGCCGATCTGGGCGTACGTCGTCTCCCGCGGTCCATTCTCGGTCCAGGTGATGCACTTGGACTCGCCGTGGACCGTGGTGCCGTGTTCGAGCAGCCCGGCAATGTTCAGGCTGGAGGTCTGCATGGTGCTTTTCATGGGTCGAGCCTGCCAGCCCGAGAAGCGAATGTGGTCCTAGTCACGGAAGATCGGTCGAGGATCCCACGGATGGGCGCCGATGGATTGGCGCGGGAACCTTTGGCAGGAGTTAACTGTTCGTCATGGGTCACAAAACATCGCGTGCGGTCGCAGTGCTGTTCGCACTGCTCGTCGCGATCACCTCGTTGCTGGGTTTCGGGGGTGCGACGGCCGCTTCGGCAGCGCCGGCGACCGCCCACGCCGCCGGTCTGCCGAAGGTGCTGCGAGTCGGCACCGAGGGCGTCTACCCGCCGTTCAGCTTCCATCAAGGTGACAAGCTGACCGGCTTCGACGTCGAGTTCATGCGCGCTCTTGGCCAGAAGCTCGGCATCGACGTGCAGTTCGTCGAGGTCCCGTGGGATTCGATGTTCGCCGCGTTGGGCGCGGGCCGCATCGACGTCGTCGCCAACCAGGTCACCGAGAACCCGCAACGCAAGGCGTTGTACGACCTGTCGACCCCCTACATCGACACGACCGGTGTCGTGGTCGTCGCGAACAACAACACTTCGATCAAGGGACTGTCGGACCTGAAGGGCAAACGGGCGGCGCAGAACCTGACCAGCAACTGGGCCGACGTCGCCAAGCAGAACGGCGCCACCGTCGTCGGTGTCGACAGCATGGACAAGGCGATCCAGAACCTGCGCCAAGGCAGCGTCGATGTGATGGTCAACGACAAGCTCGCGGTCCGCAACTTCATGGCGACCCAGAGCGACCCCGGCGTAAAGATCGTTGCGGAGACCGCCGATCGGTCCGAGTCGGTGTTGGCCGCGCGGAAGAACTCGGGCTTCATGCCGCAACTTGATGCCGGGATCGCCCAGCTCAAGGCCGACGGCACGACCAAGACGTTGTACGACAAGTACTTCAACCCCGACGCCAAGCCGATCACCGACTGGCAGATCGCCAAGGACAACGCCTGGCCGATGGCCTGGGCGGCGATCAAGGTGACTATCCCGCTGACCATCGTCAGCTTCATCATCGGTCTGTTGATCGCCCTTGGTGTCGCGGTTGCGCGCATGTCGACCAACCCGCTGGCATTCCTCCCGGCCCGGCTCTTCGTCTCGGTGTTCCGCGGGATTCCGGTGTTGGTGCTGCTGTTGCTGATCTACTTCGGGCTGCCCCAGTTCGGTTGGAAACTGTCGCCGTTCACCGCGGCCGTCATCGGGTTCTCACTCAACGTCGCCGGCTACGGCGCGGAGATCATCCGGGCCGCGATCCAGTCGGTGCCCCGCGGGCAGTGGGAAGCGGCGCGCACGATCGGGATGGACCACCGCACCACGCTGCGCCGGCTGATCATTCCGCAGGCCGCCCGCACCGCTGTTCCTCCGCTGTCCAACACCCTCATCGATTTGGTGAAATCGACCTCACTCGCCTCGGCCATCCTGGTCGTGGAGTTGCTCCGGCAGGCGCAGATCGCTGCCGCGCCGACGTTCAAATTCTTCACCCTCTACGGCCTGGCCGCGATCTACTACTGGCTGATCAGCGTTGTCTTGTCGTTCATCCAAGCCCGCATCGAGAAGCGAGTGAGCAGGTTCGTCGCATGAGACAACTCTTGAAGGTTCAGAACCTGCGCAAGTCGTTCGGCGATCACCGGGTGATCGACGACATCTCGTTCACCGTCGAGGAGGGCACGGTCACGGTCATCCTCGGCCCGTCCGGATCCGGCAAGACAACCCTGTTGCGTTCGCTCAACGGACTCGAATTACCCGAATCCGGAACCGTTTCGATCAACGATGTGAGCGTCGACTTCGGGCAGGTCCACCCCGGCAAGCGCGGCCAGTTGCCCAAGCAGCAGCGCGCGTCAATTGCCCGGCTCACCGACCGCAGCGCGATGGTGTTCCAGAGCTACAACCTGTTCCCGAACCGCACGGCCTTGGAGAACGTCACCGAGGGACCGGTCGTGGTTCAGGGAGTGCCGGCCGCGCAAGCCCGCGAGCAGGCGCTGGAATTGCTCGACAAGGTGGGCCTCTCGGACCACGTCAGCAAATACCCCTACCAACTCTCCGGTGGCCAGCAGCAGCGCGTCGGCATCGCCCGGGCGCTCGCCCTCAAGCCCGAACTGGTGCTCTTCGACGAGCCGACCTCAGCGCTCGACCCGGAACTGGTCGGTGATGTGTTGCGGGTGATGCGCGACCTCGCCGCCGAAGGGTGGTCGATGGTGATCGTCACCCATGAGGTGAAGTTCGCGGCGCAGGTTGCCGATCAGGTGCTATTCATCGACAACGGACTCATCGTCGAGCAGGGGCCGCCGGCGCAGGTCATCTCCAACGCCCAGAACCCGCGTACGCAGGACTTCTTGCGCCGCATCCTCGAACCAATCTGACCCATCCGCCCGGCTCCCCACGCCCGGGAAAAAAAGATTGTCGTCGCCATGTCGAAAACGCGGCAGGCTGTCCGACGTAGGGGTGAGTCGGTCACCGAACCGCGGTGACCCACCGAGTAACAGGAGCAGGACATGCCTCGTTTCATGGGATTCGTACGGATGGTCGAAGGTGGCGGCATGCCGCCGAAGGCGCTGTTCGACGCGATGGACAAGTACATCGGCGAGCAGGCTGCCGCAGGTCATTTCCTGGATGGCGGCGGTTTGTATGGCACCGAGGACGCGATCAACTTCGTGGTTCGCAAGGGCGAGGTGACCCGGGTCGACGGGCCCTACGCCGAGGCCAAGGAGGTCGTCGGCGGTTGGGCGATCACCGAGTACGACTCGGTCGAGGCCGCGATCGCCGGCCAGGAAGAGTTCGCTGCGCTGCACGCAACGCACTGGCCGGAGTGCGAAATGGTCGCCACCATGCGCCAGATCTCGGACGGTCCTGACGCACCGACCGAATGACCCGCCGCTTGTCCGTCGTCGGCGTTTGATGATCGAACGCCGATGACGGACAACCGCCGGTCCGTAAGTGGGTCCGTACGCTGGCCGTATGGCCGACCGGAGCGACGACCCGACTGCTGAGGGCACCTCCGAGCGCACCTCCACGACCGAATCCGCCACAGATGCCGCGATCGCGGCCGTCTGGCGCGCGGAGTCGGGCCGATTGGTCGGCGCCCTCACCCGGATGACCGGAGATCTCGACCTCGCCGAAGACCTGGCGCAGGACGCGCTGGTCAGCGCCCTCGAACAGTGGCCGACTGGCGGTGTTCCCGCCAACCCCGGCGCCTGGCTGATGAGCATCGCCAAGCGTCGCGGTATCGACACGTTCCGGCGCGCGGCCACGCTGCAGCGCAAAACCCAAGAACTCGGCCACCGGCAGGAGGTGAGCGTCATGCCCGACCTCACCGGTCAGGTCGACTTCATCGAGGACGACGTGCTGCGGCTGATCTTCCTCTCTTGCCACCCCCTGCTGTCGCCGGAATCGCGCGCCGCGCTCACCCTGCGTGTCGTCGGTGGCCTCACCACCAGCGAGATCGCGCGCGGCTTCCTGTCGACCGAAAAGGCGATGGGACAACGGATTTCGCGCGCGAAGAAGACTCTGAAGGAGTCCGGCGCCGACTTCGAGCTGCCGGTCGGCGCCGAGCGGGAGGTTCGCCTTGATGACGTGATGGCGGTGATCTACCTCGTCTTCAACGAGGGCTACACCGCGACGGCGGGCGAGGACTGGATGCGACCCGAATTGACCGGCGAAGCCATTCGACTGGCTCGGATGCTCGCCGAGTTGGTGCCTGAGGAACCCGAAACTCACGGCCTGCAGGCGCTACTGGAACTTCAGGCTTCCCGCATTCCGGCCCGGCTCGACGGCGCTGGTCACCCGGTGTTGCTGGATGACCAGGACCGCAGTCGGTGGGACGCCCTGCTGATCAGGCGGGGTCTGGCCGCGCTGGCGAGGGCTCGTGAATTGGGCGCTCGCGGTCGTCCGGTCGGCCGCTACTTCCTGCAGGCGACCATCGCGTCGATGCATGCGCGGGCCGCGGTGGCCGGCGAGACCGACTGGCCGGCGATCGCGCGCTGCTACGACCTGTTGGCCGAGGCCGCGCCAGGTCCGATCGTCGAAGTCAATCGGGCGGTTGCCCACGGGCGGGCCTACGACGCCGCAGCGGGCCTCGCCGTGTTAGCCGCTATCGACGATGCTGTGTTCACCGACTCCCACCTGCTGATGAGCGTGCGGGGGGACTTGCTGGAGCGGGCTGGCCGTGGCGCAGAGGCGGCCACGAGTTTCCGGGCCGCAGCCGCGGCGACCTCGAATGAAGGCGAGCGGTCTGTGCTGCTCAAGCGAGCACAATCAGCCCGGGCTCAGCCCGGTTGAGCATCAGCCCTGGTTGGCCAGCAGTCCGATCGCGTGGTCGAGCATCTCTTCGGTGAGCCTCCCGGTGAAGGTGTTCTGCTGGCTGACGTGGTAGCTCCCGACCAGCCGTACGGTGCGGGTTTCGTTGCGCAGCAACGCGGTCGTCGCGTGTCCGAACTTCGGCTTCGGACGCGGGACTTCCCAACCCAGCCGCCTTGCCGAGGCAAGAGTCGCGTCCCAGGCGATCGAGCCGAGGGCAAGGATCGACCGTAGTCGCGGGGTCGCCAGTTCCAGATCGCGGTCGAGCCAGGGCGCGCAACGGTGGCGTTCGTTGGTGGTCGGCTTGTTGTCCGGCGGCGCGCAGCGCACCGTCGCCACAATCCTCATGTTGCGCAGCTCGAGCCCGTCACCGGCGTGCGTCGCCGTCGGCTGACTGGCGTAACCGCTTCGATGGAGCGCCGCGAACAACCAGTCGCCGGAGCGGTCGCCGGTGAACATTCGCCCGGTGCGGTTCGCGCCGTTCGCGGCCGGCGCCAGGCCCACGATGAAGAACTCGGCAGCGGGGTCGCCGAAGCCGGGGCCGGGGCGACCCCAATAGGGCTGGTCGGCGAACGACGCCCGCTTGGTCTCGGCGACCTGCTCGCGCCAATCGACCAGTCGGGGGCAGGCGCGGCAGAGCGAGATCCGGGCGTCGAGTTGCCTCACGTCGCGGGACCGCGCTGCCAAGTCGACGACCGCGGCGGCATCCCGAGCCACCGGCGTCCGCTGTCCGGCCGGGTCGCCAGGCCAGCCCGTCCCCGGGCGGACCGGGGAGGGGAAGAGGTCACCGGTGATCGGGTGAGGCAACTGCGTCATGGACGCCAGGCTACGGAAGTGGTCGCTATAACGACCGGAATCCTTTACTACGGGTGTAGCGGGGTGGGGATTGCTCGGACCCACACGTCACTGCCGTCGCGCAGCCGCAACGCTTCCGCCTCACCGCGGGTCAGCTGGGCCCACGGCGTCTCGTCACCGGCGGTGAATTCGGCGCGCACCTCATGCCCGATCCGTACGACCTGCCGCACCCGGGCTGGGGTGGCGCCGGCCGTCGCGTTGGTGAGAACTTCGATGTCGTGCGGCCGAGTGAGTCGACCACCGAGCCGCGTGGTCGGCCCGAGGAAGCCCATCACGAACTCGTTCGCCGGGTGATCGTAGAGCTGTGTCGGACTGCCCACCTGGTCGATCCGGCCGTGGTTGATGACGGCGATCTCGTCGGACACCTCGAGGGCCTCTTGCTGGTCGTGGGTGACGAAGACCGTTGTCACATGGACCTCGTCGTGCAGTCGGCGCAGCCAGTCGCGCAGTTCCTTGCGGACGTTCGCATCGAGTGCGCCGAACGGCTCGTCCAGCAGGAGCACCGACGGTTCGACGGCCAGTGCCCGCGCCAGCGCCATCCGTTGACGCTGCCCGCCCGACAGTTGCGACGGGAGGCGGTCGGCGAACTGGTCGAGGTGGACCAACTCCAACAGCTCGTGGACCCGCCTGCGGATCTCGTCCTTGGGGCGCTTGCGGATCTCCAACCCGAAGGCAACATTGCGGTAGACGCTCAGGTGTTTGAACGCGGCGTAATGCTGGAAGACGAAGCCCACCCCGCGCCGCTGCGCCGGGACCTCGCTCATGTCCTGGCCACCGATCCGTACGATCCCGCTGTCCGCCGGTTCGAGGCCGCCGATGATCCGCAGCAGCGTCGACTTGCCGCCGCCGCTGGGGCCGAGCAGCGCGGTGAGTGCGCCGTCGCGGATGTCCAAGTCGATCCCGTCGAGGGCGGTGAAGCTGCCGAATGTCTTGACGACTCCCTTGATCTCGATGCTCATCGCAGCGTTCCTTTCCGGTGGTGGGAGACAGCCAAAATCGCCAGGATGGTGACGAGCACCAGCACGAATGACAGTTGGTAAGAGCCGGGTTCGAACTGTTCGACCCGCTCGGCGACCAACAACGGGACCGTCTGGGTCTGGCCATCGCCGCTCACGCCACCCGACACCACGCGAACGGCGCCGAACTCACCGATGCAGCGGGCAAGGCAGAGCACGATCCCGTAGAAGAGCGCAGGGCGGATGGTCGGCAAGGTGATCCGCCACCAGGTCTGCCAGGCGTTCGCGCCCAGAACCCGCGCCGCCTCCTCCTGGTCGGTGCCTTCCTGTATCAACACCGGCGCCACTTCGCGCAGGATCAGTGGCAGTGAGACGAATGCGGTCGCGAGCACCATCCCGGGAATCGAGAAGATGACCGAGATCCCTGCGGTCGCCAGACCTGGCCCGAACCACCCGTCGACCGGTCCGTAGACCAAGATCAGCGCCAGGCCAACGACAATGGGGGACACCGAGATTGGCAGGTCTGTGAGCATTCCGAGCAGCCGCCGACCGCGGAACCGGTAGCGGGTCAGCAGGGTCGCCATCCCGACCCCGAACAGCAGATTCAAGATCACCGCCAGAATGGCGACCTCGGCCGTCAGTCGAAACGCGACCAGCGCCTCCGGCGCAGTGATCGAGGTCCAGAACTGACCTACCCCACCCGACACAGTGCGCCAGGTGACGGCGATGAGTGGGATCAGAACCAACACACCGACGTACGCCAGCCCGGCGCCGCGCAGCGCTAACCGGGAGCGACTAGAAGCCACGGCGAGCCACCCTGCGTTGCAGGACGTCGACCGCAGCGAGCACCACGAGGCTGACGACCAGCAGCGCCGTCGCGGTCGCGGCGGCCCCGGCGTAGTCGAAGTTCTGGATCTGCTGGAAGGCATACATCGAGGCGACGCGGGTCTTGTCCAGGCCACCGGAGATCAGCAGCACCGACCCGTATTCGCCCATCGCCCGGGCGAAGGCCAGCGCCGCGCCGGAGACGACCGCCGGGAAAATCACCGGCAACACAATGCGCCGGAACGTGGTGAAACCGGAGGCGCCCAGGCAGGTCGCGGCCTGTTCGGCCTCGAGGTCCAGGCTCATGAGCACCGGCTGCACCGACCGTACGACGAACGGCAGCGTGACGAACAGCAGCGCGAAGACGATCGCCTTCTGGCTGCCGAGCAGGTCCACCGGGCTGCCGCTGCCATAGACGCTCAGCAGCACCACCCCCGCGACGATGGTCGGCAGCGCGAACGGGATGTCGATGATCAGGTCGACCGCGCGCCGTCCGCGGAAGGCGTCTCGCACCAGAATCCAAGCCAGCAGGGTTCCCATGACCGCGTTGATCAGGCCGACCAGCAGTGAGCTGAGCACCGTCAGGCGTAGCGCCGCGATAGCCCCGGGTGCGGTGACGTTGGCCCAGAACTGGCCCAGGCCGCCGGAGGTGGCGTTGACCACGACCGCCGCGAGCGGGAGGAGAACCAGCAGGCTGAGCCAGAGCACGCCTGTGCCCAACCCCAGCCCGGACCACGGGCCGAGCGGCGCGCGAAGGGCTTCAGCCGCCGCGGCGGCCGCGGGCTTGTCGCCGGCAGCGGTCACGGTCGGTCGTTGGTCGAGTGCGGTCATCCCGACGCGTTCTCCACGGTGGTGACGATGCCGGTCTTCTTGTCGAAGAAGTCGGTGTTGACCTTCTTCCAGCCACCCAGGTCGGCGATCGTGGTCAACTGCGCGACCTTCGGGAAGGGGTTGGCCGGGTTGTTCGCGCCGGCGACGGTTCCGGGAGCGACGATGTCGTTGACCGGTCGGTATCCCTTGCTGGCGAAGATTTTCTGGCCGTCGGCGCTGGTGACGAACGACAGGAACTTCTTCGCGGCGGGGGAGGCCTTGGTGGTGACCGCGCCGGGGTTCTCGATCAGAACGCTCTGCGGCGGAACCACGTAGTCGACCGGCAGGCCGGACTGGCGGGCAGCGATCGCCTCGTTCTCGTATGACAGCAACACATCGCCGGTGCCCTGGGTGAACGTGGTCATTGCGTCGGCGCCACTGCTCGGCTTGCTGACGACGTTCTTGAACAGCTGCGAGAGATAGGTTTTGGCCTGCGCTGGGGTCTGCCCGCGGGAGATCGCTTGTTCGTACGCCGCCAGGATGTTCCACTTCGCCGACCCCGACGACGCGGGATCGGGCGTGACGATTTTGACGCCGGGCTTGACCAGGTCGGCCCAGCCGGTGATGTGCTCCGGGTTGCCCTTCTTGACCACCAGGACCACGACCGAACTGGAGACGATGCCCTTGTTCGCGTCGGTGTCCCAGCTGGCGGCGACGAACTTCGGCACTAGGCGGCTCATGTCTGTCCCGACCGAGAAAGCGACGTAGTCGGCTTTCTGTCCGTTGGCGACTGCCTTGCTCTGGCTGCCGCTGGCGGCGTACGAGCCGGAGAAGGTGGTGCCCTTGCCGTCGGCGGTCTTGGCGAAGGCAGACCCCAAGGCGTCGTACGCCGGTTTCGGAACGGAGAATCCGACGATCGCCACTTTTCCGCTGTTCTGGGTGCCACTGGCACTGCCGCAGCCGGTAGCCACCAGGGCGATGCCGAGGCCTGCGACAGCGGTGGTGAGCAGGTGCGTACGGGAGGTGCGGGTCATGTCGGACTCCTTGTGGCATTGCGGTGACATCACAGGAAGTTATTCAATCCATAGCTTGGTGTCATGTTTAATCCAGATAATCCCGACCAGTGAGATAGGAAATGGCCCAACCGGCCGGACTAGGGTTGTCACGACCCTCTTCGGGCCGATTCGTCGAGCGCTCAGGAGCAGCAGATGTCGAACAAGATCGCTGTGGTCACCGGGGCTTCGTCCGGCATGGGACTCGCGGCAGCCGTCGAACTCGCCGGGCGCGGTTTCGACGTCGTGGCCACGTTGCGCAGCCCCGACAAAGCCGGGGCGCTGCAGACAGCGGCCGAACAGGCCGGCGTGACGGTGTCGGTGCGGGCCCTCGACGTCACCGACGCCGACAGCGGCGACCGCCTCGGTGAAATCGCCGCCGAATTCGGTGCCATCGACGTCCTGATCAACAACGCCGGTCAGGGCGCGGTCGGAACCACCGAAGACCTGACGATGGACGAGATCGAGGCGCAGCTCGCGGTGAACTATCTCGGCCCCGTACGCCTGGCGAAGGCCGTCCTGCCGACCATGCGTGAGCGGGGCAGCGGTCGCATCCTGACGGTGACGAGCGTCGGTGGCGTTGTCGGTCAGCCGTTCGCCGACGCCTATTGCGGGGCGAAGTTCGCGGTCGAGGGGCTCATGCAGTCGCTGGCGGTCGTCGCCCACGAGATGGGGGTGTGGGTCAGCGTCATCGAGCCGGCCGCGGTTGCGAGCTTGTTTGTTGAAAACGCGAACAGGACACCCGCGGTCGGCCCCTATGCCGATCTGCAGAACGCCTATCTGTCTCGTACGGCGGGAGCCTTCGCCAACGCCCAGAGCCCGGCCGATGCGGGCCGGGCGATCGCCGACGCGGCGACCAGCCCGACCTACCAATTCCGTTGGCAGACTTCGGATACCGCCCGCGCGTTCGTGTCGACCTCGCTGGCCGATCTGGACGGCAGCCGGGTCTTGGGGTTCACCGGCGAATGGATCAGGCCCGGCCGGAGCTGACGTTTGCACACACCTCTGCACACACCTCAGCATCGATTCCGAGCGGCACTCGAGGTCTCAGTCGGCTAGCCGCCGCCAACTCGGCAGCCGTGCGAGGCTGACCGCATGGCCATCGTGAAGCTGTCCCAGTCCCGTGCTGTCCCGGTTCCGCTCGAGGAGACCTTCGACCGGGTGCTGGTGCATCCGCTACCGGAGGTGTTCGCCCGGCGCAGCCTGGCGATCCCGCCAATCAAGGACGTACGAGGACAGGTCGGGCAGTGGGGTTCGGCCGGCCAGACTCGCACGATCGTTCTTACCGACGGCGGAACGATGCTCGAGACCCTCGACCGAGTCGATCGTCCCGATTCGTTCGGCTACACGATCAGCCAGGTGACGGGTGCGATGAAGCCGCTGGTCACCTCGGCGATCGGGAGATGGGACTTCGAAGCCGCGGGGACCGGAACACGGATCACCTGGACCTGGCTCGTCACACCGACCACGGTCGGCCGCTTGGCCATGCCCGTCTTTGGGGCGATGTGGAACGGCTATGCGAGCAAGGCGTTGGCGCAGCTTGAGACGATCCTGGTCGGCCGATAGGAAGACTTGGGAACAGGGACCGGTTGGGCGCGGTTACTCCCGGCATGAGCACCCTCGCAGCAGGAACGATTGATGCACTCCGCCACGAACACGACACCCTCACCGACCTGGTGACCGCGCTGAGCGACGAACAATTGAACGGCCCGTCCGGCGCCACCGATTGGACGATCGCTCAGGTTCTTTCCCACCTCGGCAGCGGGTCCGAGATCAGCCTTGCCAGCCTGCACGCCGCGCTGGGTGAGGGCGAAGCGCCGGCCGACGACTTCAACCGGTCCGTCTGGGATCGCTGGGATGCGATGTCACCGGCCGACCAGCGATCGGGGTTTCTCGACCACAACGCCCGCTTGGTTGCGGCGCTCGAAGCGCTGACCCCGGAGCAGCACGACTCGGTGTCTGTGCCGATTGGCTTCCTGCCGGCGCCGGTGTCGGTCGCGACCTACGCCGGACTTCGACTCAACGAGGTCGCTCACCACAGTTGGGACGTCCGCGTCGGTCTCGACCACAGCGCCGGACTGCTCGGCACCAGCACCCCCGTTCTCCTCGAGCAGTTCTCCGGTGACCTCGGGGTGCTGCTGGGCTTCGTCGGGAAGGCGGACCTCCTGAGCGAGCCCGTCGTCCTGGCCGTGGCCGACTCCGGCTACGGCTTGGCGATCGATGACAGCGTGAAGCTCGTGACACCGGTCGACGGGCCGACGGCCGCGTTCGAGGGCCCGGCCGAGGCCGCACTGCGATTGATCAGTGGCCGGCTGCGGTCGGAATACACGCCGGCCGAGGTGTCGGTGACGGGCAACGTCACCCTCGACGAACTTCGTACGGTGTTCCCGGGCTTCTGAGCCGTCCGCGCCCGAACATTCGCTGCACCCAACGCCCGCCTTGCCGACTGCGGCGCTACCGTCGTCAGGGGCGAGCAGCCGACCGGGACGAGTTGGCCCGAAACTCGCACCGAACGTCGAACGAGGAGCAGCAGCAATGGATTTCGAGAACAAGACCTTCATCGTCACCGGCGGAGCGTCCGGCCTCGGTGGGGCCACGACCAAGACCCTGCTGGAGCGCGGCGCCAATGTCGTCGTCGCCGACCTGTCGGGTGACGGACCGGCCGGTTCGGTCTTTGTCGAGACCGACGTGACGAACGAGCAGCAGGTCCAGAAAGCGATCGACGTTGCCCGTGAGCAGGGCGGCCCGCTGTCCGGCGTCGTCAACTGCGCCGGCATCGCGATCGCCGCGAAGGTGATCGGCAAGGAAGGCCCGCACTCGCTGGACGCCTTCATGAAGGTCCTCCAGGTCAACCTGGGCGGCACATTCAACATGATTCGTCTCGCGTCCGCTGTGATGCGCGAGAACGAGCCGGGCGAGGACGGCGAGCGCGGCGTGATCATCAACACGGCGTCCGTCGCCGCGTACGACGGTCAGATCGGCCAGGCCGCGTACGCCGCGTCGAAGGGTGGCGTGGTCGGGATGACCTTGCCGATCGCCCGCGAACTGGCTCGTGACGGGATCCGGGTGATGACCATTGCGCCGGGTCTGTTCCTCACCCCGATGTTGCAGGGCCTGCCCGAAGAAGCGCAGAAATCGCTCGGCCAGCAGGTGCCCTTCCCCTCCCGGCTCGGCAACCCGGCCGAGTACGCCGACTTGGCCGCACACATCATTTCCAACCGGATGCTGAACGGTGAGGTCATCCGGCTGGACGGTTCGATCCGGATGGCCCCGAGGTGACGAGGTGGTCACCAAATGATCTTGGATGACTACCGATCGCCGTGGATGAACGAGGAGCTCACCGACCTTCAACACCTCGCCCGCACCTTCATCGCGAAGGAGGTGGTCCCGAATCTGGAGCGCTGGGCCGACCAGCACGGCGTCGACCGCGACTTCTGGCGCAAGGCGGGTAGCGCGGGCCTCTTGTGCATCTCCATTCCGGAGGCGTACGGCGGAGGTGGCGGCGACTTCCGTCACGAGGCGGTGATCATCGCCGAGCAGGCCATGGCCGCTGATGACGCCTGGGCCAACCAGGTGCACAGCACGATCTGCGCGCACTACCTCAACGAGTACGGCTCGGCGGCGCAGAAGAAGAAGTGGCTGCCGGGCATGGCCTCGGGTGAGCTGGTCTGCGCGATCGCGATGACTGAACCGGGCACCGGATCAGACCTGCAGAGCGTCCGCACCAAGGCCGTCCGAAACGGTGACCACTACGTCATCAACGGTTCGAAAACGTTCATTTCCAACGGAACTCACTGCGACCTGTTGATCATCGTGGCTCGCACCGGCGACGAGCCCGGCGGCAAGGGGCTGTCGCTGATCGTCGCCGAGACCACCGACCTGCCCGGCTTCGAGCGGGGCCGGGTGCTGGCCAAGATCGGCGGACATGGGCAGGACACCCGAGAGTTGTCGTTCACCGACATGGTGGTGCCGACCGCGAACCTGCTCGGCGAGGTTGAGGGTCAGGGGTTCGGGCAGCTGATGAACCAGTTGCCCCAGGAGCGGCTCTCGATCGCGGTGGGTGGCGCCGCCGCGTGCGAGGCCGCGCTGCGCGAGGCGCTGGCGTACGCCAAAGAACGGGAAGCATTCGGCAAGAACCTGCTCGGTTTCCAGAACACCCGCTTCGTGCTGGCCGAATGCAGCGCCGACGCGTTGGCGGCCCGCACCCTGGTCGACCACTGCATTGCCCAACACGTCGAGGGGAAGCTCGGCGCGGAGGGCGCGTCGCTGGCGAAGTTCTGGTGCACCGACATGCAGGGAAAGGTCGTCGACCGGTGCCTGCAGATCTTCGGGGGCTACGGCTACATGACCGAATATCCGATCGCCCGGATGTACGCGGCCGCGCGAGTGCAACGGATCTACGGCGGCACGAACGAGATCATGAAGGAACTCGTCGCGAGGTTCCTTTGATGGCCGGCGAGCGCTGCTCACCCGGTCGTACTTCGACTGCCGTCAGTGGTCGTGCTCGGAGGCATGCTCGTGCTCGTGATGGTGATGCTCGTCGGTGTCGAGCGCGCCGCCGGGGTCTTGTTGGACGGTGCGAAATGACTGCCAGGTGATCCGCAGGATCACCAAGGTGATGATCAGCCCGATGATCGCGTCACCGAGCTGAAACCCGAGGCCGACGACGATGGCGCTGGCGACCACCGACAGGCTGACCAGTCCGTCGGTGCGAGCGTGCGCACCGTCGGCAATCAGGGCTGGCGAGTTCAAACGTTTGCCGGCGCGGGTGCGGATCAGCGCGGCGATTTCGTTCCCGGCGAAGCCGATAACCCCGGCGATCGCCAACGCCACTAAATTCTCGAGGTGGTGGGGGTGAATCAGCCGGTTGATCGATTCGAAGAGCGCAACGATGGCGCTGATGAAGATGGTGGCAACGACGAAGTAGCCCGCGCGTTTCTCCGCCACGAATGACCGCATCCAGAATGCGATCCCCAACGGGATCGCGGTCAACGCGTCACCGAAGTTGTGAATCAGGTCCGCGAGCAGCGCCACCGAGCCGGTAGCGACGAACACCACGACCTGGGCAGCAGCGGTGAACAGCAGGACCAGCAGGCTCCAGCCGACTGCCCTGAGACCTGCGCGCGAAGACAGGATCGACCGGGCAACGAGCCCATGACTGTGCTCATGCCCGTGGTCGTCGTGCGAATGAAACGCGTTCATGCGGGATCCGATGTGGTGTGGTGGTGGGCACCGTTGCCGGCGGCGAAGGTGTGCTCGGCTTGCTTGATCGCATCGATCACCAGCTGCGAGGCATGCTCGTCGACCAGCCGGTAGAACGCGGTCGTGCCCTCTTTGCGGTGGGCCACCATCCGCGCGAGTCGCAGCTTCGCGAGGTGCTGCGACACCGACGCCGGTGTTTTCTCCACGACGTCAGCCAGGCGGTTCACCGACATCTCACCCGCGTTTCGCAAGGCCAGCACGATCCGCACCCGCGTCGCGTCGGCCAGCATCGAAAAGACCTCGACCGCGAGTTCGACGAACTCGGAGTCTGGGTCCAACCCGCAAACGGGACTATCTGCATGCATGCGCAGATTATTGCACTGATGTCCTGAACGGCGGTCGTCTGGGTCGCTGTGGGTGGAAGTGCGGCCAGGTGTTCTCACCCACTACCGTTGACAGGTGAGTGATATAGCGAACGAGGCCACGGCTGAACGCGAGATGCCGACCTTCGCCGAGCTCGGGTTGCCCGAGAAGGTGCAGGCCGTACTACGCGACGTGGGCTACGAAACCCCGTCGGCGGTGCAAGCCGCGACCATCCCGCCGCTGCTCGAGGGCCGTGACGTCGTCGGCGTCGCGCAGACCGGCACCGGCAAGACGGCGGCGTTCGCGCTACCGATCCTGTCCCGCTTGGACCTGACGCAGAAGGCGCCGCAGGCGCTCGTGCTCGCGCCGACGCGCGAGCTCGCGCTGCAGGTGTGCGAGGCCTTCGAGAAGTACGCCGCCCACCTCAAGGGCGTCAAGGTCCTGCCCGTCTACGGCGGTCAGGGGTACGGCGTACAGCTCTCCGCGTTGCGCCGCGGAGTCCATGTGGTCGTCGGCACCCCCGGCCGCATCATGGACCACCTTGAAAAGGGCACTCTCGACCTGACTCAGCTGCGATTCCTGGTCCTGGACGAGGCCGACGAAATGCTCAAGATGGGCTTCGCCGATGACGTCGAGACAATCTTGGCTGACACCCCCAGCGACAAGAACGTCGCGCTCTTCTCGGCCACCATGCCAGCCCAGATCCGCCGGCTGTCGAAGAAGTATCTCAAGGACCCTGTTGAGATTACGGTCAAGGGCAAGACCTCCACGGCGGCCAACATCACCCAGCGCTACCTCACGGTCAGTTATCCGCAGAAGGTTGACGCTCTGACCCGGATCCTCGAGGTCGAGAACTTTGAGGGAATGATCGTCTTCGTCCGAACCAAGAACGAAACCGAGACCCTGGCCGAGAAGCTGCGCGCCCGGGGATTCTCGGCGATGGCGATCAACGGTGACGTGGCCCAGAACGTCCGAGAGCGAACCGTTAACCAGCTCAAGTCCGGCGCTCTCGACATCCTGGTGGCGACCGACGTGGCGGCCCGCGGCCTCGACGTGGAGCGGATCAGCCACGTGGTGAACTACGACATCCCGACCGACACCGAGTCCTACGTGCACCGCATCGGCCGCACCGGGCGGGCCGGCCGCAGCGGCGACGCGATCTCGTTCATCACCCCGCGGGAGCGGTACCTGCTCAAGCACATCGAAAAGGCCACCCGCCAGCCGCTGACCCAGATGACCTGGCCCAGCGTGGAGGACGTCAACACCACGCGCTTGGCCCGCTTCGACGACCAGATCACCGAGGCACTGCAGGCGACTGCCCGGATCGAGGGCTTCCGCGAGATCGTGGCCCACTACGTCCGCGAGCACGATGTGCCCGAGGTCGACGTGGCCGCCGCTCTTGCCGTGGTTGCCCAGGGCAGCGAGCCGCTGCTGCTCGACCCGGCCGCCGAGAAGTCGCGGCGCACCGAGCGACCGGTCCGTGCCGAGCGGGCCGACCGCGGCGCCAGAACCAAGCCCAGCCGGGGCGATCGGGTCGAGCGTGGCGCCAAGCACGAACGTCAGGCCCGGCCCGGCCAGGTGGCGTTTGCGAGCTACCGGATCAACGTCGGCAAGCGGCACAAAGTGGAGCCGCGCCAGATTGTCGGCGCCATCGCCAACGAGGGCGGCCTGAGCCGTAACGACTTCGGCGCCATCACGATCCAACCCGGTTTCTCGCTCGTCGAGCTGCCGGCCGACCTGGCCCCCGAGGTCTGGGACAAGCTGCGCACCACCCGCATCTCGGGCAGGCTCATCGACCTGACCAAGGAAGACGGCATGCGGGGGTAACTGGACCCTTCGGGCAGGGCTGGCTCGCTGCGGAGCGGCGGCTTATCCAGAACGACGAGTGGTCACCGACGAAGTCGCGGCGAGTGAGAGATCTGAGCAGCCATGTCGGCCTTGGTCATGTCGGGGCCGACGAGTTCGTACACTCCGGGCTGAACCGAGTCGTCGAGCAGGGCGACGGCTGCGGCCTCCGCCAGGTCTGCGCGGGCGGCGGCGCTGATCGGCGCCGAACCGCTCGAACCGACCAGCACGCCACTGTCGAGCACCTGGTCGAGTTGGGCCAACGCGTTCTCGTGGTAATAGCCGTTGCGAAGGACGACGACCTGCGGGACGTCGGCCCGTTCGAGCAGTTTCTCGGTGTATTCGTGCTCAGGGGTCAGCGGGTTCTCGGGGTGCGATCGGGCGCCGATGAAGCTGGTGTAGACCAGTCGGTGCACACCGGCTCGTTCGGCGGCGGCGATCACGTTCCGGTGCTGACCTTCACGGTCGCCGACGCCCGGCCCGGAGACGAACAGCAGCCGGTCCACTCCCGAAAGGGCGGCGGCGTGGCCGGCCGGCTCGTCGAAGTCGAAGTGGCGTACCGCGACACCTTGTGCGGCGAGCGGTGCGGCCTTGGTGATGTCGCGGACGAGCGCGATCACGTCGCCCGCGACGACGTGGTGTTCGAGCAACGACTCGAGTGCGGCACGGCCGAGATGGCCGGTGGCTGCTGTGACGGCGAATGTGGTCATGTGTGGACTTCCCTTCGAGATGTTCGGTTTCCGTCGTTTCGGAGACGGTCAGTGGCTGTGGTTCATGTCGTGCTGAGACCGGACGCGGAATCGGCGTGGTGGCTGCGGGGCATCGAACGGCGTGCGTTGAGCACCGTCAGGGCGCCCGCAGCCAGGAACACCACACAGAAGCCGCGTAGGGCCGCGTTCGTGGTGCCGTCGGAGAACAGGACACCCATGATCGCGGTGGCGACGAAGCCGCCGATGTAGGAGGAGGTGCGCATCAGGCCGGACGCGACGCCGAACTGCTCGGCGGTGCTGGCCAGGTACAGCGCGGTCTGATTTCCCACCATGCCGAGTCCGAAGGCGAGCCCGGTCAGGACGGTGGTCACCACGGCGACCGTGACAGCCGCGGCGCCGAGCAGGGTGCTCGCTGCGAAGACCGTCATCGCGGCGCCCACCAGTAGCAGGCCCGAGGCGTGCACGAGCCTGCCGGCCCGTGAGGTGCGCCCCGCCCAGACGGCGGCGATCGCTGCCAGTGCCGACTGCGGCAGCATCACGAGTCCGACCTCGAGGGCGGACAGCCCGTGCACCTTGTCCAGCCACTGGGCCAGCGCGTAGAGCGTGCAGTAGACCGCGGTCGACAACAGGAACGATCGGATGTAAACACCGCGAATCGGACGTGAGGAGCCGATGAGGTCGACATCCAGGAAGGGCACCATCTGCTGCCGGGCTACGCGGCGCTCCCACAGGATCAGCACCGCGCAGGCAGCGACGGCGATCGCGATCAACGTCCAGCGCGGCTGTTGCACATCGCCCAGGAATACCGAGAGCGTCACGATGGCGGTGGTGAACAACGCCACCCCGAACCAGTCGAGCGCCGGGGCTTCGCCGGCGCGAGCGTGCGCATCGTCGGTTTCGGTCAACGTTGCCAGGGCCAGTCCCAGGGCGATGAGCGCCAGGGGAGTGTTGACCCAGAACACCGAGCGCCAGCCGAAGGTCTCGACGAGAAGACCTCCGAGGGGAAGGCCTGCGGCGGCCATCACATTTCCGGCTGCGGTGAGGGTGGCGATCTGCCGTGTCGGCACCGTCATGCCGGAAAGCTCCGCTCGCCGTCGCAGCATCACCAGCGCCGCGGGCGCGGCGCAGGACGTGCCCAGTCCGATCAGCGCTCGCGCGACGAGCAGTCCGGTGATGTCGTGAGCCAGGCCGCCGACAACGCCGGCGGCCGCCACCAGCACGAGCCCCGCGAACAGCACGCGACGGGCACCCCAACGCACCGACAGCGACCCCATGACCGGCTGTGCCACCGCGGAGGTCACGTAGACCACCGCTACGAGCGAGGCGAGTTGGGCGGGGGTGGCGTCGAGGTGTGCGCCGATCGAGACCAGCGCGGTGGCCAGGCTCGAGGTGTTGAGCGGGTTGAGGATGCTGGCCAGCACCAGGGCGCTCATGAAGGCGGTGCCTACGCCGGGCCCGCCCGTGCTGGATGTGCCGCGTCCGGGCCCGGGGTCGACCGTTGTCGACGCGGGCATCAACGGGCGTTCAGTGCGGTGAGGATGTCGTCGGTGGCTGCCACGTGTCCGATCGCAGGCAGGTCGCGCTCGAGGCTCGCGGTGTGGCGTGCCGGGTCGCCGTCCAGCACTGCATCTGACACCACGGTCACGTGGAAGCCCTCGTCGTAGGCGCTGCGGGCGGTCGACTCGACGCCTGCGCCGGTGGCGATGCCGCAGATGACGACCTGGGTGACGCCGGCGGCGCGCAGGTGGTCGGCCAGGTCGGTGCCGGGGAAGGCGCTCCAGGTGCGGGCCTTGGTCACGTGGTGGTCGCCGTCGTGGGCGGGAAGGCGGTCATCGAGCTCGCTGAAGTCGGCAGGTAGCTCATCACCCTCGGGAATCGGGTTCGCGACGCGTCCTCGGGGCAAGCCGGTGGCGTGTACCCAGACGACGGGGAGATCCGCTGCGTGGAACGCGTCGGCGAGGCGGGCGGTGGTCTCCACGAGCGATGTGGCCAGCTGCGGCGGGGGCATCCGCAGGATGCCCTTCTGCACGTCGACCACGAGCAGAGCGGTCATCGGGTCGAGGTCGGTGGGGGTCGTGGTCATGGCGGTTCTCCCGGGGTAGGTGGGTCGGCCACGCGCGGTGACCGTCGGGCATTCGGACGTAGGCCCGTCAGGGGGTGCCGGTGAGGCGATGCATCAGGTGCACCGCTTGTTCGAGGGTTCGACGTTCCTCGGCGGTGAAGTCGGCCTCCAGCCGGCGGCCCAGCCAGGTGTTCTTGTCGTCGCGCACCGTGTGGATGAGCCTGCGGCCTTCGTCGGTCAACGACAGCAACTGCCTGCGTCGGTCGCTGTCGTCCTGACGCCGACCCAGCAGTCCGCGACGCAGCAGATCGGTGGTGGCGACGTTGCTGGCCTGCGGGCTGATGGCCTCGCGGCGCGCGAGGTCGGCGCCGGTGAGCTCGCCCTGCAGGTCGAGTTGGGCGAGCATGCCCAGTTGGGTGGGGCTCAGCCCGTCGGCCCTGGTGTTGGCGGCGAGTCGCCGGACGAGTCGTTGACTGGCCGCCCGAAGCTCACTTGCCAGTTGCTCGGTGCGCATGAGTCGAGGCTACGCCCATAAACCAGATTGATCAAATTGGTTGATGAATATGTCGAGCTGCTCGACCGACCGGCGACAGCCCGCCCCTAGAGGTGCTGCGCGAGTGCGACGAACCTGCGGTCGGCGAATTCGAAGGTCTCGAAGGGGTGCCAGCCCAGGTGCTGATGAACGGTCAGGGAGTTCGTGTTCGCCTCCTCGACGAACGCCACAGCGACCCGGTAGCGATCGGCCGCCTCGCCGAGCAGGCGGTCGACCAAATGCCGCAACACTCCGCGGCCCCGGAAATCGGCGTCAACGACAACGGGTCCGTAAAGGAAGTAGCTGGAGTCGCCGAAGTGCTGCGCCGCCAACTCATTGGTGCGCCCAGCCGGTCCGCGGGTTGCCGCGCCAGGTGGGGTGCTCAGCGCGACGCCGGCGCGCGTGCCCTCGACCTCGGCGATGTACATCCCTGTGCCACGGACGATCTTTCGCAGGCCCTCGACGGTCCATTCGCCCTGCACGAAGCCGTCCGCCCGCTGGTGTTCGCTGAGGTTCTCGGCGCGGTTGCGGTCGATCAGGTCGATGATCCACTCGAAGTCGTCCTCGGACGCCGGTCGGGTGCTGATTGATGCTGCCATGCGCACATCTCATCACTCGCGGTGGTGAGTCGTCAGCCGGCCGACCAAGCAGTGGCGTGCGCACGTTGTGGACGGGCGGTCTGCGTCGCCCCCGGTTCGCGGAAGCGACCCGGGCTCAGGCGAGGGGCAGGGTGGAGTCGACCTTGCACGAGCGGTCGTGGTCGTCGATGACGACCGCCTCGGCGGCGCTCGGCGAGCACATCGCGCCTGCGTTCATCGGGCTGCACTGCGACAACGGGGTCGACCTGCGCCTCGGCACACGATCACCTCGATCGGTCACAACGGCGGACAAGCCACCGTCACCACTGCGGACGGCGACACGTTCCATCCCGACCACATCGTCGTGGGCATCGGCACCGTGCCCGAGGTGCAGCTGGCCGAGGCCGCCGGGCTGGACTGTCCGAAATTCGGTGTTTCTGGCCTTTGTTGATTAGTACTTCTGCGGGAAGCAGAGACGAGCGGAACGCAAAGCTACACGGTTGGAACGGGGACCATCAGACTGACGGCGGCTTTTCGTAGAGGTAGTCATACCTCCCCGAAGGTCAGGTCGTGCCCCTGGCGGTCACGCCGGGCAACAAAGATCATGGAGAGGACATCGACTGCCGGGAGGATCCATGGCTGACCGCTCGAAATCACGTCCGGCGCCTCTGCGAACCCGCGCCCCCGTCTCTCATGCGAACAAGGTCGCCGCGGCGCGCGTATACATCGCGGCCAGCGCCAAGAGCGGGCAGCCCGTGCCCGATTGGATACGCGAGCTCGCCGCGGGCAAGGACCGTTAGCTGCGCAGTTGTTCTTCCAAAGCCGTTGCCAGTGCTTCGAACTCGGCGAGAGCGGCGGTGAGGTCTTCGACGATTTCGCGGGCGATGACGTCGGGGGAGGGCAGGTTGTCGAGGTCCTCGAGGGAGTCGTCCTTGAGCCAGGTGATGTCGAGGTTCGCCTTGTCGCGGGCGACGATCTCGTCGTACGTGAACGGTTTCCAGCGCTCGGACTCGACACGCTCGGTCGCCGTGTACGCCGCAACGAACTCATCCAGGTCGGACCGGCGCAGCGGACTCTGCTTCAGCGTGAAGTGCTTGTTGATGCGCAGGTCGTAGACCCACAGTCGCTCGGTCCACGGCTGGCCGGGGCGGGCGACTTTCTTGTCGAAGAACAGCACGTTCGCCTTCACGCCCTGGGCATAGAAGATCCCGGTCGGCAGGCGCAGCATCGTGTGCAGGTTGAAGTCGGTCAGCAGCTTGCGCCGGATGACCTCACCAGCTCCACCTTCGAAGAGCACGTTGTCGGGCAGCACGACCGCGGCGCGTCCGTTGGTGTCCAGGATCGTGGCGATGTGCTGGACGAAGTTGAGCTGCTTGTTGCTCGTGGTCGCAACGAAGTCCTGCCGCTCGATCTCGCGGTCTTCCCGAACCTCGCGACCGTCGGCGCCGACCATCGTCAGCGACGACTTCCGACCAAACGGCGGGTTGGAGAGCACGACCGACCAGCGGCGGCCCGGATCGGCGATGAGGGAGTCACGCACCTCGATCAGCGAGTCACCGTTGGAGGTGCCCATGCCGTGCAGCAGCAGGTTCATCGCGGCCAATCGCGCTGTGCCGTCGACGAGTTCGTAGCCTGAGGCGAAGCCGTCGCGCAGGTGATCACGCTGCGTTGGCGTCATCGACTCGGCGCCGCGCGACGCGTGGTCATGCGCTACGAGGAGGAATCCGCCGGTGCCGCACGCCGGGTCGACGACCGTGTCGGCGACCGTGGGGCGGATGACGTCGACGATCGCCTGGATGAGCGCCCGCGGGGTGAAGTACTGACCAGCTCCGGATCCCTTGTCGGACGCGCCCTTGGACAGCAGTTCCTCGTACGCGTCGCCCTTGATGTCGGTGCCTGACTGGGACCAGTTCTCCTTGTCGATGAGGTCGACGATGAGCCGGCGCAGCTTGGCCGGGTCTTGGATGCGGTTCTGCGCCTTGCGGAAGATCGTGCCGATGACGCCGTCCTCGCGGGCGAGGCCGACGAGGATGCGGGTGTACTCGTTCTCGAGCTGGTCACCTTGGGCGTCGAGCAGCTTCTGCCATGAGTACTCCTCGGGCACGATCTGCTCAGGCCGAAGCTTCCGGGTCGCGCGTTCGTGGGCCATCTTGAGGAACAGCAGGTACGTCAGCTGCTCGGTGTACTCGATAACTCCGACTCCGTCATCGCGGAGCACGTCGCAGTACGACCAGAGCTTGTCGACCAGGCGGCGTGAGTCAGTCATTGTGAACTCC
Organism: Calidifontibacter terrae; assembly: GCF_054778835.1. Classification (NCBI taxonomy): domain Bacteria; kingdom Bacillati; phylum Actinomycetota; class Actinomycetes; order Micrococcales; family Dermacoccaceae; genus Calidifontibacter; species Calidifontibacter terrae. The sequence continues at coordinate 294,586 of NZ_BAAGZF010000007.1, forward strand.
TTGGCTTCGTATGCGAGCGACCGCCGCAGCGAACCGGGGGACACCGGTGCGACGCAGCGAGTCCAGTAATTGGGGCAGCGACTGTGCTGGCCGGGACGATTCGCGCGACTGATTTCTCAGGGCAAGAAGGGTTTCGTGCGGGTGCAAATCGAGTTGGTCGAGCAGGAAGTCATCAGGGTGGGACACGGACAGGCCCCACCGCGCGAGCTCGACCGCCGGGAAGTCTTTGAGATTCGCCGTGACGATGACCTGAGAGCGCGACACTACGGCGGCGGCCATGACATGCGCGTCGTCGGGATGGCCGGGCATGTCGTCAAGCAACTGCTCGTACGCCGTGACGGTCGCGTTCGGGAACGCGTCGGTCATGGCACGGATCCGGGCCTGCGCGCCTTTGACACCAACGGACGGGAGCGGGGACAGGTTGCGCTCCAGCTCGACCAGAACATCAGCCGACCAGCGCGGTTCGAACGCACCGTTCTCAGCAATCCGCAGCAGTGTGTCGCACAGCGTCGGTGGGTAGAGGACACAGGTGTCGAGCAGGACCTCGAATGTCATTACTCAGTGGCGCTTCAGCGGCGGCTGTCCATCGAGAAGGTCATACAGGCCGGCGCTCTCCGCATCCCGTGCCATCTCGTCAAGACTCTTGCGCCGTTGTACGGCAACACGCTCTTGATAAGCGATCAGATCCTGGAGAGCGACGTAACGGTGCCGGCCAGGCTTCACGGCTTCCAGGTCGCCGCGATCGATGATGCGCACAAGGGTCGGCCGCGAGATGCCAAGGAAGTCGGCAGCTTCCTGGGTGGTGAGCATCGCGTTGTGGGGTGCGACGGTGACCCCCATCCCGTGAGCCATTGCGTCCGCGACCTGCACCAGGACGCGGTGGACTTGCGCCGACAATACGAGCGTTGTGCCGTCCGGCGCGATGAGTGCGGCGAGCCCGCCATCCCCCACCTGCAGGAACTTGGCCAAGGACGCTGCAGACGCCTCGTCTTCCGACGACGGGAGGTAGGTCTCGGTGTGCCGCGCGGCGGTCTTCGTTGGAGTCGGCATGTTCCCGATGGTAGATCAAAACGAACAAAACGAACAGGCGCTTTCGAGTGGTCTCACCCGAAGCAAAATCGCCCGGGTCTCGCTCGTCAGTCGGTGTTGCTCGCTGTTGGGACGGCGTCGAGCTCGAGATCGCGTATGGCACGCCACTGCTCGGCGGAGATAGCGTCGAGCCGGTAGTACGACTGCGGCGGCTCGCCGTTCTCCTCGCCGTACCAGGTGTCGTAGGGCGGGTTGCTCCGATCGAATTTGCGACGGACGACGATCGAGAAGCCGCCGTAGTCTCCGCGATGTTGGGGTACAGCCCGGCCGGTGGACGCCATGACACGGAGACCGCCGATCCACTGCTCGGGAGCACGCGCACACATGTCTAGTGTCGCGAGAACGGTTTCGCTCACTCCGAGGCTCGCCAACTGCCTGAGGTCCGCTTCGCTCCAGGGCGTAGCCGGGAGTGTGTTCGCCGACTTTGCCGTTGTCCGCTCTCGCCGGGCCGGGGCGACGACGTAGTCTTCGACGTCGGCGACCGGCCACAGTCTCGACACGGTGATGGCGTGACCTTGGCCCCACTCATAAGCGCGCACCTGGATGAGCATCATGTCGACCCCCTGCTCGGTGAGCCAGACTGCAGCAGAGGTGACGGCGGCGGGAAACTCGCCAGCGACAAGCGTGATGCGCGGGTTTCGGAGTGTCTCGGTGGAGAGTTCGGGCGCATGGGTAGTCAGCGCAGCGAGAGCCTCCTCGGCCGTCGACGGTGCGTCGTCGGTCTTCCGTACGAATGCCAGGTATGCATCCGCGAGGTCCTCGAGCGAGAACCGTGACGCCCGGGCCGCGTAGTTGATTGCCTGGGTGGTCACGTAATCGGGGGCTCGGTCTCGCTTCAGTTCTGCGACGACGAGGCGTCCGTCCGATCCCAGCCCGAGGATGTCGAGCCGGTCGGCTTCACGGCCATCCTTCGACATCCACCGATCGAATTCGCTGGTCACGATCAGGACGTCCGGGCCGAGGATCTCCGGATTTGCGATCACCCACTCCTGCAGATGGCCACGCTCGCGCAGTCCGGCGGCGGCAAGCGAAGTCTCTCGCGCAGGCGCGGCGGTCGTGCCTTGCACCTTGAACACGAGTTCGTCCGTCATCGAGTTCTCCTGTCCTCTGTTCGCGCCGGCGTGATCACTCGACGCCTCGAGCTTCCCACGCACCGAACGATCCCTCGGATGAAACCCACTCGACGCGCCCGTTGCAGGAGCGTCCCACGGCGATGGCGCCGGCCGTCGACGGCGAGGAGAAGATGATGTCTCGCGTCACCCGACCGAGTCCTTTCTCGACAACGATCGATCCGTCGGCCAGCAGGCTCTCGTGCTGCGCGCGGTAACTGGCGTACGCCTTCTGAGTGCTGGCTGCCTTGCCGACCCCGTGCCACTCGGGTACGACGACGGAGCCGCTCAACATGATGAACTCGCCGTCGACCTGCTGGGCTGATGCATCAACGCCCTGGCGAGCATTCCGCAGGGTGAAGACGGGCGACTCGCTCGGTGCTGACTGAGCAGCGTCGGTTCGCGCTGAGCGAGCCCGGATCGCGTTCACTCCCAACACGGGCAGGACGATCTGGAGCTGACCGAGGAAGTACTCCATGTCGGACGCGTCCGCCTCCGGTAGGCGAGGTGTCGGAGGGGCAGTGCCGTTCTCAAGGGTGACTCGTCCGGCCTGGGTGGCGAGCTCAATCAGCCGCGACTCCAAATACCTGCCGTGCGACTTCGTCAGGTTGGTGTCTTTGGAGGTGATGACGATGACCTGGTTCCAGAAATCCTTCTCCTTGGCGTGGCTTCGCAGCCGGGTGGCAACAACGTCGGCCTCACCGACATAGCAGCGGGTGTCGCCGACAGCGCTCTCGTCCTCGCCGAGCAGGAGGTAGACGCCGGTGCGCTCGGCTTCCTCGCGGCGGAGCAGGTCGGCCAGGTCGGAGCGCCGGGCGGACAAGACGTGGCCGGTCCAGTTGGTGATCTCGGCCGTCGTCAGCCCGCCCGGGGTGCCGTCGACGAGGAACAGCTTTACCTGCTTGCCGTTCACGCCAGAGCCCCCGCCAGTTCCTCGACGACCTCGTCGTCGGAGCGGTGGCCAGTGAGTTTGCCGCTGAACGCCGCTGCGAGAATTGCGCGCCGCAGCGAGTTCTGCCGCGCGGCCAGGCGATCGGCTTCCGACTCGAGCTGCATTGACTTCTCCTCGAGAGCGTCGTATTCGACCACTGCGCGGCGCTGAGCTTCGGGCGATGCCTCTGGCACCTCGACACTGAGCAATGACGTCTGTGAGATGTTGCGCATCGAGTCCTTGGTGCCGGTGGCCAGGCGGGAGATCTGCTCTCGGACCGACGGACTTTGCAAAGTCCTCCAGAGCCATGCAACGTCAACGTCAGCCATGGGGACGAGTCTCAGGCTCTTGTCACTCAGGAGAAGCTTCGGCGGGACAGCGTCACCGACCAGAACGCTCGCACCGACGTAGTCAGCCGTGTTGGCGCGACTGACAAGGAGGTCGCCCTTGTGGATCTCGTACTTCGGATTGGCCTGGTCAGCGGGGATCGCCTTGTTTTCGTCCGGTCTGAAGCGCCCCCAGGTCATCGCCGAAACCTTGATGATTCCCCATTCGTCCTCAGTTGCGGGAGCTGCTGACCCGCCCAAGGACCTGCCAGACTCGATTCGGTTCACGAGGTGTCTGATCGGGACACGAGGCCCCACTCCTCCAAACAGCCCGTCCAGCTGAGAGCGTCGGAGGGAGTTGATCCGGTGGTGCGCAGCGGACACATACTCCGCTGCTGCGTCGAGGCGGGAGAGGTGGTCTTCGAGGATTTCGACGATCCGCAGCTGCTCACGTAGGTGCGGAGTCGGGATGCTCAAGCCTGACCTGAAGCGAGCCAGGCTGACCTTGCGCTGCGCAACTCCGCTTGTGATGCGTTCGATCTGCTGCTTGATGGCTGGCGCTTGAATGGCATACGCAACGAATTTCGCGTTGAAGTCGTCAGTCGGCCGCAGGCGAATACAGTCTGCGGTAATCACAGCAGGCCCGGCGCCTGAGTAGACCGTCGAGTCCCCTGGCGGCTCGCCCATCTTGGTGATGAGAACGTCCCCGGGCCGGACAAGGTGGGCAGCCAGCTCTTGCGCTTTCTCCGGCTCGACAAATGCGCGAACGTTCTTGAAGTCCCGTGCGCGGATATCTCGCACGAAGACGAGTGGAACTCCGCTGGTCCTGTAATCAGTCGTCTTGAGGTTGCTACCGAACGGTCCAATGACGAGTCGGGTCTTGTCTGCACCAGAGATCTGGTGAGGCGTGACCGCTCGCCAGCCGTTGGGCAGCGCGCTCACGCCGTGAGCTCCGCGTTCAGATTCTCTAGGAGATCGGCTGCTTGGTCGCCAAGGTCCCGCAAAGCCCCGTCTACACCACCGCGCTCGGTGAAGGGCGCCTCGTCGAGATCCTCGGCGGTGATGCCGGCGGAGTTCGCGATCACTTCGATCATCCGGTCCAGCCACCACCTTTGTGTCTCAGTGAAGTTCACGCCCGCGTGATCTTGTTGGGCGAGCCACGCGGCGTACCGCTCCCGTACTCGGTCGGCGTACGGGACGAGCTCGTCGTCGACGCCGACGGTATAGCGCAGCAGTGACACCAGGTCGGTGAGGGTGTGTCGGTCGCTGTGGCGGACACGGTCGACGTACAGCGTTTCGTACGCGGTCCAGATGATGTCGGTTGTCCAGTTGTGCGGTGGCCGGCTGATCCGGTCGGCGAGCTCCTGGATGTCGGCGAAGTTGATCCGGCGTGCTCGGGCTTCGCCGAGCAGCTGGATGGCGGTGATCTCGTCGCGGTGCTCGTCGAGGTACGCGCGCCAGGATTCGACGACCGATCGGGCGCGGCTGGTGTCGACAACGCCACCGGCGTCGATGAGCGTGTCGGCGTTGACCTCGTCGATGACGCGGTCGTGGGTGGCGCGCAGTTCGAGGATGCGAGCTCGCAGGTCGGGGTTGGCGGCAATCGGTCGCGTCGCATCGTCGAGTAGGCGTTGGATCGCGGCCTCCGGATCTGCTTGTCCGGCGGCAGCATTCGCCTGGGTATCGGGATCGACCGCGTCGACGAGTCCACGCACGATGTCACGTACGGGCACGCCGGCGACCTCGTCGAGCTCCTCGCGTTCGGCTGGGGTGAGGTCGAGCTCGAGCTTGGCCAATCGTGAAGCGAGAGTGGCGGTTTCAGCTTCGGTCAGGGAGAGCGTGGCCGCCTTGTCGAGGAGCTTCTTGAGCGAGACGCCCTTCTCGCGGTTCAGCGGAGGGTCGACGAAGTCGTGCTCCGTCACGCCGACCGCGTCAACGATGACGAACCGGGTCTTGCCGGACGCGTCCGGGGTGACCGACTGGAAATCGGCTGGCGCGATGGTGCGGGCGCCGCGGCCCTTCATCTGCTCGAAGTACTGCGCCGACCGCACGTCACGCATGAAGAACACGCACTCCAGCGGCTTCACGTCGGTGCCGGTGGCGATCATGTCGACGGTGACGGCGATGCGCAGACTCGGCGAGGTGCGGAACGCCTGCAACTGACCTTTCGGGTCCTTGGCGTTGTAGGTGATCTTGGCGGCAAAGTCATTGCCCTTGCCGAAGACCTCGCGCACCGTGGTGACGATCTCCTCGGCGTGCGCGTCGTCCTTGGCGAAGATCAGCGTCTTCGGCACGGTCGAGCGGCCGGGGAAGATCTCAGTGAACAGGCGATCGCGGAACGTCTCCAGCACGAGGCGGATCTGCGACTTGGCGGTGACCGCCCGGTCGAGCTGCTTGTGCGTGTATTCGAGGTCCTCTTCCAAGGCCTCGAGCCGCTGCTTTCGGGTGCGCCTGTCGACCTTCGGCACGACGGTGGTCGCCTGAATCAGGCCGCCGCGCTCGGAGATCTCCGTACGGATTCGGTACACGTCGAAGTCGACATTCACTCGGTCGGCGACCGATTGTGGATAGGTGTATTCCGAGACGAGGTTCTGGCGGAAGAACGCGAAGGTCTGTTTGCCCGGTGTCGCGGTCAGGCCGACGACGTGCGCGTCGAAGTACTCCAGCACGCCGCGCCACACGCCGTAGATCGACCGGTGCGCCTCGTCGACAACGACCAGGTCGAACGTCTCCGGCGGCAACTGTGCGCTGTAGGCGACGGTGACGGGGGAGTCGGGCACGAAGTCGTCCAGGCCGGGATCGTCATCGGGCGTGACTTCCTCGCCCTGCAGGCCTTTGTAGACGCGCTGGATGGTGGAGACGACGACGTTGCTGCTGTCGAGCATCCCCGCGCGGGTGAGCTTGTCGACGTTGTAGATCGCGGTGAAGCGGCGGCCGTCGCCGGGCGTGCGGTAGTTCTGGAACTCCGCGATCGTCTGGTCGGCGAGGTTGTTGCGGTCGACGAGGAACAGGATGCGTTTGAATCCGCCGAACTTCAGCAGCCGGTACGCGAGCGTGACCGCGGTGTACGTCTTACCCGCACCGGTCGCCATCTGCACCAGCGATCGGTCGAAGTGTTGCGCTGCGAGTGACTGCTCGACTCCGTTGATCGCGGTGATCTGCGCCGGCCGCAACGCGGACGTGTCGAGCTCGGGCAGGTGGCGCACCTTGGCTCGCCAGGTCGGCGCGGTCTCGTCGGCTTCCGCGTCGCGGATGATCCGCGCCAGTGTCGTCGGCTGTGGGAACGCGAACACCTGCCGCGATCTCGCGTCCGGGTCGTACCCGTTCGTGAAGTGCTTTTCGGTGCCGCTGGCCTCGAACACGAACGGCAGACGACCGTCCCGCGTCAGCGCCTTGAGCCGTACGTCGGCCGGCAGGCCCTCGGCGTACATCGCCGACTGCCACTCGACGCCGCTGAGCGTCGTGCCCTGCGGCTTGGCCTCGATGACACCGACGACGCGCTGATCGACGTACAGCAGGTAGTCGGCCCGGCCATGACCAGACTTCATCGTCACCTCGCGGCACGCAACACCCTGCGCGGCGAAAAGATTCAGCGCCATCTTGTCCTGGACGACCCAGCCGGCATCAGACAGCTGACGGTCGATCAACACCCGCGCACGCGCTTCGGCGGCAAGCCGAGCGTCGTCCCCCTGTGGCGAATTCATGGTGCCTGCAGGTTACTTCGGAGTCGTGCCCGAATCTGCGAATCGACTGCCTCGAGGTCCCTCCGTAGGAAAGGAGTAGCGACGATGTTCGATGTCCTGCATCGCACCCATGGCAGCCTCGAGAAGTCGGGACAGGTGGGCGTGCATCTCGTGGAGATTCACCTCGTCGCCGAGGATGGTGAAGATGGTGGAGGCGGGATCGTAATGATTTAAGTAGAAGGGCTCGGTCGCCTCGGCGAAGTGGATCATGTTTGGTGGACCGACGGAGTCCCGCATGATGTTGCGGTCGGGAGAGCTCAGCCTCCTGTCCAATCGCTCGTCGAAGTGCTCGACCGCATCGCGCACCCGCCGGTTCTGCAGCGGGCTGTCCTCGGCTACTTCCAGCAACTCGCGCAATTCGGGGCCGCGAACTTGTGCTAGGGCTTTTCGCCTCTGGAACTGCGCGGCATCCTCGCCCTCGCCACGCCTCGGCGACGACGGCCACAACAGCTTGGACACCATCGCGGATGCGTTAGCAACCCCTCGAGCGTTGTGGAAGAGGGCGCCGGCCGATTGCGATCCCAGTGCCGAATGGAACGTCGCTTGAGCGGCCAGTACGCCGGCAGACGCCTGCTGGATAATCTCTTGCAAGTAGACCGACCGCGCATGGTCATCCAGGGCGGTGTGATCGCGGGTTTCGTCATCCACGAACGAACTCTAGGCAGCAGAAGCACTGTCTGCGCCTTTCCAACGGAGAAACGTGGAACGGCCCTGATCCGCAGATCAGGGCCGTTTCCATTTGGTCGGGGTGACAGGATTTGAACCTGCGGCCTCGTCGTCCCGAACGACGCGCGCTACCAAGCTGCGCCACACCCCGTGGCCTGCGTACGTTCTCGCTTGTGGCGATACGGCACGCAGCGAGGTCAGACTTTACCCTGCACGAGCCGAAACTCCCAATCGGGTTCAGCCGCGCGGGGTGAGGGTCATCAGCGTCGCCTCCGGGCGGCAAGCGAAGCGAATCGGCGTGTACTTGTTGTGGCCCAACCCGGCTGAGACATGCAGGTACGCGGCATCCGACGGGGCCGCCGAGGAGGGCGCGTTGTCGCAGCCGGGCCACCACCGCGACAAACCCTTCACCCGGTCAGTCCCGAGGTCGCAGTTGGTGACGAGTGCGCCATAACCGGGAACGCAGACCTGGCCGCCGTGGGTGTGTCCAGCAACGATCAGATCCGCACCGTCCGCAGTCATCGCGTCGAGCACTCGCAGGTATGGCGCGTGGGTGACGCCAATGGTCAGGTCCGCATCCTGTGCCGCCGGAGCCGACACAGTGTCGTAGCGGTCGTATTTCAGGTGCGGGTCGTCCACGCCCACCAGTTCGACGTCGAGACCACCGACGGCCATTCGTACGCGGCGGTGCATCACGTTCGCCCAGCCGCCGGCCTCGAACCCCGCCACCATCTCCTGCCACGGCAGCGACGGCTGCTGCAGGTCGTGAGCCTTGCGGTGGTCGGGATTGAAGTAGCGGAGCGGGTTGCGCGGCGCGGGGGCGAAGTAGTCGTTCGACCCGAGCACGAAAGCGCCGCGGAACTGCAGGAGCGGCCCCATCGTGTCGAGCACCGCAGGCACAGCATCCGGGTCGGAACAGTTGTCGCCGGTGTTGATGACGAAGTCGGGGTTCAGGTCGGCGAGCCCCTTCACCCAGTCGATCCGCCGCTGCTGCCGCGGCACCAGGTGCAGGTCACTGACTTGCAGCATTCGTACAGGGTCTGCCCCTGTGGGCAGGACCGGCACCTCCACGTGGCGCAACGCATACCAGTTGCGTTCGATCACGGTCGACCACGCCAGCGCAGATGCGCCGGCACCCACGAGGGACAACGCGCTGGCAGTGACTGGATGCATCCCGCCATCGTCGCAGGGGAGCGCGGCGGGACAAAACCAGGCGAGTCCGGTCACGGCAAGGTGGGAGACTGGGCGCATGACCCTCAAGGACACACTCCAGGCCGACCTCAAGCAGTCGATGAAGGACCGCAACCAGTTGCGCTCGGGCACCCTGCGCATGGCCCTGGCAGCGATCACCAACGCGGAGGTGGCCGGCGACACCGCCAAGGAGCTCTCGGCGACCGAGGAACTCGCGGTGATCACCAAGGAAGCCAAGAAGCGCCGCGAGGCGGCGGAGGCGTACGAGGGTGCCGGCCGCAGTGAACTCGCCGAGCGGGAGCTCGCCGAGTTGGCCGTGCTGGAGACCTACCTGCCGGCCCAGCTGACCGATGTCGAGCTCGACCAGATGATCGCCGATGCCATCGCTGAGTCCGGCGCGACGAACATGAGCGGCATGGGTTCGGTGATGAAGGTGCTGCAGCCGAAAACCAACGGTCGGGCCGATGGTGGCAAGGTTGCCGCCGCGGTGAAGCGTGCGCTGAGCTGACCAAGCCTCGACCGGCGAGGCGGGTCAGCCGGTTGGGCCTGCTTGAGTTGTCGCTGGAGGCTGAGTGGTGGTGGCGGCTGCACTGCCGGTGCTCGGGTAGATGATGACCGCCGACCCCTTGGTCGCGCTCGAACCCGCGGTGGGGTTGGTGAACGCCACCAGACCGCGGTACATCCTCGACGGCTGGGGCGCGCCCATCGAGACGGTGAAGCCGGCGGACTCCAGCAGCGACTTTGCGTTCCCCTGGCTCTGACCGGTGACGTTAGGCACCGTGACCTGCTCGCCCTGGGTGAGGGCGCTGGAGGGGGCTGGGAAGTTCAGCTTCGGTTGACCCTTCAGCGCCTGGTCCATGACGGACTTCCAGATTGGCGCCGCGAGGGTGCCACCGAAGATGTAGCCCTTATAGGACGTTTTGCCGAGAGTGACGTCCTTCAGCGGCTTCTGCGAGTTGACGTGACCAACCCAGATGGCGGCAGCCAGCTGCGGGGTGTAGCCCACGAACCAGGTCTGGATCGCGCCGGTGATGGTTCCGGTCTTGCCGGCGGCCGGGCGGCCGTCAGCCAGAACAGCGTTCTTGGCGGTGGCCAACGGGTCGGGGCCGAGGACCGACTCGAGCACCTTGGTGGTGGCGTTGGCGACGTCCTTGGTGACGACCTGCTTGCAGGCCGGCAGCTTCAGATCGAGTGCCTTGCCGGAGGAGTCCTTGATCGACTTGACCGGACGAGGCTCGCAGTATTTGCCCTGCGCGGCCAGGGTCGCGTAGGCGTTGGCCAGCGACATCGGGGTGACGTCGGAGGTGCCGAGCGTGATGTCGGACGGGGTCTTGCCGATCGGCCGGCCGGAGCCGTTCTGCAGGCCGAACTTGGTCGCGATGTCACGCACCTTGCAGGCTCCCACCTGGGAGACCAGCGAACCGAACGCGGTGTTGACCGACTCAGCGGCTGCCTGGTTGAGCGGCATCGGGTCGGCCGCCACCGGGAAGTCGTTGTTCACCGACCACTTCTCGCTCCTGCCGAGCCCGCAATCGCCGGGGAACTCGTTATGGCTGTAGACGTAGTACTGGGTGCCGTCGGGTTTGCGCTGCATCTTCGGCAGGGTGATCTTGCTGTCGAGCTTCATGCCGCTCTCGAAGGCGGCGACCACGGCGAAAGCCTTGGCCGTGGAGCCATAGGCAAAACCGTTGTTGCCGCTGCTGCCGGTGGTGTAGTCGAACGCCGACTTGCCAGTTCCACCGACCGCCGAGAACGTGGTGTTCTGGCCAGAGGCGAGCACCAATCCGGTTCCGGGTTGAATGATGACGCCAGCGGACTGCACGTCGGCGGAGTTCCCGACCGGCACCTTGGCCTTGATCTCCTTGTCGATGATCGACGCAAGCCGCGGGTCGAACGAGGTCTGGATCGTCAGGCCACCGCTCTTCAGCTTGCCCTCACGCTCCTTGCGCGTCTTGCCGAGCGCGGGCTGCGACATCAGCCAGTCGTTCACGTAGTAACAGAAGTAGGGGTAACGCGAGGTAGCGCAACTGTTGCTCACCGAGGTCACCTTCAGCTGCAGCTTGCTGCCGGCCGCTGCGGTGTATTCGGCATTGGTGATCTTGCCCTGCTGATGCATCTTGTAAAGCACCACGTTGCGGCGCTTGACGGCCGCGTCGGGGTTGTTGATCGGGTCGGTCACACCGGGGGCGTTGACGACCCCGGCCAAGAGCGCCGACTCCTGCAGGTTCAGCTGCGAGGCGTGCTTGCCGAAATAGTGGCGAGCGGCAGCCTCGATGCCGTATTGCTGGTCGCCGAAGTAGACCAAGTTGAGGTAGCCGTCGAGGATCTGGTCCTTGGAGTAGTGCTGCTCCAGGGTGACCGAATACTTCAGCTGCTGCAGCTTGCGGACGTAGCCCTGCATACCCGAGCGCGAGACAGCCTCGGCAGCAGCCGACTGATTGCCCGAGTTCAACGCCTGGTTCTGCATCGCGACCTTGACGTATTGCTGGGTCAACGTTGAGGCGCCCTGGGTTCCACCGCTCATCACGTTGGAGCTGATCGCGCGCAGCAGACCGCGGGGGTCGACACCGCCATGCTCGTAGAAACGCTCGTCCTCGATCGAGACCTGCGCAATGCGCATGATCGGCGCGATCTGGTTCAGCGGCACCACGATCCGGTTCTGGTTATAAGGAGTGCCGATCACCGACCCGTCGCTGGCCAGGATTTTCGACTGCTGGGCCAACGGGTTCATCTCGAAGTTGCCAGGAATCTGGTTGAACATCTTGATGCTGCTGTTGGTCGCCTGGCCCGCCACACCGACGGCGGGAAGAGCGAGGCCGGCGAGCAGGAGGCCCATCGTCATGGCAACGGCGATGAAGCCGCCAAGCAGCGACATCACCTTCGCGAGGCTGGAGGACTTGCGCATGTGGGTCAGGGTAACGCGGCGGACTGTCAGGCTCCCCCGCTCGACGCGCACGGGCCGTCTCGCGGCATGGGGAGACAGGTGGCGAGGAGGTGAAGAATTGGGGTCTTCTCAGCCGCCCGAGTACTCGCTAGTATCGCAAATGTCGAACGATCGTTCGGGAATCAGCCGGGGGCAAAGGCGCAGATTCCGGGGGCTCGGCCGTTTGACACTGTCATCCCAAGGAGGAATTGATGACTGCTGTCCTTCCGGACCATGCCACCTGGAACGAGAACTGGGTGAGTCGCGCAGAATGTCGAACTGGCAGACCTGACGACCTGTTTGCCAAAGGTGCCGCTCAGCAGACCGCCAAGGTTGTCTGCCAGAAGTGCCCCGTAGTCGCCGAATGTCTCGCCGATGCACTCGACAACCGCACCGAGTACGGCGTGTGGGGTGGCATGACCGAACGCGAGCGCCGTGCGCTCCTGCGTCGTCGCCCCGACGTACGGTCTTGGGAGCAGTTGTTCCGAACGGCCCGAAACGACGGGGTCGGCTGACCCCGAAACACCATGACAAGAGCCACCCCGCGGGGTGGCTCTTGTCATATCCGAACAGTCAGACGCCGCTGAGTTCGGCGCCGATCGATCGCAACTCGTCGATGTCGTTCACGTCGTGGCCGGCAGCGGAGACCTGCACGATCGGCACCTGCGGGTGGCGAACCGTGAACCGCGCGATCGCTTCAGCGTGTCGAATGCCGAGCTCGGTGATCCAGGCATGCCAGCGCAACAGCGAAGCGGTGTCGGCCGGCTCCCACCCCTTGGGTCGCTGCGCGACATCGTCGAGCTGGGTGGCGGCGGCCTGGGCGCGGGGCGCGGTGACCGAGGGCACGTAGGTCATCTGTACGCGGTTGACCACGACCCCGGCCAGCGGCATCGAGTCCGTCTCCAGCCGGTCCACGAAGAACGCGGCCTCGCGCAACGCGTCGCGCTCGGGGGTTGCCACCACGACGAACGCAGTCGAGGGGTCCTTCAACAGCGCGTACGTCTGGTCGGCCCGCTCGCGGAACCCACCGAACATGGTCTCCAGCGCGGCCACGAAGGTTTGGGCGTCGGAGAGGAACTGAGCGCCGAGCACCTTGGACATCACACCCATCACGGACGAGACACCAGCGCTCACCACCTTCAGATAAGCGCGGCCCCCGGCGCGCGCGGGCGCCGTCATCAACCGGATGAAGCGGCCGTCCAAGAAGGTGCCCAATCGCTGCGGTGCGTCCAGGAAGTCCAGGGCAGAGCGCGACGGGGGAGTGTCTACAACGATCAGGTCCCAGCGCGGTTTCCCGGCGGAGTCGAGTTCGGTGAGCAGCTGGCCGAGCCGCTCCATCGCCATGTATTCCTGCGTTCCGGCGAACGAACTGGAGACCGCTTGGTAGAAGGGGTTGTCGAGGATCTGCTGCACCTTCTCCGGCGCGGCGTGACGCATCACAACCTCGTCGAAGGTGCGCTTCATGTCGAGCATCATCGCGTCGAGGCTGCCGCCGGCTGAGGTGTCGACCGTCGGCACCGTGCGCGGCTGGTTGTCCAGATGTTCCAAGCCGATCGCCTGCGCGAGGCGCTTGGCCGGGTCGATCGTCAACACCGCGACCGCGCGACCCTGCTCCGCGGCGCGTACGGCGACCGCCGCAGAGGTGGTTGTCTTGCCAACGCCACCGGATCCGCAGCAGACGATCGTACGAATGCGGGTGTCGGCGATCAGCTGGTCGATGGACAAGTCGGTGGTCATGATGCGGCCTTCCCGAGGATGTCGGCGAGTTGACGCAGTCCGCCGCCTTCGACGCCGGCCGGCAGCATCGGCAGGTGGTAGGTGGGGCGCTTCAACGCCGAGAGGTCGTCGCGTTGGCGGTCCTGCAGGGTGAGCCGGTCCGCCAGATCTCGGCCGGCCTGAGTGAGGCCGTCGACCAGGGTGGGTCCGACCCGCAGCCCAGCGGCCGCCAGGTCGCCTTCCAAGGCGGACCAATCGGCGTCGTCGGCGGTGAGCATCGTGGTGGCGGTGTCGCTCAACAGGTCGGCGCGCTCCTGGTTGACGATCACGTTGCCGAGCGGCAATCCGATGGTGCGTAAGTCGGCGACCGCGTCGAGGGTTTCCTGCACCGGCATCTCTTCGAGCAGCGTCACCAGGTGAACCGCGGTGGTGGGGCTGGTCAGCATCGCGGTGATCGAGTCGGCCTGATTCTTGATCGGGCCGACCTTCGCCAGCCCGGCCACCTCGCTGTTGACGTTGAGGAATCGACCGATCCGGCCGGTCGGTGGGGCATCGAGCACGATCGCGTCATAGATCGGTTCGCTTTTGTTCGCCCGTCGTGCCGGACGGCGGCCGGCCACCTCGTAGACCTTGCCGATCAACAGCACGTCGCGAACGCCGGGCGCGATGGTGGTGGCGAAGTCGATGACCCCGAACCGCTCCAGCATTCCGCCGGCGATACCGAGCTTGTAGAACATCTGCAGGTATTCCAGCAGGGCGGCCTTCGCGTCGACCGCCAGGCCACTGACGCTGCCGCCGGCGGGCGTACGGATGATCCGCATTTCGTGTTCGCCCAACGGGGGAACGTCGAAGAGTTGGCTGATGCCCTGGCGGCCCTCCACCTCGGCGATCAACACGTTCTTGCCTTCATCGGCCAGGGAGAGGGCCAGCGCCCCGGCGACCGTCGTCTTTCCGGTGCCGCCCTTTCCAGTGACGATGTGCAGGCGTGTGCCGTCCCAGCTCATGCAGGCGATCCTACTGGCCGGTCACTACCGCCGAATCCGGGAACGGACCACCTCGAAGGGTGGACTTCCGGGGGTGATCAACGGCCAGTGGTCGCAGCCGGGGACCTCGATCAGGGTGGCGTCGTGGGTCGCGGCGTAGTGGCGAGACTGGGAAATCGGCACGTCGATGTCATCGGTTCCGTGGATCAGCAGCACCGGACACCGCGCCTGGCCGAGCATCGGGTCGGCCTCCGCCCAGCGTTCGGGGTGGTCGGCGAGATCGCCGAGCAGCGCGCGCGCCGCGTCGTCGCCGAGATGATCGGCGTCGGCGGCGCGCAGGTCGACGACGCCGGAGAGGCTGACTGCTCGATGGAAGGCGCGGTGGCCGGCTGCCCACACGGCGAGGTGGCCGCCGGCGGAATGACCGGCGACGACCAGCGGGCCCTCGAGATGCGCGGCGGCGAGGTCGATGGCAGCCAGGACGTCGTCGCGCATCGGCTCCCAGCGGTCGACCGATCGGCGGCGGTATTCGATGAGCGCGACGGACAAACCGCCAGCGCGCAAGGACTCGGCCATCGCGGCGAGGTGACTGCGGTCGTACGCCGGTTTCCAGAAGCCACCATGGATCAGCACCACGCTGCCGGCGCTGTCATCGGCGACATACAGGTCGATCACCTGGTCGCGATCGGGGCCGTACGAATGGGTTTGATCGGCGGGCGTCGAGGGTGGTGCAGGCAACGGATCCATGAGCGAACTCCCCAGTACGGCGGTGCAATACCAGCCGCCGGCGGCCGGTGTTAGCGTCGCTAGGAGGCTATCCGGAGTGCGTCGTCGAGCGTGGCCCGGTTCGTTCGGAAAGGGATTAAGACGAGATGACGCAGCGGCTGACATCGGTGTCGGGTGGAACCCCCCATGTGGTGGTGATCGGCGCCGGAATGGTCGGGCTGTCGACCGCCTGGCACCTCCAGGAACAAGGGGTGCGAGTCACCGTCGTGGAGCGTTCCGGTGTCGCAGCCGGCAGCTCGTGGGGGAACGCTGGCTGGATCTCGCCGGGGCTGTGTGTTCCGCTGTCCGACCCTTCGATCCTGAAATACGGACTGAAGGCGCTGCTCGACCCGGACTCGCCGCTGTTCATCCCGCTCACCCCCGATCCTCAACTCGCTCGCTTCCTGATCGGATTCGCGCGCCGCTGCACCCCGGGGCAGTGGAAGAAGACGATGGACCGTTACGTGCCGATGAACCGCGCGGCGATCGGTGCCTACGACGAACTTGAGGCCGGCGGCGTCGCCGCGAAGTCCCACGATGCGCCGATCATGGCGGCCTTCCGCCGGGCCGAAGACGCCAAGGGCCTGGAACACGAGATCGAACTGATCCACGCCGCTGGCCTCGAACTCGAGGCCACTGAGGTCGACAGTGCGTCGCTGCGCGCGGAGCTGCCGATCGTCAGCCCCGACGTGGAGAAGGCGATCCGCCTGGGCGGGCAGCGCTTCATCAACCCCGGCGAGTATGTCGACGCGCTCGCCGCTTCGGTGGCCGCTCGCGGTGGTGACGTGGTGATCGGGTCCAACGCCCGCGCATTGCGCCACGGCCCGCAGGGTGTGACGGTCGAGATGATGAGCGGCGAACCGGTGTCGGGAGACGCCGTGGTGATCGCCACCGGCGCCTGGCTGCCGGAGCTGGCGAAACGATGCGGCGTACGAGTGCCGTTGCGCGCCGGTCGCGGCTACAGCTTCTCGGTCGGCATCACCGAACCGGCGAACCGTCCGGTGCCCTGCCCGGTCTACTTCCCGTTCGAACGGGTGGCCTGCACACCCCTCGGCGACCGGTTGCGGGTCGGCGGAACGATGGAGTTTGCCGACACCGAAGCGCCGCTCAATGCCGAACGGGTGCGCGCAATCCGCAAGAGTGCGGAGAGCTTGCTCAGCGGAGTCGATTGGACCGACGAACGCGACGTGTGGGTCGGCGGCCGACCGGTGACGGTCGATGGGCTCCCGCTGATCGGCGAGACCGCGACCCCGAGGGTCTATGTCAATGGTGGCCACGGCATGTGGGGCATCACCCTCGGCCCGCTGTCCGGCAGACTGCTGGCCCAGCAGATGGTCACCGGAGTGGTGCCCGACGAACTGCGACCGTTCAACCCGACGCGATAATCGTCCTGACCGCCAGATTCTGATCGAACCGAAAGGCAACACCATGCAGCAGTGGGAATACGCCACCGTGCCGCTGATCGTCCATGCGACCAAGCAGATCCTCGACCAGTGGGGCGAGGACGGCTGGGAGCTGGTGCAGGTTCTGCAGGGCGACGCCGGCAACCTGGTTGCCTACCTCAAACGTCCGAAGGGGAACTGAGTATGTCTGCAGTTGAAGACCGTCTGGCCGAGCTGGGGCTCTCCGTTCCCGCCGTGGCGGCGCCCGTTGCCGCTTACGTTCCGGTGATCCGCGACGGCAATCTGGTGATGACCTCCGGCCAGCTGCCGTTGGTCGACGGTGCGTTGCCGACCACCGGCAAGGTCGGCGCTGAGGTGACCCCCGAAGACGCCGCGAAACTGGCTGAGACGTGTGCGCTCAACGCGATCGCCGCGGTGAAGTCGCTCGTCGACGACCTCGACACCGTCCGAGTGATCAAGGTTGTCGGCTTCGTCGCTAGCGACCCGTCGTTCACCGGTCAGCCAGCCGTGATCAACGGTGCCAGTGAGTTGCTCGGCAAGGCGTTCGGCGAAAAGGGTGCCCACGCTCGCTCCGCTGTCGGCGTTGCCGTGTTGCCGATGAACGCACCCGTCGAGGTCGAGATCACCTGCACGGTCGCCGACGCCGCGCAGGCGTGACGTCGTGAACCCGGGCGAGGTCGTCGAGCGGCTGTGGACGCCGGCCGGTGGCCTCGCTCGGGTTGCCGGTGCGTGGATCGACGCCGGCTCACCCGCCGGCGCCCCGCCACGCTCGGCCGCCACCGTCATGCTGCTGCGCGACGGCGAGGCCGGGGTCGAAGTCTTCATGATGCGTCGGGTGCGAACGATGGAGTTCGCACCCTCGATGTGGGTCTTTCCCGGCGGCGGGGTTGATGCGCGCGATGTCGCCGGCCCGCCTGATTGGTCCGGTCCGTCAGCCCAGCAATGGGCCGAGCGACTAGAGGTTTCGGTCGACGAGGCCGTGTCGTTGGTCGTGGCCGCAGCCCGAGAAGTCTTCGAGGAGTCCGGGGTGTTGCTGGCGTCGCGCGGCGATGGCGACATGCTCGCGCCGGCCGATCATCCGCAACGGGCGGCCGATCGCGCTGCCCTACTGAACCGCGACCTGAGCTTCGCCGAGTTGCTGCGCGCCCGCGGACTGACACTGCGTACGGATCTGTTGCAGGTCCAGGACCACTGGGTCACCCCCGAGTTCGAACCGAAGCGTTACGACACCTGGTTCTTCGCCGCCCTGCTTCCGGCCGGGCAGGAACCCGACGACGACACCACCGAGTCTGATGTCTCCACGTGGGTGCGACCCGCCGATCTGCTCGCCGCAAAGGAGCGAGGCGAAGCGCTGATGCTGCCGCCCACCGAGCTGCAGTTGCAGCGGATCGACGCGGCGACCGACGCGGCCGCGATGGTCACCCGCGAGGCTCACCTGATGACCGTCATGCCGGTCGCCGAAAAGGTCGACGGTGAAGTCCGGCTCCGCACCCGTTATCTCGCCTGACGCCCCCACCCCTTCGCCCGCGGGCGACCGACGATTCGAGGAATGCCGTGGAGCAGCCGCCGTGGACGGGGGGCATGGTCACCGACCGCGCCCGCGTTGTGTTGTGTCAGAATCCCGGGCCGATGACCCTGGACGGCACCAACACCTGGGTGTTGCACTCCGCCTCGACCGCTCAGGTTGTGGTGATCGATCCCGGTCCGATCGACGATGACCACCTCACAGCCACCCAGGCTGCCGTCGAGGAACTCGGCGCGGAAGTTGCGCTTACCCTGGTCACCCATGGCCACCACGACCACGACGAGGGAGTGCCGCGCTGGGTCGAACGCACCGGATCGGGCGTACGAGGGGCCGGTCGCGGCGCCGCCTTCATCGCCGGCGAACGCATCCGGGTGGGCGACATCGACTTGGAGGTGCTGCTCACGCCCGGTCACACCAGTGATTCGGTGTCGTTCGTCTGGGCCGATCAGCGGTTGCTTTTCACCGGTGATTCGGTGCTCGGCCGGGGCACCAGCATCGTGGCCTTCCCCGACGGAAACCTGCGCGACTACCTCGCGTCATTGGATGTGCTGCATGCTGCTGCGACGTCGACGGCGGCGCGACTGGCCCCTGGCCACGGCCCGGTTCACGAGGATGCGGCCGGGGTGATCGATCACTACCGCACCCATCGAGCCCAACGACTCGATCAGGTGCGCGCGGCGCTCGCCGCGGGAGACGCCGACGCCGACGATGTCGCGCAAGCGATCGTGGAGCGGGTCTACGCGCAAGTGCCGCGGGAGGTCTGGCCGGCGGCGGAAGCGACCGTACGCGCGCAGTTGGCTTATCTGCGCGAGGTCGGCTGAGCGATCAGCGCGAGCGCTTCTGCAACCGCTCGATGTCCAGGATCGTGACCGCGCGCGCCTCAAGCTTGATCCAGCCGCGGGCGGTGAAGTCGGCCAGCGCTTTGTTAACGGTCTCGCGGGAGGCGCCGACCAACTGGGCCAACTCCTCCTGGGTGAGGTCGTGAGCCACCAGAACACCATCGTCAGTCGACCGGCCGAAGCGGCGCGAGAGGTCGAGCAGTGCCTTGGCGACACGGCCGGGAACATCGGTGAAGACAAGGTCCCCGAGCGCCTCGTTGGTGCGGCGCAACCGGCCGGCCAGCGAGTTCAGCATGGTCATCGAGACCTCGGGGTGGTCGGTGAGGTAGTTGCTCATCGCCTGGTGACCGATGCCGACCAGCTCGGTGTCGGCGACGGCGGTCGCGGTGGCTGTGCGGGCGCCCGGGTCGAAGAGGGATAGCTCGCCGAGCATTTCGCCGCGGCCCAGGATGGCCAGCAAGTTCTCGCGGCCGTCCTGCGAGCGGCGACCCAGCTTCACCTTGCCCTCGGTGATGACATAGAGGGAATCGCCCTGGTCACCTTCGTGGAACAGCTCCTGGCCGCGGGGCACCTTGGTGCGGGTCATCGACTCCAGCAAGTCTTCAGCTGCCTGGTCGTCGAGAGCAGCGAACAGGGGTGCTTGTCGCACAGATTGGATGTCCACGGGCTCAGTCTGCCATGAGACCCGCGTCACGCCGGTGAGTGGTCGGCGGTGGTCGGGGGCGGCTGTCGGTGGCCCGGTCTACTGTGACGGACGTGAAGCCGATCGACGTCAGCGCCGAGACTCCCGTCGGGCGAACCCGCCGGGCTCGGCGCACCTTCCGCGCCCTGACCGAGTTCTATCCCTATGCCCACTGCGAGCTCGACTTCGAGACTCCCTTGCAGTTGCTGGTCGCCACCATCTTGTCGGCGCAGACCACCGATGTCGGGGTCAACAAGGTCACCCCGCTGCTGTTCGCGCGTTATCCGGATGCGCCGGCGCTCGCGGCGGCTGACCGCGCCGAACTAGAGGAACTGCTGCGACCGACCGGTTTCTTCCGCGCGAAGGCCAACTCGGTGCAGACCCTCGGCCAGGCGCTGGTCGAACGACACGGTGGCGAGGTGCCGCCCCGACTCGACGACCTCGTGAAGCTGCCCGGGGTCGGGCGAAAGACCGCCAACGTGGTGCTCGGCAACGCCTTCGACATCCCCGGCATCACCGTCGACACCCACTTCGGGCGACTCGCCCGGCGCCTTGGCTGGACTGATCTGGAAGACCCGGTGAAGGTCGAATACGCCATCGGGGCGATGTTCCCCAAGAAGGACTGGACGATGCTCAGCCACGTCCTGATCTTCCACGGGCGGCGGATCTGCCACGCGAAGCGACCGGCTTGCGGGGTTTGCCCGATCGCCCGGTGGTGTCCTTCCTACGGCGAGGGTGAGATCGACCCGACGAAGGCCGCGAAGCTGCTCAAATTCGAGCTGGCCCCCGGCCGAGAGGCCGACCTGGAGCGGCTGCGCGCCGCCGCCGTCTCGTGAGGGAACCAGTCCCGGCGTGGGTCGATGACTTCGTCGCCGCGGCCGGGAAGGAGCAGTCCTTCTTCCGCAGCTTCCCTGAAGCAACGGGGAAGCAGTCGGCCGTCCTGATGCTGTTCGGCCCGGGCGACGGGGCTGGCGATGACGTCGTCCTGACCCAGCGGTCAGACCGGATGCGCCAACACCCCGGGCAAGTCTCCTTCCCCGGTGGAGGAATCGACCCTGGTGACGCGAGCCCGGTGGCTGCGGCGCTGCGTGAAGCGAACGAGGAGATCGATCTCGACCCGGCGACGGTCGACGTACGAGGGCAGTTGCGGGCGGTGCCGCTCAGCGTCACCGGATTCCGCGTAACACCCGTGGTGGGGTGGTGTCACACCCCGGGAGTGCTCCACGCCAAAAGCGCCGAGGAGGTCGACCGTGTGGTCCGTGTTCCGATCGCCGAGCTGGCCGACCCGGCCAACCGCCACACGGCGATCCACCCGAGCCGGGCGTTCGCGGCGCCCGCATTCGACGTACGAGGGCTTTACGTCTGGGGGTTCACCGCGATCCTGCTCGATGCGATGTTGCAGCTCTCCGGGTGGGAAAAAGAATGGAACCGCGACGACCACCGTCCGGTGCCGTCGCGGTTCCTCGCGCGTTAAGAGCTGAGGTCAGGAAGCTGCCTTGGGCGGCTTGATCGCTGCGACCGTCTTCTGGGCGTTGTCGATCGTCTTGACCGGCTTGCCCTGGATCTTCGACAGGGCGCTCTTTCCCATCAGGGCCAGGATCAGCGTGATCAGCAGCAGGACACCGCCCACGATCAGGAAGCCAGCCCAGGTCGGCAGGCCCGCCTTGACCAAGCCCCATGCGCCCGCGGTGAGCAGGAAACCGAGGGTGTAGAGGCCGAAGATGCCCGCACCGACCAGCAGGCCGGCGCCCTTGCCGCCCTTGGCGACGTCGGACTTGATCTCCATCTTCGCCAGGCTGATCTCGCCCTTGACGATCGACGACAGGTCGGACGAGGCATCGGCGACCAATTGGCCGAGTGTGCGCTCCGAGGCCATGCGTGTTCTCCTCTAGCTCGTTGTCTGTTCGGATCAGCCGGGAAACGGCGTGATTCGGCCCAACCCTAGCGGTCAGTCGTTGCTCGTGGTCGGCCGACCAGCATCCTGGTAAACGTCAGGGATGCCGTCACCATCGGCGTCACGTGTCTCGTCGTCGTGGATGCGGCGGTAGACCCGGTTGCGCATCCGCAAGACGATGGTCGCGAGGATTGCCGCGATCAACGATCCGCCCAGCACCCCGAGCTTGACGTGATCGTCAGCGATCGACCCAGCGCCGAACGCCAGCTCGCCGATCAGCAGCGACACCGTGAAACCGATCCCGGCCAGCAGGCTGAGCCCGAACAGGTCCGACCATGCCAGGTCGTCGTCCAGTTGGGCCTTGGTGAACCGGGCGGTCAGATAGGTCGAGGTGAAGATGCCGATGACCTTGCCAGCCACCAGCGCCACCACGATCCCGATCGTCACCGGATCGGTAACCGCAGCGCCAAGGTCCTCGCCGACGAGCGTTACGCCAGCAGCGAAGAAAGCGAAGACCGGAACGCAGAACCCGGCAGAGATCGGGTGGATGCGGCGGTCAAGACGGTAGGCCAATGAGGTTCCGTCGTTGCCGGTCGGCACCAGCAACCCGAGCACCACTCCGGCGATCGTGGCGTGGATTCCCGATTTGAACATGAACACCCAGGCGAGCGCGGCCAGCGGAAGCA
The DNA here is from genome assembly GCF_054778835.1 of Calidifontibacter terrae. Taxonomy (NCBI): domain Bacteria; kingdom Bacillati; phylum Actinomycetota; class Actinomycetes; order Micrococcales; family Dermacoccaceae; genus Calidifontibacter; species Calidifontibacter terrae. The sequence continues at coordinate 317,057 of NZ_BAAGZF010000007.1, forward strand.
GCAGCCACCAGACGGCGAAGCGGCTGCGAGCGGCGAGCCCGAAGAACACGATCGTGACCACCGCGAGAGCGAGCATCACCAGGTTGAGGCCGTGGCTGAAGAAGATCGCGATGATCGTGATCGCGATCAGGTCGTCGACGACCGCCAGAGTCAGCAGGAACGAGCGCAGCGCTGAGGGGAGGTGGGTGCCGATGACGGCCAACACCGCCAACGCGAAGGCGATGTCGGTCGCGGTCGGGATTGCCCAGCCGCTGGTGTCGCCGTCCAGGAAGACCTGGATGACGGTGTAGATGAGGGCGGGGGTGGCCACGCCGCAGATCGCCGCGACGATCGGCACGGTCGCCTTGGCGGGGTCGTTCAGATCGCCATGCAGGAATTCATGTTTGAGTTCCATGCCGACGACAAAGAAGAACACCGCCAAGAGTCCGTCGGCTGCCCAATGGGCCAGGTCGAGATCCAGCCCCCAGCTGGTGATGCCGACATGAAAATGCGACAGATCGGCGTACGAAGACCGCCACGGGGAGTTCGCCCAGATCAGCGCGGCGATGGTACCCAGCAGTAGAAGTCCGCCACCGACCGTCTCGTCGCGCAGCAAACCCGCGACACGCTGTGCCTCCGGCCAGTCGCTGCGGGAAAAGAGTTTTCGGGTGATTGGCGTCATGGGTCTCTCGGTTTCGGGGGTCGCTCGAGCGATTGCCGACCAGACTTCCCGGCTCACCGCTGACTACTTTACCGGTGGCCGTACGGTGGTCGCCGTGTCCGACACCGTCAGCGCAGTGCGCAGCCTCGCCCGTTTGGAAGGCGTCCAGGAAGCGATCGACGCCACCCGAGAGGCCTGTACCGCGCTGCGGTGGCATCCCGCGTTGCGCCGCCGCATCCCGGAGGCCGCCGCTGAATCCCGGGTCCGCGGCGCGACCGCAAGTGCGGCTATCGAGGGCGCCGAGATGTCGGTGACCGTCGTACGCAACGTGTTTCGGGGCGCGGCGCAGTGGCCGGCAGACCCGGATCCGGTCGAACAGACGGTCGCGGCTGCGATGCGAGCGACGGCCGAAACCGAGGCCGTACGCACACTGGTGGTCAGCGCTCCGAACCAGGCGCTCGCGCGGCTGCATGTCGCGGCGACCTCGGGTTTGTTGCCAGCCGATCAGATCGGTCGGCCGCGTCGCGACGGCGAGGACGCTCCGGAGTTGCTCGAACTCGGCGAGGCGCCGGCGGCCGAGGAGGCTGCTCACCGGATGCTCTCGCTGAATGAGTTGTTGCGCGCGTCGGCGGAGGTGCCGACGTTGTTGGTGGCGGCGATCGCGCATGCCGAACTGGCTACCGCGCGACCATTCGTGCGCGGCAACGGGCTGGTGGCGCGTGCCTTTGAGCGGGCGCTGGTGTGGGGCAGCGGGCTGGACCCGACGGGAGTTGCGGTGCCCGAACAGGCCCACCATGCCTTGGCGACGGACTACGCCGGAGCGCTGTCGGCCTACGCACACGGCGGGACCGACGGCGTACGGCTGTGGATCCTGCATGAGGCCAACGCCCTGCAACGAGCCGCGGCCGCGGGCTACGAGTTGTGCGATGCGGTGCTCGCCGGGCGACTCACTTCGGATTCCTCAGCACCTCTTGCATCGGACGGCGCCCAGGAGTAGACCTGTGGCACGGAGAAATCCGGCGTTCGACCGCAACTGAACAGGGCACCCACGCGGAGGCAGTTCACGAGTGGACAGATCGTTCGAACCATCGAGGTTCGGCGACAACCAGAATGCACGCTTGGTAACCCTGCTGATGTCGCGGCCTGCGAGGCCCCGCTCCCACATTTGATATCGGGCGGGGTCTCGCCATGCCTGCGGTCAGGGTTTTTTCAGCGTTTGGTCAGGTCTGCCGGTTGCTGGTCGGCCGAAGGTAAGGACTTGGCAAGGAACTGCCCATGAACCTTGTTTGTGGCTTGATGTCCTGTCAACAATGGACTTGTCCGCGCTCCCTTTAACGGTTGTAGCGCTTTGTCGCCGCCTACCCCCCCTGGGTGGTGACACGAAGGCCCCGCTGTTCCCCCACAGCGGGGCCTTCGCTATGTGTACGACCGCGATCCCCACCACGGACGTCCACCGGATTCAATCGTCCTGCTCCCTTCGTCCACATCCCTTACAGGCCGACCGTTGAATCCACAGGCACCGACGTCGACCGCGGCCGACCGGTTCCCAGTGACCTGAACTGGGCCGATGAACGCAACACTTCACCTCATCGGCGGGCGCGGTGCCTGCTTGCTGGCGTCGGCCGCAATAGGCCTCGCCGGCGACCGCGGAGACCGGGCGGTGCTGGTCGATCGGTGCAGTTGGTCGGCCGGAGCTGACGTCGTGCTCGGGATCGACCATTTGCCCGGCGTGCGCTGGGCAGACCTGGCGGGTGCCGATGGGCGACTCGACCCGGAAGGACTCAGCAGGCGATTGCCGATCGGCGACGACGGGCGATGTGCCTTGGCGTTCGGGCGCGACCCCGCAGACCCCGTGGCTGACACGGTTTTGGCTGCCGGGTTGACTGCAGTCCAGGACGGCTTTGACCTCGTGGTCACTCTCGGGGTGGCGCCCTCCGCCTTGGTCTGCAGGCCGGGTGATCTGGTCTGTGTGGTCGCCGATAGTGACGTTTTGTCCTTGGCCACCGCAGTCGGCGTTGCGGGGTGGCTGCGGGAGCGATTGATCGCCCACTCCACGGTCGTTGTCGGTGGCCGACCCGACCGGGGTCTGCTGGAGAACCTCCCCGATCCGCTGCATCGATTGCAGATCCGACGCGCCGACCTGCGGGACCTGGGGCGGGGCCGGTTGTGCCGCGGGCGGAGTGTCCGCGCGCTTGCCGAGACGTTGCTCGACGATCTCGCTGCTACCGCTCTGCGCGGCGCGGCATGAGCCAGTCCGCGGTCTCGGCCGCCATGTGGCGTCACATCCGGTCGGGGGAGGCGCCGACCGCTGGTCGCATCGAGCAGGCGAGCGACGCGGAAGCAGGGGTGCTCGGCGACCGGCGAGCGGCTGACCTGGAACGACGTTGGTCCGCCGACGTGCTCGGCGGCGGGCCCCTGCAGCCGCTGCTTGAGCTGCCGGGGGTGACCGACGTGTTGGTCAATGGTCCGGGGTGGGTGTGGATCGATCAGGGGAATGGCCTGCGCCGAGCGGAGGCCGAGCTCGGCGATGCGGCCGCGGTGCGTCGCCTTGCTTGCCGGCTGGCCGCACTCGCCGGGCGCCGGCTCGACGACGCCAGCCCGTGGGTCGACGGGCAATTGCCGGGCGGGATTCGCCTGCACGCAGTGTTGCCGCCGCTGGTCGAAGGTGGCGCCCACCTGTCGTTGCGGATCCCGCGGGCCCAGCAACCCGAACTCGGGGAACTGTGCGCGGCGGGGCTGACCTCTGCCGAGGGGGAGAGGCTGCTGCGGCTGTTGGTCCAGCGGCGTGTCGCGTTCGTGGTCACCGGGGGAACCGGATCGGGCAAGACGACGCTGTTGTCGGCGTTGCTGGCGGTGGTTCCGATCCACGAGCGGATCGTGTCGGTCGAGGACGTTCGCGAACTAGTGGTCGACCATCCTCATGTTGTACGCCTTGAGGGCCGCTCGCCGAATGTTGAGGGCGCAGGCGAGGTCACCTTGACCGCCTTGGTGAGGCAAGCGCTGCGAATGCGACCTGATCGAGTCGTGGTGGGGGAGGTCCGCGGGGCCGAGGTTCGTGAACTGCTGGCGGCGCTCAACACCGGTCACGAGGGTGGCTGCGGAACACTTCATGCGAACTCCTCGGGCGACGTGATCGCCCGTTTCGAAGCGCTCGGCGCGTTGGCCGGGATGTCGCCCGGGGCCGTACGCTCCCAGCTCGCGAGTGCCGTACGTGTGGTGCTCCACCTCCGCCGTTCCGCGGGCGGGCGCCGCCTCGCGGAGGTCGGCGTCATTCACTGGCGTGACGGGTTGTTGCAGGTCGGGTCGGCCCTGCGATGGTGCGACGGTGCACTGGTCGCCGGTCCGGCGATCGCCGAGTTGGAGACGTTGTTGGGGCCGGTGCTCCGATGATCCTGGCGAGCGTCTGCAGCGTTCTAGCCGCGCTGTTTTGGAGTGGGGTGGTTGTGCGCGCGCCGCGGCGCCTCCTGTTGCGGAAGCCAGCAGGGGTCCGCAACGAGTCGGTCGCGCAGGCGTTTGTGCCGGTGCTCGAAGCAATCGCGACAGCCGTCGCGGGTGGGGCGGCCCCAGCCGCTGCCTGCGCTGCTGCGTGCGCCGCGACAGCTGGAACCGGTTCGCCTTTTGACCGTGAGCTGCTCCGGCTCGCCGACGATGCGCGGTCGGGGGTCGACCTGGGGGAGAGCTGGACTGCGGTGGCTGCCGGGCGAGATTGCGACGGGCTGCGCGCGGTGGCTGCCTGCTGGACGCTGTCGGATCGGGTCGGCTGTCCGTTGACCGAGTCCCTCGAGGTCGCGTGTGCCCTGTTGCGTTCAGAGGTGGGCCGGCAGTCGGCGCTGCAAGTCGCCAGCGCGGGCCCGCGGGCCTCGATGAATTTGCTCACCGCGCTGCCGGTCGTGGGGGTTCTGGGGGCGGCCGCGCTGGGGGCGGATCTGCTGAGCACCTACCTGTCCGCCTCCGGGGCAGTCACCCTGCTTCCGGGCGTCGGAATGCTGCTGCTGGGCCGGCGGTGGAGCGCCCGGCTCATCGCCCGCTCGACTCGAGTGACGGCGCTGCCGTGAAGGGGTTCGGGGTTGGGGTGGCGGGCGGCTCTTCGGTCGCCAACGTCTATGACGTCGCGACCGCCCTTGACCTGGTCGCGGCCACGTTGGGCGGCGGACTACCACTGACTGACGCGCTCGACCGCGTCGCGGAGGTGACGGTGCCCGCCGTGGGCCGGGACTTGCGCCGGGTTGCCGCAGCTCTGCGATGGGGAGTGGACGACCGCGTGGCGTGGCAGCAGGTCGCCGACGTGTGGCGGCCGGCGGGTGTTGCCCTCGGACTCGCCCGCGACCTCGGGGTCCCACCGCGGCTCTTGCTGCATGACGCGGCCACCGCTGTACGCCGCAGGGAAGACACCCGGCTGGCAGCCGCGGGTGCCCGTCTCGGCGTGCTCCTGGTGTTGCCGCTCGGTCTGGCCTTCCTGCCCGCCTTCGTCTTGCTGGCGGTCGTGCCGGTGGTCATCGATCTGACTCGCGCCTCCCTGAGCGGGATGACGTGACCCTGAACCCCCGCCGTCGGCGGGTGACCAAATCCGGAACAAACGAAGGGAAAACCTATGGCAGAGAACATGGTTGGGCGCGGACTACGCGCTCGCTGGTGGCGGCTGACCACCGCCGGTCGCGAGGCAGGGATGGCCACCTCGGAGTATGCGGTTGGCATCCTCGCCGCCGTCAGCTTCGCGGTGGTGCTGATCGGCATCGTGAAGTCAGGCACCGTCAAGACGGCGCTGACCGGGATCATCACCTCGGCGCTCAGCGTCGCTGGCTGATGACGCGGCGTCGGCTCCGCCAAGACGCGGGCATGGTCTCGGCGGAGTTGGCGGCCGCGTTCCCCGCTGTCGTTTTCGCGCTGGTCGTGGTGCTGGGAGGAGCGACGTACGGCATTGCGGCCGGGCGGGCGCAAGACGCCGCCCGCACCGCCGCCCGCAGCGCGGCTCGCGGAGATCCACCTGTCGATGCCGCCGCGGTCGCCCGACGGGCTGCGCCAGGGGCATCGATACAGATCAGTGAGGGTGGTGGGGTGGTGACCGCCCGCGTCACCTTGCGAGTCGCCGGACCGGCGGCATGGCTGGTGCCGGCACATCGCGTGACGGCGACCGCGGTGGCGCCACTGGAGGAATCAGATGCGGTTGGTCCGTGATCGTTTGGGCGCCGCTCTTGGGATGCGCGGTTTGTGGGCGAGGAGATGGCCATTGACCGGTGGCCGTCCGCGCTCTGCTGTCGGGACGCAACGCGGTTCGGCAACGGTGCTGATGACCGGCGTCGTAGCCGTCGCCCTGATCCTCTTCGCCGCGCTCATCACCATCGCGGCGGCTCAGTTGGCCAGCGCTCGGGCTCGAGCGGCTGCCGACTTCGCGGCGCTCGCGGCTGCTGGCGCCGACCTGCGACCCGACGGGGGCGCACCCTGCGCGGCGGCTGCTGACCTCGCTGGTCGCAATGGCGCGAGACTCGTTCGTTGTACGGCGTTGGGCGGGTCGCGCTTCGAGGTCGTGGTCGCCGTACGCCCGCGGTTGGTCAGCGGGGTAGGGCTGGGGGATGCGGTTGCTCGCTCCCGCGCCGGCCCGGGTGCGGTAGTCGGTGGTCCGGCGCCAGCCCAAACGACGTTGTCCGTGGTCCGTCGCGAGCCGAGCCGAGTTCTCGGTGGCCAGCGCCAACGCCGCGAGGTTGGCCGTGGTTTGGCCCGCACCCAAGCGAGGTTGTCGGTGGTCTCGCGTAGAGTCATTTCATGGGGCAGGGGAACGCATTCAGCAGGGTCACCACGGTGGCCGATCCTGTTGAGCTGCGGGTGAATTGGGAGCTTTCCGCAGCCATCGAAGAGATGCTCTGCGCGGCCGGTTCTCCGGTCGATCTGATCACAGCCGCGCAGGAGTTGTTGCAGGCGGCGGCGGTCGCGATCATCTCCGATGGAACGCCGGCTGACCGGCCCCGCGGCATGCCGCGCTCTGCCCAAGAGGTGCACGATATAGAAGACACGATCCAGGCAACCGAACGGGCGCTCTGGGTCGGCCAGGCAGTGCAAACCTACGCGTTGGCGCGATACGCCGCGACCGACGACGAGACCGTCTGCACCGACACCGGCCTGCGAGCCCGGGTGGAGTTCCCGGCCGGCCATGAAGCGGCCTATGCAGATCAGGACCTCGCGCCGGGGTGTGACTAGTCCGTCCCCTTCGGCGGCCGGACGGCTTTCGCGAGCGGCGACAACTGTCGCTAAGGCGCCGGTCATGTTGGACCTCGCCTTGGGTGGTCAGATCGCCACGTGGAAGGTGAACACCGTCGCCGCCGAGTTGTTCGCTGCCAGCGCTCAGACGGCCGCGCGGGTGGAAGAACAACTGCTGGCAACCCGCGGGTGGAAACTCTGGGGCAAAGACAGTTGACCCGGATGACGCGCGGTCTGGTGGAGCAATACGAAGCAGACGCCGCGAGGAAGACAAGGGAGAAGACGAAACGGGACTCCACCGAGGTGCGCATGTGGGAATCCGCCATTCCCGGGGTTGCGGAACTCCTGGTCGTAGGCCCGAAGGAAGACCTTGAGGGGATGTTCTCCGCGCTTGACGCTTTGGCGAAGAGTCGGCAGGCGGCTGGTGACCACGTCGACACAGGCGCCCTCACCTTCGACCCAAACGCCTTCGACGACCGACAGAAACTCACTCTGGGCCAGCAACGTGTGCGGGCTCTGCGAGACCTGATCGCTGCCAACTCGACGGTGTCCTACGAACTGGTGCTGCAGCTGCCGGTCGTGCGGAATCGCCGAGCCACTCCCGGTGGGAGCGTCGCCCCGGTCGCGGGTTGCAGACCCACCGGCGAGGCGGGATGGCCGCCATCGACTGCGGGGTCGGTCGGCCCCGCCGGAATCCCAGGTGCGGCGCGGGCTCCTTCTGGCCAGGCGGCGCGAGCTTCGAATGGCGAGGCAATACGCGCTCGTGGTGATCAGCCGCCCGTGCAGGGAACGCTCACCAGGTGTGAGGTCACCGGTGAACATGGTGAAGCAGACTCCGACGCGCCCTACTACCGGTTGGGCTGGGGACGCCTGCCCGGAGTCGGTCTGATCGACCCGGAGGTGACCCGCGCCCTGATCCGCGGGGTCGGCTGGAAGCTGACGCGCGCCCTGATTGACGCCGACTCAGGTGTCACGGTTGAGACAGCACAAGCCGGCTACGTTCCTTCGGCGGCGCTGCGCAAGTTCGTGCAACTGCGCGACGGGTCCTGCCGGGGAGTTGGTTGCAACCGGCCCGCTGGCCATTGCGACCTCGACCACGTCATCGCCTGGCCGCAGGGCGCCACCGAAGCCGGCAACCTGGCCGACGACTGCCGGCGTCATCACCGGAACAAGACCGAGGGACGCTGGGGCTACACGATCGACGGCGACGGGGTCTGTGTGTGGACCTCGCCCACCGGCCGCGAGTTCGTCACCTATCCGCGGTCCGCCACCGAAGACCAAGCCTGCTGAGCGCCGGCTCACTCGACGGGTGGCCAGGGGATTTCGACACGGCTCGCCTTGCGCCTCGCCGGTTCCGTCAGTCTGGCTCCCGCAGCAGCCCGACCACCACCTCGAGCACGCGGATCGCACCATCCTTGTCTAGCGGTTCGTTGCCGTTGCCGCACTTCGGCGACTGCACGCAACTGGGGCAGCCGGTGCGGCAGCGGCAGGCGCGGATTGCGTCGAGGGTCGCTCCGAGCCAGCCGGTCGGATCCTCAAATCCGCGTTGGGCGATCCCGGCGCCGCCGGGAAAGCCGTCGTAGACAACGACGGTTGGCAGCCCGGTGTCCTGGTGCAGCGCGGTGGACACCCCGCCCACGTCCCATCGGTCGGACTGGGCGACCAACCCGAGCAGGCCAATCGACGCGTGCTCGGCGGCGTGCAGCGCCCCGGGGAGTTCCGCAGGGCCCACTCCGGCCGCTGCCATGGCACCCTCGGGCAGCGTCCACCAGACGCCACGGGTCGAGAGGGTGTGGCGCGGGAAGTCCAGCGGGTGCCGGCCGAGCACGTTCCCATAGTGGTCTCGCCGCAGAAAGCCCTGCACCTGCGAGTGCACCCGGATCTGCCCGTACGCCCAGGTCAGATCGCCGATCGATCGCCGGCTCTCGACCTGCGCAATCTCGAAATCGGAGTCCGACAACGGCGCGGTCGTCCAGCCAGGGTCGCCCGCGACAACCTCGGCCGTCGCGTGTTCGAGGTCGAGTTCGGTGACGACGTACGAAGCGCCTTGGTGCACGTAAACCGCGCCGCGGTGCACGCTCGATTCGGCCCGACCCGCATCGACGGTGCCGAGCACCCGCGCCGTACGACGCTCCACGATTGACACCTGCTCGCCCAGACCGCCGCGCAAGTCGAGGTGGTCCCCGGGGCGATCGTCGCGGTCCCAGAACCAGCCGCGCGGCCGCCGGCGCAGGATCCGCGCCTCAGCCAGGGTGTCGGCGAGAACCGGCAACGACTCACCGAAGAACTCGACGTCGTCGCGGGTCAACGGCAGTTCGTACGCGGCCGCCGCGAGGTGCGGCGCGAGAACGTGCGGGTTCTCCGGATTGATCATCGCCGGTTCGACCGGCCGGGCGAAAAGTTCCTCCGGGTGGGTAACCAGGAAGGTGTCCAACGGATCGTCGGCGGCAACGAAGACGGCGAGCGAGCGGCGCCCGCTGCGGCCGGCCCGGCCAACCTGCTGCCACAGCGACGCCGTGGTGCCCGGCCAGCCGGCGATCACCACCGCATCGAGCCCGCTGACGTCGATACCCAGCTCAAGGGCGTTGGTCGCGGCAACACCACGCAGTGCACCGGTGCGCAGCCCGCGCTCCAGTTCGCGACGCTCCTCGGGCAGGTAGCCACCGCGATAAGCGGCCACCTGCATGGTCGGGTCAGCCAGGTGGTGTCGCACCGTGTCGGCCACCCGCTCGACACCGACCCGAGACCGGGCGAACGTCAGCGTCTGGACGCCCTGGTTGACTAAGGCGCTGGTCAGATCGGCGGACTCGGCGATTGCTCCGCGCCGGACCGGGCCCTCCGTAGTGTCGATCATCCCCGGCTGCCACAGGCCGAATGTCGTTGCGCGACGGGGAGATCCGTCTTCTGTCACCGCCTTCACCGCCTCTCCGATCAGCGCCGAAGCGTGCTTCGCCGGATGAGCGATCGTGGCCGACGCGAGAACGAACACCGGCTCCGCCCCATAACGCCGGGCGACCCGTCGCAGCCGGCGCAAGACCAACGACACATGGGTGCCGAACACCCCGCGGTACTGATGACATTCATCCACAACGACGAGCGTGAGCTTGCGCAGAAAAGACGCCCACCGCTCGTGGCCCGGCAGCAGCGTGTGGTGCAACAGGTCGGGATTGCTCAGCAACAGTTGCGCGTGATCGCGAATCCAACGCCGCTCATCCAGCGGGGTGTCACCGTCGAATACCGCCGCTCGAATTCCCGGAATCGCCCACGCGCGCAGCCGCGCCTCCTGGTCGGCGGCGAGCGCCTTCGTTGGGGCCAAGTAGAGCGCGGTCGCGCCGCGCCCGGTCGGGGCCGAAGCCCCGTACGCGACCGTGCTCAGCATCGGCAGTTGGTATCCGAGGCTCTTGCCCGAAGCGGTGCCGGTGCTGATGATCGTGTGGGTCCCGGAATGTACGAGGTCGGCCGCCGCGCGCTGGTGGCTCCACAACGACGTCACCCCAGACCCTCGTACGGCCGCCTCCACCGCCGGGTGCACCCAGTCCGGCCACTCTCGAAGACTGGCCTGCCGTTCCGGCAGTTCCTCGACGTGGACCAGACTCCCGGTGCCCGCGCCGGAAATGGCCGCCAAAGCGGCCTGGGGATCGAAGCCGTCGGTGAGCTGCTGCGCCATGGTCGGGGGCACCGTACTACGACGGGTGGGCGGATTGCCCTATGTGGCGTATGGTTCTGCGGGAACGTGGGTAGGGGAGCAGGATTCTGCCTCGACCATCAGAACCGAGTTTCGGAGGACTGCCCCTTGGATCTCAGCGTCACCAAGACCCCGAGCGGCGATCGCTTGGTCGTGCATGTCGCCGGGGAGATTGACCTCTCGACGGCGCCCAAGCTGCGCGCTGAACTGACCCGGTCGATCGAAGAGGGTCACCGCCAGATCGTGCTCGACATCATCGACGTGCCGTTCCTGGACTCCACGGGTCTCGGCGTTCTCGTCGGCCGGTTGAAGGCCCTGCGCCTCGAGGACGGCGACATGGTTCTGGTCACCGACCAAGACCGCACCCTGCGCAACTTCCACATCACCGGCCTCGACAAGGTCTTCCGTATCTTCCCCACGGTCGAAGAAGCGCTCCGAGCCGACAGTTCGCCGGCCGTCTCCTCGCGGTGACCTCGCCCGGCCACCTCACCGGGTTGCGACCCGACAGCGCGCTGCTCGATGCGCTGCGCGCTGACCTCCTCGCCGCCGACTTCACGGTCGAAGGCGTCCAGCAACGACTCGGCCCGGTGGCCGCCGCGGCGCTGCACCGCGAGCAGGCGATCCCGGCCCGGCGCGCGGTCCGCGGCGACGATCCGCTCGGCGTTCTGATCCGACTCTTCACCCTCGGCTGCGCCGAATCCACGCAGGCGATCGACGCCGCGCTGCCCACGACCGGCGCCGCCGGCCTGGTCACCCTCGGCCTGACGAGCAGCCAGCAGGACAGCAGCCAGACGGGCTCCAGCCCGAGCCAGAGCAGTCAGGGCCAAAGCAGCAACCATCGCGCCCGCTTCGACCTGCGACCGTACGGCGCCGACGACCACCGCTGGTGGCTCCTGTCCGACCTTTCCGAGCTGATCACCGACGCGCCGTTGGCCGACGAACATGTTCTGGGTCTCGGTGGGGCCTCGATCACTCTCGCCTCGTGGACGCCGCGCCGCACCGCTGCCAACGCCCTCGACATGGGCGCCGGCTCGGGCGTTCAGTCCCTGCACCTGAGCACCCACTGCGACCGGGTCACGGCAACCGACCTGTCCGAACAAGCGGTCGAGATCGCCGCGTTCAACGCCGGGCTGAACGGTCTCGATTGGCAGCTGCGCCTCGGCTCCCTGTTCGAGCCGGTCGCCGGGCAGCGGTTCGATCTCGTTGTCAGCAATCCTCCTTTCGTCATCACCCCGCGCGTCGAGGGCGTCCCGCAGTTCGAATACCGCGACGGCGGGATGGTCGGCGACGCGCTCGTACGCACCGTCGTCCAGCAGGTCGAGCAGGTGCTCGAACCGGGCGGCGTCGCGCAGTTGCTCGGCAACTGGGAGGTGCGCGCCGGTCAGGACTGGACCGACGTCGTACGCGGGTGGCTCGAGCCCACCGGCCTCGACGCATGGGTGGTCCAACGCGAAACCCAAGACCCAGCCGAGTACGCCGAACTGTGGGCCCGCGACGGCGGCCACCGCCCGGGCAGCGCGTCGTACGTTCGGATGTATGAAGCCTGGCTCGACGACTTCGCGGAGCGTGGAGTCGACCGCGTCGGCTTCGGGGTCATCACGCTGCAGCGGCCCGCAGTCGATCGGCGCCCCTTCCGGGTGCTCGAGGAGCACACCGGCCCGGTCGCATCGCCGATGGGGCCCAGCGTCGACCGCGAGCTCGTGGCGTTGACCTGGACCGCGGAGCATCCGGGGCGGGTGCTCGACCAGCCCTGGCGGGTGGCCGACGATGTCACCGAGGAACGCTTCTTCCGCCCCGGCGACGAAGACCCGAGCGTCATCCGGATCACCCAGGGCAGCGGCTTGGGCCGCCAGATCCACATCGACACGGTCATCAGCGGCTACCTCTCGGTCGCCGACGGCGACCTCACCGCGCGGCAGGCGATCTCGGCAATCGCGGCCTTGCTGGAACGGGACGCGACGGAGTTGCTCGACCGCGCAGAACCGATCGTCACGCGGCTGGTCGAGACCGGTTTTCTGGTCCCGGCAGACGCCTGAGCGGTTAGTGACCCGGCTCACACCCCACTAGGGCGTGTAGTAACCAAGCCTCGGAACGGGCTACGGTCAGCACGGTTGCCGTCGACGCAGTGACGAATCCACTGCACGGTGCCCGAGAACAGGAGCACAACGAAGTGTCGCGCAAGCTCGTTATTGTCGAGTCACCCGCCAAGGCCAAGAAGATCGGCGACTACCTCGGATCCGACTACATCGTGGATGCCAGCGCCGGTCACATCCGTGACCTCCCGACCCCGTCGGAGCTGCCCGCGGAGATGAAGAAGGGTCCCTTCGGCAAGTTCGCCGTCGATGTCGACTCGGGTTTCGAGCCCTACTACGTCGTCGACGTCGACAAGAAGAAGAAGGTCGCTGAGCTCAAGCGGGCGTTGAAGGACGCCGACGAGCTCCTGCTGGCAACCGATGAGGACCGCGAGGGCGAGGCCATCGCGTGGCACCTCTTGGAGGTCCTGAAGCCCAAGGTGCCGGTCAAGCGCATGGTGTTCCACGAGATCACCAAGGAAGCGATCCTGCGCGCGGCCAACAACACCCGCGACCTCGACACCTCCCTGGTCGACGCCCAGGAAACCCGCCGTATCCTCGACCGTCTTTACGGCTACGAGGTCAGCCCGGTTCTGTGGCGCAAAGTCCGCCAGGGCCTGTCTGCCGGCCGCGTGCAGTCGGTGGTCACCCGAATGATCGTCGAGCGTGAGCGCGAGCGGATGGCGTTCCGCTCCGCGTCCTACTGGGATGTTGACGGCGAGTTCAGCGCCGGAACCGGCAAGGACTTCGCGGCGCGCCTCTCCGCCCTGGATGGAACCCGCGTTGCGACCGGCCGCGACTTCGACGACCGCGGTCAGCTGACCGGCAAGGGTGTCGTTCACCTGGACTCCCAGCGCGCCACCGCCGTTGCGGAAGCTGTCAAGGCCGGTCACGCGCAGGTCTCCTCGGTGCAGGAGAAGCCCTACACCCGTCGCCCGAGCGCCCCGTTCACCACCTCGACGCTGCAGCAGGAGGCCAGCCGCAAGCTGCGTCTGTCCAGCCGCGACGCCATGCGTGCCGCGCAGCGACTTTACGAAAACGGCTACATCACCTACATGCGTACGGACTCGGTCGTGTTGTCCGAGTCGGCGCTGACCGCGGCGCGCGCTCAGGCTCGCGACCTTTACGGCAGCGAGTACGTCCCCGACGCGCCGCGTCGTTACGCCGGCAAGGCCAAGGGCGCCCAGGAGGCGCACGAGGCGATCCGCCCCGCCGGTGACCGGTTCCGCACCCCCGCACAGGTGGCCGGCGAACTGCGCGGCACCGAATTCGCGCTCTACGAACTGATCTGGAAGCGCACCGTCGCCTCCCAGATGGCTGACGCGCGCGGTTCGACCGCGACCGTGAAGTTGGTTGTTCCGATCGACGCCGCTGGTGCGAAGAGCGCCGAGTTCAGCGCGAGCGGAACCGTCATCACCTTCCGCGGGTTCCTCGCGGCGTACGAAGAAGGTCGAGACTTCGACCGCAACGCCGACGATCAAGCCGAACGCCGACTGCCGAAGCTGGCCGAAGGAGTCGACCTGGAGGTCGTCGACGCGGAGGCGAAGGGTCACGAGACCTCGCCGCCGCCGCGCTACACCGAAGCCTCGATCGTGAAGGCGATGGAAGAGATGGGCATCGGCCGACCGTCGACCTACGAACCGACGATCGCCACCATCACCAACCGTGGCTACATCACCAAGCGCGGTTCGGCGCTCATCCCGACCTGGACCGCGTTCGCCGTGACTCGCCTGATGGAGGAGCACTTCCCGAGCCTGGTCGACTACAGCTTCACCGCCTCGATGGAGGAGGACCTCGACCGCATCGCGGCCGGTGACCAGCAGCGGGTGGCGTGGCTGACCGCGTTCTACTTCGGCGATCAGGTGGAGGCCCGCCAGGGTCTGCACCAGATGGTCGAGGACCTGGGCGAGATCGACGCCCGCGAGATCTCGACGATCCGGATCACCGACGACCTCGCCGTACGGGTGGGTCGTTACGGCCCGTACGTCACCGAGTTGGCCCCTGCTGGTGTCGACCCGACGACCGGCGAAGTTGCCGAGGGCGCGGAGATGAAGGACACCCGCCGCGCGTCGATCACCGACGACATCGCGCCGGACGAGATGACCGCGGAGAAGATCCGTGAGCTGCTCGAAGCGGCCGAGGACGACGGTCGGGTGCTGGGCAAGGATCCCGAGTCGGGCAACGAGATCGTGGCGAAGGCCGGCCGTTATGGCCCCTATGTCACCGAACTGCTGCCGGAGCCGGAGGAGAAGCCGAAGCGCGGCGCGAAGAAGGTCAAGCCGCGCACCGCCTCGCTGTTCAAGGACATGGACCTTGGTTCCATCGATCTGGACGTCGCCTTGAAGCTGCTCAGCCTGCCGCGGGTCGTGGGTATCTCGAAGAACGACGCCGGCGAGGAGGTGGAGATCACCGCGCAGAACGGTCGCTACGGTCCCTACCTGAAGAAGGGCACCGACTCTCGTTCCTTGCAGACCGAGGACCAGATCTTCGGCGTGACGTTGGCTGAGGCGGAGGCGATCTACGCCCAGCCCAAGCAGCGCGGTCGCGCGGCAGCAGCCCCGCTCAAGGAGTTGGGCGACGACCCGGTGTCGGCGAAGCCGGTGGTGGTCAAGGACGGCCGCTTCGGTCCCTATGTCACCGACGGCGAGACGAACGCGACGCTGCGCAAGGACGACGACCCGGAGTCGATCACGCCCGAGCGTGGGTTCGAGTTGCTGGCGGAGAAGCGGGCCAAGGGTCCGACCACCCGCAAGCGGGCCGCGAAGAAGACCCCGGCGAAGAAGGCGACCACTCGCAAGACGGCAGCCAAGAAAACCACTGCCAAGAAGACCACTGCCAAGAAGGCGACCACCAAGAAGGCGTGAGTTGGCGGGTCATGGTGTCAGCCAGTGAACCTGGGAGAACCTCGGGAACCGATCCGTTCGGGTGCCCGTCAGAAGCCCGGTTCACACAAAGCACACCTGAGGGGAAACATCATGACCACCAACGCAATTCGCAACCGAGTCGCCGCTGGAGCCTTCGCTGTCGTCGGAGCGTTGACGCTGGCGGCCTGTGGCCCCGGCGACGCGCCCGCGGCCGTCACGTCCGCCTCGACTCAGTCCTCGAGCAGTGACACCCCGAGTTCGTCGAGCTCCTCAAGCTCGAGTGATACCTCGAGCGACACCTCGAGTTCGTCGAGCGACACCTCCAGTGATTCCTCGACCTCCAGCGACAGCTCCACCGATTCGACCACCGACTCCGGTCCGACCGAGCCCAGCGACAAGAACGCGACCTTCTCCTTCGGAGACACCGCCGTCGTTGTGGACGACGAAGACACCTACCGGCTCACCGTGAAGGACCTGCAGGTCGCGCCCGACTCGGTTTACGCCGATGGCAGCCTCGACAAGGCCAAGGGCACCGTCTACTTCGTGAACTTCGAGGTGAGCCCGATCAAGCTTGGCGCCACCAGCAAGTTCCGCACCTCGAACATCAACGGTCTGTTCCTGCACCCCGACTTCGCTTCGGGTCAGACCGCCCGACGGATGTACGGCGACGTCGACGCCTGCAAGACCGACTCCTCGGAGCTGCTCAAGGTCGGTGACAGCGGCAAGGGCTGCTACATCTACCAGATCACCGGCGACAAGGCCTCGAAGGTCGTATACAACGACTACGAGCACAACCTCGTCTGGAGCTGACCTCCTGCTCCCACGCAGCGGCGCCCCCACCAGCCGGTGGGGGCGCCGCTGCGCGTCTGGTCACTCGCCGAACGCGAGGGGCTCCCGAGTGAACTTGTACGTCGCCCAATTCAACTGGCGTACGCCCCCGTCCGGCCCGCGGTGCACGACCAAGTTCTCGCCCTTTTCCCGACCGCCGGTCGTCCGGAAGACGTCGTCGCCGATGCGTTCGAAGGTCGACCACGGCGCCGTCTGCGGGGCCCGGTCAAGGCGCGCCTGGAGGCCGCCCTCGCGGATGACAAAGGTGAAACCGGATCCCTCCGAGAACCAGCGACCGGTCAGTGCGACCAGGTCGGCCGGGGCAACGCGTCCCGGCTGCCACGGTTCGGGCAGCGCCGGATCGCGCTCAGCAACAAGGGTGCCCAGCCGTACGGTGGTCATGTCTGGCTCGAGGGCGTTGGTCGCGTTCATCAGAACCCCGGCGCTGATCCCGCTGTCGATGTTGGAGTAGAAGCCGGTGATTCCTCCCGGTAGACCGCCGGTGTGGCCGAACCAGGTGCGGCCCTCGTGTCGGATGAGCGAGAAACCCAGCCCCCACGCTTCGGTCCAGCCGCCGCCGGTCATCAGCTGCGGGGTCAGCATCTCGGCGATCGTGTCGGCGCGCAGCACCGATTCATCGGGGTCGACCAGGAACTGATGCCAGGTGAGCATGTCGTTCAGGGTGCTGCAGAGCGCGCCCGCTGCATCCGTGGCCCTCTTGTCGATCAACGGTTCCCGAACAGGAACGTCGGTGAAGGGCGCGACGTAGTACTGCGCCGTGTGGGGAGCCTGCAGGGTCAGGCTGCTGCGCGAGAGCCCGAGCGGATCCAACAGTCGGCGCTGCAGCGATTGGGCCCAGGTGCGGTCATCGAGCCGGGCGATCAGTTCGCCGAGGAGGGCGTAGCCGAGATTGCTGTAATGCCAGGTGAGGTGGGGGCGACCGATTCGTTCGGCCGCGTTCCACCCAGTCACCAGTTGCTCCCGATCGGGGAACTGCAGGGTGTCCCAGACATCACCGACCGGTTCACGTTGCATGCCACTGCCGTGAATCAGTAGCTGCCGCAAGGTGACTGAACCGTGGTCGACGCCGGTGAGGTGATCGCCGATCCGGTCCTCGAGGTCAAGGCGCCCCTCGTCGCGCAGTTGCAGCACCATCGCGGCGGTGAACGTCTTGGTGTTCGAAGCGACCAGGAACTGGCAGTCCCGGTCGAGCGGGACCTGGGGATCTTCGAGGTTCGCCTGTCCGATCGAGACCTCCCAGACGGCCTCATGGCGACGATTCACTCCGGCGACGAAACCGGGGGTACGACTTTTGCGTTGGGCCTCGAGGCAGAGACGGCGCAGGTCCAGGTCAAGGGCAGCATCCATTCGGCCAACCTATCCCCGTGATCACGGGCGAATTCGACCCGCCGTTGTTCACCTGTGCGTTGCTCGCAAGTCGCATCCCTCACCGATGATCGAGGCGTCCAGTCAGGTCGACGTCGTCAAGCGGGGGTGCCAGCGTCATGAGTTCCGCCACAGCGCTTGTTTCGTGGCATCTCGTGGAGCAGGAGTTAGCCGCCACCTCGGACATCGGATCGGTGAAGCTGACTTGGCGGCCGATGACCGATGTCGCGGCGTACGAAGTGCACGCAGTCTGTGGCAGCTCCGCCACCTGGATGCCGACCCCGGCCACCATGATCGCTGTCACCGCCGCGACCCGATTCGTCCACCGCGGACTCGGTCCACAGGCCGCGACCTGGAGCTACCGCGTTGCTGCCGTGACGTCGTACGGCGAACACCTCACCACTGCGGTGACGGTCGGTCGCAGCACCACCTCGGTCACCGTTGACGGTGTTCCGCTGGCGGTGGTCGGTCACTTCGACGGCAGCGGCCTCGACCTGGCAATCTCGGCGAGCGGGTTCGTGCACTACCGCACGACCTTCCCTCACGACGTTGACTTCCGCTACGGCTTCGATGACCCGGAGCGCCGATGGAGCTACGTCCAACCCGGTCCGGAAGACGCGTGGGCTGGGCGACGGCGACACCGTTTCAAGCTGCGGTTCGACCTGGACCGATTGCCGGCTGACGATGTCGACGTTGCGTTGTGGTTGGTCGACCGGCACCCGACCCGAGCGGGGTCGGCAGCCTTGTCGATCAACGGAACTGCGCTGGAGTCGTTGCTGTTCGATGAAACAACCGGTGAGGGCCAAGCGTCGCTGGTGGTGCCGGGCTCCGGCGCCGGCCCGGCCTACTTCGAACCGGTGATCCCGCGCTCGGCATTGGTGCTGGGGGAGAACGTCTTCGAGATCGCGAAGAATGACGGCAGCTGGATCGCCTACGACGCGATCGGCATCTTCCTGCGCCGGACGCGGGCTGTCGGGGGCACCACTTAGGCTGGCTGCATGTCGCCGACCACCGCCGCTGCCGATGGGGTGTTTGTTGTCTTCGAAGGCGGTGACGGCGCGGGCAAGTCGACCCAGATCGAGGCTCTGGTGACCGCGCTGCGAGCCGAGGGCCGCTCGGTCGTCACGACTCGCGAGCCGGGCGGAACTCCGCTCGGCCAGCAGATTCGCGCCCTGGTGCTGCATGGCGACGACGTCGACCCCCGCGCCGAGGCCCTGTTGTTCGCAGCCGACCGCGCCCACCACATCGCGACCCTCGTCCGACCCGCGCTCACCCGTGGCGACGTGGTCGTCCAGGACCGCTACCTCGATTCGTCGATCGCCTACCAGGGCCACGGGCGCGACCTCGACCCTTCCGACATTCGCCGCCTGTCGCAGTGGGCCACCCGCGATCTGCGCCCCGACCTGACGATCGTTCTCGACCTCGACCCCGCGATCGGCCGAGAGCGACGCGGCGACACCCATGACCGGCTCGAGAGTGAGGGGGACGACTTCCATGCGCGCGTCCGCGGGCAGTTCCTGGCGTTGGCCCAGGCGGAGCCAGATCGCTATCTCGTTATCGACGCCACCCTGCCGCGCGAGCGCATCGCGGCGCTGATCGCCGATGCCGTCACAGCGCTGACCGGCGGTCACCGATGAGCCTTGCGCCGCTGGCGGGCGGCTGGCGATGAGTGTCTGGACCGACGTCATCGGCCAGCCCGACGTCGTCGACACCCTGCAGGGCGCCATCCAGGACCCGTCGGCGATGACCCACGCCTGGTTGTTCACCGGTCCGCCCGGCTCGGGGCGCTCCACCGCGGCTCGAGCGTTCGCCGCCGCGCTCGAGTGTCCCGACGATGGCTGCGGAACCTGCCGAGAGTGCCGCACCGTCCTCGACGGTTCTCACGCCGACCTGACCGTCCTGTCCACCCAAGGGCTGTCCATCCAGGTGCGCGAAGCGCGCGAACTCGCCTCTGCCGCGCAACATTCGCCCGCGGTCGGTCCGTGGCAGGTCATCCTCATCGAAGATGCCGACCGGCTCACCGAGCGCGCCGCCGACGCCCTGTTGAAGGCGTTGGAGGAGCCCGCGCCGCGCACCGTCTGGCTGCTCTGCGCGCCGAGTCTGGAGGACGTCATCATCACCATCCGCAGCCGGTCGCGCCACGTCCGCCTGCGCACCCCGAGCGTCACCGCGGTCGCGGAATTGCTCACCTGGCGCGACGGCGTTGCCCCGGCGCAGGCGCTCGCCGCCGCCCATGCGGCGCAGTCCCATGTCGGTTTGGCCAAGCGGCTGGCCACCGACGATGCCGCTCGCGCGCGCCGCGGCGACACCCTCTCCCTGGCCGGAACGATCCGCGGGCTGGGCGATGCGATGCGCGCCGCCGAGAACCTCGATACCTTGGCAAAAGCCGAATCGACCGCGTCGGCGGGGGAGCGCGACGTCGCCGAACGGGAACGACTGATGAGCCAGTTGGGGGCCGATCCGGCCGCCCGAACCCAACCGCCGCATATCCGCTCCCAACTCGCGTCGCTGGAAAAGGAACAGAAGAAACGGGCGACCCGCATCGGCCGCGATGTCACCGACCGCTGCCTGGTGGATCTCATGTCGATCTTCCGCGACGCGATCGTGGTGCAGTCCGGCCGACCGGTCGACCTGATCAATCAGGATCGTGGCGACCAGATCGAGTTCCTTGCCACGACCTGGGAAGCCGCACGGCTGCTCGGCGCGATGGATGCGATCGGTCAGGCGCGCGAGCGGATCACCGCGAACGTCGCCCCGCTGTTGGCTCTTGAGGCGATGATGATCGCATTGCGCAATCCGTCGCCGGTCGGCTGAGACCCACCCCTCCCGTACGGTGGACCGCATGACCAGCCGGACGTCCCGCTTCGCCCTGGCCGCCGTGTGCGGTGCCTCCCTCGCCCTTGCCGGCTGTAGCGGTGGGTCGACCACCTCCGCCACCGCGCCATCGGGCAGCGTCAGCGGCTCTGGTTCCGCAGGCGGATCGAGCTCGGCCGGGGTGCCGGCATCGACGCCGCCGACCGAGGCGCTGAGCAAGTTCTATTCGCAGAAGCTGGCGTGGAAGGACTGCAACGGGGTCACCTGCGCGAAGCTGACGGTGCCGGTCGACTACGCCAATCCCGGCGGCGCGACGATCCAACTGGCGGTGTCGAAGTACGCCGCGAAGGGCACCTCCCGGGGTTCGATCGTCTACAACCCTGGCGGCCCGGGTGCCTCCGGCTACGACTACGCAGCCGACGCGCTGACGCCCGGGTTGGCACAGTCGTACGACTCCGTCGGGTTCGACCCGCGCGGGGTCGGTCGCTCCGCGCCGATCACCTGCGTCTCCGACGCCGACCTCGACGCGTTCATTGGCGCTGACCCGACGCCCGATGACAAGGCCGAGGAGGTCACCGCCCAGCAGAACGCGAAGACCTTCGCCCAGAAGTGCAAGGCGAAGGCCGGTCCGTTGCTCGGTCACGTGTCGACTGTCGAGGTCGCCAAAGACATGGACGTGCTGCGCGCTGCCCTTGGCGAAGACAAGCTCAACTACCTGGGCATGTCCTACGGCACCTTCATCGGGTCGACCTACGCCGGGCTGTTCCCGAAGCGGGTGGGCCGCTTCGTGCTGGATGGGGTGGTTCCGCCCGACGTCTCTTCGACGCAGATGAACCTGGGCCAGGCGCAGGGCTTCGAGGGAGCCACGCGGTCGTACGTGCAGAACTGTGTCGATCAGGGTGGCTGCTATCTCGGGGCCACCGTCGATGCTGGGATGGCGAAGATTCGGGCGTTCCTCAAGCAGCTCGACGCCAAGCCGCTGCCGATCTCCGGTCAGGGCGACGTCACCCAGTTCACCGAGGGATGGGCCTCCACCGGCCTGGCGCTCGGGTTCTACTCCAAGCAGCTCTGGCCGCAACTGACCACGGCCCTCAAAGCCGCGATGGCTGGGAACCCCGACCAGCTGATGGGGATGGCCAACCTCTACTCCGATCGCAGTGCCGACGGGTCCTACGCCAACAACTCGATGCAGGCGTTCTACGCCGTGAGCTGCCTCGATCGTGGAGCCTCCTCGGACCTGAGCAGCTACGAGAGGGACTCGGCGAGCTTCAGCAAGCAGGCGCCTACTTGGGGTCCGATGCTCGCCTGGGGCTCGTTGGTCTGCGGGGAGTGGTCGATGCCGGCCACCGGCAAGGCGGAGAAGATCAGCGCCGCCGGTAGCCAGCCGATCCTGGTGGTGGGCACCACCCGTGACCCCGCAACGCCCTACCGGTTCTCTCAACAGTTGGCCAAGGAACTCTCGAACGCGCGGCTGCTCACCTTCAACGGTGACGGGCACACTGCCTACGGCCAGTCGGAGTGCGTGAACAGCGCGGTGGACGACTACTTCGGCGCCGGCACCCTCCCCGCAGTGGGGAAGACCTGTTGAGTCCGGCATGGCCGGTCGTCCTGTTCGACTTCGACGGCACTCTGGCTGACACCATCGCGCTGATCGTCGATTCCTATCACCACACGTTGTCCACCGCGGGTCTGCCCGCGGTCGACGAGGTGGAGGTGCGCTCCTGGATCGGGCGTCCGTTGCAACCGGTCTTCGAGCAGCGTTATCCAGGGCGTGGCGAGGAACTGACCGCGGTTTATCGAGAATGGAACCTCGACCATCACGATGCGTTGATCCGCCCGGTGGAGGGGATCACCGACCTGCTGCATCAGCTGCGCAACAACGGGGTACAGCTCGGAGTCGTCTCGTCCAAGCGGACCGATCTGGTGGAGCAAGGACTTGCGGCGGTCGGCCTAGACACCGCGATCAGCGTGCTGGCCGGTATGGACGACACCACTTCCCACAAGCCGGATCCGGCGCCATTGCTCCACGCCGCGACGACTCTTTCCGCGCGCCCCGAGGACTGTGTCTACGTCGGCGATGCAGACGTCGACATCCTCGCTGCTCGGGCCGCCGGAATGGCGTCGATCGGGGTCACCTGGGGCGCCGGGGATCCCGTCGTGTTGCGCGGTCTGCGCCCGAACGCGGTGGTCGACAGCGCTCCGCGGCTGCGCGAGTTGCTGCTGAGCTGAGGCTGTGGCTGTGGCGGGCGATTCGTCGCGCTCGTCAGGCGGGGCCGTTCGTCAGGCGGCGCAAGGCAGTCTCCGCGGCGTGGAAGCCACCCATGCCGTGCACCCCGCCGCCAGGCGGAGTGGCCGAGGAGCAGAGGTAGACGCCATCGACACCGAGGGCGTACGGGTTGACCGCGACCCGCGGTCGCAGCACCACCTGCGTGGCGGTGTTGGCGCCGGCGCTGATGTCGCCTCCGACGTAGTTGGCGTTGTAGGCCTCCAACTGTGCAGGAGATCTGGTCGAGGTCGCCAGGATGCGATCACGGAAGCCGGGGGCGAAGCGTTCGATCTGAGCGATGACGGCGTCGGTCGCGTCGCCGGCGTACGCGTTCGGAACGTGGGCGTAGGCGTAGATCGGGTTTGCACCGTCGTGGGACCGGGACGGATCGACGAGATATTGCTGGCCGAGCAGAACGAACGGCTGATCGGGCATCTCGCCCCGGGTGGTGGCCGCTTCAGTCGCGGCGATCTGATCAGCGCAGCCGCCGAGGTGCAGCGTTCCGGCCCGCCGGCAATCCAGGTTGGTCCACGGGATGTCGCCGTCGATGGCGAAGTCCACCTTGAAGGCAGCGGGACCGTAGCGGTAATCGCACAACGCTCGACCGACCTTGGCGGGCAGTCGGTCGCCGACGATTTCGAGCACTCCCGCGGGAGCGGTGTCGAGCATGACGATGTCTGGCGTGACGCCGATGAGGTCGCGCAACTGGTCCAGCGAGGTGACCCGGACTCCGGTGATGGTCCTGCCCCCGAGGGTCGCGAATTCGGCGAGGAGGGCCCGGGTGATCGACTCGCTGCCGCCCTCCGCCACCGGCCATCCGACGGCGTGTGCGGCAGCCGCCAGCATCAGACCGACTGATCCGCTCAGGGGTGTATCGAGTCGGTTGAACGCGTGGGCCGCCACCCCCATGAAGAGCGCTCGGGCTGGCTCGTCGCGGAACCGGCGAGCAGTCCAGGTGGCGGGCAGCAGTGCATTGACGCCGAACTTGGCGAGGGTGATCGGATGGGCGGGGACGTGGTTGACCGGTTGAAGGACCTCATCGAGCAGACCGTCGAAGGTGGCGGTCAACGGTCGGAAGAGCCGCTGCCACCGCCGGGCATCTGCGCCGAGGGAGTCCATTCGGGCGAAGTCGCGCACAGCGAGTCCGGCGCGGCCGTCGTCCAACGGGTGCGCGAGGTCGATCTCCGGCCAGAGCCACTTCAGACCGTGGCGCTCGAGGTTCAAACCGAGGAAGAACGGCGAGGAGACACCCATCGGGTGGAATGCGGCGCAATCGTCGTGGAGCAACCCCGGCAAGGTCAGCTCGGAGGTGCGGGCGCCACCACCCAGGCGGTCGTGAGCTTCGACAACCGTGACTTCGACACCGGCCATGGCCAAGCGAATCGCGGCAGCGAGACCGTTGGGTCCACTGCCGACCACGACGGCTGACGGCATAGCTGTTCCTGACCTAGGCGAAAGGCCGGTCCCGACGCGACTGCGACGGTGACCGGCCTGTTGCTGGAGCCGCTTGTCGGAATCGAACCGACGACCTATTCATTACGAGTGAATCGCTCTGGCCAACTGAGCTAAAGCGGCACCGCGCCCAGTGGACGCGAGCACCGAGTATACGCAGCGGTTCCGCAGGAGCCCAATCGGCGCGAGGCTCGCGGGCGCGGGCAGGGTTCAGCGGTCCTGCGGGTGACGGCGGGCCTTCTTCTCGGCCTTCTTCTGCTCGTTGCGCAACAGCACCGGGGTGTCGAACGGCTCGGCCGGCGGGCGGTTGCGGCCGCGCATCTCGCCGAGCATCACCAGGCCGACGAACAGCACGATGAATCCCACGCAGAGCAGGATGAACGTCGGCCCCATGCCCAGGGCCGCGGACTTGACGACAAAGGACGAGAACGCGATCACCGGCCCATCGTCCCACCCCGACCTGAGGGGTCAGGAACCGGTGACCGAGGTGACCCGGTCGAGGACCGCCTCGACCACCTCAACGGGTCGCCGCTCCGGCAGCCAGTGGCCGGCGTCAAGCTCGATGAAGTGATAGGACCCGCCGACGAACTCCTCGGTTTTCTCCGCAGCCGCCCGTCCCAGCGCGACGTCCTTGCGACCCCAGACGTACGTCGTCGGGATCTCCAGCGGACGGTGCATCGGTCCGGCCGCGCGGTCGCCCGCGCTCTTGCTGCCGCGCAGCATGCCCTTAGCCAGGGCGCGATACCAATTCAGCGGACCGTGCAGCGACTGCGGCGTCGAGAACCGCTCGACGTAGTGGCTGGCCTGTTCGGTGGGCAGGCCGCTGGGAGTGAAGAGGCGTTCCTGCAACCGGCCGGCCAATACGCGTTCGGGCAGGAACGGGATCTGGAAGGCGCCCATGTACCAACTGTTTTTCCATTGCCCGCCGTGGCGCATCGCCCACTGCATTGCCGTGGGGTGCGGAGTGGACAGCACGGTTAGCGATGCGACCTTGTCGGGCAAGAACGCGGCAACGGCCCAGGCAACGGCGCCGCCCCAGTCGTGGCCCACGACGTGGACCTTCTCTCGGCCGCTGGCCTCGATGAGCGCGGCGACGTCGCCGACCAACTCGCGCATCGCGTACGCCGAAACCTGGCTAGGGCTCGCAGCGGGGGAGTATCCGCGCTGGTCCGGTGCGAGGGTGCGATAGCCAGCGGTGTTGAGACGCTGCGCCACCTCGTGCCACGCAGTGCGATCCTGAGGGAAACCATGTAGGAGGACGATGGTGTCGGCGTCGGCCGGCCCACTGTCAGTGACATCGAAGACAAGTCCGTTGCGCGTGTAGTTCTCCACTACGCCAGCGTGTCACGGATCGTGAGGAAGGGCAGGAAAGTGTCGGAGCGGGCCTACGAACTCGGCGGGCGACGGGCGTGGGCGGTCTGGATCGCTGCCCTGCTGGTCTACGTGCTCGCGGTGTTCCACCGCTCCTCGCTCGGTGTCGCGGGGGTGATTGCGGCCGAACGGTTCCACATCTCCTCGGCCCAGCTGGCGACCTTCACCATGGTCCAACTGCTGGTGTACGCCGCGATGCAGGTCCCCGTGGGCGCCCTCCTGGATCGCTTCGGGTCACGAGTGATGCTGCTCGGCGGACTGTTGTTCATGACCGGCGCGCAGTTCGGATTCGCCTTCGCCTCGACCTTCGCTGAGGGGATCGTCGCCCGGGTGTTTGTCGGCATGGGCGACGCAATGGTGTTCGTGTCGGTGCTGCGCCTGGTTGCCCTGTGGTTCCCGCCCGCTCGCTCAACGATGATCACCCAGGCGACCGGATGGGTCGGGCAGGTCGGGGCGATTGCGGCGGCCGGTCCGTTGTCGGCGGCCCTCCACGGATTCGGGTGGCGCACCTCGTTCTTGTCCGCCGCCAGCCTCGGTCTGCTGTTCGCGGTCATCACCGCGGTGGTTGTCCGCGACACGCCCTATCGCGACGCCGAGCGCACCACCCTGCAGATGCGCGCGGTCGGCCGGGCGGTCAGCCGGTCCTGGCGCACGCCCGGCACCCAACTCGGGCTGTGGTGTCACTTCACCGCGCAGTTCAGCGCCACCGTCTTCGCGATGATCTGGGGCTTCCCGTTCCTGACCGTCGGCCTCGGTATGAGCTCCGGAGCGGCCAGCACCCTGCTCAGCCTGATGGTCGTGACCAACATCGTCGCCAGCCCGTTCGTCGGCAGCTTCGCCACCCGGTTCCCCTATTCGCGCTCGAGCCTGGTTCTCGTGGTCGTCGCGGTGATGATCGTCTGCTGGACCGTGGTGTTGGCCTGGCCCGGCCGCGCCCCGGCGTGGCTGGCGGTGCTGCTGGTCATCGCCATCGCGGTCGGTGGTCCTGGCTCGATGGTCGGGTTCGACCTGGCTCGTACGTTCAACCCGCCCGAGCGCATCGGCTCGGCGACCGGGATCGTCAACGTCGGCGGGTTCACCGCATCGCTGTGCACCGTGGTGCTGATCGGTCTGATCATGGACCGCGTCTCGCCCGGCGGGCCGACGACCTGGAACGTCGACACCTTCCGTATCGCGTGGTGCGTGCAATACCTGGTGTGGGCGATCGGGATCGTCCAGATCGTCCGGTTGCGCCACCGCACCCGCCGCGCGGTCGATGCCGACGACGACTACGCCCACCTGCGGCGGCGCGTCTCGCGGCCCTCCGCCTGACATACGCTGAACCCGCCTGTCACCGACCCGAGCGAGCCACCTGTGAAGCGAGTTCTCACCGCGACCGCCGTCGCGCTGCTCGCCGTGGGCGCCTACGGAACGCTGGATGTCTACGACAAGGTGCCGGGAGTCCTGACCCTCGCAGGGGCCGACGCAACCCCGGTGCCTTTGCCTGACCAAACCACTCCCGCCCCCTCGGTCGCGGCGCCCGCTGCACCTGCCGCCCAACCGTTGCCGGCCGCCCCGGCCGGAACCCCGATCACCGCAGCCCAGGTCTCGGCAGCGCTCGCCGGCCCGCTCGCCAGCAAGAACCTGCCCCCCAAGGTGTCCATGGTCGTCCGCGACGCCACCACCGGAGCAACGCTGTTCGACCAAGGCGGCGCGACAGTCGTGGAGCCGGCGTCGGTCACCAAGGTCCTGTCGGCGTACGTCGTGGCGAACACCCTTTCGCTCGACAAACCGTTGACCACCAAGGTCGTCGGGAACGGCGACCACATCGTGCTGGTCGCCGGCGGTGACACCCTGCTGAACCCGGGCAAGGGCGACCCGAACCAGATCGTCGGCCATGCCGGGGTCGCCGACCTGGCGCAATCAGTGGCGGCTGCGCTGAAGAAGCAAGGCCGCAGCACCGTCACCCTTGACCTCGACCTTTCCTATGCGCCTGGCCCGTTCGGGGTCTCCAGTTGGAGCCCGACCTATCTCAGCCAGGGGTTCAGCGCGCGGATCGCCCAACTCGGCTTGTCGACGCAGCGCTCCGAGCCACCGAAAGCAGCCGCGGCCGACCCCAACAAGAGCGTGCAGCAGGCGCTGATCACCCAACTGAAGTCGTACGGCGTCGCCGCCACCGCGGGCAGCGAGGTCACCGCACCGACCACCGCCCCGGTCCTCGGTGCCGTGCAGTCCGCGCCACTGATCGACGTGCTCGGGCAGGCGATGCGCGACAGCGACAACGCGATGATCGAATCGCTGACCCGGCAGGCCGCCTTCACCAAGGGAGTGGCCGGCGACGACAAGTCGGTGCCCGCGTTCGTGATCAGCACCCTGAAGGAACACGGTTTCGACACAACGGGATTGAAGCTCGCCGACGTCTGCGGGCTGTCGGACGGAACGACCTTCACCGCCGCGCTGCTGGCTGACGTCGTCACGGCGGGCACCAGCGGCAAGAACCCGAATATGGCCAACGTGCTCTCCCACGAGTCGGTGGCCGGATGGAACGGCACCCTCGATGACCGCTTCCTCACAGCCAGCAGCAACATCGCCGCGGGCGAGGTGCGGGCCAAGACCGGTTCGCTGCCCGGTGTGAGCTCGCTGGCCGGAACGGTCACCACCCGCAGTGGCCGGCTGCTCAGCTTCGCGATCATCACCAACGGCACCTTCCCCGGCGGCGTCTGGGGAACCCGCAATGCCATCGACAACGCCGTGGCCGCGCTGACCAAGCTCTGAGCGGGTTACCGTTCTGGGCATGTCCTACGTCGACTGGTCCACCGCAAAGAGCCTCGGCAAAAGGTTGAGCGGTGACGGCCCCACGGTGTCGATCACCGAAGCCGCCGATGTGGTCAGCCAGCTGCGCGATGCCGCGGCGCGCGCCCACGAACCAGTCGCTGCGACCGCCCGACTCGACACCACGGGTCGCTCGGAAGCGCCGGTGGTCGTCGTCGACCGCAAGACGTGGATCGAGGTGAATATCGACTCGTTCGAGGCGCTCACCGATCCGGTGCTGGGTCAGCTGCTCGGCAAACGAAAGTCCGGGGCCGCGGCGCGCGCGATCACCGCAAAGATCAGCGCCGCCGAGGCCGGAGCGATGCTCGGCTTCGTCTCCAGCAAGGTGCTCGGTCAATACGACATCGCCCCCGGCGGCAACCCGAGCCTGCTGCTGGTCGCGCCGAACATTGTTGCGGCAGAACGAGAGCTGGGGGTCAATCCCCACGACTTCCGGCTCTGGGTCTGCCTGCACGAGGAAACCCACCGGGTGCAGTTCACCGCCGTTCCCTGGCTACGCGATCACGTGATCGACCAGGCCCGTGCGTTGATGACCGACCTGGTCCCCGACCCGGAGCAGATGCCGCAGAAGCTGCAGGAAATCGCCTCCCGGCTGCCTGAGGTGTTGCGCGGCGGGGGCAATGGCCTCGCCGACCTGATCACGACCCCCGCCCAACGCGAGCAGATGGCCGCAATGACCGCCGTCATGTCGCTGTTGGAGGGCCACGCTGACGTGGTGATGGACGACGTTGGCCCGCAAGTCGTGCCGAGCGTCGACCAGATCCGTTCCAAGTTCACCGAGCGGCGCAAGGGAGCCGGTGGCGTCGACCGGCTGTTGCGCCGATTGCTCGGCCTAGAAGCGAAGATGCGGCAATACCGCGACGGTGCGCTCTTTTGTCGGGCGGTCACCGATCAGGTCGGGGTCGACGGGTTCAACGCCGTGTGGACCTCGCCCGAAACTTTGCCGACGGCACTGGAGATCACCGAGCCGCGGCGCTGGGTCGAGCGGGTTCACGGCTAGTGCCCGGACCCGACCCCGCCGTCGCCGCCTGCCGGCTCGGGGTGCGGCGGGCGCTGCGCGCGGCCGGCGCGCGCCGGGTGATCGTGGCGTGTTCCGGGGGAGCGGACTCCACGGCGCTCGCCGCTGCCACTGCGTTCGAGGCGAGCGCGCTCGGCATTGATGCCGCCGCGGTCATCGTCGACCACGGCTTGCAGGACGGCTCGGCCGAGATCGCCAACCAGGCGGCCGCCCGCGTACGCCGAATCGGACTCCCGGCGATCGTGCACCGTGTCGCGGTGGTCCCGACGACCGGCGGACCGGAGGCCGCCGCCCGCGTGGCTCGTTATGCGGTGCTTCGCGAGGCGGCTGCGGTCCACGGCGCGGAAGGGATCCTGCTCGGCCACACCCACGACGATCAGGCCGAGTCGGTGTTGCTCGGGCTCGTACGCGGGTCCGGGATCCGATCGCTGTCCGGCATGGCCGCGCAGTCGGGCGACCTGATCCGACCCTTGTTGGACGTCACCCGCGAGCAGACCCGCGCGGCCTGCGTAGCCGAGAACCTTGCCTTCTGGGATGACCCGCACAACGACGATCCGCGCTACCTGCGGGTCCGCGCCCGCCGCGCACTCGTTGCTCTGGAAGCCGATCTCGGGCCGGGCCTGAAGTCCGGGCTCGCGCGTTCGGCAAACCTCGCCCGGCAGGATGCCGACTACCTTGATCTTCTTGCTGCACAAGCAGTTTCGGACCTCGGTGACCCACCGTGGGAGGTCGCCGCCCTCGCGGCGGTCCCGGTCGCCGTACGCACCCGGTGGTGGCGCCTGGCCCTTGCCGCCGAAGGCGTGGTCGTCGCGGATCTCTCCTCCACCCACGTCGGATGGCTGGAAGCCTTGGCGGTCGCGTGGCGGGGGCAGGGGCCGGTCGACCTGCCGGGCGGGATGCTCGCCCGCCGGACAGACGGACGCATCCTGATCGAGCGGCGCTGAGCGCGGTCAGGTTCAATAGGTGCATGGACTCCTCCCACCTCGGTGACGACCTCGACCATGTCCTCTACACCGAGGCGCAGATCCACCAGCGCCTCGAGGAACTCGCGCAGCAGGTCTGGGCTGACTACCACGACAAGGACGTCCTGCTCGTTGGTGTCCTGAAGGGCGCAATCTTGGTCATGGCCGACCTGATGCGCGCACTGCCCGGCAGCGCGCCGATGGACTGGATGGCGGTGTCGTCCTATGGCTCGGGCACCAAGAGTTCCGGAGTGGTGCGGATCCTCAAGGACCTCGACACCGACATCACCGACCGCCACGTCTTGATCGTGGAGGACATCATCGACTCCGGCCTGACCCTCAACTGGATCCGCAGCAACCTGCTGTCGCGCAACCCGGCCTCGCTGGAGATCTGCACCTTGCTGCGCAAGCCGGACGCCGCGAAGGTCGAGATCGACTGCAAATATGTCGGCTTCGAGATCCCGAACGAGTTCGTTGTGGGCTATGGCCTGGACTTCGATGAGAAGTACCGCAATCTTCGCGACATCGGGGTGCTCGCTCCCCATATGTACTCCTGAGCAGTAGCCAGCGGAACACAACAGCGGGCGCGTGCGTTATGCCTGCGATGATGGACCGCACGTGCCGCACCCGTTGCGGCCGTTGTAGCGTCTGTGTGTTTCTGGCGTCGAACGCGTCGAACGCCCACCCGAGCAGGAGGAACGGGGCTCGCCCCGCACGTACATGAAAGCCAAGCGTCTCGTCCGCAGCCCCGGCCTGTGGATCCTCATCGTTGTTGCCATCGGTTTCCTCTGGTTCACCCTTGGCAATGTCGGTGGGTATCAAAAGGTCGACACCTCCGTTGCCCAGACCCAGATCAGCCAGAACAATGTCGAGTCGGTGAAGCTCACCCCCGACACGATCAACCTGACGCTGAAGAAGGCCTACACGGGTGAAGGCGTCAAGGACGCCACCAAGATTCAGGCGAACTACGTCGACGCGCGTGGCAGTCAGATCGTGCAGTCGCTCCAGGCGAACCCGCCGAGCAAGGGCTACACCGACGACCCGGCCAAGCAGAACGTCCTGGTGTCGTTGCTGTTCACCCTCCTGCCGCTGCTGCTGGTTCTCGGTGTCTTCTGGTTCATCCTCAGCCAGAGTCAGGGTGGCGGCTCGCGAGTGATGCAGTTCGGCAAGTCCCGCGCCAAGCTGGCCACCAAGGACATGCCGAAGGTCACCTTCGCCGATGTCGCTGGAGCCGACGAAGCGGTCGAAGAACTCGAAGAAATCAAGGACTTCCTGCAGGCGCCGAAGAAGTTCCTCGACGTCGGCGCCAAGATCCCCAAGGGCGTTCTGCTCTATGGCCCGCCCGGAACCGGAAAGACGCTGCTGGCCCGCGCGGTTGCCGGTGAGGCCGGAGTGCCGTTCTACTCGATCTCGGGTTCGGACTTCGTCGAAATGTTCGTCGGCGTGGGCGCCTCCCGAGTGCGCGACCTGTTTGAGCAGGCCAAGACCAACGCACCGGCGATCATTTTCGTCGACGAGATCGACGCCGTCGGCCGCCACCGCGGCGCCGGTCTGGGCGGCGGTCACGACGAACGCGAACAGACCCTGAACCAGTTGCTGGTCGAGATGGACGGGTTCGACGTCAAGACCAACGTCATCCTGATCGCGGCCACCAACCGCCCCGACATCCTTGACCCGGCGCTGCTGCGCCCGGGCCGGTTCGACCGTCAGATCTCGGTCGAAGCCCCCGACATGGCCGGTCGCCACCACATCCTGCAGGTCCACGCCAAGGGCAAGCCGATGGCGACGGACGTCGACCTGTTGACGGTCGCCCGTCGCACCCCCGGATTCTCTGGTGCCGACTTGGCTAACGTGCTCAACGAGGCTGCGCTGCTCACCGCGCGCAGCAACGCACAGATCATCGACAACCGCGCGCTCGATGAAGCGATCGACCGCGTGATTGCGGGTCCGCAGAAGAAGACGCGGGCGATGAGCGCCAAGGAACGCAAGATCACCGCCTATCACGAGGGTGGTCACGCCCTGGTGGCCGCGGCGATGAACCACACGGCGCCGGTCAGCAAGATCACGATCCTGCCGCGCGGTCGCGCGCTGGGCTACACGATGGTGTTGCCGATCGACGACAAGTACTCGACCACCCGTAACGAGCTGCTCGACCAGTTGTCCTACGCCCTCGGTGGCCGCGTGGCGGAAGAGATCATCTTCCACGACCCCAGCACCGGCGCGTCGAACGACATCGAGAAGGCCACCGGGATGGCCCGTCAGATGGTGACCCAGTTCGGGATGAGCGAGCGCATCGGCGCCGTAAAGCTCGGATCGGGCAACTCCGAGGTCTTCCTCGGGCGCGACATGGGCCACGAGCGTGACTACTCCGAACAGCTCGCCGGCATTGTCGACGAAGAGGTGCGCAAGCTGATCGAGGCCGCCCACGACGAGGCCTGGTTGGCGCTGAACGAGAACCGCGACCTGCTCGACAAGTTGGTGTTGCAGCTCCTGGAGAAGGAGACCCTGAACGCCGACGAGCTCGCCGTGCTCTTCCAGGACATCCGTCGTCGCCCGCGCCGCGAGGTCTGGCTGTCCGGCCAACACCGCGGGGTCAGCGATCGCGGCCCGGTGTTGACCGACGCCGAGAAGCGCGCTCTCGCCCAGGGCGTCGACCTGGAGAAGCAGGAGGAGTTCGCCAACGTCCACCCGCCGCAGGCGATCGTGGAAATCCCCGACGGTGGCTATGTCGACCCCCAGGGGAGTTGACCAAGAGCGGGCGGCCGCGGCCGTCCGTGAGTTGCTGATCGCGGTCGGAGAAGATCCTGACCGCGAGGGGCTGCGTGAGACTCCCGAACGGGTCGCCCGCGCCTACGCGGAGACCTTCGCCGGTCTGTTTCAGGATCCTGCGGAAGTTCTCTCGAAGACGTTCTCGATTGACCACGACGAGCTGATCATCGTGCGGGACATCGAGATCTACAGCACCTGCGAACACCACCTCGTCCCGTTCCACGGTGTCGCCCATGTCGGCTACATCCCCGCCAAGGACGGCAAGGTCACTGGCCTGTCGAAGATCGCCCGGCTGGTGGACCTCTACTCCCGTCGCCCGCAGGTGCAGGAGCGGTTGACCACCCAGATCGCCGACGCCCTGGTGACCCACCTCGACGCGCAGGGCGTGCTGGTGGTCGTTGAGTGCGAACACCTCTGCATGTCGATGCGCGGAGTCCGCAAGCCGGGCGCCTCCACCGTGACTTCCGCCGTACGAGGGCAGTTGCGCGATCCCGCGACCCGCGCCGAGGCCATGAGCCTGATGACGGTCGAACGCCGGCGATGACCACTGTGCCGGTGCGCCTGCCGGCGCGTCCCGCTGATCGCCCGCTGATCATGGGCGTGGTGAACGTGACGCCCGATTCGTTCTCCGACGGCGGACGCTGGTCCGACGCCGAACAGGCGATCGCCCACGGTCGCGAGTTGATCGCGCAGGGTGCCGATCTGCTCGACATCGGTGGCGAGTCGACCCGTCCTGGAGCCGTGCGCCCCTCCGCGCAGGAAGAACTCGATCGAGTGCTGCCGGTAGTCCGCGGTTTGGTCGACGTTGCGCCGATCTCGGTCGACACGATGCGCGCATCAGTCGCGGCCGCGTGCGTGGAAGCCGGCGCCACGATCGTCAATGACGTCTCGGGCGGCCTGGCCGACCCCGCAATGGTCGTCACCGTTGCCCAGGCGCAGGTGCCCTACGTCGCCATGCACTGGCGCGGCCACAGCCACGACATGCAGAGCCGAACCCGCTACGACGACGTCGTGCAGGACGTACGCAATGAGCTCGCCGCGCGTCGTGACGCGCTGCTGGAGGCTGGCCTTCGACCCGAACTGCTGGCGCTCGACCCGGGGCTCGGATTCGCCAAGACGGCCGCGCAGAACTGGACTGTGCTGAGCGAGGTAGCGCAGTTCAAGACCCTGGGTCATCCGCTACTGGTGGGTGCCTCGCGCAAGTCATTCCTGGCCACCCCCGGGTCGTTGGACAACAAGCCGATCCCGGCCGGCGATCGCGACGCGGCCACCGCGGCCGTCAGCGTGATCCTTGCGCAGGCCGGAGTGTGGGCGATCCGGGTCCACGAACCAAGGTCAACGTTGGCGGCTTGTGACGTCGTCAGTGCGTTGGCGCGGGCGGGATCGCCGGGATGAGCGACTACATCGCGATCACCGGGCTCGAAGTGACCACCTGCCACGGTGTGCTCGCCGCCGAGAAAGTCCAACCGCAGCGGTTCATCGCCGACATCGGTTTCGACATCGATCTGCGCCGAGCGGGGGAGACCGACGATCTGACCGCCTCGATCAGCTACGCCGACATCGCCCAGGCGGCTCATCGCATCCTCCTCGACGGGCCGGTCAACCTGATCGAAACACTCGCCGAGCGGATCGCTGCGGAGGTGTTGCGTCGGCCGGAGGCCGAGCGCGTCACCGTCACCATCCACAAGCCGCAGGCGCCGGCCGGGGTGCCGTTCCACGACGCCGCCCTCGGCGGTCCGGCGGTGACCGTACGCCGCGAGCAGGATCGCCAGGTCGTCATCGCGATCGGCGCGAACCTCGGCGACCGAGAAGCCACGATCAGCTCCGCGATCGCCTCCTTGGACCGCACCGACGGCATCGAGGTCATCGCCGTCGCGCCCCGGGTCGAGACCGATCCGGTCGGTGGCCCGGAGCAACCGGACTACCTCAATACCGTCGTCATCGCCCGTTCACGGCTCGCCCCGCTGCACCTGCTGGATCACCTGCACCGGATCGAGTCGTGGCATCGCCGGACACGCGAAATCCGTTGGGGCGCCCGCACTCTCGACCTCGATCTGATTCAGGTCGGCGAGCCGGCCGACGACAGCGACCTGCGCAGCGATACCGCCGAACTCACCCTGCCCCACCCGCGCGCTCACGAACGAGGGTTCGTGCTGGTGCCGTGGTCGAGTGTCGACCCCGGCGCGCAGGTCCGCACGCCCTCCGGGATTACCGCGATCGTTGACCTGCTTGACCGGGTCGACACTGACGGCGTACGCCCGGTCGGATCGTGATGCCCAGCAAGGGGATTGCGCTCAAACACGTGCTGCCGACGGCGGGCGTGGCGTTCGTTCTTGCCTATGGGCTGCTGCGGTGGTGGACCGGCCAGGGCAACATCCTGCCGACCGTCAACTGGTTCACCGTGGCGGTCGAGGTGTTGATCGGCGCGCTGGTGCTGGTCGGGGGCTGGCAAATCCGGCAATACCGCCGTCACGAAAGCAACCGGATGCCGCAGCCACAGCAGGCCCGGCGGATCGTTATCTCGGCCCAAGCCAGCGCCCTCGTCGGCGCGGCCTTGGGCGGCTTCTACGCGGCCCACGTCCTGATCGCGCTGGGCAACCTGGACTCGGACCGTCTGCGCGCAATCGCGGTTGCGGCCACCGCCGCAGTGGTGGCCTCCGCAGCGATGACCGCGGTTGGTTTGGTGGTCCAGGGGTGGTGCCGGATCGACCCCGACGACGATAACGACGACGACCGGCGCGGCGGAGCGAGCGCGCTCTAGCCGTCGCCGACCTCGAGGGAAGGTCAGTGGGATGGCCGAAGCCAACTCTTGGACGAACGCCTCGAGGAGTTCAGGCCGGGTTGGCCCAGACGACCCAGTTGCCTTCGAAGTGGCCACCCTTGATGGGGGTATTCGGGTCGCAGGTGATCAGGCGTAGGACCGGGGTCTTCGACGAGGCGGCCCAGATCGTGCCGTCCTTGGGAACCTGCGCCTTCGATACGGCGCGCGAGGCGGTGGCGGTGAACTCAACCTGCTGGCCTGAGTTGTACGCGACGATGATCTTGTTGCCTGACGTGACCTGGAGCAGGTTGTAGAACGTGTCAGGCCGGTTGTTGTACGTGACGTGGCCGACCAGGATCGCCGCACCCGTCTTGCCGGGCAGCGCCCAGCCCTGTTCGGCGTACCAGCCGGCGGTTCCGCTCGGCGGTGCCAGAACGCCCTTGGAGTCGAGATAGGTCGGTTGCAACGAGGCGTTGACAATCGTCTTGCCCGCGCTGTTGAAGACGTAGACCCGGGTCGGGGAGCCTTGCGGGTTGACGACGCTCTTGCCGCCAGACCTGGTGGAGCTGGACGAACTGCTGCTCGACCCAGCCGAGGAACTACCCGAGGGGCCGGTGGCTGCGGATGAGATCCCGTTGGTCGCTCCACCGGACGAACCGCTGGCGGAGCCGGCGCTTGCGGGCGATGTCGCGCTGCCCGTGGACGTGGTCGGCAGCGACCCCGGGTAGGGCGCGACGGCGTAGCTGGAGGACGACGAACCGGTCGCCGAGCCAGCAAACCCGTCACCGCACCCGGCGGCCACGGACACAAAGCCCGCGGACGCCAGGGCGGCAACCAGGAATGAAGCTCGACGACCGGTTCGCACGGCGTGGATCAGTCCTCGCGGCGGTTCGACACGGCCGCTCCGGCGAGCGCAACCAGACCTGCAGCAGCAGCGCCGACGCCACCGACGGTCCACAGGTTGATGCCGTCACCGGAGGTGCCGCCATCGGTCTGGACCGTGCTCGGCGTCGACGGACCGGTGGTCGGGCCGCCGGTGGTGGTCGGGGCGGTGGTGGTGGGCTCCGTCGTGGTGGACGGGGCGGTGGTGGTGGGCTCCGTTGTGGTGGACGGGGCGGTGGTGGTGGGCTCCGTCGTGGTGGACGGGGCGGTGGTGGTGGGCTCCGTCGTGGTGGGCGCCGTGGTGGTCGGAGCAGCGTCCGAAACGATGATCGTGTCGACGACCTTGTTGCCGCTCTTGTAGGTGCACGGGGTGGGCAGCTCGGTCGGAGTGCCGTCAGCCTTGTAGCCGGTGATGGCGGAGGTGAAGGTGTCCGGCGCCGAAACGGTGTAGGTGCCAGCAGCGCTAGCGGTGACCGTCTGGTCGATCGAGGCTGTCAGCGGCAGGACGAGAGTTCCACCGTTGGTGCTGAAGCCACCGTACGTTCCGTCGTTCGTCCATCCGCCCGGACCGTAGATCGTGGTCTTGGCGGTGATGAGGTTCACCGGGTAGACGGTGGTGCCGCCGGGGCCGGCAAGGACGGTGTCATTCGGGGTCGACCCGGACACTGCGACCCAGCCGAGGAATCCAGCCATCGCGTTGGCAAGGCCCGATCCCATCGTGATCTTGCCGGAAATCTTGCTGATGGTGACCGAGTCGCCCACGGTCGCAGTCGCCGGGGCATCGGTGCCGATGTTGACGGTGATGTCCTGCGGACCGACCGCGGTCTGGCAGGTGTAGACGAGCTCAGTGTCAGCCTTGGCCGAGCTGGTCAGCGCGCCGAGGCCGACCATGACGGAGCCACCCAGGAGGCCGAGTGCGCCGACTCCGGCGAGGGTTCGACGGCCGGCGGTGCGGGCAGAGTGACGGGGGTTGCTGGAGGTGCTCATGGAATCTCCTCTGGCCGCAAAGGGGCCAACTGAACAGTAATTTGGGTGTGGCCACACTAACCGGAGTGTTCTCGTTTGCACCCGCGAACAGAGGGAATCTATTTGTCGATGTCACCCACGACGAAGAACATTGATCCCAGAATCGCGACCATGTCGGCGACCAAGGTGCCTTCCAGGACCGAGCCGAGCACCGCGACGTTGTTGAACGATGCCGAGCGCAACTTCAATCGCCACGGCGTCTTGTCACCGCGGGATACGAGGTAATAGCCGTTGAACCCCAATGGATTCTCGGTCGCCACATAGTCGCTGCCTTCGGGCACTTTGAGCACCTTCGGCAGCTTCACGTTCACCGGTCCGGCAGGCAGCGACCGCAACCGATCGACGCAGGCATCGGCGAGGTCGAGGCTGACGTGGAGCTGTTCGAGCAAGACCTGCAGTCGGGCTTCACAGTCGCCGGCGCTGCGGGTCACTACCCGTCCAGGGCCGCCGGGAGCGAACAACTCCTCGTACGCGAGGTAGGGCTGGTCGCGTCGCAGGTCGATGTCGAGCCCGCTGGCGCGGGCGATCGGCCCACTGACGCCGTAGTCCTTGATTGTCGGGATATCGAGGGTTCCGACCCCGCGGGTGCGGGCGGCCAAAATCTCGTTGCCCACCAGCAGCGCCTCCAGGTCCGGCAACCGGCGGCGTACGCCCGCAACCGCCTCGGTGACGCGGCCGAGCCAACCGGCCGGGATGTCGTCGCGCAGGCCGCCGACCCGGTTGAACATGTAGTGCATCCGCCCGCCGGAGATCTCCTCCATGACGGCCTGCAGCTCTTCGCGCTCGCGGAAGCTGTAGAAGATGGGGGTGATGGCGCCCAGCTCCAGGGGGTAGGAGCCCAGGAACATCAGGTGATTGAGCGCGCGATTCAGTTCGGCCAACAGGGTGCGGGTCCAGGTGGCGCGCACCGGAACGTCCATGCCGAGCATCCGCTCGACGGTCAGGGCCACGCCGATCTCGTTGCTGAACGCCGAGAGCCAGTCGTGGCGGTTGGCCAACACCATGATCTGGCGGTAGTCGCGAACCTCGAACAGCTTCTCGGCGCCGCGGTGCATATAGCCGATGATCGGTTCCGCCGACTTGATCAACTCGTTGTCGAGGGTCAGTCGCAGCCGCAGGACACCATGGGTCGCCGGGTGTTGCGGGCCGACGTTGAGCACCATGTCGGTGCTGGTGAAGCCGCTGGCTCCGACGGTCGCGGTGGTCCGGGTGTACGCCATGGGGCCAGTCTGCCAGTCGTCCGTAGTCATCACCGGGGGCGACGCGATCGGTAGCGTGCAGGGGTGAGCGAGCAGCAAGGGGACAGGTCGCGGTCGCCGTAGGACAAGTATTACGACCGCTATCTCCCTGCGCCGACCCCTGAACCACCCGCTGGCCGGAACTGCAGGCTGGCCCAGCGTGACGATGGCCCGCGACTACGGCGCGCCCACCCAGCCGGGGTGGCGCACCGTCGCCGGCAAGACTACGGCGATGGCGGCCTACGATCTGCCGCCAACAACGCCGTACAAATTCCTGGGGGTGAACACGGACGTCGGCTACGACTCGCCCGAGGGAGTCGACCGCCCGAGCATCATCGCAACAGCCCCGAGCACGTACGGCGCCCGATTCTGCGCGACCGAGAAGGCCGCGGATAAGGCGTTCTTCGGGTTCGTCAACATCGGCACCCGCGAGCCGGCCGAGGCAGCGCCCTCGGTGGCCGATGCTCTGGATCGTCCGCGCACTGGGCGTCCCCGGCGGCCCGATGCCGGAAGCCGACACGACGAAGATCATTGCCTCGTTGCGGCCGAAGGTGAGCTGATCAGCAGAGTCTGGGTAACGTGGAGAGGTGACTGAGCAGCAGGGGAGCGGTTCGCCGCAAGACCGTTATTACGAGCGCTATCTTGCCGATACCGGGCCGAATGGGTCTGGCGACGGCGGGGGTGGCGGTAACAAGCGGTGGGCCATCGGGGCTGGCATCGCGGCCGTCGTGGTTGCTGCAACTGCGGTTGCCGCATACGCCGTGACCCACAACAGCCAAGAGGTTGTCGGCTCATCTTCCTCGACGCCCGCCTCCAGCACCTCGAGCACCTCGAGTACGACCTCCGGTTCGTCCGGTTCGTCCGAGTCGACGACGTCCAGCCCGACGACAACACCGAGCAGTGTGGTCAACGCCCAGCGCTACGGCGCGGTCACCCAGCCCGGGTGGGTCACCGTTGTCGGTTCGACGAAGGCGCGGGCCGCCTACGACGTTCCCAAGTCCGCGAAATACAAGACCGCGAGCGTCGACACGCTGATCGGCTATGAAGCACCCGCGGGAGTGGACCGACCCACCGTCGTGGCGAGCTCTCCCAGCACTTTCGACAAGGGGTTCTGCTCGACCTACAAGTTCGCCCAGAAGGCGTTTCTCGGCTTCGTCAACATCGGAACCCGGGAACCGGCCGAAGCCGCCCCGTCGGTGGCGAGCGACACGGCTGATTTGCTGGCGCTGAAGAAGGACAAGAAGACGATGGCCTCGCGTACGCCGACGAAGACCACCACCGTGAAGGTGGGTGGCGGGAAGATCACCGCGGTGCAGTCCGTTTTGACCGTCGACACCGGCAACGGTGACCCGAAGCAATGCGACCCGCCGAAGTCGGAGATTCGAACGATCGCCTTCAGCAATGGGGCGAACGGCGTGTCCACCCTGTTGCTGATCGAGCGTGACGTCGTCGCCGGTCAGATGCCCGACGACGACGTCAATAAGATCATCGCTTCGCTGCGCCCGAAGATCGCGAGCTGACGCGCTCCAGCGACCACCAGAACCCGCCGAGGCCGGCCGGATCGGTGAACGCTGACCAGGCCCCACGGCGGCGGAGCGAGGCGATATACGCCAGCGGATCTCGTTGTGCCAGAGAGTGATCGGGTCGTTCGGGTCGGAGGATCAACGTATTGGCCAGGTCTGCCTGACGGATCAGCTCGTCCGCCCCGAGGGAGTCCATGGCCACATGAGCGGTGATGTCGGTGCTTCCGTCGAACCGCGGCTCGCATTCACGCCCGTCCCGGAACCCGGTCAGGGTCGAAACCGGTGGGCGCTCGCCGGCAAGGTGGCCATAGTCCACGCAGACGAACAGCCCCGACGACAACCGTCCGCGTAGGGCGGCGTACGCAGCGTCGCGGGTGTCGCCGAGCTCGACCACCTCAGCCGGGTCGGCCGTGGGCCAGTGTTCTGTCGCCCAATTTCGTTGTGTGGATGACGGTTTCGTCCCCAGGGACCCGTCGGCCGTCATCAGGTGATCGTCGACCAAGAGGTCGCACGGCACCACGTCAAGCCATTCGTGGGCGAGCAGCAGGGTGTCCGTCAGGTTGTCGAGCTCAGTCGGCAACTGCCCGCCGCCGGGCGACCGAACCCAACCGATCGACTCCACCAGGCCCGTCGGGCGTTCGACGATATCGACGCCGGTGAGGTCAAGAGTGGGATCGACCAGACGCAATTGGTGTAGGAGTTCTCCTCTGCCACAGGCAAAGTCGACAATTCGTCCGATGTTTTCGCGGCGCGCGAGGGCGATGACCAACTCAGCCAGGAGCTCGACGACGCCGGGGATCCCCTGGGTCGACGTGGCGAAGTGAGCGGCCGGCCCCTGCGCGTTCTGATAGAAGCCGTCGGGGCCGTACAACGCGTCCTGCCAGGCCGCAGCCACGGTTCGTCCCGCTGTCTCGGAGTGCACCACGGCGCCACCGTAGACGGCCCTGCGACTAACGTCGTCGTT
Organism: Calidifontibacter terrae; assembly: GCF_054778835.1. Classification (NCBI taxonomy): domain Bacteria; kingdom Bacillati; phylum Actinomycetota; class Actinomycetes; order Micrococcales; family Dermacoccaceae; genus Calidifontibacter; species Calidifontibacter terrae. The sequence goes on from NZ_BAAGZF010000007.1 coordinate 358,581, forward strand.
CGTGATGGACGGACCCCCGAAGCTACGAATCGGTGTTGTCGGTGTCGGCAGAGTCGGCGCCGTTCTCGGCGCGGCCTTCGCCGCGGCCGGCCACTCGGTCGTCGCCTGCAGCGCAGTCAGTGATGCCTCCCTCGAACGGGCGGCCCTGCTACTGCCGCAGACGCCCGTACGCAGCGTCCCCGAAGTCGTTGCTGCGGCCGAGGTGGTGTTGATGACCGTTCCCGACGACACGTTGGTGCCACTGGTCGACGGACTGGCGTCCGAAAAAGCCTGGGGGCCAGGCAAACTCGTTGTCCACACCAGCGGCTTCCACGGTGTCGAGGCGCTGCACAGCGTGCTCGATGTTGGGGGCGACGTGATCGCGATGCATCCGGCGATGACCTTCACCGGCGGCCCGAAGGACCTAGAGCGGTTGCAGGGCACCCCGTTCGCCGTCACCGGCTCGTCCGGTCTGCAACTGGTCGGTGAAGCGATGGTGCTCGACATCGGCGGGGACCCGTTTCCGCTCACCGAACACGAGCGACCGCTCTACCATGCCGCTCTGGCCCATGCCTCGAACCATTTGGTGACCCTGGTCGCGCAGTCCCAGCAGTTGTTGCGCGATGTTGGCGTTGAGGAGCCTTCCCGGCTGCTGCGCCCCTTGCTCGAAGCGACCCTGAACAACGCGCTGGAGCGTGGCGACAAAGCGCTGACCGGCCCGGTCTCGCGCGGAGACGTCGGCACCGTACGCGCGCACCTGCGGGTGCTGGAGGGAAGCGACGACGTCGCGATGGCCTATCGTGCGATGGCTCGCGCCACTGTGGAGCGGGCAGCCCGGCGCCGTGCGATACCGGCAGAGAGCGTCGGCCCGATGCGCGAGTTGCTCGATGAGGAGAACCGATGACGCAGCCGAAGATTACGGTCGCCCAGACCCGCGACGCGCTCAGGGAGGCTCGAGCGGGCCTGAGTGGCACCGTCGGCGCAGTGATGACCATGGGCGCCCTGCACAGCGGCCACGCCCAGCTCATCGAGCAGGCGAAGCAGCAGGTCGACCATGTGATCGTGACGGTCTTCCTGAACCCGTTGCAGTTTGCTCAGGGCGAGGATCTTTCGCGCTATCCGCGCACCTTCGACTCCGATGTCGAGATCTGCGAGCGCGAGGGTGCGTCGCTGGTCTTCGCGCCGACTCCGGATGTGGTCTATCCCGACGGTGAGCCCGGAGTGCGGGTGTCCGCCGGGCCGCTGGGGAACGTGCTGGAGGGTGCGTCGCGCCCCGGCCACTTCGACGGGGTGCTCACCGTCGTTGCCAAGCTGCTTCACCTGACCCGGGCCGACAAGGCGTTCTTCGGGCAGAAAGACGCACAGCAACTGCTGCTCATCCGGCGGATGGTGCGCGACCTGGACTTCGGGATCGACATCGTCGCTGTCCCCACCGTGCGTGAGGACGACGGCCTGGCGCTCAGTAGCCGCAACACCTACTTGTCCGCCTCTGACCGCGAGGTCGCGCTGAGCCTGTCGGCGGCCCTGCGGGCCGGCGCCGGGATGGCACCCGCGGGTCCGGCCGCCGTACGCCGGGCTTCCCGAGACGTGCTCGTTCGCGAACCGCTCGCGGCCGTTGACTACCTGGTGCTGGTGCATCCGACCACGCTGGAGGAGGTGCCCGAGTGGTACAACGGCCCGGCCCTTCTGGCGGTTGCCGCGCGCGTCGGCACCACCCGATTGATCGACAACATGCCGATGCAGGTGGGCCCCGGCGGGGGAGCGCTGCCGGTGGTTCCGCAGACCGGCCGTTGAGGTAGTTCTCGGGCTCGCGGCTTACTCTGGTTCTCGTGTGGCCCTACATCGCAACCCTGCTCCCCTCGATCGGGGTGCTCTATCTCTTCTACGTGATCATGAAGCACATTCTCGAGGGTGACCGGCGCGAACGCATTGCGCAGGCGCAATGGGAGAACGCGCATGACCTCAGCGAAAAGACGTCCGCGGAATCTCCTGCTGATCCGCAGTGAGTTGAGCCGGCGCGCATGAATTAGCCAACGCGCAATGCTAGATTTGCTCCCAGTTATCGAGGATTGCGCCGCAATTCTCATTCGCATACGTGGTGATCAGGAGAATTCATGGCCCAGCGAGTGCAGATCAAGCTCATCGACGACATCGATGGCAGCGACGCCGTAGAGACCGTGGGATTCGGTCTCGACGGTGTTTTTTACGAGATCGACCTTTCCGCAGCTCACGCCGCTCGGTTGCGTGAAGACTTGGCGCAATGGGTCGGCGCGGGCCGCAAGGTCAAGGGCGGCCGCAGTGGCGTTCGCGCCGCGTCGCGTCCGACCGGCGGCGACAAGGACGAACTGAACCGGATGCGTGTCTGGGGTCGCGACAACGGCTACAAGGTCAGCGACCGTGGCCGCGTTTCGCGCGAGGTGCAAGAGGCCTACGCCGCCGCACACTGACGCTTCAGTCCGACGGCAGCCTGGTTAAGCCTTCAGCAAGTCAGCCATCAGGTCGCCGTCGGACTCCAGCCGATCGAGAACGTCTTCGGCATCGAGTTGGCGCAGCCTCCCGGGCTGCGCCGATTCGCGTTCCAGCTCCTCCCAATGCCGCGGCGCCGCCACGGTAGGTCGCGTCTTTCCGCGCAGGGAGTAGGGACAGATGGTGGTCTTTGCCGCCGTGTTCTGCGACCAGTCGAGCAGGATCTTCCCCTTGCGCAGGCTGGTGGTCATCTTCCAGACGACCAGATCAGGCAGGTCGCGAGTGAGGGCTTGAGCCAACTCGCGCATCTCGTCGCGCACCTGCTCGCTGCTGCGCGATCCGTCCAACGGGGCGTAGAGCTGAAGGCCTTTGCTGCCCGAGGTGACCGGGACCGTACGCGGGTGGCCGAGCGCCGCGAGGCGCTCTCGGCAAGCGAGCGCGAGGGTCGCGCACTCCGACAAACCAGCCGGTGCCCCCGGGTCAAGGTCGATGACGAGGCGGTCGGGGGGTTGTGGTTCGTCGTCTTGAACTCGCCATTGCGGAACGTGTAGTTCCAATGAGGCGAGGTTCACGATGTAAGTGAGCGCCGCCAATGAATCGATGATCGGATAGGTCACCGAATCGGCGCCCGTTCGTGATCCGCGCGCCGAATGCGATCCGATCGTCACCGAACGCAGCCAGGTTGGTGCGCCCGGTGGGAGGTTTTTCTCAAAGAAGTTGTTTCCGTCGACGCCGTGTGGATAACGGATCCGGGTGGCCGGTCGGTCGGCCAGTTGTGGCAGAAGCGCCGGCGCCACGGTGGCGTAATAGTGCAACACCTCACCCTTGGTGGTCTCGGTCGCGGGGTAAAGGATCTTGTCGAGATTCGAGACGGCCAGTCGCCGGCCCTCGACCTCAACGGTGAGCGCTTCTTCAGCCATTGCCATGCTCCTGCAACGCATCGACATCGAGATCGGCCCGCACCCCTCGCCAGGCTGGTTGCCGCAATCGACCGGCCTCGGAGATCCCGTGAAAGTCGACGTCGGCGATCACGACGGGCTCGACCCAGATGCACCCCTGAGCGTCCTCGGCCGGCACCGCGTCAACCAACGGTGGATCCTCCCGGCGCAACGGGAGGAGCTGCTGCATCAGCAGGACGCCACGGCGCCCACCCAGACCCGAGCCGACCCGTCCGCGATAGACCAGACCGCCGGCGGTCGGTTCGGCGAGCAGCACCGCGCCCAGCGCGGATCCGCCGCGCTCGCGTCGCCAGCCCACCACGACGTACGACGCGGTTCGGCGGTGGACCGTCTTCAGCCAGTCGGCGCTGCGCACGCCCGGGCGATAAGGCGAGTCGACGCGTTTGGAGACGATGCCCTCCATGCCGTGATCAGCCGTCGCATCCAGTAGCGCCGAACCATCGTGGAAGAACGGCGGAACAGACAGCCACTTCGAACCGAGCCCGATGCCGTCGAGCAGGTCGCGGCGGGCGCGCCAGCTGCGGGAGGTCACCGGGCTGCCCATCACCCGCAGCACGTCGAAGACCATCGCGGTGACGGGTGCGGTCGCGGCCAGGTTCGCTGCAGTCGCGGCGTCGACGACGTTGAAACGTTCGGCCAACGCGGCGAACGAGGGCACTCCGTCACGCATCACGACGATCTCTGCATCGAGCAGGACGTCCTCGAAATCGGTCAGTCCGCCGCCCGGCGCCACCAGTTCGGGAAAGGCAACGCTGACGTCGCGTTCGGTGCGGGTCGACACCCGTACGTGGTGGTCGCGGACGTCGAGCAGGGCGCGCATGCCGTCCCATTTCACCTCGTGGCACCACTGCGCTCCGGTCGGTAGCGACTCGGCGGTGGTGGCGAGCATCGGGCGCATGAGGCAATCTTGCACAATGCGAGCGATTTGGAAGGGCGCAGTCTCCTTTGGACTGGTCAACGTGCCGGTGCGGCTCTACTCCGCCACCGAGAACCACGACGTGCAGTTCCGTCAGGTGCACCGCGAGGATGGCGGCCGCATCAAATACCAGCGGGTGTGCGCGATTGATGGCGCGAAGGTCTCCTATGACGACATCGCCAAGGGCTACGAGACCGAGGGAGGTGAGATGGTCGTCCTCACCGATGAGGATCTCGCCGAACTGCCGATCAGCACCACCAAAGAGATCGCGGTCGACCGGTTCGTGCCGGCCGAACAGATCGACCCGCTCTATCTCGACAAGTCCTACTACCTCGAACCAGACAAATCCGCGGTGAAGCCCTACACGCTGTTGCGCGAGGCTCTGCAACAGACCGACCGGATGGCGTTGGTGACCGTGTCGCTGCGCACCCGGATGACGGTGGCCTGCTTGCGAGTGCGCGGCGATGTCATCGTGTTGCAGACGCTGCTGTGGCCCGACGAGGTGCGCGCTGCCGAGTTCGGAGTGCTGGAGGAAGAGCAGCCGATCAAGAAGGCCGAGTCGGAGATGGCTCACATGCTGGTTGAATCGCTCGCCGGCGATTACGAACCCGAGGCCTACACCGACGACTACGAGGAAGCGGTCAAGTCGGTGGTGAAGGCGAAACTCGAAGGCGGCGAGGTCAAGACCCCGGAGCAGCCTGCTGAGACCGAGGGTGAGGTCGTTGACCTGCTCGCGGCGCTGCAACAGAGCGTCGACCGGGCGAAGAAGGCCCGCGGCGAAGCGGTCTGATCAGCGAGCGATCAGGGTTCCGTTTCGGAAGAGCTCCAGCGCAGCTGCGCCGACAAGACGATCCGCGTCGGGGTGGTCGCCAGCCTCGGCGACACACAAATCGCGCAGGTGGGACAGCGAGGTGAACCGCTCGCTGGCGAGCCAGAGGATGGTGCCGATGCCGCCCAGCAGCGACACTCGCGGACCGTGCAGGGTGAGCACTCGGCCGTCCCGCATGACCGCGTCGGTATAAACCGCGCGGCGCAGCTCCACCCCGGGCAACAGGGCGTCCTCGCCGGGCAGCGGTGCGGGCTCGCCACTCAGTCGCAGCTTCGGCGATGGCGGCAAGTGTTCGACGTCCGAGGCGATTTCGCTGCTCTGGGCGAGCAGATCGCGGATCAGTTCGGTGCACTGGCTGAACTCCGCATAATCCAGCGCGAAGGCTCCGCCGCCGGCGGCAAGCACCCCCGCCAGCGTGGCGAGCGGGGTTGCCATCGAGGGCAACGCCGAGGTTTGCGGAATGATGTCGAGCATTCCGTCGATCAAGTCGATCGGCGCCAGCGTGGGCCCGGCGGTGCGCAGCGGGTCGCGGCGCAAGAGCACGAACGGCCCGGGAACCAGGCGGCCGGATGGCGGGGCTGCGAGGCCGAGCTCGTCGGGGGAAAGTTGCTCCTTGCGATAAGGCTGCTGCGGATCCACTACGCGTGACAGCGGCTTCGGGTAGGGCCGAACCGTTCCCTCCGCGTCGATCGCCACGGTCTCATCGCTGACGTAGCCGAGGCCGGCAGTGGCCAAGGTTCGCGCCGCGGTGGTCTTCCCGGTGCCGGAGGCTGCCACCAGGGTTGCCACGCGGCCACTGGTGGGATCGGCGACGCCGCAGGCGTGGACCATCAGGGTGCGGCCAGCTTGCGCGGTGATCGCAGCCAGTGTGACCGCCGTCGAGAGCGGGTAGTCGCGCTCGAGAGCCGATCCCGGCTCATGTCGTACGGTCGCGTCGTGCAGGCGTGTGTCGTCGACCAAGCAGCGTGACCACTGCTCGCGCAGCCGCTCACTCGCCCCCTGCGCGACGTCTACCCGAATCGTTGATCCGAAGGCGTCGACGACCATCCACCCCATGGCCGCATCCTAGGTACGGACAGATTCCGCTCTGCGCGTAATCGCGAAATGGAACATGTGGCGCACACCTGGCGTTGTCCCCGGCAGAGATCGTGGAGCCAGCAGTGGAGCCAGGAAACGGTCGCGGTGGCAACACCGTCCCGGGGCCAGGCGCTGCGACTAGCATCGACGAGTAGTCAGCCGAGGGAGACAACAATGTTTGAACGGTTCACCGACCGTGCTCGCCGTGTGGTGGTGCTCGCGCAGGAGGAAGCCCGCCTGCTCAATCACAACTACATCGGCACCGAGCACATCCTGCTCGGACTGATCCACGAGGGCGAAGGTGTGGCCGCCAAGGCCCTGGAGCAGCTCGGGATCTCGCTGGAGGCCGTCCGCGAGCAGGTGCAGGAAATCATCGGCCCCTCCAATCAGCCGCAGTCCGGCCACATTCCCTTCACGCCGCGGGCCAAGAAGGTGCTGGAGTTGTCGCTGCGCGAAGGTCTGCAGCTCAACCACTCCTACATCGGCACCGAGCACATCCTGCTCGGCCTCATCCGCGAGGGCGAGGGAGTCGCGGCCCAGGTGCTGGTGAAGATGGGTGCCGACCTGCCGCGCGTGCGCCAGCAGGTCATCCAGCTCGTCTCCGGCTTCCAATCGGGCGAGAAGGGTGCCGAGAAGGCCGGCGCTGGCGTTGGCCAGGGCGGCCCGGAGGCCGGCCAGCCGGCTGGCTCGCTCGTCCTTGACCAGTTCGGCCGCAACCTGACGCAGGCCGCTCACGAGGGCAAGCTCGACCCGGTGATCGGGCGCGAGAAGGAAATCGAGCGGGTCATGCAGGTGCTGTCTCGACGCACCAAGAACAACCCGGTGCTGATCGGGGAGCCCGGCGTCGGCAAGACCGCCGTCGTCGAGGGCCTTGCTGCCGACATCGTTCGTGGCGATGTTCCGGAGACGTTGAAGGACAAGCAGCTCTACACCCTCGACCTGGGGTCGTTGGTTGCTGGTTCGCGCTACCGCGGTGACTTCGAGGAGCGCCTGAAGAAGGTGCTCAAGGAGATCCGCACCCGTGGCGACATCATCCTGTTCATCGACGAGATCCACACCCTGGTGGGTGCTGGAGCCGCCGAAGGTGCGATCGACGCTGCGTCGATCCTGAAGCCGATGCTCGCCCGCGGGGAACTGCAGACGATCGGTGCGACGACTCTGGATGAATACCGCAAGCACATCGAGAAGGATGCGGCGCTTGAGCGTCGTTTCCAGCCCATCCAGGTGATGGAGCCCTCGATCCCGCACGCGATCGAGATCCTGAAGGGTCTGCGTGACCGTTACGAGGCCCACCACCGCGTCACGATCACCGACGGTGCCCTGGTGTCCGCGGTCAATCTCGCAGATCGCTATGTGAACGACCGCCATCTGCCGGACAAGGCGATCGACCTCATCGATGAGGCTGGCGCTCGCCTGCGCATCCGCCGGATGACGGCCCCCGCCGACCTGCGCGAGTTCGACGAGAAGATCGCTCATGTTCGTCGGGAGAAGGAATCGGCGATCGATGGTCAGGACTTCGAGAAGGCAGCCTCGCTGCGCGACGACGAGAAGAAGCTGATCGACGCCAAGGCTGCCCGCGAGAAGGCGTGGAAGTCGGGTGACCAGGACATCGTGGCCGAGGTCGACGAGGAACTGATCGCCGAAGTGCTTGCTGCGTCCACCGGTATCCCGGTGTTCCAGCTGACCGAGGAAGAGTCCGCTCGCCTGCTGCGTATGGAAGACGAACTGCACAAGCGGATCGTCGGCAACGACGAGGCGATCAAGGCCCTTTCGCAGGCGATTCGCCGCACCCGCGCTGGTCTGAAGGACCCGCGTCGCCCCGGTGGTTCGTTTATCTTCGCCGGTCCGACCGGTGTCGGTAAGACCGAGCTCGCCCGCGCCTTGGCGGAGTTCCTCTTCGGCGACGACGACGCGCTGATCACCCTCGACATGTCCGAGTTCGGTGAGAAGCACACCGTGTCGCGGCTGTTCGGTTCCCCTCCGGGCTACGTCGGCTACGAAGAGGGCGGTCAGCTCACCGAAAAGGTGCGCCGCAAGCCGTTCTCGGTGGTGCTGTTCGACGAGGTCGAGAAGGCCCACCCGGACATCTTCAACAGCCTGTTGCAGATCCTGGAAGACGGCCGTTTGACCGACTCTCAGGGCCGGGTCGTGGACTTCAAGAACACGATCATCATCATGACGACGAACCTGGGAACGCGCGATATCGCCAAGGGCGTCTCGCTGGGCTTCGCGTCCGGCAACGACGCTGCGACCGGCTACGACAAGATGCGCTCGAAGGTCAACGAGGAGCTGAAGCAGCACTTCCGCCCCGAGTTCTTGAACCGTGTCGATGACACGATCGTGTTCCCGCAGCTCAGCCAGGACGAGATCGTCGAGATCGTCGATCTGATGATCGCCAACCTCGACGAGCGCCTGAAGGACAAGGACATGGCGATCGAGTTGACGCCCGCGGCCAAGCAGTTGTTGGCCAAGCGTGGCTACGACCCCGCGCTCGGTGCTCGGCCGCTGCGCCGCGCCATCCAGCGCGAGATCGAGGACCAGCTGTCCGAGAAGCTGCTCTACGGCGAACTCGGAGCCGGCGAGATCGTGCTGGTCGATGCGACCGGTGATGGCAAGACCGATACCTTCACCTTCAAGGGATCGCCGCGGGCCAAGGCCCCCGACACCCTCGAGGCGGAGACCGCAGCAATCGGTGGCGTCGAGCTCGGCAAGGACAGCTGAGCCGACCGGTTCCAAACGCTGCATCTAGGCAAACCCTGCAGGTTCACCTGCAGGGTTTGCGCGTACCTGCAGGGTCTGTGTGCGCCGAGGGGCCGGTCCATTAGCGTGTCCCGGTGAGCATTTCGTCCGTACGCATTCGGTCCGCGCGCGCCGCGGACGTACGCCGCATTCGCCAGGTCACGGCGCCGTACGTGGATTCGCGCGCGATCGTGCCCAAACCCGCGGTGTCGTATTATGAATCGCTGCAGGAGTTTGTGGTGGCACAGGTCGACGATCAGGTGGTCGGCTGCGGCGCGTTGCACGTGATGTGGGACGACGTGGCCGAGATCCGTACGCTCGCGGTGGACCCGGAGGCGAAGGGACATGGCGTCGGGTCGTCGCTGGTCAGGGCGCTGCTGGATCGGGCTCGGGACCTTGGCGTCGAGCGGGTTTTCTGCCTCACCTTCGAGACCGAGTTCTTCGCGCGCCACGGATTCGAGGTGATCGAAGGTGCCCCGGTCGACCCGGCCGTCTACGCCGAACTGCTCCAGTCCTATGACGAGGGCGTCGCCGAGTTCCTCGACCTGGATCGGGTGAAGCCGAACACGCTTGGCAACACTCGGATGCTGCTGACCTTCTGAGCTGCGAGTGTTTGCGGCCGGGGCGTCCCCCCCAGGAGAGCCGTGCACTCCTAGGCTGTCCGGGTGAGCGCTGACATCGTGGTCGTCATGGGTGTGTCCGGTTCGGGAAAGTCGACCGTTGCCAAGGGCATCTCGACTCTGACCGGGCGTGAATTCGCCGAGGGCGACGCCTTCCATCCGCAGGCCAACATCGACAAGATGCATGCCGGCATTCCGCTGACCGACGCAGACCGATGGCCCTGGTTACGGCTGTTGCGGGACTGGATGACCGGCAAGATCGAGGCCGGCGAGGACGCCGTGGTGACCTGTTCCGCTTTGAAGGTGGCCTATCGCGACGTGCTGCGGGAGGCGGGCGACACCGTACGCTTCCTGCACCTTGACGCCGAGGAGTCATTGATCCACGACCGGCTCGATTCCCGTAAGGGTCACTTCATGCCGGAGTCGCTGTTGCACAGCCAGTACGAAACGCTCGAACCGCTGACCGCCGCCGAGATCGCGGCCGGCAGCGTCGTGGTGCCGGTCGACGGACCGGCGCCGGAGGTGCTGGCCAACAGCCTCACCGCACTCGCTATCCAGCCGCTTGAACACGGAGGCAACTGATGACACTCGCCGCTGCGATGGGTCCGCTGCTGAGCGCAGACCCAGCGCCGAAAATCACCGATGCCGGTGACACCCAACTGCTGATCGCTGCGCTCCTGGGCATCGGAACCGTGGTCCTGCTGATCACCTGGGCTCATTTCCATCCGTTCCTCGCCCTGATCCTCGGAGCCGCGGTCATGGGTGCGGCCGCGTCGGTGGCGCCGGCTGACATCGTTGCCAGTTTCACGACCGGGTTCGGCAACACCACCGGATCGGTCGGCTTGTTGGTCGCCCTCGGGGCGATGATCGGCAATCTGCTGCAGGAGTCGGGCGGCTCGGAAAGCATCGTGCAACGCCTGATCGGTGGAGTCAGCGACCACAAGCTTCCCTGGATGATGGCGCTGATCGCCTTCATCCTCGGCATCCCACTGTTCTTCGAGGTCGGGGTTGTGCTGCTGGTGCCCGTCGTGGTCCTGGTGGCCCGCAAGACCGGCACTTCGCTGATGAAGGTCGGCATCCCGGCGCTCGCCGGCCTGTCGATCCTGCACGGTTTCGTTCCGCCCCACCCGGGCCCGTTGGCCGCGATCGACGCGCTCAAGGCCGACACCGGTGACACCCTGCTGCTGGGTCTGCTCGTCGCGGTCCCGACCTTGGTGATCAGCGGTCCGCTGCTGTCGAAGCTGATTGACCGGTGGGTACCGAAGTACGCTCCGGCGCTCGAGGGAGCCGACGGCGCGCCCGTCGATGAAGCCGTCGAAACCACTCCGGACACGAAAAAGCGTCGGCCGGCCTTTGGTATCGCGCTGTTGTCGATCACCCTTCCGGTGCTGCTGATGCTGATTCGCGCGATCGTCGAGATCATCGTCGATGACAAGAAAAACGGGTTGCAGAAGGTCACCGACCTGCTCGGCACCCCGGTCGTCGCCCTGCTGATCGCCACGATCGTGGCGATGGTGCTGCTCGGCTATGGCACCGGCATGGACCGCCGACGCGTCGAGAAGACCGTCGGCAGCGCGCTCCCGGCGATCGCCGGAATCCTGCTGATTGTTGCCGCCGGTGGCGGTTTCAAGCAGACCCTGGTCGACGCGGGCGTCGGGAACGTCATCGGCGACATGGCCAAGGGCTCGGGCCTGTCGCCGTTGCTGCTCGGCTGGCTGGTGGCAGTCGGTATCCGCCTGGCCACCGGCTCGGCGACCGTCGCGACCATCACCGCGGCCGGTATCGTCTCGCCGCTGGCGGCTGACCTCAGCCAGACCCACCTCGCCTTGCTGGTGCTCGCGATCGGCGCGGGGTCGGTCTTCTTCAGCCACGTCAACGACGCCGGATTCTGGCTGGTCAAGGAGTACTTCGGCCTGACCGTCAAGGAGACGATCTTGTCGTGGTCGGTCATGGAAACGGTCATCTCGGTGACCGGCATCATCGTGGTGATGCTGCTCAGCCTGGTCCTCTGACCGCGCCGAAACCGCCTGCTACATCGGCCCGCTGACTCCGGTCAGCGGGCCGAGTGCTGCCTCGGCGGCGTTAGCCAGAGCGGCCAGGTCGGCCCGGTGCCGCCGGATCGACAAACCCTTCCCATTCGGCTTTGGCAGCAGGCCCTCGATCGCCCAGCGCGCCCTCGCCTCGTCGAGCAGATGCACCGGCAGGTCCCCGGCCGCGTTGGTGATCCGCCACCACGGCAGGTCCAGTTCGTCGTGTTCGGAGTGCGTGGCCAGCAGTCGGCCGACCTGGCGCGGATTGATACCGAACATCCCGGCGATGTCGCCGTACGCGACGATCCGGCCGGGCGGCACGAGCCGTACGACGGTGTAGACCTGCTGCGCGAGATCCATCAGCGGGAGAGGTAGATCCGGCGTACGACGTCTTCGACGTCCGGCTCCTCGATGGTGATGTCGCGGACCTCGGCGCGCTCGCCGATCTGGCCGAGCAACGTGGCCACCGAGGTGTGGTCGGGGTCGAAGGTGAAGTGCTGGCGCATGCCATCAGCCTCGCTGCGTACGTGGGTGGCGTGGGGAAGGTCGGTCAGCGCGGGTCCCGCGTCGGCCAAGTCGACGACCAGAACGCGCTGCGCGCCCACCTGATCGGAGAGCCCGTCGACGGTTCCGTCGTAGGCGAGCTTTCCGTGGTCGACCACAAGGACCCGCTCGCAGAGGCGCTCGATATCGCCCATGTCGTGAGTGGTCAGCAGCAGTGTGGTGCCGTGGGCGGCGCGCTCGGCGATCAGGAAGTCGCGTAGCCGCTGCTTGGACAACACGTCCAGACCGATGGTCGGCTCGTCGAGGATGACCAGTTCGGGGGAGTGCAGCAGAGCCGCGGCGACCTCCCCGCGCATCCGCTGACCGAGCGAGAGTTGGCGCACCGGGGTGCTGAGAAAGTCACCCATGTCGAGGTGCTCGATCAGGTCGTCTCGGCGCCGGCGAGCAGCGTCGGCGGGCAGCCGGTGGATCGCGGCGAGGATGTCGAACGACTCGCGTACGGGCAGGTCCCACCACAGCTGTGACCGCTGGCCGAACACGACTCCGACCCGGCGGGCCAGGTCGCGACGTTGCGCCAACGGGTCGAGGCCGCAGGTCCGTACGGTCCCGGCGGTCGGCACCAAGATGCCGACCAGCATTTTGATCGTCGTTGACTTCCCGGCGCCGTTCGCGCCGATGTAGCCCACCGACTCACCAGCCTCGATCCGCAGGTCGAGGTGATCGACCGCGGTCAATTCGACTTTGCGCAGCTTCTCCCGCCGGGTGAAGACACGGGTCAGCCCCTGGGTCTCGATGATGGTCATCCGCCGCCTCCTTGGTAGTGCCGTAGTCCGGTGCGCCAGCTCAGCGCGGCGAGGCCGGCGCTCCAGGCGACGGCCAGCGGCAGGCACCAGGCGAGCCAGGCCGGCAGCCACTGCGGACCCTGCTTGCCCAGGATCCACAGGGCCGGGATGAAAGCGGTGAACGCCATCGGGAAGAAGAAGCCGAACAGGGCCTTCAACGGCGTGTTCCAGACCGAGGCGACCTGGGTCGAGGCGTAGCGGCCGCCGTAGACGAACGAGTTCGTCGCCTCGGCGCCATTGACCAGGAAGAACTGCAGACCGGCCGCGATGATGAATTGCGCCATGAAGATCGCCGTGCCGCAGACGAGCGCCAACGCGAGCATCGCGACGTGGCCGAAGGTCCAGTGAATGTCGTTGAGCCACAACGCACTCACGATGCAAATGAGCGCGACGGCGCCACGCGAGATGCGCTTGAGCGCGAGGTCGCTAGTGACAAGTTGCAGCAGGACCGGTTGCGGGCGCAGGTAGAACACGTCGAGCGTCCCTGCGCGGATGTAGGTCGGCAGGTTGTCACAGTGGCCGACGAGCATGTCGGCGACGCTGAAGCAGAAGTCGGCCAGGCCGTAGACCAGCAGGATCTGCTTGAAGTCGAAACCGCCGAGGACCCCCACGGCGTGAAAGAGCACCCACACCTCGGCCAGTTCGATGACTCCGATCAGCGCCGAGGAGGCGACGTCGAGGCCGAAGTTGAGACGGTAGCTGCGTTGGCTGCGAACGCGAGAGGCGAGGATGGCGCGGTAGGGCGTGAAGGCAGTTTCAGCCACCTTGCACCTCCAGTCGGGCCCGGCCCAGGCGGGTGAGCCACCAGCCGGCGAGCCAGGTCACTACCAGCCAAAACAGTTGCACGAGAAGGATTCCCGGGCCGGTGCGGCCGACGTAGAGGTCGATCGGATACATCATCATCGATGGGAATGGGGTGCACTCGGCGACCACCCGCAGCCAGTCCGGAAACAGCGAGATCGGAACGAAGAGACCGGCCAGGAAGCCCGACAGCATCATGTACATCGTCTGCAGCCCGCGCAGTTCCACCAACCAGAACCCGGCCGTCGTCAGCAGATAAACGGTCGACTGCGAGATGACCATCCCGAGCACCAAGCTGAGCACCGCCAGCGGCCAGGTGGTCCAGTGTTCCGGGGTCGCGAGACCGACCGCCAATGCGCCGATCGCCAGCGAGGGCAGACCCCGCGGGAGCAGGGCGTACGCCGCCTTGCCGACCTCGGTGGCGATCGTCGCCGATTGCACGTCCAACGGCCGCAGGAAGTCGGTGGTGATGTCGCCTTTCTTGATTCGGTCCGCCAGGTCGAGGCGGCCGTTCAGGTTCAGCGATCCGAGCAGCCCCTGCCCGACCCAGACGTAGGTCGCCATCGCGGCCGCGTTGTAGCCGCCGACCATTCCGCCGCCGGCGGTCACGGTGGCGCCGAGGATGACGGTCTTCAGCAGGCCGAAGGTGGCGTTGGCGAGCAGCCCGCCGAACATGGCGAGGCGATAAGTGGCCTGCTGTCGGATGCCGGCGCGGAAGAGCTTCCAGTAGGGCCGCACGCTGGGGGTCAGGGCGGTGGAAGACACAAACGCAAGAGCCTACGTCGGCGAGCCGGTGGGGGCAATAGCGCCTATCAACTCTGGGACGTCGACGCCGTACGCGCCCTGGGCCTCGATGGTCCCGCTGGTTCCGGTCGCCGACGAGATCCGGGGTTACCTCTGACTCACTTGTCCGCCACATCGGCGGTGTGTCGCCGGCGAGTTGGCGGACAAGTGGGCGGGGCCGGTAGCGCGAAGTCAGCCCGGTAGCGCGAACACGTCGTCACCGACCGGCTCCACCAGCCCGTCGGCGATCAACCCGACCAGGCAGCGATCGCGTTGGGTGTCGTCCGACCAGACCGCGTCGATCACCGCCCGATCGACCGGGTGGTGGGCATCCCGCAACACGGCGAGGATCTTCCCGCGCACCTGCCGGTCGGTGCCCGCCCACTTCTGGCCGGGCCGCGGCGGTCCGTCGTACGGCGGGGAGCCGGCAGCCACCCACGCGCAGTCGGCGCGCAAGGGGCAGTCTGCGCAGCGCGGGTTCGCGGCGGTGCAGATCAGCGCGCCCAACTCCATCACCGCGACATTCCAGAGCGCGCAGTCGGCGTCGTCGGCCGGCAACACCGAGGTCGCCAATCGTGTCTCGGCGGCGGTCAGGGCGACTGCGGGCAGCGGTTCGCCGGAGAACAGCCGGGCCTCGACCCGTCGGATGTTGGTGTCGACCACGGTCGCGCGGACCCCGTAGGCGAACGCCGCGACAGCCGCAGCGGTGTAGGAGCCGATGCCTGGAAGCGATTGCAGGACAACTGGATCCGACGGAACCGCACCATCGTGGTCAGCGGTGATCGCGGTGGCGGCGGCGTGTAGTCGTATCGCCCGGCGCGGATAGCCGAGCCGGCCCCAGTGTCGTACGGCCTCGCCCGGCGCCGCTGCCGCGAGGGCTGCGGGGGTCGGCCAGCGAGCCATCCAGTCCTGCCACACCGGCTCGACCCGCACGACCGGGGTCTGCTGAAGCATGATCTCCGAAACCAGCACTCCCCAAGGGGTGCGGTCCGCGCGGCGCCACGGCAGATCGCGGTTGGTGCGGGCGTACCAGTCGAGGAGTTCGGCGTGGACCTCGTCGCGCAAGGTCACACGTAGCGCTCGAGGATACTGCTCTCGGCCAGGCGCGAGAGACCTTCGCGGATCGCTCGCGCGCGCAGTTCTCCGACACCGTCGACGGCCTGTAGGTCATCGAAATCGGCGGCGAGCAGGTTCTGCAGGGTGCCGAAGTGGTCGATCAACCGCTCGACGATCGCTCCGGGCAGTCGCGGTATCCGACTGAGCAGGCGGTATCCGCGCGGGCTGATCGCGCTGTCCAGCAGGTCGCCGGCGCCGGTGAAGCCCATCGCGCGTCCGCCGACGCCAAGGTCGAGCAGTTCGGCGGCGCTGAGAGCGGCCAGATTGGCCATCGCCTGCGCGACGGTGATCGGCTCGCGCGCGGCGTCGACGTAGTCGCGAACGACCAACTCCCGATCCTCGTCGAGACCGGTGACCAGTTCGTCAAGCTGCAGCGCCATCAGTCGGCCGTCGATGCCGAGTTCGACGACGTACGCGGAAATCTCGTCAGAGATTCGGCGCACCATCTCGGTCCGCTGGACCACGCTGGCCACATCGCGCACCGTGACGAGGTCTTCGATCTCCAGCGCGCTGAGGGTTCCAGCGACCTCGTCGAGCCGAACCTTGTAGCGCTCGAGCGTCTGCAGGGCCTGGTTGGCGCGCGACAAGATCGCGGTGGAGTCCTCGATGACGTGGCGCAGGTGGCCGACGTAAAGGGCGATGATGTGCATCGACTGGCTGACCGACAACACCGGGAAACCGGTCTGCTTGGCGACCCGCTCGGCGGTGCGGTGGCGGGTGCCGGACTCCTGGGTCTCAATCGAGGCATCGGGCACCAATTGCGTTGCTGCGCGAACGATTCGGTTGGCATCGGCGTCGACAACGATCGCGCCGTCCATTTTGGCCAGCTCGCGCAGCCGGGTCGAGGTCACCTCGATGTCCAGCGGAAAGCCGCCTGTGCTGATCGACTCGACCAGCGGGTTGTTGCCCAGCACGATCAGCGCGCCCGTGCGGCCGCGCAGGATCCGTTCGAGCGCCTCACGCAGCATCGTCCCGGGAGCGACGTGGGCGAGGGTGTTCTGCAGGATTTCTTCGGGGGAGCGCTCCACCCGGCCAGCGTACGGGAAAGTGGTTGTCGTTCCGGGGTGCCGGTCATCGACCGCGTCACATCCGAGCTCAGACGGGGCCATCGCGCAACGCGATTGCCACCGCCTCGGCCCCCCCCGAGCAGCGCAGCTAGGCCAGCAGACCGGCCAACTACCTCATCCGGTCGATGCCGCTGCCTCGGATCTGTCGGGCGAGGTCACCGAGTGAAGTGTCAGGAGGCGTACGGCGGAGGCCACGTCGGCGACCTCCCGCACGTCCATTCCCTCCGGCGCGGACTCCTGCCCGAGCGATCCCTTGGGCACCACGGCTCGGGTGAATCCGATGCGCGCGGCCTCGGCCAGGCGGCGCGGCACCCCGGCCACGATGCGTACGTCGCCAGCCAGGCCCACCTCGCCGATCGCAAGGGTGCCGGCGCGCCACGGTTTGTCGGCCGCGGAACTGGCCATGGACAATGCGACCGCAAGGTCGGCGGCCGGTTCGGCCAGGCGCACGCCCCCGACGGTGGAGACGTAGCAGTCGAGTTGGCGAGTGGAGATCCCGCAGTGCCGGTCAAGCACGGCCAGGATCATCGCGGTGCGCGAGTTGTCGACGCCGCTGGTGGTGCGTCGGGGTGACCCACCCTGACCGGCCGGGGCAAGCAACGCTTGCACCTCGGTGACCAGTGGGCGCCGCCCTTCGAGGGTGACGGTGACGCAGGTGCCCGGGGTCGGTTCGGCGGCCCGCGTCAGGAAGAGCCCGCTCGGGTCTGGCAGTCCGACGATGCCGACGTCGGACAGATCGAAACAGCCGACCTCGTCGGTGGGGCCGTAGCGGTTTTTGATCGCGCGGACCATCCGCAGTCGCGAGTGGCGTTCACCCTCGAACTGAACGACGACATCGACCAGGTGTTCCAGCAGCCGCGGGCCGGCGATCGAGCCGTCCTTGGTGACGTGGCCGACCAGCATGGTGGCGATGTTGCGCTCCTTTGCTACCGCGATGATGCTCGCCGCGACCTCGCGGACCTGGCTCACATTGCCCGGCGATCCCTCGATGTCGGCGCTCGCCAGCGTTTGCACCGAGTCGATGACGACCAGCGCCGGGTCGACCTTCTCGATCTGGGCGAGCACGGTAGCCAGGTCGGTCTCGGCGGCGAGGAACAGGTTGTCGGCCAGGGCGTCGATCCGCTCGCCGCGCAGGCGCACTTGGGCGGCGGACTCCTCACCGCTGACATAGAGCACTGGTCGGCCACCGCGGGCGGCCCGGGCCGCCACGTCGAGCAGCAGGGTCGACTTGCCGATGCCGGGTTCGCCAGCGACCAGGATCACCGCGCCGGGGACGAGCCCCCCACCGAGAACCCGGTCGAACTCACCGACGCCGGTCGGGGAGGCCGCCGCGAGGGTGGCATCGACCTGGGCGATCGGCTGGGCGGGTCGTTCGATGGTGCGGGCCGGCTGGGTGCGGGGCTTGACCGCGCCGGCCTCGACGACGCTGCCCCACGCTTGACACTCGCCGCAGCGGCCGACCCACTTGATCGCGGTCCAGCCACACTCGGTGCATTTGTAGGCCGGTGCCTTCTTCGTCGCCATGCGCGGAACGGTATGCGACACCACCGACAGACACCACCGACAGACACCGACAACCACCGACAACCGCGGGCAGCGACCGGCCGGAGCCGCGGCCGGCGGCCACAACCACCCCGCCTTGGTCATCCCCAGCGACCTCTCAGGGAACTAGGCTCCCAGGGGTGAACCTCGAAAAAGTTGTCTTCGGCTTCTTCGTGCTGTTGTCCGCGACCCTGAACTTCGGCTTCTTTCTGGGCGGCATCGACAACCCGCACGTCCACAACGTCAACGAGCTGTTCGCTGCGATCGTGGTGAACTGCATCGCCACGATCCTGAAGTTCGGCGACCGCACTCAGGTTGGCGCGGTCCACTTGGCGACCAGTCTGGTCGCGCTGCTGCAGCTGGTCGGCGCCGCGGCGGTGTGGGTCTACGCCAAGGAGGTTTCCGAACACGGCCTCAATGCCGAGGCGATCTCCAGCGTCGTCTCGCTGTCGGGTGGTGCGTTGCTGGCGAACATCGTGTCGGTGGTGCTGCTCGTCGCCGAGACGGTGTCGTTCCGCCGACGCTGAGGCCGGCTCAACCACTCAATGGTCAATCTCCTGCACCTGCTCAATCTGCGCACCCGGAATGTTCGGCGGGCGCGCCGGGCTCCGGTGCCGATCCCCACCGGTCTGCCGACGACGGACGCGGTGTTCCTGCTGTTGCGCCGAATGCGGATGCCGTTCATCGTGCTGGTGGCGACGTTCAACTTCGCGACCCTCGGCATGACGCTGATGCCGGGCAAGGACGACGCGGGTCACACGTACTACATGACCCCGTTCGACGCGTTCTACCAAATGATGATGACGGTCACGACCGTCGGATTCAGCGAGACGCCCTACACCTTCAGCTATCCGCAGCGGATCTGGATGACGCTGGCGATCCTGATGCTGGTCATCAGTTGGGCGTACGCGATCGGTGTCCTGTTCTCGATGATGCAGGACTCCGCGTTCCAGGAGGCGTTGGCCACGCAACGCTTCCGGCGTCGGGTCGCGGCTCTGCACGAGCCGTTCATGCTGGTGGTCGGCTATGGCGCTGCCGGGCAGGCGGTCGGCAGCGAACTCGACCGCCGCAGAAGGCGGTTCGTGGTGGTCGAGTCGTCCTCGCAGCGGGTCGAGATGGCGTGGACCGATGAACTGACCGCCGATGTTCCCGCCCTGGAAGCCGACGGCACCGTTCCCGCCGCGCTCGGGTTGGCCGGGCTGGGCAGCCCGCACTGCGAGGCAGTGCTGGCGCTGACGGACAACGACCGGGCAAATCTCGCGGTGGTGATGAGCACCTCCCTGTTGCGCCCTGACTTGCCGGTGATTGCTCGCTGTGTCGACAGCACCCTGCAGAACCGGATCGAGGACTTCGCCCCGACCGCGGTCATCAACCCCGACGACCGTTACGGCGGCTATCTCGCGCTGTCGCTGCACCAGCCGGTCACCCACCAGTTGGTCGAATGGCTGATGGACAACGACGAGCATGAACTCCCGCGGTTGCGCGAAGGACTCGCCGACGGCCGGTGGCTCGTGGCGGGGGACTGTGAGTTCGGTGAACACGTCGCCGCCGATTTGCGGGGCGCTGGTTTGACGGTCGATCAGGTGCCGACCGATCAGGTGCCCGATCACTTCGGCGACATCGCCGGTTTCGTGGCGGCCAGCACCGACGACCTGACCAACATTGCGGTCGCCGAGCGGGTCCGGTTGGCCGCCGACGACACCTTCTTGTGTGTCCGGCAGCGCACAAACACCTACGCCGCGTTGCTGGCGGCGATGGAGATCGACTCGGTCTACATCTCCACCGAGCTGGTCGCTCGCGAAGTGCTGGCGAGGGTGCTCACCCCCGTGTTCTGGCAATACCTCGAGCAGGTCCTACAGCAGGACGAACAGTTCGCGATCGGCGTACGCGACCGGCTGATCGAACGGGTCGGCAAGCAGGCCCCCGAACGCGAACTCATCACCCTCGACACGACGTCCGCGCCGGCCGCGGTGGCCTGGTTGCAGGCCAATCCCGAGACCTTGCGACTCGGTGACCTGATGCGCCACCCGGACGATCGCGAGACCCGGCTCGAGTTGGTGCCCCTGATGCTGATCCGCGACGGAAGCTCGATCCTCAACCCCAGCGACGACACCCTGATGCGGGCCGACGACCAGTTGCTGGTGGCTGGCTCTGAGCGCGGGCTGTCGGATGTCACCGACGCGCTCTTCTACACCGCGACGCTGGGCTATCTGGTCACCGGCCAGAACACCCCGACGACCTGGGTCTGGCGGGCGCTGCAGAAGCGTCGCGCCGACAATCGGCCAAGCCCGGCTCAGAAGCGCCGGTAACGCACCCACACGGCGTAGTCGACCTCATTGCCCGCATGGGAGGCGAGGATCCGCTCGGTCTGCTGGGCATCGAATTCGATCCCGACGACCGCCTCGAAGTCGGCCCGCGAATCGAACGCCCAGCGCATCTGCACCGGGATCTTCGACCAGCCCTGCCGGTCCCAGAACCGTTCGACCGACACCGGGTCGTACGACGGCCACGCCTGTCGGAACCACTCGCCGAAGGTGGATCGCGATGCATCGTTGTCCACGACGTACGCGACGCCTCCGGGGGCCATGACCCGGTCGAGTTCGGCGAGGCCAGGCTCACAACCGCCACCGAAGAAGTAGGCCCATCGGTTGTGCATGACCTCGATCGAGGAGTTCTCGACCGGCAACATTTCGGCGCCGCCGGGGCGTACGTCGACGATGGGGTGCAGCGCGCGGGTGCGGTCCTGCGCCCGGCGTACGAGGGGTTCATGCGGTTCGACGCCGATCACCGAGGCGGCGGTCTGGGCGAGGTAGGGCAGGTGGAACCCAGTGCCGCAACCGATGTCGAGTACCTGCGCTCCGGACCAGTCGCGCACCGACCGCATCGCGGCCCAGATCGCGCCGTCGGGGTCGACGCCGCGGTTCTCGATCTCGTAGATGTCGGGGTTGTTCCAGATGTTCGGCGAGGGGATCGCGGTGAAGTCGGTCATGGCTGTTTCCGTTCCTGCGCGGCAAGCGTTGCGGGGTGCACCAGCAACGGCAACATCTTCCGGTTCCCGGAGGCGCGTGCCGCGGTGACGGCGGCGAGGTGTGCCTCACAGCGTTCGACCAACTGGGCGTATCCGGCGGCTCCCATCAGGTGTTGCAACTCGCCGGCGCTGGAGAGATAGAGCGGCTGCGCCCCGACGTGGGCCTGCGGGTTTCCCGAGCAATACCAGTCGAGTTCGTGTCCGCCTGGACCCCAGCCGCGGCGGTCGTATTCGCCGATCGAGACCTCCGTGTAGGTCGAGTCGTCGGTCAACGCCACCTCGCGGAACTCGCGGCGGATCGGCAGCTGCCAGCAGACGTCGGGCTTGATGGTGTGCGGCTCGATGCCCTCAGCCAGCGCGTGCTGGTGCAGTGCGCAGCCGGCGCCCGCCGGGAAGCCCGGGCGGTTCAGGAAGATGCACGCGCCCTCGACCACGCGGGTCTTGGTGGCGTCGTCCTCCTGCTCGGTCCAGCCGCGCTTGGAACGACCTTCGTCGTAGAACTGCCACTCGTCGGGGCCGAGGTTCTTGGCCGCCTTCTTGACGTTGCGCAGGTCGTTCTTGTCGCTGAAGTGGGCGCCGAGCGTGCAGCAACCGTCGTCCGGCCGGTCGGCGTAGATGCCTTCGCAGCCGCTGCCGAAGATGCAGGTGTACGACGAGGTCAGCCAGGTCAGGTCGACGCGGAACCGTTCGGTCGCGTCGCCGGGGTTGTCGAACTCGGCCCAGATCCGGGGAGTGCGCAGGGGTGTCTCGGTCACCCGCGCATTCTTGCCTACGAACCTGCGCCCCTAGACTCGCTCCCATGCGCCTTGGTGTGATCGACGTCGGTTCGAACACCGTCCATCTCCTGGTCGTCGACGCGCACCGCGGCGCCCGGCCGTTGCCGGCTTTCTCCCATAAGCGCGAACTGCGGCTGGCTCAACTCACCGACGACGACGGTGCGATTGTTCCCAGCGGGGTCGACCTGCTGAGCGAGTTCGTGGCGGAATGCCAACAGGTTGCCGAGGACCACGGCATCGAGGACCTGCTGCCGTTCGTCACCAGCGCGGTGCGTGAGGCGACCAACGGCGACGATGTGTTGAACGTCGTACGCGAACGTACCGGCGTCGAACTGCAGGTGCTGCCCGGCGCCGACGAGGCGCGCTTGACCTTCCTGGCCGTACGCCGCTGGTTCGGTTGGTCTGCCGGGCGCCTGTTGATGATCGACATCGGTGGCGGCTCCCTGGAGATCGCCTCCGGCATCGACGAGGAACCTGATGTGGCCTTCAGCCTGCCGCTCGGCGCGGGCCGGTTGCACCGGGAACTGGGCGGCGATCCGCCCGCCTCGGCCGACCTGAGGGCGCTGCGTCGACGGGTGCGCTCCGACATCGCGCGGGAACTGCGGCCACTGACCAAGGCTGGTGCGCCCGATCGGGTCGTCGGCACCAGCAAGACGATCCGCTCCCTGGCCCGCATTTGTGGGGCGGCACCCTCCGGCGACGGCCCCTACGTTCCTCGTACGCTCGCCCGCGCCGATCTGGCGCAGCTGGTGCCGCGGTTGTCCGAAATGACGGCCGGCGAACGCAGCGAGCTGCCGGGAGTCTCTGCCTCTCGGGCGCCGCAGTTGTTGGCTGGCGCGGTGGTGGTGGAGTCGGCAATGGATCTGCTCGGAATCGACTCCCTGCAGGTCTGCCCGTGGGCGCTGCGTGAAGGTGTGATTCTGCGGCGGCTGGACTGGTTGGACGCATAGTGGGAGTGGTCAAGGTGCCGGACTCACGGGTGGCGTTGTCGACGTCGTCGGTCTACCCGAAAGGGGTGGTGGGCGCCTTCGACCTTGCCGAACGACTGGGCTATGACGGCATCGAGATCATGGTCTGGACCGATCCGGTCAGCCAGGAAGCCGGAGCGTTGCAGCGGCTGATGGACCATTACGGCCTACCGGTTGTATCGATCCACGCGCCGACGCTGCTGCTCACCCAACGTGTCTGGGGTGTCGAACCCTGGGGCAAGATCGACAACTCGATCCGGCTGGCGCAGGACGTCGGGGCCTCGACCGTGGTGGTTCACCCGCCGTTCCGTTGGCAGAAGGACTACGCCGCTGAGTTCGTGGCGGGCGTCGCGCAGCGAGAGGCCGACTCCGGGGTGGCGATCGCGGTCGAGAACATGTTCCCCTGGCGGGCCCGAACCCGCGAGATGCTCGCCTACTTGCCGCATTGGGACCCGGTGGGGGAGTCCTATGCCAACGTGACCCTCGATCTGTCCCACACCGCGACCGCGGGGTCGGATGCGCTGGCGATGGTCGCCGACCTTGGCGATCGGTTGCGTCACCTGCACCTTGCCGACGGACTGGGCTCCTTCAAGGACGAACACCTCGTTCCGGGTCGCGGTGGCCAGCCCTGCGCCGAGGTGCTGGAAACCCTTGCCGCACAAAGCTTTTCCGGCGACATCGTGGTCGAAGTCGGCACCCGCCGGTTGTCCGAGGAGCAACGTGAGGTCGACCTAGCCGAGTCGCTGGCGTTTGCGCGGCTGCACTTCGCGGCTGCTGATTCCTAGGTCGTGTGGCCAGCTGCTTGGTGAGCAGAAAACTGTTGGGACCGGCCCGGTTTCCGCTAGGTTCACACTCGTGAGTGGCACCCCCGGCAGATACTCCACGCGCCCAGACACCTACGACGAGATGTACACCGCCCAGGGCGCGACCCGCGACGCCTACAGCGGGATCCACCGTCAGGTCGAGTTGCTCAGCGCGCAGGAGTTGCGAGTGCGCGCCGACTACCTCTCCCACACCTATCTCGACCAAGGCGTCACCTTCGACATCGGTGGTGAGGAGCGGCCGTTCCCGCTCGACATCATCCCGCGGTTGATCGACAACCGGGCGTGGACGCGGGTGGAAGCCGGTGTGGCGCAACGGGTTCGAGCCCTCGAGGCGTTCCTGTCGGATATTTACGGCGAGGGTCAGGCCTTCAACGACGGGGTCATCCCGCGCCGGGTCGTCGCATCCAGCCCACACTTCCTGCGGGAGGTCCGGGGCATTGAGCCGGCCGCCGGTGTGCGCGTTCACATCGCCGGCATCGATCTCATCCGCGACGGCAACGGCGACTTCCGGGTATTGGAAGACAACGTCCGCATCCCGTCCGGGGTCTCCTACGTCATGACGAACCGTCGGGCGATGTCGGCGGCGCTGCCCGAGGCATTCGCCCACCACCGGATCCGGCCGGTGACCCAATACCCGATGCGGTTGCTCGCGGCGCTGCGCGCCTGCGCTCCCAGCGGCATCGCCGACCCGACCGTCGTGGTGTTGTCGCCCGGGTCCTACAACGCGGCGTACTTCGAGCACGCGCTGTTGGCCCGCCAGATGGGCATCCGGTTGGTCGAGGGCCGCGACCTCGTGGCGCAGGCCGGCCGGGTGAGCGTGCGAACCACCAACGGTCCGCTGCCGGTTCACGTGATCTATCGCCGGGTCGACGACGAATACCTCGATCCGGTGCATTTCAAACGTGATTCGGTGCTCGGGGTCCCAGGCCTGCTGAACGCCGCGCGCAGCGGAAACGTGACGATCGCGAACGCCGTCGGCAACGGTGTCGCCGACGACAAACTCGTCTACACCTACGTTCCCGACCTCATCCGCTATTACCTCGGGCAGGAGCCGATCCTGCCCAACGTCGACACCTGGCGCTGCGAAGAACCCGACCACCGCGCGGAGGTGCTCGACCGGCTCGACGAGCTCGTCGTGAAACCCGTTGACGGCGCTGGCGGCAAGGGAATCGTGATCGGTCCGCGCGCCACCAGGGCGGAGCTCGACGCGCTGCGCGAGCGGTTGATCGCCGACCCGCGGGGCTGGATCGCCCAGCCGGTTGTGCAACTGTCGACCGTCCCGACCCTCATCGGCGACCACCTCGCCGCCCGCCACGTCGACCTGCGCCCGTTCGCGGTCAACGACGGCGAGAAGGTGTGGGTGCTCCCCGGCGGCCTCACCCGTGTCGCCCTGCCCGAGGGTGAGTTGATCGTGAACTCCTCCCAGGGCGGTGGGTCCAAGGACACGTGGGTTCTCGCGCCCGAACCCGGCGACCAGGTCTGGCAGCCCGACTACGCCCGCGAGGGCTCCACGCTGCACCCCGCCCACCGCACCGCGCGGGCCGCCGAGCAGCGCGAACAGACGCAAACGCAAACCCAGTCGCAGTCTCAGTCCAAGTCGCAATCGCAGTCGCAATCGCAATCCCAGTCACAATCTCAGTCACAATCTCAGTCACAATCTCACGGCCAGGGCGGGGGTGTCCGCTGATGCTCAGTCGCATCGCCGAGTCGCTGTTCTGGATCGGGCGCTATGTCGAGCGGGCCGAGGCGATGGCCCGGCTGCTCGATGTGCACCTGCAGCTGCTCATCGAGGACCCGGTGTTGGACCGGGAAGTCGTATCGCGCTCGATCCTGTTGGCGATGGGCATCGAACACGAAGGACCGGCCGACGAACGTACGGTGCTGGACCGTCTGTTGACCGACTCCACCAGTCCGTCGGCGATCACCACCTCGCTGGTCTGGGCGCGCGAGAACGCTCGCCGTTCGCGCGAGATCGTCTCGACCGAGTTGTGGGAGGGCCTCAACACGACCTACCACCAAGTCCACCGGGGCGCTCTGGGGCGGATGCGACCGGCCGACGCCTTCCGGTTGGTGCGTGAACGCACCAGCATGATCGCGGCGCTCGCCGATCACACCCTGAGCCACGACGACGGCTGGGAGTTCATCAGGCTCGGGCAGATGATCGAGCGGGTCGACATGACCGCCCGGCCGATCCTGATGACGACCTACGCCACCGGTTCCGCGGCTTCCTGGCCGGTCGCGCTGCGGGTCTGCGGTGGCGCCCACGCGTTCACCCGCATCTACAACGCCTCCGAGTCGCCCCGATCGGCGATCGAATTCCTGGTGCAGGACCGGCTCTTCCCGCGGTCGATCACCTACGCCCTGGGCGAGGCCGAGCAGAGCCTGGAGCGTCTCGAATCGAGGCCTAACCGTCGGGTCGGCTTCAGCGGCGACGCCCGCCGGATCGTCGGGGCAGCCCGTGCCCGCCTCGAATACCGCTCGGTCAGTGAACTGCTGGGCGATGTCGAGGGTGAAATGCAGGCCCTGCAGCAGGTGTGCGGCGCGGCCACCGAGGCCGTGACGCGTCGATACTTCGAGGGCGCGATCGCGCCCGAGTGGCAGCGAGGTGGATCGTGAGCGTGACCCTGCGGTTGGTGCATCGCGCCGGCTATACCTATCAGGGACCGGCCGTGGCGTCGTACAACGAAGCCCGAATGGTTCCCAGATCCACTGTGGCACAAACGGTTTCCCACACCAGAATGGAAATCACGCCGGCGCCGTGGCAGCATTCCTGGACTGATTATTGGGGCTCGAAGGTCACGACCTTCGAACTGCACGAACCCCACGACGAGCTGAAGGTGGTGGCGATCAGCACCGTCACCGTCCACCGTCCCGAGTCGCTCGGAAAGGGCCTGTCCTGGACCGACCTCACCAGCCGCGACACGATCGATGATCTGTCGGAGTTCCTGGAGGTCGACGGCAGTTGTGAACCCGGTCCGGAACTGTGTGTCGAGGTAGCCAGGCTGCGCGCGAACTGCGACACCCCTGCCGACTTCGTCGCCGCTGTGCAGCAGCTGCTGCACCAACGAATCTCGTACGACCCACGGCGCAGCGCCCACCACATCTCGGCGCGCGCGGTCTGGGAGTCTGGTCGCGCCGGCGTCATCGACTACGCCCACCTGGTCCTGTCCGCGCTGCGCGAGGTCGGCATCCCGGCGCGCTATGTCGCCGGCTACGTCCTGAACGACCGCGACGCACCGATCGGGGATGTTCGTAGCGGCCACGGCCACGCCTGGATCGAATGGTGGGACGGCGATTGGGTTGCGGTCGACCCGGCTGAACAGACTGTCCCGGACGACTTCTACATTGAGGTTGCACATGCGCGCGACCACACAGATGTCGTGCCACTGCGGGGCATCTACACCGGGACGCCTGGCAGCAAGATGTCGGTGACCGTGGAGATCAGTCGACTCGCCTGATCCCCGCTCACCCGAGAGGAGCCTTCGATGTTCGACCCGAGTGCAGCACTCCGTCAGGGACTACTAGGCGTCAGCCGCAACGACAGGGTCCGCGATCTGGTGCAGAAGGCACCCGTCAGCCGCGACGTCGTACGCCGATTTGTCGCGGGCGAGGGCCCAGCCGACGCCGTACGAGTGGCGCGCGAGCTTGAGGGCAAGGGCCGGCTCGTCAGTCTCGACTTCCTCGGCGAGGACACCCTCGACCGCGCCCAGGCCGCCGCGACTCGCGACGCCTACCTCGAGGTGCTGGCAGACCTTGCCGATGCCGATCTGTCCGAGAACGGTCGGGTCGAGGTCAGCGTCAAGCTGAGCGCGCTCGGCCAGGGGCTCCCACAGGACGGCGCGAAGATTTCGCTCGACCACGCCCGATCGATCTGCGAGGCCGCCGCGATCGCCGGCACCACGGTCACCCTCGATATGGAGGACCACACCACCACCGACACCACGCTCGAAGCACTGGTCGCGCTGCGCAAGGACTTCCCCTCCACTGGCGGGGTGCTTCAGGCCTACCTCAAGCGCACCGAGGGTGACTGCCGCGACCTCGCCGTCGCCGGCAGCCGCATCCGGTTGTGCAAGGGTGCCTATGCGGAGCCCTCCTCGGTCGCGTTTCAGGACCGCGGCGAGGTCGACATGAACTACGTGAAGTGCCTGCGCATCCTGATGGAGGGCGACGGCTATCCGATGGTCGCCAGTCATGACCCGCGGATCATCGAGATCGCCGGGTCGCTGGCCACCAAGGCGCTGCGCGCTCCGGACTCCTTCGAATATCAGATGCTGCTCGGCATCCGGCCGAACGAGCAGCAGCGATTGGCTGACGCCGGCCACCGGATGCGGGTCTACGTTCCCTACGGCGACGAGTGGTACGGCTATCTGGTTCGCCGGATGGCTGAGCGCCCCGCCAACACCATGTTCTTCGTCCGCGCCCTCGGTTCGCGGCGCTGAGGGAGAAGCCCGATGAGCAAGACTCTGGCCCTGTTGGGCGTCGGCGTGATGGGCGAGGCCTTGTTGTCGGGCCTGGTTCGGTCTGGCCACTCGGCCGCCGACATCGTCGTCAACGACCGGCATGCGCCCAGGGCCGCGCAGATCCAGGAGAAGTACGGCGTGCGCACGGCCTCGGTCGGCGATGCTGCCGCTCAAGCCGACACCGTGGTTCTGGCGGTCAAGCCTCAGGACATGTCGGCCCTGCTGGACGAGGTGGGCCCGCGGCTGCGCCCCGGCGCGCTAGTCGTGTCGATCGCGGCCGGCATCACCACCGCCTACCTCGAAGCCCGGCTGCCCGAAGGCACCCCGGTCGCGCGCGCCATGCCGAACACGCCGGCGTTGGTCGACCAGGGGATGGCCGCGGTCAGCCCGGGCAGCCACTGCACCGACGACCACCTGATCGAGGCCACCCGACTGCTCGAGGGGTGCGGCAAGGTCGTCACTGTCGCCGAGAAGCACCTGGATGCGGTGACCGCGATCAGCGGCAGCGGTCCGGCCTACGTGTTCTATGTCGTCGAGGCGATGATCGAGGCCGGGGTGTTGCTCGGTCTGCCGCGCTCGACGTCCACTGAACTGGTGGTGCAGACCGTCGTGGGCGCCGCGACGATGCTGCAGGAGACGGGCACCCACCCGACCGTGCTGCGGGAGCAGGTCAGTTCGCCCGGCGGAACCACCATGGCCGCGGTGCGGCAACTGGACGATCACAAGGTCCGGGCGGCCTTCCTGACGGCGATCGAAGCGGCCGCGCGGCGCTCAGGGGAGCTGTCACAGGGCTGAGAGTTCGCCCCTGGGGCTGTGCGATGCCAAACCGGCTGGTTAGGCTGATGCCACCCCGAAACCGGTCCCCGCAGTCTCGGGGTCAGCGAGGACATGGAAAGGTGGAACGCATGAGCGAGCTCACGATCCGCACGTTGGAGGCCGACGAGTGGCAGACCTACCGGGATGTCCGGTTGTCCGCCTTGGAGGAATCGCCTGACGCCTTCGCGGCATCGGTTTCGCAGGAAAAGCAATACGACGAGGACTTCTGGCGCGCCCGCGTCGACCGGTCCCGCCGGCTGGTCGCTCAGGATGAAGAGTCCAAGGTTGTTGGTGTGGTGTCGGTCGGCGACCGCTCCACCGAGGATGACCGCATCGGCGAACTCTTCGGCCTCTGGGTCACCCCCGATCTGCGCGGCCAGGGAGTTGCCTGGAAGCTGGTTCAGGCCGGCGTCGAGCAGGCAACCTCGGAAAACTACGCCTTCCTGCTCTATTGGGTCGGAACAGACAACGGTCGTGCGGTCGCCTTCGCCAGCAGCTTCGGCTTCCGGCCCACCGACAGCCGCCGCCCGATGAAGGGCGCCACGCCCGAGACCGAGGACGACGAGGAGATGGCGATGGTCTATGCACTTTCCGATGACCCCGCCGCCGTCCCGAGCTCGGTCGTCAGCTGATCCGAGCTCGGTCGTCATGACGGCCACACCGTCCACCAGGGTCTATTGGGACGACTCGCTGCTGCGCTACGACTTCGGCGAAACCCACCCGATGAACCCGTTGCGGCTCGATCTCACCACCCGTCTGGCCCGCTCGCTGGGCGTCCTCGACCTTCCCGGAGTGACCGTCGTTCCGGCGCCGGTGGAGGGTAACGTGGACGCGATCCTGCAGACGGTCCACACCGCTGACTTCATCGCCGCGGTCAAAGCGGCGTCCTCGAATCCCGCCGACGCCGATCCCGCGTACGGCCTGGGCACCGAGGACGACCCGGCGTTCGTCGGGATGCACGAAGCGTCCGCAAAAATCGCCCTCGCGACTCGCGACGCTTGCCGCGCGGTGTGGACGGGCGAGGTCGAACACGCGGTGAACTACTGCGGCGGTCTTCACCACGCGATGGCCGACAGGGCCTCCGGTTTCTGCGTCTACAACGATGCGGCGATCGGCATTCAATGGCTGCTCGACCATGGGGTCGAGCGGGTCGCTTATGTCGATGTCGACGTCCACCACGGTGACGGCGTCGAGCGGATCTTCTGGAACGACCCGCGCGTCCTGACCATCTCGGTGCACGAGTCGGGGCGGGTGCTTTTCCCGGGCACCGGCTTCCCGGGCGACATCGGCGGTCCGGATGCGCAGGCATCGGCGGTGAACGTGGCCCTGCCGCCCGGCACCGGTGACGCCGCATGGTTGCGCGCGATCCACGCCGTCGTGCCGCCGTTGGTGCGCCAGTTCCGACCACAGGTGTTGGTCACCCAGCAGGGCTGCGACTCCCACTACTCCGACCCGCTGGCTCACCTCGCGATCAGTATTGACGCCCAATACACCGCGTTCCGCACCCTGCATGACTTGGCCCACGAGGTCGCCGACGGCAAATGGGTCGCGCTTGGTGGTGGGGGATACGAACTGGTCGACGTCGTTCCGCGGGCCTGGACCCACCTCACCGCGATCGCCGCCCACGCGCCGATCCCGCTCGCCACGTTGGTGCCGCAGGAGTGGCGCGACCATGTGACTCGGCTCGTCGGTCGCCCCGGCCCGCCCCGGATGGGCGACGGCGTCGCCGACGGCGACCATGTTTGGTATCGCTCCTGGGCGACCGGCAGTGACCCGGCCGACCCAGTCGACCAGGCCGTACAAGCAACGCGTGAGGCAGTGTTTCCGGCCCATGGCTTGGACGTGTGGTTCGACTGAGCCGCAACCGGTTTCGACGCGGCCGCGGCTGACGCCTCGTTCGGTTCAACCAAGTGCAGGCATCGGTGAGGGCGGCCAAATCTGTCAGAAAATTCGGCCCGTACGGCGTGTCGCGCTGGACTTTTCGTCTCGCAACTTTCCAGAACGCCTCAGGTGGCCCTAGTGTTCTCCCAGGTAACACCCATCACAGAAGTTTCGCGTGCAAGCGGAAGGGCCCCACATGGAGCAGGAGCGCCAGCTCGGTGACGTCACATTTATGACCGTCGCTGAGGTCGCCGCCATCATGCGTGTTTCGAAGATGACGGTCTATCGGCTCGTTCACTCCGGCGAGCTGCCAGCCGTACGGGTTGGTCGGTCGTTCCGGGTCCCCGAGGACGCGGTCCACGCTTACCTGAACCAGTCGTACATGGGCACCGCCTGAAATTCGGCTGATTCGGCGCGCCGCGCCGCATGCCGTAAGGTGACCCGAAGGGCACTTCGCGCCCACTAGCCATCAAGTATCCGCGACAGCAGTAAGGACACCGTCGAAGCATGGGTTCCGTCATTAAGAAGCGCCGCAAGCGCATGGCCAAGAAGAAGCACCGCAAGTTGTTGCGTAAGACGCGCCACCAGCGCCGCAACAAGAAGTAATTCACTTTCTTTACCTGCGCAGGCTCCGTTCCGAGTTTTTCGGACGGAGCCTCTCGCATGCACGTGGCCTTCCGTAGGATCGTGAGCTGGACCGAAAGGGCGTGGCCGGTGGGACGGATTGTGTTGGTGACGGGCGTTTCCCGAATGATCGGGGGGCGCGTCGCTGAACTGTTGGCTCGCGACCCTGGTGTTGACCGGGTGATCGCGGTCGACGCCGTGCCGCCCAGCCACAGTCTCGGTTCGGCGCAATTCGTCCGAGCTGACATCCGCAACCCGATGATCGGGAAGGTCATCGCTCACGAGAACGTCGACACGGTCCTTCACCTCGGTGTGATCCTGACCCCGCGGCAGGCCGGCGGACGCACCGCCCAGAAAGAGATCAACGTCATCGGGTCGATGCAGCTGCTGGCCGCCTGCCAGCGCGCCGAGTCGGTGCAACGGCTGGTCGTGAAGTCCAGTTCGGCGGTCTACGGCTCCTCGCCGCGCGACCCGGCGATGTTCACCGAGGAGATCCTGGCTCGCCGCAACCCCACCGGTGGCCACGGCAAGGACACCGCGGAGGTGGAGAACTACGTACGCGGATTCTCCCGTCGACGCCCCGACGTCAAGGTCTGCACCCTGCGGATGGCGAACGTGATCGGCCGCGGTCTACGCACCCAACTGTCCGACTACTTCACGATGCCGGTCATCCCGGTGCCGCTCGGATTCGACGGCCGGATGCAGCTGCTGCACCTCGACGACGCGCTGGAATGCCTGCGTGTCGCGGCGTTGTCCGACGTCGACGGCACCATTAACGTCGCGGCCGACGGGCTGGTGACGGTGCGACAGGCGGCGCGGGTCGCTGGCCGGCCCATCATCATGGTTCCGCCGCAGGCCGGTGGCGTCGTTGAACAAGTCGCGCGCACCATCGGTTTAGGTGGTTTTGACGCGAGCCAGATGGATTTCCTCTGCTACGGCAGGGGCATGGACACCACCCGGATGCGGGAGCAGTTGGGCTTCGAGCCTCGCTTCACCACGCGAGAGGCGTTCACCGATGTGTTCGCCTCGGCCGTGCGCCGGGCCACCGCTGCAACAGGAGACCGACGTGGCTGATCCGAAGCGACCCACCGGTCGGAACACCGCGCGCATCGACAAGCCGGCCGCTCGCGGCGCGGCGAAGAGCGAGGCGCTGCCGAGCCGGGAAGGCGTGCGCCGCAAGGCGGCTGCTGAGCGCCCGTTGCGAGTCGTGCCCGACGAGACTCCGGTTGAGCCCACGGAGCAGCCTGCGCAGGCCAGCTCGCGGCAAGGCAGTTCGATGTTGAGCGGAGTTGACCCCGAGCGCCTGGTGTCGACGATCATCGGTGTTTTGCGCTCGCTCGGCGCTGCGGCCGGGCTTGGTGGGGAAGATCTTGAGCGTCGGATCGCCCGAACCCTGGCATTCCTGCGGACCCGGGTGACCGGCGACTACGACATCGACGACTTCGGGTTCGACGAAGAGTTCACCCGCGAGATCTGGTTGCCGCTGCTGCGGCCACTGTTCCGCTACTGGTTCCGGGTCGAGGTCCGTGGCATCGAGAACATTCCGGACACCGGCCGCGCGCTCGTCGTGGCCAACCACTCCGGCACTCTGCCGATCGACGGCCTGATGACACAGGTGGGGATCTACGACGAACACCCCAACCACCGCTTCGTACGAATGCTCGGCGCCGACTTGGTCTTCCAGTCGCCCTTCATCGGTGAGCTGTCGCGCAAGTCCGGAACCACCCTCGCCGCGAATGCTGACGCCGAACGACTGTTGGAGGGCGACGAACTGGTCGCCGTCTTCCCCGAGGGCTTCAAGGGTGTCGGCAAGCCTTTCACCGACCGCTACCGGCTGCAGCGGTTCGGCCGTGGTGGCTTCGTCTCAGCCGCCGTACGCTCCGGGGCGCCGATCATTCCCTGCTCGATCGTCGGCGCGGAGGAGATCTTCCCGATGATCGGCAACGCCAAGGGGCTGGCCAGATTGCTCGGCTTCCCGTATTTCCCGGTCACCCCGACGTTCCCACTGCTCGGCCTCTTCGGCGCGATCCCGCTGCCCAGCAAGTGGATTATCGAGTTCGGCGCACCGATCGAGACCGCTCATTTCGGCGCTGCCGCCGCGGAAGACCCGATGGTGCTCTTCGACGTCACCGACGAGGTGCGCGAGACCATCCAGCAGACGCTCTACTCCCTGCTGCTGCAGCGCCGGTCGGTCTTCTTCTGATGGCAGAGCCCCGCGTGACGCTGATCGGCAAGCCCGGTTGTCACCTCTGCGACGACGCCCGCGCTGTCGTGGCGCAGGTCTGCGCCGAGACTGGGGTGCAGTGGCAGGAGCGCTCGATCCTGGACGACCCGCAACTGGCGGCCGACTACGCGGAGATGATTCCGGTGACCCTGGTCGACGGTGCCCGTCACGACTACTTCCGCGTTGACCCCGCGCGCCTGCGCAAGGCACTGGCGGGCGGAGCTCGTCGACGCTGGTTCTGAGCCCGACGGCACGCCCGACCCCGACTGCCGGACCGCCCGCGGCGTGGTGTAGCACGTTTGCCGAGTTCGTGCGACTTTGTGCCCGCGTTCACAAAGACTTATTCTCGGGGGGTCATGAACCCGAGGTGACGGTCGTTTGATATACGGCCTCATCTCCCTGGGAGGAGACCGAAAGCCCGTGAGCAGCGCGCCCGCCTCGCGTCGGGGTATCCCCGAAGCGACAGTTGCCCGGCTCCCGGTGTATCTCCGGGTCCTTCGCTCGCTGAGTTCTCGCGGCGTCGATCTCGTCTCCTCTGACGAACTCGCCGAAGCGGCCGACGTCGGTTCGGCCAAGCTTCGCAAAGACCTCTCCTTGCTCGGTTCCTACGGCGTGCGCGGCGTCGGCTATGACGTCGAGCGGCTCTCCGAGGAGATCGCCCGTGAGCTCGGGCTGCAGCGCGAGTGGTCGGTGGCGATCGTCGGGATGGGCAACCTGGGGCGAGCCCTGGCCGACTACCGAGGCTTCGCCACCCGTGGATTCACCGTCAAGTGGCTCATCGATAACGACCCGCAGGTCGCCGGCAGCGCAGTTTCCGGCCGCGCCATCGTCGGCTTCGAGGACTTCCGACCCGCTCCCGATGAAGCGGTCATCGCGGTGCTCGCAACGCCGCCTCATGCCGCCCAGTCGGCGGCCGACGAAGTGGTGGCTCGTGGCGTGCGGTCCATCCTGAACTTCGCGCCCGAGAGTCTCGATCTGCCCGCGGGTGTTGCGGTTCGCAAGGTCGACCTGGCCACCGAGCTGCAGATCCTGGCCTTCCACGAACAGCGGGCTGGTCAGGGCAACTCCGAGGCGGTGTCGTCATGAGTTTGTTGGTCGTCGGTCTTTCCCACCGATCAGCGCCGGTTGAGGTGCTCGAACGCGCCGCGTTGTCGGGTGAGCGGCCGCTGCGCCTCGACGATGCGCTACGCGCCGGTGACCATGTGAACGAGTGGATGACCGTCTCCACCTGCAACCGAGTCGAGATCTACGCCGACGTCGCAACGTTCCACGGAGCCGTAAATCAGATCTCGGAATCTCTTTGTGCGGCAACTGGTCTCGACCTCGATGAGTTGAGCAAGGTGATGTACGCCCACTTCGAGGACCGAGCCATCGCTCACCTCTTCTCGGTCGCGGCAGGGCTCGACTCGATCGCGGTCGGCGAGAGCCAGATCCTTGGTCAGTTGCGGCGTGCTTTGCATGATGGACGCGACCACGGTCACCTGCGCTCACACCTGGAGGGTGTCGCTCAGCAGGCTCTGCGGGTGGGCAAGCGCGCCCACGCCGAGACCGATATCGACACCGTCTCGCGCTCGCTGATCGAGCGCGGAGTCGCGATCGCCCAGGAGACCGTCGGGCCGATCTCGCACGTTCCAGCCTTGGTCATCGGCTCCGGAGCGATGAGTGCCCTGGCCAGCCACACGCTGCGCCGGATGGGTGTCACCGACCTGACCGTCGTCAGTCGTACGCGGGCGAATGCCGAGCGCCTCGCCGAGGGTGTCGGTGCCGTGGCCCGCCCCTGGGAGGAGCGCGCCGCTGCCCTCGCGCAAGCCCGCTTCGTCGTGTCCTGCACCGGCGCCGTCGGCCACGTCGTTGATCGAGCCGATGTTGTCGCCGCTCACAACGGGGAGCCGCAGGTCTACCTCGACCTCGCCCTGCCCCGCGACATTGACCCGGCAGCAGACGACGTCCCCGGCGTGAAGGTGCTCGATCTCGAGGACCTCCACCAAGTCCGTCAAGATGCCGGAACCCTCTCGCAAGTTCAGGCGGTCGAGGATCTGGTCACCGCGGAGGTCGCCGAGTTCGTCAGCCGTCGCCGGTCCGACGCCGTCGGACCCACCGTGGCAGCGATCCGCCGCTATGCCGCCGATGTCGTGAGCGCCGAACTCGACCGACTGGATTCGCGGGTGAGTCTGGACGAACGCGACCGCGCTCAGGTGCAGCTGACCGTGCACCGCGTCGTGGAAAAGCTCCTGCACACCCCGACCGTACGAATGAAGGAACTCGCCGGCGCTGACGCCGACATCGACTTCACCCGTCTAGTTCGCGAACTGTTCGACATCGACCCGCACAGCTCGATGGTCGCCAGCATCCCGCGGGATATCGGAGGTGTGCGATGACTGCACTCCGCCTGGGCACCCGCCGCTCCGAGTTGGCCCGCACTCAATCCGGCCACGTGGCCGACGCGCTGCGCAAGCTCGGCCACACGGTCGAGATCGTCGAGATCGTCACTGAAGGTGACGTCAACAGCGCCCCGCTGACCCAGCTCGGTGGAACGGGCGTGTTCGCCGCGGCCATCCGGCAGGCGCTGCTCCAGGAGAAGGTCGACCTGGCCGTCCACTCGCTCAAGGACCTCCCGGTCGCGCCCTACCCCGGTCTCACCGTGGCCGCGATCCCGCTTCGGGAGGACCCGCGCGACGCTCTCGTGGCTCGCGATGGCCTCACCCTGGGGGAGTTGCCGGTCGGTTCGATCGTCGGAACAGGCTCCCCGCGTCGGGTCGCTGCCTTGAACGCGCTAGGGCTCGGCCTGGAAATGCGCGCGATCCGCGGCAACGTCGACACCCGGCTGGCGAAGGTCTCCAGTGGCGAACTCGACGCCGTGATCCTGGCTTGCGCCGGCCTGCGCCGGGTTAATCGCCACGACCACATCACCGAAGCGCTGGACCCGCTGCAGATGCTGCCCGCGCCCGGTCAGGGTGCGTTGGCGGTCGAGATTCGCACCAGCGACGAGCTCACGCTCGCTGCCGTCGCGCCTCTCGACCACGCCGATACCCGCGCCGCGGTCACCGCCGAGCGGGCCGTCCTGGCCGGCCTGCAGGCGGGTTGCTCTGCACCGATCGGTGCATTGGCCGAAGTGGTCGAAGACGTCGACGGATCGCTGGAGATCTCGCTGCGCGCCTTCATCGGGATGACCGACGGAAGCCACGACATTCGCCGGTCGATCACCGGCCCCCTTGACGACGCCGAAGACCTCGGCCGACGGCTCGCGCAGATCCTTCGAGAGGACGGCGCCGCCGACATCATGTCTGCCACCCATCCCGGCAGCGAGCGACCATCCGGAGCCGGAAGTCCCGGCGGCCCCCATGCACAGCCCGAACCCGTCATCAACGCCATGGAGCGAGAGCAGTGAGCAACAGCATCAAGACGCCGGCCCGCGTCGCCTTCGTCGGATCCGGTCCGGGAGACCCCGGCCTGCTGACCGTCCGAGCAGCCGATCTGCTGCGTCGCGCCGACGCGATCATTCTCGACCAGGTTGCCCGCGAGGACTTCGTCGCCGCGTTCGCCGGTCCGGACACCGAGATCGTCGACGCCAGCCACGGTGAGGCCGGTCAGACCTTGACCACTGCCTCGCGCGCGAAGCTGGTCGTTCGCACCGCGAAGGCCGTCGGCCGTACGACCGACCGCGCGCTGGTCGTACGGCTGATGGACGGCGACCCGGGGACCTTCAACGGACTGGCCGAAGAGGCCGTTGCCTGCCACAAGGCCGGCATCGCTTTCGAGTTCGTCCCCGGCGTCAGCGCCGTGGCCGCGGTTCCGGCCTACGCCGGAATCCCGTTGACGCAGAACTCCTCTCGCGGCGTCCACGTGGTTCTCGCCGCCGACACCAAGGTTGACTACTCCCGCTCGATCTCCGACGACACCACCGTGGTGCTGCTCGGTGTGGTGGAGTCCGCCAAAGCGGCGCTGGGCCGGTTGGCCGCTGCCGGTCGCGCCGAAACCACCCCGGTCGCGGTCACCGTCGACGGAACCACGATCCACCAGCGCACCTACGAGTTCACCCTCGCCACGGTCGACGCAGGTCTGCGCGGCGTGGCCGCGACCGACCAGGTCGTTGCTGTGGTCGGCGCGCCTGTGCAGCACCGCGAGACGCTGTCCTGGTGGGAGACCAAGCCGCTGTTCGGCTGGAACGTGTTGGTCCCGCGTACGAAGGACCAGGCCGGGTCGATGACCGCGCGTCTGGGCGACTTCGGCGCCGCCAGCGACGTCGTTCCGACGATCAGCGTCGAGCCGCCGCGCACCCCGCAGCAGATGGAGCGGGCGATCAAAGGCCTGGTCACCGGCCGCTACGAGTGGGTCGGGTTCACCTCGCAGAACGCGGTCAAGGCCGTCCGCGAGAAGTTCGAAGAGTTCGGCCTCGACGCTCGCGCGTTCTCCGGTCTGAAGATCGCCGCGGTCGGTGGCGTCACCGCCGAAGCGCTGCGCGACTGGGGCCTGGTTCCCGACCTGCTGCCTTCGGGTGAGCAGTCGGCGCAGGGTCTGCTGGAGGAGTGGCCCGACTACGACGAGCTGCTCGACCCGATCAACCGGGTGTTCCTGCCGCGCGCCGACATCGCCACCGACACCCTCGTCGCCGGCCTGCAGGAGATGGGCTGGGAGGTCGACGACGTCACCGCTTACCGCACCGTTCGCGCCGCCCCGCCGGCGCCGGAAGTTCGCGAAGCGATCAAGACGGGCAAGTTCGACGCCGTCTGTTTCACCTCGTCCTCGACCGTACGAAACCTGGTCGGCATTGCGGGCAAGCCGCACGCCACGACCGTGGTGGCCTGCATCGGCCCGGCCACGGCCAAGACCGCCGAGGAACACGGCCTGCGCGTCGACGTGATGGCTGCTGAGCCGTCCGCCGAGTCGCTGGTCGAGGCGCTTGCCGACTACGGCCGCAGCCTCGCGCTGTCGGCCGCAGAGACCGGTGAAGCAGTGCGTCGCCCGAGCGAACGGCGCACCACCTCGCGCCGGAAGGCGAAGGCGTGACCGGTCTGGTAATCCGGCCCCGCCGGTTGCGCCAAACCCCAGCCGTACGCCGGATGGTCGCGCAGACGCGCCTGCATCCGGCGGAGCTGGTATTGCCGATGTTCGTCAAGGAGGGCTTGGCGTCTCCGGCGCCGATCGAATCCATGCCGGGCGTCGTCCAACACACGCTGGACAGCCTGGTCGATGCCGCCCGCGAGGCGGTCGAAGCCGGTGTCGGCGGGCTGATGATCTTCGGCGTTCCCGAAACGCGGGACGAGATCGGAACCGGCGCGACCGACCCGGGCGGCATTCTCAACGTCGCGTTGCGGCGGCTGCGAGACGAATTCGGTGACGGCACCGTGTTGATGGCTGACCTCTGCCTCGATGAGTTCACCTCCCACGGTCACTGCGGAGTCCTGGACGACCAGGGCCGGGTCGACAACGACGCCACCCTGCTGCGCTATGCCGACATGGCCGTGGCGCAGGCAGAGGCTGGGGCCCACGTCGTGGGTCCGAGCGGGATGATGGACGGCCAGGTCGCCGTGATCCGAGCTGCGCTGGATGCCGCCGGCCACCACGACGTGATCGTGCTCGCCTACGCGGCCAAATACGCCTCCGCTGCCTTCGGTCCGTTCCGGGAAGCGGTCGACTCCGCGTTGCAGGGCGACCGCGCCGCCTACCAGCAGGATCCGGCGAACCTGACCGAGTCGTTGCGCGAGGTGCGCCTCGACCTGCAAGAGGGCGCCGACATCGTGATGGTGAAGCCGGCCACTCTCTACCTCGACGTCATCGCCCATGTCGCGCCGCTGGTCGACGTGCCCGTTGCGGCCTACCACGTCAGTGGCGAGATGGCGATGATCGAAGCTGCCGCAGCCAACGGGTGGATCGATCGTGACCGGATGGTGCTGGAGCAACTGACTGCGATCCGTCGGGCGGGTGCTCAACTGATCCTCACCTACTACGCCACAGAGGTGGCGCGGAATTTGCGCGCCGGCTGAACAGCCGGTGGGGGAAGGAGCTCGGGGATGGATGCGGAAAGGAAGACCGACCAGGTCCGTTGGCTGGATGACCAGCAGCAGGCCGCCTGGCGTGACTACATCCGGGGTTCCCGGGCGTTAGAAACGGTGCTCGACAACGAGATCAGGGCGGCGTCCGGGATGTCCCTGTCGGAGTTCGAGCTGTTGTCGATGCTGTCCGAGACCGACGGCCGCACCCTGCGGATGAGCACCCTCGCCGATCTGGTTGTCCAGTCCCGATCCCGGGTCACCCACGCCGCGAACCGGCTGGAACGCCGGGGCTGGGTGGTCCGCGCCGCCTCCGACCATGACGGCCGTGGCGTCGACCTGACCCTGACCGACGCCGGCTTCGAGGCGGTCGTCGTGGCCGCCAAGGCCCACGTGATGAGCGTCCGCGCCCACCTCGTCGACCGAATGGCCGGCGCCGAACTCGTTGCGCTCGGCGCCACGATGGCGAAGGTTCGCGCCGGTCTGTGACACCGATTCGGTGTGCAGCGCCACCACTGAGAGAATGGAACGCATGTCCGACCCGCGTACGACCGCCTCAACTGCACTGCTCGACCGCGCCCGCCGAGTGACCCCGGGAGGGGTCAATTCTCCGGTCCGCGCGTTCCGCGCGGTGGGCGGCACACCCCGTTTCATCGCCTCCGCGAAGGGGCCCTGGCTGACCGATGTCGACGGCAACCGCTATGTCGACCTGATCTGCTCCTGGGGCCCGATGATCCTCGGCCATGCCCACCCGGACGTGGAGCGAGCTGTCACCGAAGCAGCCGCCCGCGGATTCTCGTTCGGCACACCCAGTGAGAACGAGGTGCTGCTCGCCGAGGAGATCGTGGCGCGGATCGACCCGGTCGAGCAGGTGCGGCTGGTCAACAGCGGCACCGAAGCGACGATGAGCGCGTTGCGGCTCGCCCGCGGTTTCACCGGTCGCTCGAAGGTCGTCAAGTTCGCCGGCTGCTACCACGGCCATGTCGACGCGCTGCTGGCCCAGGCCGGTTCGGGCATCGCCACCTTCGGGCTGCCCGACTCCGCCGGAGTGCCTGAGTCGAATGCTCACGACACGATCGTGTTGCCCTACAACGACATTCCGGCTCTGGAGAAGGCGTTTGCCGACCACGGCGCCGAGATCGCCTGTGTCATCACCGAAGCCGCGCCGGGCAACATGGGCGTGGTTCCTCCGGCCGAGGGATTCACCGCGGCGCTACGCAAGATCACCCGTGACCACGGCGCGCTGCTGATCAGCGACGAGGTCATGACCGGGTTCCGCTGCTCGGCCGCCGGCTGGTTCGGTCTGGAGGGAGAGCAAGGCGGGGGAGCCCCCGACCTGTTCACCTTCGGCAAGGTGATGGGCGGTGGCTTCCCGGCTGCCGCCTTCGGTGGTCGCGCCGACGTGATGGCGGCCCTCGCTCCCGACGGACCCGTCTATCAAGCCGGCACCCTCTCCGGGAACCCGGTCGCCACGGCGGCTGGCCTGGCAACGCTGCGCGCCTGCACCCCCGCGGTCTACGACCGGCTGCCGGTCGTGGCTCGCACCATCGCCGACGCCGCATCAGCCGAGTTGTTCAAGGCCGGCGTTCCGCACACCGTGCAGTGGGCCGGGTCGATGTTCTCCATCTTCTTCCGCGAGCAGCCGGTTCGGAACTACGACGATGCCAAAGACCAAGACACCGCCGCGTTCGGCCGGTTCTTCCACGCGATGCTGCAGCAGGGCGTACACCTGCCGCCGAGCGCCTTCGAGGCCTGGTTCGTCAGCGCATCCCACGACGAATCCGCCATCGACAGGGTGCTCCATGCGCTGCCGGTGGCTGTCCGAGCAATCACAGCAACGGATGGGACACTCGCGCCATGAAGCAGCAGCGCACGATCGTTCACCTCGTGCGCCACGGTGAGGTGGAGAACCCCCGCGGCGTCCTCTACGGCCGGATGCCCGACTTTCATCTGTCGGATCTCGGCCGTCGGATGGCCGTCTGCGTCGCTGAATTCCTCGGCAGCAACGACGTCACCCATCTGGTGTCTTCGCCGCTGGAACGCGCCCAGGAAACCATCGAACCGCTCGCCGAAGCGCTGCACCAAGCTGTCACCCTCGACGAGCGGGTGATCGAGGC
The DNA here is from genome assembly GCF_054778835.1 of Calidifontibacter terrae. Lineage (NCBI taxonomy): Bacteria > Bacillati > Actinomycetota > Actinomycetes > Micrococcales > Dermacoccaceae > Calidifontibacter > Calidifontibacter terrae. The sequence continues at coordinate 400,559 of NZ_BAAGZF010000007.1, forward strand.
GGCCAACGACTTCGAGGGCCTCACCGTCGGCAAGGACCCCAAGCAACTGCTCCGTCCGCGGATGTGGCCCAAGCTGGTCAACCCGCTGCAGCCGTCCTGGGGTGAGCCTTACGCCGAGATCGCGCAGCGGATGCGCGCCGCCGTCACCGACGCGCGGATCGCCGCGACCGGTCACGAAGCGGTCATTGTCAGTCACCAGCTGCCGGTGTGGACCGCCCGGCAGTCCTACGAGGGCAAGCGACTTTGGCATGACCCGCGCAAGCGCGAATGTTCGCTGGCCTCGGTGACCAGCCTCAACTTCGTCGGCGACGAACTGGTCAGCCTGTCCTACGCCGAGCCGGCCGGCCACCTGCTCGATCAGGCATCGGCGGTGCCCGGCGCATGAGCCACCCCACTCCTTCGTCGCTCCGAGCCTTCGCGAGGAGCGCAGCATGACGTCTCGACCCAGCCGGCGGCTCGCCGGCGCTGCCGCGTTGCTCGCTATCGCCGGCCTCACCGGTTGTTCGAGTGACCCCAATTCCATTGCCGCCCAGGCAAAAGACGGCGACAGCAAGGGCTACGTCGCCGGCGACGGAACGGTCCAGCAGCTAGCCGTTTCGCAGCGTGGCAAACCGGTGACGGTGAGCGGAACGACGCTCGATGGCAAGGCTTGGTCGACCAAGGACGCCGCCGACAAGGTGGTCGTGCTCAACGTCTGGGGCGAATGGTGCCCGCCGTGCCAGAAGGAGATCCCGCAGCTGCAGGAGGTGTGGACCGGCTGGCAGAAGTCGGGCGCGCCCGTGCAGTTGATGGGCCTTGACCAGCGCGACTCTGTCGCCCGGGCGACCGCAATCCTGCGCACCAAGAAGGCGACTTACCCCTCGCTGCGGGATGACGGCGGGCGCAGCCTGCTGGCATTGCAGGGCAAGGCCCAATACACCCCGACCACTTTGGTTCTGGACAAACAACACCGCATCGCGGCCCGGGTCAGTGGCCCGGTCGACGCCTCGACCCTGCGGGGTCTGGTGCAGGACGTCCTGGCCGGCAAGTAAGTGCATCTCGGCATCGAACAGACGGTCGCCTCCGGCAGCATGCCGGTGGCGATGGCGCTCGCCCTGTTGGCGGGTGTCGTCTCCTTCGCTTCGCCGTGTGTGTTGCCGCTGGTTCCCGGCTTCCTCGCCTACGTGACGGGGTTGACCGACGAATCGCGCAAGACCCGGTTGGTGCTCGGCGCCCTGCTGTTCGTGCTCGGGTTCGGCGCCGTGATCGTCGCGGTCGCCGCCGCGCTCGGGGTGGCGGTCGATGCCACGCAGGCCGAGCGAGGCATGCTCACCCGGGCCGGGGGAGTCGTGGTGATCCTGTTGTCGCTGGTCTACCTCGGTTTCATCGGGCAACGGGGACTGCCAGTTCGCTGGCGGCCGACGGCCGGCCTGGTGGGTGCCCCTGTTCTTGGCGCTGTCTTCGGCATCGGCATGAGTCCCTGCATCGGACCGGTGTGGGGAACGATCATCGGATTGGCCGCACCGCTGGGCCCGACCGGCACTGTCGGGCGCGGGGTGGCGCTCGCGGCCTGTTATTCGATCGGCCTCGGCATTCCGTTTGTCCTGATCGCGGCCGGTTGGTCGCGCGCAGAGCGGTGGTCGCGCTGGCTGCGTGACCACCACCGCCCGATTCAGTGGATCGGCGGCGCGCTCATGCTCATCGTGGGAGTGCTCATGGTGGCCGGAGTGTGGGAGCAGTTCATCGTCTGGATGCAGGCGAATCTCGTAGGCGCAGAAGGGTTCCGGACGATCATCTGATGACTGAGCAGACCACTTCAACACCACCGGTGCAGCCACGGCTGGGGGTGCTGGGCACCCTGCGCTGGCTCTGGCGCCAACTGACGTCGATGCGTACGGCGCTGTTCCTGCTGCTGATCCTGTCGGTGGCCGCCATCCCTGGGTCGATCTTCCCGCAGCGATCGATCAATGCTGCCCGCGTCGCGACTTACCTGACCGACCACAAGACCGCCGGACCGTGGCTCGACAAGTTCGGCTTCTTCGACGTCTTCGCCAGTCCGTGGTTTGCCGCGATCTATCTGATGCTCATCGTGTCGTTGTTGGGCTGCATCATCCCGCGGATCCGGATCCACTGGCGCACCCTGCGCTCGCCGATCCCGAAGGTTCCGGCCCGCCTCGGCCGACTGTCCGCCTCGATCGATGAGGAACTGTCGGCAAGCCCGGCAGAGGTTGTTGCCGCTGCGCGGGCGGTGCTGAGTCGGCGTCGCTATCGGATGCGCGAAGACACCGCCACCGACGGTGGGCCGCTCGAACTCGCTGCCGAGGGCGGGCGGATGCGCGAGACCGGCAACCTGCTGTTCCACACCAGCCTCGTCGTGGTCATCATCTCGGTCGCGGTCGGCTCGCTGCTCGGTTGGCGCGGAGACGTCGTGGTGCCGGTCGGCAGTTCGTTCGCCTCGACCGTGTCGCGCTACGACACGCTCGACCCGGGTCCGTTGGTCGACCTCAGCAAGCTGTCGCCCTGGTCCCTGACGGTGAACAAGCTCGATGTGAGCTTCGAGTCGAACGTGCCCACCGACTCTCCGCAATACGGTCAGCCCCGCAACTTCACCGCCCACGTCACCACCGATTCGGGCAATGGTGAGATCAAGAAGTCGACGATCGCGGTCAACCACGCGCTCAAGATCGGCGGCTCCGACGTCTACCTGCTCGGTAACGGCTACGCGCCCAAGGTCGTCGTACGCGACAACAAGGGGAACGTGCTCTACGACGACGAGACGCCGTTCCTGGCCCAGGACGGGATGTACCGCTCGATCGGTGCGATCAAAGTGACCTCCGCGTCGCCCAAGCAGCTCGGTTTCTTCGGTCTCTTCCTGCCGAGTTACGCGTTCGACACCACCCAGGGTCCCTACTCAACCTTCCCCGACCTGAACAAGCCGGCGCTGGTGCTCGGCCTCTACGAGGGAAACTTGTTCCCCGGCGATCGGCCGCAGTCGGTGTTCTCCTTGGACACGACCCAGATGACTCAGGTCATGGCGTCCGACGGGCAGCCCTACCGGTTGCTGCTGGAGCCGGGCAAGACGGTCAAGCTGCCCGGCAACCGCGGCAGCATCACCCTCGAATCGGTGCCTCGCTGGGCCGGGCTGTCGGTCCGCGAAGACCCGGGCAAGGTCCCGGCGCTGGTTGGCGCCCTGCTTGGTCTGCTGGGTCTGGTGATGTCGATGGTCCTTCGCCGGCGCCGAATCTTCCTGCGCGTGAGTGATCTCGACGACGGCGGCAGCCGGGTGCAGATCGGTGCCCTGGCCAAGGGCGACGACCCCCGTCTGCAGGTCGCGCTGGATGACCTGCTCGAAGCAGTCAAGAACCGTACGGACCCGCGCGCGTACCCTGAACCCGTGAAGAAAGCAGGTGCCTGATGATCTCGTCCGTTCTGGCCAGTCCGGTCAACGAGTCGATCGCCGATATCAGCACCAAGCTGATGTATTCGTCGGCGTTGGTGCTGACTCTGGCGATGTTGTCGTTCACCCTCGACCTCGCCGGTCACCCGGCGCGCGAGGAACGGGCGCGGGTGCGCCGTGAAGAGGCGTCGGCAGCGGTTGAATCCGCGGCCGCCGGTTCGGGCGACACCGCCGTCTTGACCCAGACCGAGACCGCCGCCGATGTTCCCGAACGCCGCCAGTGGGCCGGCACCGGCCTCTCGCTGTCGTGGCTCGGCACCCTCCTGCTGATCGCCTCGGTGATCGCCCGCGGCATTTCCGTGCACCGCCCGCCGCTGGGCAACATGTACGAGTTCCTTGCCGCCGGCAGCATGTTCGCGATGAGCGCCTACCTGATCTGGTCGACCCGCCGCGATGTGCGCTGGCTCGGCGCGTTCATCACCGGCATCGTGGTGCTCTTCGAGATGACCGCGGCGCTGGTGTTCTACACGAATGCCAGCCAGCTGATGCCCTCCCTGCGCAGCTACTGGCTTTCGATCCACGTCACTGTCGCCACCTTGTCGGTGGGTCTGTTCACGGTTGCGTTCGCGGTGCACTGCTTCTACTTCGCCCAGTCATGGCGTGAAAACGGCAAGGCCGACAAGCTGCGCTTCCTGTCCGCGGCGCCGGACTCCGGCACCCTCGACCGACTCGCGTACGGCGTCTTGATCATCGCCTTCCCGCTGTGGACCTTCACCCTCATCGCGGGCGCCGTCTGGGCGCAGGAGGCATGGGGCCACTACTGGAACTGGGACCCCAAGGAGGTGTGGACCCTGGTCATCTGGGTGCTCTACGCCGCCTACCTGCACGCCCGGATGACGGTCGGCTGGACAGGTCGGAAGGCTGCGTACGTCGCGGTCGCCGGCTTCGTCTGCGTGCTGATCAACTACGGCATCGTGAACGTGTTCTTCGTTGGCCAGCACTCCTATTCGGGGGTCTGACATGGCGCGCTATTCGGTGATGCGGCTGATGGTCTTCTTCGGCGTGCTCTGCGCGCTGTGGTTGGCCCAACTGCGTGGCTGGCCGTTGCTGCTGCTCTCGGCGGTGATATCGGCGATCATCTCGGTGTTCCTGCTCCAGGGACCGCGCGAACAGGTCGCCCAGAAGCTCGAGGCGAAGGTCGACGAGCGGCGCGCGCGAGTCGACCACAACAGTGCCGTCGAGGATGCCGACGACCAGAACGAGAACTACGTCTGACCCGCTACTCCATCCGCAAACGCCGCGTTAAGCGCGGTGTTTGGGTTATCGGGTCGCGTGGGCGAGGAAGAGGCCGAGGCCGAGGGTGACGCCGTACGCGAGGCTGGTCAGCCCGGCGCCCGCCAGCGCCGGGATCAGTTCGCGGCCCTTCGCGCCCTTGATCACCTTCGTGACCGGCAGCACCGCCGGGATCAGACCGACCAGGCCGAGCGCGGCCCAGGGGTGGCGGAAGGCGATGACGATCGTCAGCACTGCGGTGCTGCCGTAAAGCGTGACGAACAGGCCGCGGGTGGCGCTGTCACCGATTCGTACGGCGAGGGTTCGCTTGCCGGAAACGGTGTCACCCGGGATGTCACGCAGGTTGTTCACGACCAGGATCGCGCAGGCCAACGCTCCGACGCCGACCGCGCCGAGGATCGCCGGCATGCTGAGTGTTTTCGACTGGGTGTAGGTGGTGCCGAGGGTGGCAACCAGGCCGAAGAAGATGAAGACGAAGATCTCGCCGAGGCCGAGGTAGCCGTACGGGTTCTTGCCGCCGGTGTATTTCCAGGCGGCCCAGATCGCCAGCGCGCCGACGATCAGCATCCACCACACACCGCTCAGGGTGACCAGCGCGAGGCCGCAGAAGCCAGCCCAGAAGAAGGCGATGAACGCGGCCAGCTTCACGTTCGAGGCGGTGGCCAGCCGCTGCCCGACGAGGCGAACCGGGCCGACTCGCTCGCTGTCGGTTCCGCGGATCCCGTCGGAGTAGTCGTTGGCATAGTTCACGCCGACCTGCAGCAACAGGGACACCAGCAAGGCCAGCAGGGCATAACCCGGATTCGCCTTCTCCAGCGCATAGGACGCGCCGGTGCCGACGGCCACCGGGGCGATTGCGGCGGGGAGGGTGCGCGGTCGTGCGCCAGCGATCCACTGGTTCAGCGTGGCCATATGGGTTCTAGCTCCAGGTCTTTACGGGCTGACAAGTCGGTCAATCTTGCCACTGGTCGTGGCTGATCAGCGCGCGACAGTCCGGCTTGCCGGGCCCGCGCACCGGGATCTGCGTCAGGTGGAGCACCCGGCGAGGCAGGGCATAGCCAGGAAGGCTGTCGCGCAACGCTGTTCGCAACTGCTCGACGCTCGGGGTGGCGCCGACGACGGCGAGGCCGACGGTCTCGCCCCATTCGGGGTGGGGGAGACCGACCGCGACCGCCTCGCGAATGCCGGGCAGCTCGGTCGCGGCCTCCTCGACCAGCCGTGGCGAGACCTTCATCCCACCGGTGTTGATCAGGTCGTCGATGCGGCCGAGGAAGCTCAGACGGTCACCGGTCCATTCACCGATGTCGTCAGTGCGGAACCCGGCGCGGCCGTCGAACACCGCCCTCGACCGGTCCGGATCATCCAGATAACCCAGCGCGACCATCGGCCCGCGCAGCGTGATCCGGCCATCGTCGTCCAGTTCGACCGTGGTGTTGTCCAACGGTTGTCCGTCGTAGACGCAGCCGCCCGCGGTCTCGCTCATGCCGTACGTCGTCGTGATTGGGACGCCCGCTTCTTCGGCGCGCCGCCGCAGCGCCGGTGGGCAGGCCGCCCCGCCGAGCAAGATCGCGTCGAAGCGGCGCAAGGCCCAGGTGTGGCCGGCGCCGAGCAGCCGAACCAGTTGGGTCGGCACTAACGAGGTGTAGCGGCGCTCGCCCTCGAACTGCTCCGCAGCCGCAACGAAGGCCTCGTCGCTGTAGTGGATGGAGACCGGTTCGGTCCCCGCGACCAGCGAGCGGATCAAGACCTGGGTGCCGGCGATGTGTTGGGCCGGCATGGGCAGCAGCCACCGGCCCGGGCCACCGAGGCGGCGGTGAGTGGCCTGGGCGCTGGAGATCAGGTTGGCGGCGGTGAGCATCGCCCGCTTGGGAGTTCCGGTGGAGCCGGAGGTGCCGATGACCAGCGCGACCCCGTCGGGAACCTCGCCACCAGCGCCGTTCGGGGCGACCGGCCGGCCCTCGAGCGCACCCCGCAAGGCGTCCAAATAGCTCGTGGGGTCGGCCGGGTCGACGGTGAAGGGGCGCAGCTGGGGCACGTTGGAACTGTAAGTCCTACGTTCTAGGCTCGCTGCCATGACCAAGCGACTGGCGGTAGTGACGGGTGCAAGCAGCGGAATCGGTCGGGCGACTGCGCGCCGGCTGGCGGCGGAGGGCTTCGAGGTGATCTGCGCGGCCCGTCGTACGGACCGGATCGAAGAGCTCGCTGCCGAGATCGGCGGCCGAGCGGTCACCTGTGACGTCACCAAGCCCGAGGACATTGCGGCGCTCGCGGCGGAGGTGGGCGACCGGCTCGATGTGTTGGTCGCAAACGCCGGTGGCGCGATCGGCTCGGAGACGGTGGCCGAGGCGAAGCTGGCGCAGTGGCGAACGATGTACGACACCAACGTGATTGGCGTCGCCGCCTCCATCCAGGCGTTGCTGCCCGCTTTGATCGCCGGCCACGGCGTGATTGTCACGATCGGCTCTGTCGCCGGCATGGTGGCGTACGAGGGTGGTGCCGGCTACTGCGGCGTGAAGGCCGCCGTGCACTCGCTGATGATGTCGTTGCGGTTGGAGCTGTTCGACCAGCCGGTGCGGATCTGTGAGGTCGACCCGGGCATGGTCGCCTCCGACGAGTTCGCGCTGGTGCGTTTCCACGGCGATGAGAAGAAGGCGGCCGCGGTCTATGCGGGGGTCGAGGCACCGCTGACCCAGGAGGACATCGCCGAATCCGTCTGTTTTGTGGCAACCCAGCCCGAACACGTCAATATCGACCAGTTGGTCGTTCGCCCGCGAGCGCAGGCCGCCGCCCACAAGGTCGACCGCACGAGCTGACCCGTTCACCTCCCGGCCACCGGGGTGCGGGCAGAATGGTCCCCGTGAACACCGACGCGCTGCTCGAGATGCTCCAGGACGTCGCCGAGCGGATCGTGAGCCCGCGATTCCGATCGCTGGCGGCCCACGAAGTGATGGAGAAGAGCCCGGGCGACCTGGTGACCGTCGCCGACCGCGAGTCGGAGTTGGAGATCACCGCCCGGCTGCAGGAGGCATACCCCGACGCGCTGATCGTCGGTGAGGAAGCAGTCGCGGCCGACCCGTCGATCCTCAAGCGCACCCACGGCGCCGACCACTGGTTCACCGTCGATCCGATCGACGGCACCAAGAACTTCGTGAACGGCTCACCTGACCACGCGCTGATGGTCGCCGAGATGCACGGCCGCGAGGTCGTACGCGGAATCATCTGGCAGCCCGAACACGGCGTTGCCTTCACCGCGGAGAAGGGCGCCGGAGCGTTCCGCGACGGCGAGCGGCTCCCGGCGATCGCCCGCGACCAGAACGCGTTGTCCGGCCACACCTCACGCCGCAACCTGCTCGGTGAGCGCATCGGCGACCTGCCGGCGCTGGCCCTGTCGTGGGTCTGCTGCGGAGTGGACTATCCACATCTCGCCCTCGGCGACGCCGACTTCCTGCTCTATGGCGGCTCGATGCCCTGGGACCACGCGCCAGGCTCGTTGCTGCTCAGCGAGAGCGGCGGGGTCGTCGGCTATGCCGACGGATCGGCGTACGACCCCACCTCGCTGCAAACGCCGCTGCTGGCAGCTGGCGACCAGGCAACTTACGAACGAGTCCGCCGGGCGCTCGCGCAGGACTCCGCCGCCACGGCCTGACCGGTAAGCCCCCAGACCGGACCGGTCAGCCCCAGACCGCGAAGCAGAACGGGTGGCCCGAAGGGTCGAGCATGACCACCCATTTGCCGGCTGCCTCGGTGGGCTGCGGCTCAGCGATCGTCGCGCCGAGTTCCTGCGCCCGGTCGCGCGCCGCGTCGAGATCCTGCACCGAGAGGTCGAGGTGGAACTGCTTGTGGCCGTTGTCTGGCCAGGTGGGCGGGGTGTAGTCATCGCTGCGGCCGAAGCCGAGCGTGGTGTCGCCCGCCTTGACCATCGCGTAGTCGCCCTCGTCGTGGGTGATCTCACCGCCGAGCAGTTGCGACCAGAACTGCGCCATCGCGCGGGCGTCGGAGCAGTCGATGGTGACCATGGCCAGGTTCGCTGTGATGTCTGTCATAGCAAACAACGCTACTGGCGCCCACCGACATCCGGCTTGAACGAATCCGATGAGTACTGGTGGGCGCAGGTGCTCGCCGTACGCCTGTATCCCAGTCCTTCATACAGTCCCAGCGCGCCGGAGGGGTTGGCGGCGTCGACCCCCAACCCAGCCGCGGTCATTCCGGTGGCGTTGAAACGCACCATCGATTCCTTCAGCAGCGCGCTGGCAATGCCGCGACCGCGATGCGATCGCAGGACGCCCAGGCTGTTGGTGTAGCCCTCTTTGAAACCTTGCGCTTTCCAGTCCTGTTCGTAGGCGCAGTTGATCGCCACGCCGACCATCTCTCCGGTCGAGTCATCGATCGCCATCAGGGACCAGTCCGGCCGGAAATTCACGCCGGTGATGCCTTCGTCCCACATCTCCTCGGTCATGTCGGCATGGCCCCAGTGGTCGCGGAATGCGACGTCGTGGACCACGTGTGCCTCGCGGCTGCGGGCGGGGTCCCAGCCGATCACCGAGATGCCCTCGAGGGCGGGGGACATCTCGGATCCGTCTAACGGGCGGCTCATCTCGTAGAAGTAGCGCTCGATCTCCAACCCGGCGCGCTCGGCGAGGTGGCGCACGTCCGACTGGGCGACCGGAGCGAAGAGCTTGACGACCAACGGCCCGAACCCTGCCTCCCGGGTGGCGGCGTCCCACGCATTCGCGTGGGCCATCTCCCAGGCCAGCACCGCTCGGCCGTTGCCAGCGCCGCGTCGGTCTGGGCGCACCGCTCCGTTGAGGAACACGCCCCGACGTTCGGTGATCGAGCGGTTGCAGCCCGACCAGGCGGCCGCAACGATGCTGCCGTCGGCAGCAACGCCGATCAGGGTGTCCTCCTCGGGGCGCGATCGCGGCGAGTCCCAAAACTCCTCCAGCCTCGACACGGCGGTCCGTTCCGGATTCTCGTCGTGGGTCTCGCACTGCGCGTAGAACTCGGCAGTGGCCGGCAAGTCGTCGCGGCCGAGCGATCGCCAGGTCAGCCCGGTGGCGTCGAGGGCAGCGCGGGCGTCGGCCTCGGTGAGAAAGTCCATGGCTCAACCCTGCGCCGACCACGGTTGTCAGGCAACCGGATTACAGCAGTGCGTACGCCGCCGCGACCCGCGCGCGCCACCACGCCACCCGCTGCGGGGGAGCTGCCCATCGCTCCAGCAGCTCGGGATCGGGAGTCACCGTGCCCGGCCGCAGCAGACCCGCGCGTGGGACCAGGGAGTCGGTGACCACGTCGCCCGCGAAGAGCTCGATGGTGCCGAGCCCGCAGGCGTACGGCAGGTCAGGCAGCGCCGCCGCGAACGCGACCCCGGCCGACATCCCGACGCTGGAGTCGAGGGCAGACGACACGACGACCGGCAACTCGATCTGCGCGGCGATCGCGAGCGCGTTCCGTACGCCGCGCAGGGGCGCCACCTTCATCACGGCCACATCGGCCGCACCGAGCGCTTTCACCCGCAGCGGATCCTCCGCCTTGCGGATCGACTCGTCGGCCGCGATCAGGACGTCGATCCCGTTGCGCGCCAGCGCAGTTCGCAACTCGGCGAGCTCCTCGACGGTGGCGCAGGGCTGCTCGACGTATTCCAAATCGTAGCCGCGTAGTGACTGGATAGCCGCTAGTGCCTCGTCAACCGACCAACCGCCGTTCGCGTCGACCCGCACCCGCGCGGACTTGCCCATCCAAGCGCGTACGGCCGCGACTCGGTTGAGATCATCGGCCAGGCTCTGGCCGCGCTCGGCGACCTTCACCTTGGCGGTGGTGCAGCCGTCGTACCGAGCCAGAACAGTCGGCACCACTGAAGGGCCGACAGCGGGAACGGTCGCGTTCACCGGAACGGCGTCGCGCAGCGGGGCGGGGAAGCCATCGGTGGCGGCCTCGATCGCCGCGGCGAGCCAGCGAGCGGCCTCGGCGGGTTCGTACTCCAAGAAGGGGCTGAACTCGCCCCAGCCTGCGGGCCCCTGGATGAGGGCGACCTCCCGGTGCTCGACGCCGCGGAAGCGGGTGTTGAGGGGGAGGGAGACGACATGCAGCGGGAGGTCCACGCCGCCATTGTGCATTTCGGACTGCAGTTCGCGCGCCGCGGCGCCGAGTTGCCGGCAATTTCGCGGGGCTCTCCAGTCGGGGCTCCTGGACTACAGCCCGAAGTGCGACCCGACTAACCTCATCCGGGTGAGCGAGCAGACCAGCGCGGCCAATCCCTTCGACCCGAGCCAGTGGGACGAGCTGGAGGGCTTCGACTTCACCGACATCACCTACCACCGGGCCAAGGGGCTCGGCTGCGTACGGATTGCGTTCGACCGCCCGGAGGTGCTCAACGCCTTCCGGCCACACACCGTCGACGAGCTCTACCGCGCGCTCGACCACGCCCGGCGTACGGCAGATGTCGGTGTCGTGTTGCTCACCGGCAACGGCCCCTCGCCCAAGGACGGCAAGTGGTCGTTCTGCTCCGGTGGGGACCAGCGGATCCGCGGTCGCTCCGGCTATCAGTACGCCGATGGCGATACCGCTGAGACGGTGGACGAACGTCGGGTGAAGGCCGAAGGTGGTCGGCTGCACATCCTGGAGGTGCAGCGGCTGATCCGTACGATGCCGAAGGTCGTCATCGCGGTGGTGAATGGCTGGGCGGCCGGCGGCGGCCACTCGCTGCATGTCGTATGCGACCTGACGATCGCCAGCCGTGAATACGCCAAGTTCAAGCAGACTGATGCCGACGTGGGCTCGTTCGATGCGGGCTACGGCTCGGCCTACCTGGCCAAGATGGTCGGACAGAAGAATGCCCGCGAGATTTTCTTCCTCGGCCGCACCTACTCGGCGGAGGACATGCAGCGGATGGGCGCGGTCAACATCGTCGCCGACCATGCCGAGTTGGAGAACGAAGCCCTGCAGGCCGCCCGCGAGATCATGGGCAAGAGCCCCCAGGCGCAGCGGATGCTGAAGTTCGCGTTCAACCTGACCGACGATGGGCTGATGGGTCAGCAGGTGTTCGCCGGCGAGGCGACCCGGTTGGCATATATGACCGACGAGGCCGTCGAAGGCCGCGATCAGTTCCTGGAGAAGCGGGAGCCGGACTGGTCACCGTTCCCGTGGTACTTCTGAGCGCATGCGGTCGCGCCGGGGATCGTGGCGCGCGAGGTGACGCAGAGGTCAGCGACGCCCGCGCAAGAAATACGCTGCCGGCACGATCCCGGCTGAGTTGAGCAGGCCGAGCGAGACTGCCCACACCTTCTTGCTGCCGTTGACCTGAGCAGGCGAGCGGCGAGCCAGGTCGACCAGGGCAGCAATGCGCCCGATTCCGTCGAGAGCCGCGCCAACGATCAGCGCCTTGCGCACGTTTGGGTCAAGGGCAATCCACTTCTGCTTCATCGCTTCAGTATTCACTCGCGTAGGGCCTTGCGGAGCAACTCGGTCAACGAACGACGGTCGGCCGCGCTGAGGGACGCGCTCAACACATCGCCGGCTTCGGCCCGCGTACGCCGGATCTCGGCCGCCAGCGAACGCCCGGCATCGGTGGTGGTCAGCTCGACAGCCCGCCGGTCGGTCGCGCTGGGCGCGCGACCGACCAGACCCTTGTCGACCAACACGTCGACGACGTCGGTGGCGGAGCGTGGCGCGATGCGCAGTTCGGCCGCCAGGTCGGAGGGGCGCAACGTTCCCTCGCGGTCGATCACCCGCAGCGCCCGAGCGTGATGCGGCGAGAGACCGTACGGCTCGAGTGTGGCGAACGAAGCGCGGCGCAGACGCCCTGCGGCGGCGAACAGCAGGTCGGACAGGCCGGCCTCGTCGAGGTCGACGGGGGAGTGGTGGTCACGCATGCAGGAATACTACGCGGTGGTGCTGTGTTAGCCTCATTGTGAGGTAACCACATTAACGAAGGAGGCGGTCATCACGACAGCCAACACGAACCAGACCCGTCCCGCCGGCGGCACTCGCTCCAGCATGAAGGTGAGCAAGGCCGACATCGCCCAACTCGAGGAACACCCCGTCGCACTCCGCCGGATCACCCGGCTCTTCGCCCCGCACCGCTCGCAGCTTTCGCTCGTGGTGCTCCTGATCATCGCGACATCCCTGATCAGTCTCGTTCCGCCGTTCATCACCAAGGCGCTGATCGACGACGCGATCCCTCACCACGACGTACGGCAGTTGCTGCTGCTGGTCGGCGGCACCCTCGCGATCGTCGTGGTCACGCAACTCTTCGCCGTCCTGCAGACCTGGATGTCGACCCGGATCGGGCAGCGCGTGATGCACGCCCTGCGTACCGACCTGTTCACTCACCTGCAGCGGCAGCCGCTCAGCTTCTTCACCCGCACCCGCGGTGGCGAACTGCAAAGCCGCCTGACCAACGACATCAACGGCATGCAAGGTGTGGTGACCGACTCGGCCACGTCGATCGCCAGCAATGTCACCACCGCGATCGGCACAGCGGCAGCCATGGCCGTGCTCTCCTGGCGCCTGTCGCTGATCAGCCTGGTCATCCTGCCGCCGGCTATCTATCTCAGCCGGCGGGTCGCTCGGCTGCGCCGCACGCTTCAGACCAAGGCACAGCGCACCTTGGCCGAGATGCAGACCCAGATTGAGGAATCACTCTCAATCAGCGGTGTCATGCTCGCCAAGACCATGGGCGCCGGCCCGACCCTGTCGCGCCGCTTCGCCGACTCGTCCGGAGTTTTGACTGAGCTGGAGCTGCAGTCGCAGCTCGCCGGTCGCTGGCGGATGGGCACCATGGCGGTCATTTTCGCCGCGATCCCGGCGCTGATCTACCTCGCTGCAGGCCTGCCCGCTACGGGCAACGGCATGACGATCGGAACCCTGGTGGCCTTCACTGGCCTGCAGTCGGCGCTCTTCCGCCCGCTGATGGGAGTCCTCAACGTCGGCATCCAGCTGACCACCAGCAAGGCGCTCTTCAGTCGGATCTTCGAATACCTCGACCTGCCGGTTGCCATCTCGGACCCGACTCACCCGTCACAGATCATCCCGGCCACTGCGATCGGTGAGGTGCGATTCGACGGCGTCACCTTGCGCTATCCCGGAGCCGACCGTAACGCGCTCACCGACGTCGACCTGCGGCTGCCGGCTGGTGCCACGGTCGCGGTTGTCGGCTCGACCGGTTCGGGCAAGTCGACGCTGGCGGCGCTAGCCAGCCGGCTGCACGACCCCGACGTCGGCCGCGTCACCATCGACGGGATCGACCTGCGCGATTTGACCCTCGACAACGTCAGTTCGTTGGTCGGGGTGGTCAACCAAGAGACCTACCTGCTCCACGCCACCATCGCCGACAACCTGCGCTACGCGAAGGCCGATGCGAGTGATGTTGAGATCATCGCCGCAGCGAAAGCGGCGCAGGTGCACGACCTCATCGAGTCGCTGCCTGAGGGCTACGACACGGTCGTCGGCGCCCGCGGCTACCGCTTCTCCGGCGGAGAAAAGCAACGAATTGCATTGGCCCGCACCATCCTTCGCAATCCGCGCATCCTGGTTCTCGACGAGGCGACCAGCGCGCTCGACAATGCCACGGAGCGCGCGGTGCAGGATGCGCTCGAGCAACTCAGCCGCGGTCGTACGACCCTGACGATCGCCCACCGGCTCTCGACCGTACGCAGCGCCGACCTGATCGTGGTCCTCGACCACGGCCGGGTGGTCGAGTCCGGAACCCACGACGAGTTGCTCGCGGCCGACGGCCGCTACACCGACCTCGTACGCGCTCAGGAAGCCACACCCGTGACGACTGCCGGGGCGCAGGCGTGACATTCGTCAGGCGGGGCGGGCGACGCCCCGCCCCTAACGTTGCCGGCATGGGGAACATCATTGAGGCCAGCGGGCTGGTCAAACGGTATGGCGAACACACGGCGGTCGACGGCGTCGATCTGGAGGTTCCCGAGGGTGCCTTCTTTGGCATCTTGGGGCCGAACGGGGCCGGCAAGACGACCCTCCTGGAACTGATCGAGGGGATCCGCAAGCCCGACGCCGGCTCGGCCACCATCGCGGGGCTGCCGGTCTGGCCGCGCAACACGGCGTTGCTGCCGAGGATTGGCGTGCAGTTTCAAGCGACGGCGTTCTTTCCGAAGCTGACCGCGGCGGAGCAGATCCGAACCTTCGCCGATCTGTACGGCGCGGCGCATGACAGATGCGATGAGCTGCTCGACCAGTTCGGCCTGACCGAAAAGGCCGACACCCGCAGCGAGGATCTTTCCGGTGGCCAGGCGCAGCGCCTGTCGATTGCCTGCTCGCTGGTGCACGACCCGCGGATCGTCTTCCTCGACGAACCGACCGCGGCGCTGGACCCGCAGGCCCGCCGCAACCTGTGGGACACCCTGCGAGAGATCAACAGGCAGGGGCGGACCGTCGTACTGACCACGCATTACATGGATGAGGCCGAGATCCTCTGCGACACCGTCGCGATCATGGACCACGGCAGCATCCTCACCGTGGACACCCCGCGCGCACTCGTTGCAGCGATCGACGCGCCGGACCGAATCACCATCGACCGGGGTTCCATCGACCCAGGTGATGCCGGCCGGTTGAACGGCGTCGAAGCGGTCTCGGCGACCTCAGAAGCCCTCACGATGACCACCCACGCTCCGGCAGCTGTGCTCGCGGCTCTCGCCGATCGCAATGCTCTTGCCGGGATCAACGTCACCGGAGCGACCCTCGAAGACGTCTTCCTGGAGCTGACCGGACGGGAGTACAGGGCATGAGCCCCGACCGAGTTGAGGACACGAAAGTGAGGCCGGTAGCCGAGGGAAGAGGGGCGACACAAGACATGAGCACGACGACCACCGACAAGGAAACCAGCCGCCGGCCCGATCAGCAGCCGGCCGCCGAGAACAGCGGACGCGCGTTCAAAGCGCTCGCCACAGCTCAGTGGAAGGCGTTCATCCGGGACAAGCAGATCCTGTTCTGGATGCTGGCCTTCCCGCTGGCCTTCCTGCTCCTCTTCGGAGCGATCAACGGCTCCGGCGGCAGCGCGAGCCGCTCGAAGGTGATCGAGGTGGGGTCGGTCCAGTTCGTCGACCAGATGCCGGCTCAGGCCAAGAAGCAGTGGAACGACCTGTTCACGGTCACGAAGTCGACCGACAAGACGGCCGCGCTGGAGAGGCTGAAGAAGGGCGAGGTCGACGCGGTGATTGAGGAGAACGGCACCTCGCTGGTGTTGCACTACTCCAGCGCCGATCAGGTGAAGTCGGCCACGGTGCAGGGCACCATCGGCTCCTTCGTCAACAGCGCCAACTTGGCCGCGGCGAACGTGCCGCCGACCTACTCGCTGAAGTCGCAACAGGTCGAGGACAGCTCGCTGAAGCCAATCCAATACCTGACGCCGGGTCTGCTCGGCTACGCCTTGGCGATGGGCGGCACCTTCGGTGGCGCGATGACCTTGGTCAGCTGGCGCAAGTCGAAACTGCTCCGTCGAATGCGTCTGACCCCCACGAAGCCGTGGGCTCTGGTGGCCTCCAGGGTCGTGGTGTCCCTGGTGATCGCCGTCCTGCAGTTCGCGCTCTTCGTCGCAGTTGCCAAGGCCTTGTTCGGTTTGCAACTGACCGGCTCGTGGTTCATGGCGTTGCCGCTCGCACTCTGCGGAACGCTGGTGTTCATGTCGATCGGCTTGATGGCGGGTGCGGTCTCGAAGTCGGAGGAGGCCGCCTCGGGGTTGGCCAACCTGATCGTGCTGCCAATGTCGTTCCTTGGTGGGGCGTTCATCCCGCTGGACTTTGCCCCGGACTGGATTCGGTTGGTGTCGAAGTTCCTGCCGATGGGTTACCTGACCGAGGGGATGAAGGACGTGATGGTGCGCGGACAAGGGCCCGGAGCGGTGGTTCTGCCGATGGCGGTGCTGCTCGGATTCACCGTCGTGTTCGTGGCAATCGCGGCCCGCTTGTTCAAGTGGGAGGACTGATCAGCCCCGTAGGCTGAGCGGGTGATCGACCCGACGCGCTTGCTGATCGCCCGCCACGGTGACGCCGAATATCCGGTCCACGGGGTAATTACCGATGACGGCGGATGGTTGACCGACAAGGGACGTGGCCAGGTTGCGAACCTGGCCACGTCTCTCGCCGCGTCCGAGATCCGGGTGATCTTCACCTCGACGATGAACCGGGCGCAGCAGAGCGGTGAGATCGCGGCGCAGATCCTGCAGGTTCCGGTTCATCACGTCGAGGGACTGCAGGAATACGCGGCCGGTGACTTCCAAGGACTGCCGTACGGCGACCCGAAGGCCCAGGCGGTCTTCGGCGCCTGGTTGGACGGAGACCTGAAGCGCGGCTTCCCGGGCGGCGAGACCGGTGAACAGGTCGTCACCCGCTACCGCGAGGCGCTCGACGACGTCGCCGACCGGGTGGGCGCTCACCGGGCTTTGGTCTTCAGCCACGGTGGGGTGATGTCGCTGGCGATCCCGCGCCTGTCGCGCAACGTACGCGATGATTTGGCCAAGGAGCGGTTCCTGCCGAATTGCGTTCCCGCCGAGGTCGATGTGGTCCGCGACAACTGGCAGGTCGTTTCGTGGCCGGGATCCACCGATAAATCAAGCGTCTGATCAGAACGGAAGAACATTGAAGCAGCCAGGGGAGCCCAAGCGTCGCGGTCTCGCGATGACGATCATCGGAGCCGTTCTGATGCTGGTGATCGCGCCGGTGATCTTCGTGACCGGCACCGTGATCGGGGTCAAGGGTGCGATCGACATCATCACCAAAGCGCCGCAGGTTCCCTCGGGCGGATCGATCACGTTGCAACAAAACGATGTTCACGATCTCTACGCATATGTCGGCTACTCCACGTCGAGTGACGGGGTCAGCAGCGACACGTCGAACACGGCCCCAGTTCCGAGCTGCACGGTGACCGGGCCGGACGGGCAGCCCGTGAACGTCACTAAAGCGACCGGCAACACCGTCTGGACTCGAGGCAGCAGCATCTACCAGTCGGCGGGCAGTTTCACCCCGCCCACGACGGGCGCCTACAAGGTCGCCTGCGGTGATCACGATGCGTTGGTTCCGGCCGGCGACGAGGCGAGCAGCGCCGGCAACAAGGCGGCCTGGTCGATCGGCATCGGCCTAGCGGCGGCAGCCGTCGCGGGCATCATCGGCCTCATCCTGCTGACCATCGGCATCGTCAAACTGGTCAATTCCGGCAAGGAGCGCAGCCAATACCGGCTGGCGATGCAGAACCAGGCGTGGCAGCAGGGGCCCGGCATGCCGTACCGCGGCTGAACAGGCCCGACCACGCCTCGGCGCATTCGATGTTCGCTGCCTTCAGGCGTTAACCTTTGCCCGCAGCATTTCGACGAGTGAGCAGGTGAAGAGTGCCCAGCGGCAAGGTGAAGTTCTACGACTCCGACAAGGGTTTCGGATTCGTATCGGGTGAGGACGGCACGGACGTGTTCCTGCCGTCCAGTGCGCTGCCCGCCGGCACCACCAACCTCAAGGCCGGCACCCGGCTGGAGTACTCCGTGGCGCAGGGGCGACGTGGGGCGCAGGCTCTGTCGGCGACCCTGCTCGACCCGGGTCCGTCGTTGGCGGCCCGCCATCGCAAGCCGGCTGACGACATGGCGATCATCGTCGAGGACCTGATCAAGCTGCTCGACGGTGTCGGCAACGGTCTGCGTCATGGTCGCTACCCCGAAAAGCGCAACGCCACCCAGGTGGCTGCCGTGCTGCGGGCCGTCGCGGACGACATGGACCTCTGATGGCCACCACGAAGGCCACCACCACGAAGGCCACTGCGCCCAAGGCTGCCGCGGCCCGCAAGAAGGTCATCAAGGCCGACAAGGTGTTGCTCGACGCGGTCGACCTCGCCCGCGAATCCGCCGAGTCGATCGCGACCCGGGACGCCGTCGGTGACCACGAAGGCGCGGTGATGTTGGGCGAGCGCCTGGCGATGCACTACTTCGCCTGCACCAACAAGGGCTACGGCGGCTGGCACTGGGCGATCGCCGTCGCACGGGTGCCGCGCGGCAAGGTCGCGACCGTCTGCGAGACCAACCTGCTGCCCGGTGACGGCGCGCTGCTCGCGCCGGACTGGCTGCCCTACGACCAGCGGCTGCAGCCGGGCGATGTCGGCGCGGGCGATGTGACGCCGTACATCGAGGACGACCCGTGCCTTGAGCCGGGCTTCGAGGCCACCGGGGAGGAGGACGTCGATCAGATGGCCTTCTTCGAACTCGGTCTCGGCCGCCCGCGAGTGTTGTCGCGGGAGGGTCGCGAGAGCGCCGCAACGCGTTGGTACGACGGTGACCACGGTCCGCGCGCGGCCGTCGCCGCTCAGGCGAGCGGCAAGTGCACCAGCTGCGGCTTCTTCCTGCCGATGGCCGGCGCGCTGCGCCAGACGTTCGGTGTCTGCGCGAACGAGTGGTCGCCCAGCGACGGCAACGTCGTGTCGCTCGACCACGGTTGCGGGGCCCACAGCGAGATCGACCTCGAACTGCCGAGCCTGGATCAGGTCGACGCGCCGGTCTTGGACGACTTCCAGATCGACGTCCAGAACGACTGAACGACTGAACACGAAGAGGGGCCGGTCGATGCGACCGGCCCCTCTTCGTCTCTGATCAGCGACGGCTGATCACGAAGTCGCTCAGGGGGTCGGCTCGCGCCACTCCCGCTCAAACGGCAGTCGCCAGGCGCGCGGCGCGACCAGCTGATGAACCTGGTTCGGGCCCCAGGAGCCTTGGGCGTAGGGGCGCACCGGCTGCGGGTTGTCCAGCAGCGGCTGGCTGATCTCCCATAGGCGCTCGATGCCGTCGCTGGTGGTGAACAGCGTGTGGTCGCCACGGATTGCGTCGTAGATGAGGCGCTCGTAGGCCTCCAGCGCAGAAGCCGCCGACTTGCTGCCCTTCATCTCGAACTGCATCGACAGCTTGTCGAGACGGAAACCCGTTCCGGGGCGCTTGCCGTAGAAAGACAAGGACATCCGGGACTGGTCGGCCAGGTCGAAGGTGAGGTGGTCGGGGCCGTGCTGGCTCACCCCGGACCCGCTGGGGAACATCGACTTGGGCGGTTCCTTGAAGGCGATGGAGATGATCCGCTGGCCCGCGCCGAGACGCTTGCCGGTTCGCAGATAGAACGGGACTCCAGCCCAGCGCCAGTTGTCGATGAAGCACTTCATCGCGATGAACGTCTCGGTCTCAGACTCAGCGGCCACGCCGTCGAGGTCGCGGTAGCCCTGGAACTGACCGCGGACGACGTTCTCCGGCTGGATCGGCATCATCGAGCGGAAGACTTTGTTCTTCTCCTCGGTGATGGCCTGCGGTTCCAGCGAGGTCGGCGGCTCCATCGCGGTGAAGGCCAACACCTGGAACAGGTGGGTGACGACCATGTCGCGGTAGGCGCCGGTGGCTTCGTAGAAGTCCGCGCGGGTCTCGAGGCCGAGGGTTTCCGGCACGTCGATCTGCACGTGGTCGATGTGGTTGCGGTGCCAGATCGGCTCGAACAAACCGTTCGCGAACCGGAAGGCGAGGATGTTGAGCGCGGCTTCCTTGCCCAAGAAGTGGTCGATTCGGAAGATCTGCTCCTCGGCGAAGATCTCGTGGAGCTTGTTGTTCAAAGCGACCGCGCTGGCCAGGTCGGTGCCGAACGGCTTCTCCATCACCACCCGGCTGTAGGGCACCAGGTCGGCGTCGCGCAGGGTCTGGATGACCGCAAGAGCGGCCTTCGGGGGAACGCTGAGGTAATGCAGCCGGCGCGGTCGCTCGTTGCCGTCGTAGCCTTGTTCCGCCTCAGCCACCACCGCCTTGAGCGCATCCGGGCCGGCGGCACTGCCGACGAAGTAGAGGCGCTCGGCGAAGGCGTCCCAGCTCTGCTCTGCTTCGGCCCGATGGGAACTGAACTCGTGGACCGCGTTGCGGGCGAACTCGATGAAGCTCTCCCGGGTGTGGTCGTCCAGGGAGGTGCCGACGAGCCGGATGTCGTTGAGCAGGCCGCTGTTGAACAGGTGCAACAGGCCGGGGATCAGTTTGCGCCGGGCCAAGTCACCGGTCGCGCCGAACAGGACGATCGTGGTGGGACGTTCCGCCATTGCCTTACCTTCTCGGGAAGCGTTGGCCGGGCGAACCCGGCCCCTCTCATTCATCCTTCCACCCGCCGCGCGGGTGGTTCACGCGGCCGCGGCGTTTCCGCGCCCACGGCGTACGTAGGCCCAGCCGAGCAAGCCCAAGACCACGCCGCAGACACACGACCACGGCCACCAGGAGCGTTCACCGGAGTGCAGGGCGGGCACGACGAGGGTGATCACCAGCGCCACAAGCCAGGCAGCGACGCCGATCCGACACACCAACGGCATGTCGATCTTCATCGGTTCTACTTTTCCGTCTGATGGGTGATCGGTCACAAGTTGAAGGTTACCGGTGACGGCTGACACCGTCTGGCCCTATCGTGCCGCGCATGACATCCACCACACCTGCGGTCGGCGCGCTCGATCGGTACTTCAAGATCTCTGATCGGGGGTCGACCCTCACCCGGGAGATCCGCGGTGGGGTCGTGACCTTCTTCACGATGGCCTACATCATCGCGTTGAACCCGCTGATCCTCGGTTTCGTCAAGGACGGCACCGGTCATTTCCTGGGCGGTGGGTCCGGCGACGGGTCGAACCTGTCCGTCATCGCGGCCTGCACCGCCCTGGTCGCGGGGGTGATGTCGATCCTGATGGGCGCCATCGCGAACTTCCCGATGTCAATTGCCGCCGGCCTCGGGCTGAACGCGTTCGTCGCCTACGGCGTCGCCGCGCTGCCGAACATGACCTGGCAGGCCGCGATGGGCCTGGTGGTGTGGGAAGGCATCGTCATCCTGGTGCTGGTGTTGTCCGGCTTCCGCGTTGCAGCCTTCCGCGCGCTGCCGCCGGCGATGAAGACGGCCATCTCGGTCGGCATCGGCATGTTCATCTGTTTCATCGGGGTCTACGACGCCGGCTTCTCCCGCTCGGGCTCGGGCACCCCGGTTCAGCTCGGCATCGACAACCGGCTGCAGGGCTGGCCGATCGTGGTGTTCGTCGTCGGCTTCCTGCTGCTGATCGCGTTGTACGTCCGCAAGGTCAAGGGCGCGATGCTGATCGCGATCGTGGCCGCGACCGTGTTGGGCATCATCATCGAGGCCATCGCCCACATCGGGCCGCGCACGATGGATGCCAAGGGCAACGTGATCAACCCCCGCACCTGGAGCCTGAACGTCCCCAAGGTGCCCGACAGCGTGGTGAAGACGCCCGACTTCTCCCTGGTGGGCCACGTCGACCTGTTCGGCGCCTTCTCCAAGGCCGGCGTCATCGCGGCCGTGCTGATCATCTTCTCGCTGGTGCTCGCCGACTTCTTCGACACGATGGGCACCATGGTCGCGATCGGGGCCAAGGGTGACCTGCTCGACGAGGACGGCGCCCCCGTCGACACCCAGAAGATCCTGATCGTCGACTCGGTGGCCGCGGCCGCCGGTGGTCTGGGTGGCGTGAGCTCCAACACCGGCTACATCGAGTCCGCCTCCGGCGTCGGTGACGGCGCACGTACGGGTCTGGCATCCATCGTGACCGGGGTGCTGTTCCTGTTGGCTACCTTCCTGGCCCCGCTGGTCGAGATCATCCCGAGCGAGGCTGCCGCGCCCGCCCTGGTCTTCGTGGGTTTCCTGATGATGCAGGAGATCGGCGCGATCAACTGGCGCGATCTGGAGATCGCGTTGCCGGCGTTCCTGACCATCGCGCTGATGCCGTTCACCTATTCGATCACCGTCGGTATCGGTGTCGGCACCCTTGCCTTCTTGATCATCAAGCTGATCAAGGGGAAGTTCAAGGAGATCCCGGCGGTGCTGTGGATCATCTCGGCGCTGTTTGCGCTCTACTTCCTGATCGACCCGATCCGCCAGATCTTCGGCGTCAACTGACCCGTACGAACCAAAGCAGCCGCACCCCAACCGGGGTGCGGCTGCTTCGTTGTAGCAGGACGTACGAAGTTTTTCAGGCCGTGTGTTCGGTGCCGTTCGCCTGGTTGATCCGGGTGGAGGAGTCGGCCTTGGCCGTTCCGCCGGCGTCGAAAACCATGGTGATTCCGTACTTCTCGCAAACTGCCGCCTCGGGCACAGCCGTCGAGGAATCGCGGTCGCCACCGTTGGCGAAGATCAGGTCGTCGCCGGGGTATTGCCCCGCGATCATCTCCAGGGTGCGGATGATCGTGGGATCCTCGTCGACGCTCAGCATCACCGTGTCGACGCCCTTCAGAGCGCGCATCAGCCGCAGCCGGTTGCTCTCATCGAGGATGATTTTCCCCTTCTTGAGCAGCTGCTGGCGGTCGTTGTTCACGACCACGATGAGGCGTTCGCCCAATCGCGCCGCGGACTCGATCATGTCCAGATGCCCCCCGTGGAGCGGGTTGAAGTAACCACTGACGACGACGACCTTCATGGCGGGCAGAATACCTGGGCTTAGCCGGAGAACTGTTCAGCATCGACGATCCGGTAGGCGTAGCCCTGTTCGGCCAGGAACCGCTGACGGTGCGCGGCGAAGTCTGCATCGACGGTGTCGCGGGTGACGACGGTGTAGAAGTGCGCCGTACGGCCGTCGCTCTTCGGGCGCAGAACCCGCCCCAACCGCTGGGCTTCCTCCTGCCGGGAACCGAACGTTCCGCTGACCTGGATCGCCACGCTCGCCTCGGGCAGGTCGATCGAGAAGTTGGCGACCTTGCTGACGACCAGCCGGTCGATCTGTCCGGCGCGGAAGGCGTCGAACAACTCCTGCCGGCGGCGTACGGGCGTCTGGCCGGTGATCAGTTCGGCCTCGAGTCGGCCGGCGAGGGACTCCAACTGGTCGAGGTACTGGCCGATCACCAGCAGCGGTTCGCCGGCGTGCTGTGCGGCGATGCGCTCGACCACGGGGTCCTTGGCGGGCGCGCAAGAGGCGAACCGGTAGCGCTCGTCGGGTTCCGTCGTGGCGTAGGCCATCCGCTCGCCCTCGGTGAGGGTCACGCGCACCTCGACGCAGTCGGCGGGTGCGATGTAGCCGGCCGCTTCGATTTGCTTCCAGGGTGCGTCGAACCGCTTCGGTCCGATCAGGCTGAAGACGTCCTCTTCGCGGCCGTCCTCTCGTAGGAGGGTGGCGGTCAGGCCGAGCCGGCGTCGCGCCTGCAGATCGGCGGTCATCCGGAAGATCGGCGCAGGCAGCAGATGCACCTCGTCGTAGATGACCAGGCCCCAGTCGCGGGCGTCCAGCAGTTCGAGGTGGGGGTGCACGCCTTTCCGTTTGTGGGTCAGCACCTGGTAGGTCGCGATGGTGACCGGGCGGATCTCCTTGCGCGCACCGCTGTATTCGCCGATCTCCTCCTCGGTCAGCGTGGTGCGCCGCAGCAGTTCGTCCTTCCACTGCCGGGCGCTGACCGTGTTGGTGACCAGGATCAGCGTCGTGGTGCGCGAACGGGCCATTGCGCCCGCGCCGACGATCGTCTTGCCGGCGCCGCAGGGCAGAACCACAACGCCGGATCCGCCGTGCCAGAAGCCGTCGACGGCCTGCTCCTGATAGTCACGAAGGTGCCAGCCGTCCTGACGCAGCTCGATGGGGTGAGCCTCGCCGTCGACATAGCCGGCTTCGTCCTCCGCAGGCCAACCGACCTTGATCAACTGTTGCTTGATCGCACCGCGCTCGCTGGCGTGGACCAACACCGTGTCGTCGTCGACCCGGTCGCCAATCAGTGGCGCAATCTTCTTGTGTCGCAACACTTCGGTCAGGACTGAGCGGTCCGTCGTGGCCAAAACCAGCCGCAGCTCACCGTCGATCTCCTGCTTGCGCAGGGTCAGGCGGCCGTAGCGATCCATCGTGTCGGTCAGGTCGATCAGCAATGCGTTCGGAACCGGATAACGGCTGTAGCGGATGAGCGCATCGACCACCTGTTCGGCGTCGTAACCCGCTGCCCGTGCGTTCCACAGGCCCAGCGGGGTCACCCGGTAGGTGTGGATGTGTTCGGGGGCGCGCTCGAGTTCGGCGAAGGGTGCGATTGCAGCGCGGGCGTCGCGAGCGAGGGGGTGGTCCACCTCGAGCAGCACCGTCTTGTCGCTCTGCACGATAAGGGGTCCGTCAGTCACGCTTCAGGCTAACCGGCGGGGTGGGTGATCCCTTCCCGTCGGACCGAACACGCACGGGGTCGGAACCTGCGCGAGGGTCGCGATATCCGGCGACTCATTGGGCCATACCAGCTGGAGGCGCGTGTGCAAATCTGCAGTCAGACGTGCACAGAGGTGCGAGAAGGCCCGCGCTGCGAGATGGGCCGTGTCTCGCACCCCTGTGACGACCGTCAGGGGGCCAGGATGTACGACATTCCCACGACGTTCTTGACCGTACGTACGTCGTACCGCCACGGGCCCGCCGGTCCGTTCATCTCGGTGAAGGTCACATAGAGTCCATCGGCGCGCCGCTGGATGCTCGTGACCCATGCAACGTGACCGTAGGTGCGGTCTGCTCCTTGCACGCCAGGTTGGAACACGACGATGCACCGCGGCTGGGCATCCAGCACGACCGTCCATCCATGCGCTCTCGCGGACGCAGCCCAGTCCTTGGCGTTGCCGGTGATGTACGGGTAGTACCCGGTGGCAGCGCGCCACTGTTCCATGGCCCCCCACGTGCACTGGCCGCCGTAGCCGGTGTTGGTCGCGCTCTTCTGCCCGACTGCACGGCCTGGGATCGGCGTCGCGCACGCAGGCGTCACCGGATTGTTGCTGCCGGTGTTGATGTCGATGTCGGCGACGTAGCCGCCATCGGTGGTTTTGTACCAGAGGTTGTCCCACCCGACGTACTTGCTGTACGAATACCGTTGGTATCAGGGCGAGTCAGGAGTTCTCGGGACGCACCACGGTGTCGGGAATTTCAGGGACAAGCGGCCGTGGCGATCGTCGCCTGAACGACGGTGAGACGATCATCACATGAGCTTGCCGATGGTTGAACCGGAGCAGGGGCTGCCCGAGCGCATCACGATCTACGAGGTCGGCGCGCGCGACGGGTTGCAGAACGAGAAGACCGCCGTTCCGACGCAGGTGAAGGTGGAGTTCATCCGCCGGATGCTGGCGGCCGGGCTGGAGACCGTCGAGACGACCTCGTTCGTTCCGCCCAACTGGATCCCGCAGTTGGCCGACGCGACCGATTTGGTCGGGCAACTGGGGCAGGCGGCGCGGCTGCCCACTCGCCCCGTTCTCGTCCCGAACGAGCGGGGACTCGATAACGCCCTGGCCGCCGGCGTACGAGCGGTTGCGGTCTTCGGCTCCGCCACCGAGACCTTCGCGCGCAAGAACCTCAACCGCTCGGTGGCGCAGTCGCTGGAGATGTTCGCCCCGGTGGTGCGGCGCGCCAAGGAGGCCGACGTGTGGGTGCGCGGCTACGTGTCGATGTGCTTCGGCGACCCCTGGGAAGGTCCGGTTCCGGTCGAGCAGGTCGTCGACGTCTGCAGCCAGCTGATGGAGTTCGGCTGCGACCAACTGAGCATCGGCGACACGATCGGGGTGGGCACCTCAGGGCATGTCGTACGGCTGCTGGAAGCGTTGGCGCAGAGGGGGATCGGGGCCGAGCGCATCGGTGTGCACTTCCACGACACCTACGGCCAGGCGCTCGCGAACACCCTCACCGCAATGCGACACGGTGTGCGCGTCGTCGACGCCTCGACCGGTGGCCTTGGCGGCTGCCCCTACGCGAAGTCGGCCACTGGAAACCTGGCCACCGAGGACCTGGTGTGGATGTGTCGTGGGCTAGGCATCGAGACCGGTGTCGACCTCGAAGCGCTGGTGGCGACCAGTGTCTGGATGGCACAGCAACTGGGTCGTCCGTCGCCGTCGCGCGTCGTCCGGGCCCTCGGCGGTTGAGTTGCGGATGGCTGCTGCCCAGGGCAACAGCAATCCGCAGAGGGAGGTGAGGGCGTCTGGTCGTCGGCGCAGCCAAGTAACGTGGCTCACATGCGATCCGGACTGACCTCGACCTTCGATTCCACGACCCGCCCGCAGGACGACCTGTTCGGGTTCGTCAACAACACCTGGGTGCGCTCGACCGACATCCCCGACGACCGCGCTCGCTACGGCAGCTTCGACAAGTTGCGCGAGGAGTCCGAGGCGAACGTCCGCACGATCATCGAGCTGGCGACCGCCTCCGATGCGGCGCCGGGTTCGGCCGAGCGCAAGGTCGGCGACCTCTACGCCTCGTTCATGGCCACCGACGCGATCGAGGCTGCCGGCGCGCAGCCGCTGGCCGACCGACTCGGGCAGATCGCGGCGGTCACCACGACCGCTGCGCTCAGCGGGTTGATGGGTGAACTCTCGCGGCGCGGGGTGTGGAACGCGATCCTGCTCTACGTCACCGCCGACGCGAAGGACCCCGAGAAATACATCGCCTACCTCGAACAGGGTGGCCTCGGTCTGCCCGATGAGTCCTACTACCGCGACGAGAAATACGCCGACGTCCGCGAGAAATACGTCGGCCACATCGAGCGGATGGCGGCGCTGGCGAAGCTGTCTGACCCGGCCGGATTCGCGAGCAAGGTGATGGACCTCGAGACTCGGATCGCCAAGAGCCACTGGGACGTCGTGGCCACCCGCGATGCACTCAAGACCTATAACAAGAAGTCCCTCGACGAGCTGAAGTCCCTTGCCCCGCAGCTAGATTGGGACGCTTGGACGGCTGCTCTCGGTGGCCCGCAGGGCGCTCTCGACCAAGTGGTCGTCGGCGAGCCGTCGTTCCTCGAGGGCCTGTCCCAGGCGTTGTCCGAGGTCGATCTCGAGTCATGGAAGTCCTGGCTCTCCTGGCAGCTCATCAGCTCCGAGGCCTCCTGCCTTTCGGCGGACTTCGTCAACGAACACTTCGACTTCTTCGGCCGCACGCTGAGCGGCACCCCGAAGCTGAAGGATCGGTGGAAGCGCGGCGTTGCAGTGGTCGAGGGTTCCCTCGGCGAGGTCGTCGGTCAGCTCTATGTCGCCGAACACTTCCCGCCGCGCGCCAAGGAGCGGATGCAGGAACTGGTGGCCAACCTGATCGAGGCCTACCGCCGTGACTTCGAGACGCTGGAATGGATGAGCCCGGCCACCCGCGAGAAGGCGCTCGACAAGCTGGCCAAGTTCGAGCCGAAGATCGGCTACCCGGACAAGTGGCGCGACTACTCAGACCTCGAGATCCGGGCCGACGACCTGCTCGGCAATCTGGCTCGGTCAGCCCAGTTCGAGCTGGCCCGTCAGCTGAACCGGATCGGTGGTCCGATCGACCGCACCGAGTGGTTGATGACCCCGCAGACGGTCAATGCCTACTACCACCCGGTGATGAACGAGATCGTCTTCCCGGCCGCGATCCTGCAGCCGCCGTTCTTCGACGTCGATGCCGACGACGCGGTCAACTACGGCGGCATCGGCGCGGTCATCGGCCACGAGATCGGCCACGGCTTCGACGACCAGGGGTCGCGCTACGCCGGCGACGGCAGCCTCACCGATTGGTGGACCCCGGAGGACCGCGAGCGCTTCGATGCGTTGTCGCAGAAGCTGATTGCGCAGTTCGACCGGCTCGAACCTGCCGACGCGCCGGGCACCACCGTCAACGGCGGTCTCACCGTCGGCGAGAACATCGGTGACCTCGGCGGCCTCACCATCGGTTTCAAGGCCTACGGCATTGCCCAGGAGGCCACGCCCGCGCCGGAGCTCGACGGCTACACCGGCAACCAGCGCTTCTTCCTCGGCTATGGCCAGGTGTGGTGCGGCAAGTCCCGGCCCGAGGAGGCGAAGCGACTGGTCGCGATCGACCCCCACGCGCCGGCCAACTGCCGGGCCAACGTGGCTCGCAACCTGCAGGAGTTCCACGAGGCGTTCGCGGTGCAGGCGGGCGACGGGATGTGGCTCGAACCGCAGGATCGGGTGCGAATCTTCTGAGGTCCTGACGGTCTTCCGCGCACGGCCCGTCGGGTAACCGGCGGGCCGTGTGGTCGTCCTGCCCAGGCCTGGAAGGCCGGCCGGGAGGCGCCTTGCTCGTTGACGGGGTCCACGGAAAAAGATCTGCTGACCCGCAGATCTGGGTGGCGCTGACGACCAGCGTCCGACAGGGCCTATGCCGGACTGACCGTGGTGATCCGATGGACGCTGAAGGTCCGGCGGTCTTCACCGACGGTGCCGACGACCCGACCGCCGTCGACCCGCGCCGGGCGGAACAAGGACCGTCGCAGATCGCCGGAAGCATCGACGTAGCCGATCCACACCGGCAGGCCATCGGCAGCCGCATCCTGCAACGCTCCAAGCAATACAGATGGGTCATCGTCCGCACTCATGACCCGCGGCGCAGTCGCGTCCGCGGTGACCAGTCGTTCCGCCATCTCGCGCACCCGCTCGGGGTCCAGCGCCGTGGTCTCCGTCGGCGGGACGACGCGAGGAGTCGGGGCTCGCTTCTGATGCGCAGCCACAGCAATCGCGACACCCTCGGCCGACTCCGCCAAAGCGGAGTGCCCCGCCTTCCGCAGCGCGTCCAGCAGGTAGGTCGGCGGCACCGACGTCACCGCGACGGTCGGAGCCAGCAACCGCAGGCCGAGGTGGGCGAGCTCCGAGTCGGCGACCAGCGCAGCGAGGGCGCCTGTGTCATCGCTGCGGACATAGGACGACGAGCCGCCCACCAACGTCTTGCCGTGGCGACCCGCTGCCTCGTCGATCAGGTAGGTCAGCGGCTGGGGGAGGGGCGAGGGACTGGCCGCCGTCAGCGCGGCGCGCAGCTCGGTCGGTGATGCTCCACCATCGAGGGCCGTTGACAGCGAGCCGGCCGAGAATCGGAAAACGGTTGCTCCGCCGCGTGATTCGACGTCGGCGGCGCGATGCATCAACCGGTGCAGTTCGTCGGTGAGTGGTCCCGGCGCGATCGCCGTCAGATCGCCCTGGATGAAGACCCGGTCGACCAACGTCGGCAGCAGGGGCTCAACCGAGGCTGCGTCGACCAAGCCACCGGCGAGGATGCGCCCGACCTGCGACAGCTGATTGCCGATAGCCAGCCCGAGCCACTCCGCCTCTCGAATCACCACGCCGGATTGCGTCGGCGCGCCGGGCGGCAGGCGCAGCGGCCGGTGCCAGTGCAGCAGCGCATCGAGTTCGGCGGCCGTCGGCACCCCGTCGAGCTCGACCAGCACTCCGAGCACGTCGTGGCGGCGCCGATGCAGCATCGGCCACTGCGCATCCGGGCCAAGCAGGTTGATCGTGCCCGTCGACCCGCGCGTTCCCACCAACGACGGCGCGCGCGTGGTCATCCACCACGCATTCACCAGGGTCGCCCACCGGCCGGCCGGCGCCATCTCCAGCCATTCGTCGTGGCGTGGGGTCGGTCGCCAGTGCGGGTCGATCTCCGCATCGGAAGCGAACAGTCCTGCGGCGCAGGCAATTTCGGTGACGAAAGCGGTCTCCGCCGGGTCCAGACCGAGCTCGGCCTCCAGCGCCCGCTGCTCGCGTACACTCAGGCCCCCTTTGCGCATCACCGGCGGCGGATCCGTCGCCCACAGGTCGCCCAGCGCCTCCACGTGGCGAGCAAGCGTGAGCCCGGCAAGGCCTGCGGCGGCATCGACATCCGCCGACGGGCGGGCCGTCCCGGTCGCCGTCGGTGGCTGCATCATGGGACCTGCGTCACCTCGTACGGCAAGACCGACCTCCAGCGGCAACACCACCTGCTGCTGGTCGCGACGGAAAGTCAGCCCGGCATCGATCAGCTCGCGCAACGCATCTGATGCGGAGTCGCTGCCGGCGTAGGCCACCGGGTGGCGGGTCGCGAGTTGCAGCAGCGCGAGCCGGGCCGGCTCGGACAGCCGATCGATGATGGCGCCAAGATCCGCCGGCTGCGGACGCTCGGTCAGGTCCGACCAGCGCGGCCCGAGCCGGGCGGGAAACATGATCACTTCGGTGGTCGCGCGTACGGGTGTCAGCCCACCCCTGTTGCGCCACAGCAGGCCTCGTGTCCAAAGGTCGTCGAGAACGGCGTTCGTCGCGGCGTCGTCCGCGACCGCCTGGCCGGCCAACAATGCCTCGAGGACCTGCAGTCGATCGGCGGTGAGCGTCTCCAGCGCGCGCTGCACGCTGGACCGGGTCGCTGCCCGCGCGGCCAACGCCGACAGGTCGGTCGGTGGCGGGGTGATGAGGTCGGGTCGGGCGAGCAAAAGGGCCGCCAACTGCTGCGGCGAACGACTGCGTACGTCGTCGGCGAAACTGCGATGCTCGGACACCCCCTCACGCTAGCCCTGCGGTGTGCTGAAGTTGGCGGGTGACCACGCGAACGCCCAGCGGCGACCAATGGACCCTGCGAGCGCACGACCAGGAACTGGTCGTCACCCAGATGGGTGGTGGCATCCGCAGTTATCGGGTCGGCGGCGCCGACGCCTTGTGGGGCTACCCGGAGAACAAGAAGGCCGATGCCGGCCGCGGGCAGTTGCTGATGCCGTGGCCCAACCGGATCCGTGAGGGCAAATACACCTTCGGGGGTCATTCGGAGCAGCTGTCGCTGACGGAGGCCGGTCGCCGCAACGCTTCCCACGGGCTGGTCCGTTGGGCCTTGTGGAACCGCGTCGAGCAGACCGACGACTCGCTCACTGTGGCGTATTCGCTGCTACCGCAGTCGGGTTGGGACTGGATGCTCGATCTCACCTGCACTTACCGGTTGACCCCGGACGGCCTGGTGGTCGAGACGGCCGCCACCAATGTCGGTGACGAGGACGCTCCGTTCGGCTACGGCGCTCACCCCTACCTGACCGCCGGGGAAGCGCGCGTCGACGAACTGACCCTCACCCTCCCGGCCGCCACCATGTTCGAGGTCGACGCGCAGCTGATTCCGATCGGCCGGACGCCCGTGCCGGCGCCCTACGACTTCCGGGAGCCGCGCGTGATCGGCGAGGTCGAGTTCGACCACGCCTTCACCGACTTGGCCGCTGAGGGCGACCGGTGGGCCGTCACTGTCCGCGCGGGTTCCCGATCGACCACACTATGGGCCGAGGCCGCCACCTTCGGATACGCGCAGGTGTTCACCGGCGACTCGTTGCCCGGTGGGGCGGCGCGCTCCACCGGCGTGGCGGTTGAGCCGATGAGCTGCCCGGCGAACGCCTTTGTGACCGGCGAATCACTGACCGTCCTCACACCCGGCGACACATGGCGCGGCAGCTGGGGCGTCACTGCGGGAGAATGACCACATGAACCCGTCCATGGCTCTCGCGACTGTGCTGATCGATGAACTACACCGATTGGGCGTCCGAGACGTGGTGCTGTCTCCCGGGTCGCGCTCGGCCCCGTTGGCGTTCGCGGCAGAGGCTGCCGACCGAGCTGGGAAGCTGCGGCTACATGTGCGCATCGACGAGCGCTCGGCGGCGTTCCTCGCGCTCGGGTTGGCGAAGGTGAGCCGGGTCCCGGTGCCGATCATCACCACCAGCGGCACCGCGGTCGCGAACCTGCACCCGGCTGTGTTGGAGGCCTCACACGCTGCCGTCCCGTTGTTGGTGCTCTCGGCCGACCGGCCCGCCGAGATGCGTGGGGTTGGGGCTAACCAGACCACCGACCAGGTGAAGATCTTTGGGTCGGCGACCCGCTGGTTCTACGAGTTCGGGGTCCCCGAACGTCGTGCGGGACAACAGGATTGGTGGCGTTCCATTGCTGGGCGGGCGGTGGCCGAGGCGACTGGAACCCCAGCTGGAGACGCGGGTCCGGTGCATCTGAACATCCCGCTCCGGGCGCCGCTGGTGCCCGACGACGACCCGAGCGACTGGCCCGAAGACCTCTGTGGGCGACCGCGTGGGGAGTCCTGGCTGAACGTACGCAACGAGGCCAGCCACCGCGGTGCCCCGACGGGTCCAGGGATCGCGCCCGTTCCGCGCACCCTCGTCGTTCTCGGCGACCTGCCCGATGCGCGGCAGGCGGCCCAGATTGCCGAATTGGCCGATACTGCCGGCTGGCCGATGATTTCCGAGCCGTTTGGCCAATATCACCGCGGGCGGGTCACTCCCCACGGCCCGCTGGTCCTGCGCGCTCGCGCTTGGCTGGAGCGCAACCTGCCAGAGCGGGTGCTGGTCGCCGGTCGGGTGACGCTGGACCGGGATGTGTCGGCCCTGCTGCGCAACCCGGCCGTTTCGGTGGAAGTGATCACCTCGGGGACCTCTTGGGCTGGGGCGAGCCACCGCACCCGGCGCGTCCACGAATGGGACGACATCGAACGCAGCCACGCCGCGGTGTCGGGATGTGTCGACCGGGCTTGGGCCGCGCGTTGGCGACGAGCCGGAACGGCCCTGAGCGAGGTCGCCGCTCCGCTGATCGAGGGCAGTTGGCCCTCAGGCATGGCGGTCGCGCGGACGGTTGTGCACCACCTGCCGGAGGGTGCCGGCTTGTTCCTCGGCCCGTCGAACATCGTGCGCGACCTGGATCTGGCCCGCAATGCCAACCGCGTCGCGCGCCATGTCGTGTCGGTGGCCAATCGTGGGCTGGCTGGCATCGATGGTGTCGTGTCGAGCGCGGTGGGTCTGGCGCTGTCGAGGCCCGACCATCGCACCTTTGCGTTGATGGGCGACCTCACGTTCCTGCACGACAGCAACGGTCTGCTGATCGGGCCGGGCAACGCGGTTCCGGACCTCACGATCGTTGTCGTGAACGACGACGGCGGCGGCATCTTCGGCACTCTCGAGCCGGGTGGTGCCGCTCACGCCGAGCCGTTCGAGCGAATCTTCGGCACCCCCACCGGAACCGATCTGAGTTTGGTCTGTCGGGCCCGCGGGGTCGACCACGAACTGGTCACCGACGCGGAAACCCTGGCGGAGCGCATCAAGGCTCCCCACCAGGGCATCCGGGTTATTGAAGTTCCGATCCAGCGGTCCGGTCAACGGGACCTGCTGGCTCGGCTGTCGGCCGCCGCGAACAGCGCTCTCGACGAACTCGACTGAGCTGCGCCGACGCGCGCTCAGGCGCTGGGCGACAACGAAATACGCCCGCTGCCGGTGCGCGCACGCAACCGCACGTGGTCCTGCCCCTCGGTCGGCGCGCCCACTGACGGCAAACTGTTCTCCACCGGGCGGCCCGACACGATGTCGGTCCAGACCGGGGTGCCTGCCGGCACCCGTACGGCGACGGAGCCGCTGCCGGTGCGCGCATCCAGCGAACCGTTGCTGAAGGCGTCCACCTCGACGCTGCCGCTGCCACTGGCCGCGCGGATGTCACCGCGCGCCGCAGCGATGCGTACGTCGCCGCTGCCGGACTTCGAGGTCAGGTTGCCCTCGAAGGACTCGATCGAGATCCCGCCGGAACCGGTGGCGAACTGCACGTCTCCGTGCAGTTCGCCGACCTCGGTTGAGCCGGAGCCGGAGCGCATGCGAGCGCCGGCGCCGATGCGGTCGACGCTCGTGTCGCCTGACCCACGGTCGAGCAGGGCTCGACCGCGTACGTGCTCGATCCGCAGACGACCAGAACCGGACTTCACCTCAAGGTCGCCGACCTCGCCGGCGACGGTGACCTCGGAACTACCTGACATCACACTGACGTCACTTGCCGTGGGCACCACGACCTCGATGCGCACCCCACGATCGTCCCAACTGCGGCCGAAGTGGTGACGCTCCGGCTCCTCAATCGAAATGCGCGGTCCGTCCTGTCGGACCTCCACCAGTTCCTCGCCGTCGCCCTCGATCGTGATGATGGGGGCGTCGGTGTCGGCGGCAGTGACGGTGAGTGCCCCGGGGGAGCGTTTCATCACGCTGAGGTCGGCGCGCTCGATCGGTTCGAGTTTCTCAACACGCATGTCAGTTCCAGCCCTTCATGTGTCGCGGTCCTCGACGACCGCCGAACGGGTCCTGACCGAGGAAGTGGTTGATCAGTTCGGAGGGGTCCAGGCCGATGCCGTCGCGCATGGCGGACACGCGAATTGCGTTGACAATCCACGTGTTCAGCGACTGATTCGCGGCATCTGCGCGGGCTTCGGCCTTGGTCTTGACCGATTCCGGCATGCGTACGGTGACCCGAGCGCTGCCGCCGCCTTCTTCCTCTTCTTTGGTGAGGTCGATGTGATCGGCAGCCGCGGTCGCCGAGGCGACGCTGGGCACGCCTTGCACGGCGAACTCCAGGTCGCGGCCGGCCAGGCGCACGTCGACCGACCCGTTGGGCAGTTGGGCGGAGATTTCGGCGGCCGCGTTGCTGATGGCCTCCATGAGCGCCAGCCGGGCGGCAGCGTCGACGGCGAACCCGAGTCGCTCTGCTACAGCAGAGGCGTCCGGGCCCGCGGCTTCAGCGGCTGCGATCAGGTCGCGCCGCATTCCTTCGATGTACGGAGAAAGATCCATGACCCCACTGTGACATCACAGTGACGTCATATGCAAGAGCTTTGACGCAGATTGATGTCAGGCGGCGTCAGTGGCGTTCATTCCGCGGTGCAGCGCGACGATTCCGCCCGACAGGTTGCGCCACTCCACACCGCTCCAGCCGGCCGCCTGCAGCCGATCGGCCATGCCCTGCTGGTCCGGCCACGCCTGGATCGACTCGGCGAGGTAGACGTAGGACTCCGCGTTCGAGCCGATTGGCGCGGCGATCTTCGGCAGCGCAGCCATCAGGTACTCGGAGTAGACCTTGCGGAAGACGGGGTTGGTCGGCCTCGAGAACTCACAGATGAGTACCCGCCCGCCGGGCTTGGTCACGCGCCGGAACTCGGCCAGCGCAGCAACGCTGTCGACCACATTGCGCAGTCCGAACGACATGGTCACCGCGTCGAAGGAGTTGTCGGCGAACGGCAGGCGCATCGCATCGGCGGCAGTGAAGCCGAGGTCGCGACGGCGCTTCTTGCCCACCCGCAACATCCCGATCGAGAAGTCGCCGGGCACCACGTGGGCGCCGGCGGCATCGAAGGGTTCGCTGGAGGTGCCGGTGCCGGCCGCGATGTCGAGGATCACTTCACCCGGCTGCGGCGCGACGGCCTCAAGCACCGCCTTGCGCCAGCGGCGGTCCTGGCCCATCGACATGACGTCGTTGGTGAGGTCATAGCGCGCGGCGACGTCGTCGAACATCCGGGCGACGTCGGAGGGGCGCTTGTCGAGGCTGGCGCGGTTCATGGACTCATCTTCGCGCACGGTCGCAGCGGGGCGCACCAGCGGGCGGCGTACGCTGCGTCGTCGTGACCTTTCCGCTCGTCGACGCCGCACCCACTCTTGTTGCACGGACGACTCAGATCGACGATTCACGCGATTTGATCACCCTCATCCCGGCTGAGGTGCCATCGGTCGACATCGTTTGCTGGCTGCGCGGCGGCGAAGGTCTTGTCGGCTGGGGTCGGGCCGCAAGCATCGACACCGACGGCGACGACCGGTTCGATACCGCCGCCCACTGGTGGGAACAGGTCCGGGCGGCTGCGGTCGTACGCAGCGATCTCGACCTGCCGGGAACGGGCCCCGTGGCCTTCGGCACCTTCGCCTTCTCCCGTACGTCGGCCCAGGGCAGCGCCCTGGTCGTCCCTGAAGTGATCATCGGGCGACGCGACGGACGCACCTGGATCACCCACGTCGCCACCGCCGACCGACTGCCCGGCACCGAAGCACTGAGCGATGCGCCCGCGCCCGGGGCGCCGCAGGGACTCGTCTACCGCGACGGCGCGCTGGACCGGGACCGCTGGGCGGAGGCCGTTGCTGAGTCCGTACGGCGGATTCGCCACGGCGATCTCGACAAGGTGGTCATGGCTCGCGACGTCATTGCCGCCAGTGACGACCCGATTGATCTGCGCTGGGTGCTGCGCCGCCTGACTTCTGAATACCCGACCACCTGGACCTTCGCGGTCGACGGGATGGTGGGCGCGACGCCCGAAATGCTGCTACGCCGCGAGAAGGGACTGGTGACCTCCCGGGTTCTCGCCGGCACCATCCGCCGCACCGGCGACGACAGTCGCGACCTGGCCCTCGCCGCCGGTCTGGCCCGATCGTCCAAGGACCTGGAAGAGCACGAATACGCCGTCCGCTCCGTCGCCGAAGCGCTGCGCCCGCATTGTTCGTCGATGAACGTGCCCGAGTCGCCCTTCGTCTTGCACTTGCCCAACGTGATGCATCTGGCAACCGACGTCACCGCCGTCTTGCGCGACGGGAGCTCGAGCCTGGCGCTTGCGGCCGCCCTGCATCCGTCGGCGGCGGTCTGCGGAACGCCCACCCGCATGGCGGCCGAAGTCATCCTCGAACTCGAGGAGATGGACCGCGGTCGTTATGCCGGTCCGGTGGGCTGGCTCGATGCTGACGGCGACGGGGAGTGGGGGATCGCGCTGCGCAGCGGAATGCTCGACCCGAGCGATGACCGGGTGATGCGGTTGTTCGCCGGCTGCGGGATCGTGGCCGGCAGTGTGCCCGATGCCGAGCTGGCCGAATCCGACGCGAAACTTCTACCGATGCGTAGTGCCCTTGAGGCCTGACCGACGGCGTGCAGTTAGGTGCGCCTTAGTGGGTCTCCCGGCCGGGTGGGCCGTAGAGTGCTCGGGTTAGTGACACCCTTCACAAAGGCAGGATTCCGCCCGTGAGCCAGCCCGCTCCCAGCACCCCCGCGGAGGAAACCGCCGACGTCATCGTCGTCGGTGCAGGCCCCGGGGGATCCGCCACCGCCGCATACCTCGCGATGGCCGGACTTGATGTCCTCCTGCTGGAGAAGACCCATTTTCCGCGCGAGAAGGTCTGTGGCGATGGCCTGACCCCGCGAGCAGTCCGTGAACTGGTCACCCTCGGCGTCCCGACGCCCGAAGACGACGGCTGGATCAAGAACAAGGGTCTGCGGATCGTCGGTGGCGGTATGCGGCTGCAGCTGGACTGGCCCGAGGTTGCCAGCTTCCCGCCGTACGGCTTGGTTCGCACCCGCCAGGACTTCGACGACATCCTCGCCAAGCACGCCGTGAAGAACGGCGCCCGCCTGATGCAGGGCGTCAACGTCACAACCCCGATCAAGAACTCCGCCGGCCACATCGTCGGTGTCGAGGCCAAGGAGATGGGCGCCGACGACCGGCCGACCGGCCGCAAGCTGACCTTCCGGGCCCCGCTGGTCGTGGCCGCCGACGGCAACTCCTCGCGCCTGTCGCTGGGAATGGGTCGCGAGAAGCGTGAGGACCGCCCGATGGGCGTCGCCGTCCGCGCCTACTACGAGAGCCCGCGGCACGACGACGACTACCTCGAGTCGTGGCTGGAGCTGTGGAGCAGCGACAAGGACGGCAACAAGATCCTGCTGCCCGGTTATGGCTGGATCTTCGGGGTGGGCGACGGCACCAGCAATGTCGGCCTCGGCATCCTGAACACCTCCACCGCGTTCGGCAAGACCGACTACCGCGACGTGATGAAGCGTTGGGTCGAGACCATGCCGGCCGAGTGGACCTACAACGAACAGACCATCCAGGGTCCGATCCGCGGCGCCGCGCTGCCGATGGGATTCAACCGCCAGCCCCACTACGCCGACGGTCTGCTGCTGGTCGGCGACGCGGGCGGCATGGTCAACCCGTTCAACGGTGAGGGCATCGCCTACGCGATGGAGTCCGGCCGACTTGCCGCCGAAGTCATCGCGCAGGCGTTCGCCCGCGACGATGACGCCGGTCGCGAGCGGGTCCTGGAGACCTACCCCGCCGTCATGAAGGACGCCCTCGGTGGCTACTTCACGATGGGCCGCTGGTTCGCGAAGATGATCGGCAACCCCGAGGTCATGCGCCTCGCGGTGAAATACGGTCTTCCGCGCCAGACGATGATGCGTTTCCTGCTCAAGGTGATGGCCAACCTGGGGGACACCCACGGTGGCCGCGCCGACGACCGCCTGATCGCCGCGTTGTCGCGGATTACGCCAGCGGCATGATGGGGAGCCAAGCAATGAATACGATGGATCCGGCGAACCGGCCCGACGCGCCGTACGCCCGAAAGGAGTCGCTGCGATGACCGGCTTGACCACCTATTCGTACGCACCGCTGTTGTTCTTCGCCGCCATCGGTCTCGGCTTCGCCGTCTTCTCGGTCGGAGCCGGTGCCCTGGCGGGACCGAAGCGCTACAACCGGGCGAAGGCCGACGCTTACGAGTGCGGCATCCAGCCCTCCCCACATGCCGACGGCGGTGGCAGGGTGCCGATCAAGTACTACCTGACAGCCATGCTGTTCATCATCTTCGACATCGAATCGGTGTTCCTTTATCCGTTCGCGGTGTCGTTCGACCGGATGGGCCTGTTCGCCCTGGTCGAGATGGTGCTGTTCATGCTGACCGTCTTCATCGCGTACGCCTATGTCTGGCGCCGCGGCGGGCTCGAGTGGGACTGACAGGCAGACAGAGGCGCTAGGAGACAACCATGGGTATTGAAGAAAAGCTTCCCGCCGGATTCATGCTCTCCACGGTGGAGGGTCTGGCTGGCTACATGCGTAAGAGCTCGGTCTGGCCGGCGACCTTCGGGCTCGCCTGCTGCGCGATCGAGATGATGGCGGTCGGCACCCCCGACTACGACATCGCCCGGTTCGGGATGGAGCGGTTCTCCGCCACCCCTCGCCAGGCCGACCTGATGATCGTCGCCGGCCGGGTCAGCCAGAAGATGGCCCCCGTCGTGCGCCAGGTCTACGACCAGATGCCCGAGCCCAAGTGGGTCATCTCGATGGGTGTCTGCGCCAGCTCCGGCGGCATGTTCAACAACTACGCGATCGTGCAGGGCGTCGACCACGTCATCCCGGTCGACATCTACCTGCCCGGCTGTCCGCCTCGCCCGGAGATGCTGCTCCACGCGATTCTTGAGTTGCACAAGCAGATCCAGTCCACGCCGCTGGGCGTAAACCGGGTCGAGGCGGCTCGTGCCGCCGAGCGCGCCGCGATGGAAGCAACACCGACCCACCAGATGAAGGGGTTGCTCGCCTGATGGCAGATGACAAGGCGCTCAACGACTTGCCGAAGGACCCGGTGACCGGTCCGGTCAAGGACGCTCCGACGGAGCCTAAGTCCGACGTCGAGATCGCGCAGGAAGACGGGACGGTCGTGGACCACCCGGCTGCTGGCGCTCCTGTGCTCGTCGCCCATAAGCAGGGCATGTTCGGCTCCTCGTTGGGCAATGACACCTCCGGCTACGGCAACCTGCAGCGCCCGGTGCTGTTCCCCGGCGCCGCGCAGCGACCGTACGGCGGTCATTTCGACGAGATGGCCGACGCACTGACCGCGGCCCTTGGCAACGGAGGCCCCTCCTTCGAAACGGCAGTGACCCGCGTGGTCGTAGACCGCGGCGAACTGACGTTCTTCGTTGACCGCGCCCACCTCCCGGTCGTCGCGCAGGCGCTGCGGGATGACCCGGCGCTGCGTTTCGAAATGTGTGTCAGCGTCTCCGGGGTCCACTATCCGCAGGAGACCGGCGCCGAACTGCACGCCGTCTATCACCTGGTGTCGATCACCAACGGCAGCCGCCGGTTGCGCCTGGAGGTCACAGCTCCCGACGGTGACGCCCACATCCCGAGCATTACCTCGGTCTGGCCCGGCGCCGACTGGCACGAGCGCGAGACCTGGGACATGTTCGGCATCGAGTTCGACGGCCACCCGGCCCTGACCCGGATCCTGATGCCCGACGACTGGCCGGGCCACCCGCAGCGCAAGGACTACCCGCTCGGCGGCATCCCGGTCGAATACAAGGGCGCCACCGTGCAGCCCGCGGACGAGCGCAGGAGCTACAACTGATGTCGGCCACCTCTCACACCTCTGCCGCCGACCCGTTCGGCAGCTCGACCCACGACGTCGACGACGACACCCCGGTGATCAACGCCGCGGGTGGCGACTGGGA
Source organism: Calidifontibacter terrae (assembly GCF_054778835.1). Taxonomy (NCBI): domain Bacteria; kingdom Bacillati; phylum Actinomycetota; class Actinomycetes; order Micrococcales; family Dermacoccaceae; genus Calidifontibacter; species Calidifontibacter terrae. The sequence goes on from NZ_BAAGZF010000007.1 coordinate 440,957, forward strand.
CTCCGTTGTTGATGAAGCCGCAGCCCTCCACGAGGAGCGGATCGTCGTCAACATGGGTCCGCAGCACCCCTCGACCCACGGCGTACTCCGGCTGATCCTCGAGCTTGACGGCGAAACCGTCACCGAAGCGCGAGCTGGCATCGGCTACCTGCACACCGGTATCGAGAAGAACATGGAGTTCCGCACCTGGACCCAGGGCGTGACCTTCTGCACTCGCATGGACTACGTCATGCCGATCTTCAACGAGACGGTCTACTGCCTGGCCATCGAGAAGGCGCTCGGCATCACCGACCAGATCCCGGAGCGAGCCACCACCATCCGCGTGATGATGATGGAACTGCAGCGCACCGCCTCCCACCTGGTGTGTCTGGCAACCGGCGGCATGGAGATGGGCGCCACGACGGTCATGACCATCGGGTTCCGCGAGCGCGAGCGCATCCTGCGGATCTTCGAGATGGTCACCGGCCTGCGGATGAACCACGCCTACGTCCGCCCTGGCGGCGTGGCCCAGGACATCCCGGTCGGCACCATCGACGCGGTTCGTCAGATGCTGCCCGACCTGCGTCGCGGCGTTCACGAGCTCGAACTGCTCCTCAACGAGAATCCGATCCTCAAGGGCCGCACCAGCGACGTCGGCTACCTCGACCTCACCGGTTGTGTTGCTCTTGGCCTCACCGGCCCGGTGTTGCGCGCGGCAGGTCTGCCCTACGACCTGCGCAAGGCCGAGCCCTACTGCGGCTACGAAACCTACGACTTCGACGTCGTGGCCCGTGACGAGTGCGACGCCTACGCTCGGCTGCGGATTCGGATCGACGAGATGTACCAGTCGATCCGCATCGTCGAGCAGGCCGTTGACCGTCTCGAGGCCAACCCCGGCCCGGTCATGGTGGCCGACAAGAAGATTGCCTGGCCGGCCCAGTTGGCGGTGGGCGCCGACGGTCAGGGCAACAGCCTCGACCACATCCGCGAGATCATGGGCGAGTCCATGGAATCGCTGATCCACCACTTCAAGCTGGTCACCGAGGGCTTCCGGGTTCCCGCTGGCCAGGCGTATGCCGCGGTGGAGAGCCCGAAGGGTGAACTCGGTTGCCACGTCGTCTCTGACGGCGGCACCCGCCCCTACCGCGCGCACTTCCGTGACCCGTCGTTCAACAACCTGCAGGCCGTGGCCGCGATGAGTGAGGGCGGCGCTGTTGCCGACGTCATCGTCGCCGTTGCCTCGATCGACCCCGTGATGGGAGGTGTGGACCGGTGAGTGCAGATTCCCCGCTTCACCCGATGACCCCGCTGCACGCCAGCGACGAGCCCTACACCGCCGAGCAGCTCACTGCGCTGCACGCCGATGCCGACGCGATCGTGGCGCGCTACCCGCAACCGCGATCGGCGCTGCTGCCGATGCTGCACCTCATTCAGAGCATCGACGGCTACATCACCGGCCGTGGCGTGTCGTTCTGCGCCGAGAAGCTCGACCTCAGCGACGCCGAGGTGTCGGGTGTGGCGACCTTCTACACGCAGTACAAGCGCCACCCCAACGGTGACTACACCGTCGGCGTCTGCACCAACACGCTCTGCGCGATAATGGGCGGCGACCAGATCTTCGACGAGTTGAGCGACCACCTCGGTATCGGCCACGACGAGACCACCGCCGACGGGAAGGTCACTCTCGAGCGCATCGAGTGCAACGCGGCCTGTGACTTCGCGCCCGTCGTTATGGCGAACTGGGAGTTCTTCGACAACATGACGCCCGACTCGACCAAGGCGATGGTCGATGACCTGCGCAGTGGCAAGGCCGTCAAGCCCTCGCGTGGACCGAACAAGGTCTGCACCTTCAAGCAGGTCAGCCGCACCCTGGCCGGCTTCCCCGATGGTCTGGCCGACGAAGGTGTCGGTGCTGGCCCTGCCTCGCTGGAGGGCCTCAAGATCGCCCACCAGAACAACTGGACCGCCCCTGGCGAGAAGGACGGCGAGTGATGACCACCCAACTGACCCCGATCCTCACCAAGTTCTGGGACGCACCCCAGTCCTGGACGCTGGCGACGTACGAAGAGAACGAGGGCTACCGCGCGCTGACGAAGGCGCTCGGCATGAGCCAGGAAGACTTGGTCGCGATGACCAAGGACTCCGGTCTTCGTGGCCGCGGCGGCGCCGGGTTCCCGACCGGTATGAAGTGGGGCTTCCTGCCCAAGCCGGACGGCGGCCCGCGTTACCTCGTGGTGAACGCCGACGAGTCGGAGCCGGGCACCTGCAAGGACATACCGCTGATGATGGCGGCGCCCCACTTCCTGATCGAAGGCGTAGTGATCACCTCGTTCGCGATCGGCTGCAACCACGCATTCATCTACCTGCGCGGTGAGGTCGTTCACGTCTACCGGCGCTTGATGCGCGCGGTCGAAGAGGCCTATGCCGCTGGTCACCTGGGCAAGAACATCCACGGCTCTGGTTTCGACCTCGATGTCACGGTTCACGCTGGTGCCGGTGCCTACATCTGTGGCGAGGAGACGGCACTGCTGGACTCCCTCGAAGGCCGCCGCGGCCAGCCGCGGTTGAAGCCACCGTTCCCGGCTGTCGCGGGTCTCTACTCGCGTCCGACCGTGGTCAACAACGTCGAGTCCATCGCATCGGTGCCGCCGATCCTGCTGCACGGCGCCGACTGGTTCAAGGGCATGGGAACCGAGAAGTCGACCGGTTTCGGCATCTTCTCGCTCTCGGGTCACGTCACTCGCCCGGGCCAGTACGAAGCGCCGATGGGCATCACGCTGCGCGAACTGGTCGACATGGCCGGTGGGATCCGCAATGGTCACCGGTTGAAGTTCTGGACCCCCGGTGGTTCCTCGACGCCGATCTTCACCGACGCCCACTGGGATGTTCCGCTGGACTTCGAGTCGGTTGCTGCGGAGGGTTCGATGCTCGGCACCCGCGCGCTGCAAATCTTCGACGAAACCGTCTCGGTCGTTCGTGCGGTCAGCCGGTGGACCGACTTCTACGCCCACGAGTCCTGTGGCAAGTGCACGCCGTGTCGCGAGGGCACGTTCTGGCTGAAGCAGATCATGAATCGGCTGGAACACGGCAAGGGCACCCAAGACGACATCGACAAGCTCGTCGACATCTGCGACAACATCCTCGGCCGCGCGTTCTGCGCGCTGGGTGACGGGGCCACCAGCCCGGTCACCTCCGCGGTGAAGTATTTCCGCGAGGAGTTCGAGGCCGGGATGCACTCGCCCTGGTGGGAAGCCTTTCCGCCGGAGCGCTCGGTGCTGTTCAACACGAAGGAGACCGTCTCCGCATGACGACGCTCACCTCGCCGTCTGCCGGCGGAAACTCCGTCGACACCGGCAAGAACGCGGCCGTTCCGGTCGCGCCTGACGACATCTCGCTGACCATCGACGGCGTTCCCGTCAGTGTGCCCAAGGGCACCCTGGTGATCCGTGCCGCCGAGAAGATCGGCGTGCAGATCCCGCGGTTCTGCGACCACCCGTTGCTCGACCCGGTCGGTGCCTGCCGGCAGTGCTTGGTCGACGTGTCGACCAAGGGGCCGGACGGCTCCATGCGACCGATGCCCAAGCCGCAGGCCTCCTGCACCCTCGAGGTCGGCGACGGCATGGAGGTCCACACGCAGCAGACCAGCCCGGTGGCCGACAAGGCACAGCAGGGCGTCATGGAACTGCTGCTGATCAACCACCCGCTCGACTGCCCGGTCTGCGACAAGGGCGGCGAATGCCCCCTGCAGAACCAGGCCATGAGCAATGGCCGGGCCAAGTCGCGCTTCGATGACATCAAACGCACCTACCCCAAGCCGATCAACATCTCCAGCCAGGTGTTGCTCGACCGCGAGCGCTGCGTGCTGTGTGCGCGCTGCACCCGATTCTCCGATCAGATCGCCGGTGACCCGTTCATCGCGCTGATTGAGCGCGGTGCGCTGCAGCAGGTCGGCATCTACGAGGAGAAGCCCTTCGAGAGCTACTTCTCCGGCAACACGGTTCAGATTTGTCCGGTGGGTGCCCTGACTGGTGCGGCCTACCGCTTCCGCTCGCGGCCGTTCGACCTGGTGTCGACGCCGAGCGTCTGCGAACACTGCGCGAGCGGTTGTTCGTTGCGTACGGACCACCGCCGCGGCGTCGTACTGCGCCGGATGGCGTTGGAAGACGTGGCCGTCAACGAAGAGTGGAACTGCGACAAGGGCCGCTGGGCGTTCACCTACGCCACCTCAGCCCGGGTCGAAACTCCGCTCATCCGGGAGAACGGCCAGCTGCGAGTGGCCGGATGGCCCGAAGCGCTGGAGTTCGCCGCCAAGGGTCTTGCTGCCGCGCGCAATGCGCAGGGCGTCGGGGTTCTGACCGGCGGCCGGTTGAGCGTCGAAGACGCCTTCACCTACAGCAAGTTCGCTCGAATGGTGTTGGGCACCAACGACATTGACTTCCGAGTGCGCCCGCACTCCGCGGAGGAGGCCGACTTCCTGGCCCACGCCGTGGTGGCCACCTCGCCGGAGTCCGGCGCGGTCACCCACGCCGACCTGGAGAACGCGAAGGCAGTGTTGCTGGTCGGCCTCGAACCCGAGGACGAGTCGCCGATAACCTTCCTTCGACTGCGCAAGGGTTTCCGCAAGAACAAGGTCAAGGTCGTCGCGCTCGCGCCGTACGCGACCCGCGGGCTGGAGAAGGTCGGCGGCACCCTCGTGCCGACCGCCCCCGGCACCGAGGCCGAAGTTCTCGAAGCGCTCGGCGACCCGAATGGTCCGCTTGCTGACACCGCGAACCTGCTCACCGAGGGCGATGGCGACACCATCGTGCTGGTGGGGGAGCGCATGGCCGCTGTTCCGGGCGCGCTCTCGTCGGCTGCTGCCTACGCCGCGACCCGCGGTGCTCGTCTGGCGTGGATCCCGCGTCGGGCCGGCGACCGTGGTGCGATCGAGGTCGGCGCGCTGCCGACCCTGCTGCCGGGTGGCCGTCCTGTCACCGACGCGGCCGCCCGCGACCAGATTGCGACCGTCTGGGGCGCCCACGAACTGCCGGCGACCGCCGGCCGCGACACCGCCGGCATGCTGGCGGCGGCCGCGAACGGTGAACTGGCCGGCCTGCTGGTTGGTGGCGTCGATGTGGGCGACTTGGTCGGTCAGGAGACGGCCCGAGCCGCTCTCGACAAGGCGTTCGTCGTCTCGCTGGAGATCCGCGACTCGTCGGTGGCACCTTATGCCGACGTGATCCTGCCGGTTGCCCCCCAGCAGGAGAAGGCCGGTTCCTACGTCAACTGGGAAGGCCGGGTCCGCCGCTTCGAGCGGGCGCTCGACACCCAGGCAATGGCCGACCACCGGGTCCTTGACCTGCTGGCCGCCGAGCTCGGTGAGTTCCTGGGTGCGCGCAGCCTGGAGCAGGTCCGAGCCGAGATGGCCGAGATCGGCGCCCACACCGGCGACCGGGCCGTACGCCCCCGGGTCCGCCCGACGGGCGCGCCGCGACCGCTGATCGGTGAAGCGATCCTGTCGACCTGGTCGCAGCTGCTGGACAAGGGTTCGTTGCAGGATGGCGAGCCGTTCTTGGCTGGCACCGCCCGGCCATCGGTGGCGCGGATGTCCGCGTCGACCGCGCAGGGTGCTGGCGTGGCCGAGGGTGACCCGGTGACCCTTTCCACCAAGGTCGGGGCGCTCACGCTTCCGGTCGCGGTGACCGACATGCCCGACCATGTGGTCTGGGTTCCGACGAACTCCATTGACAGCCAGGTGCGTCGAACGCTCGACGTCGACTCCGGCTCGCCGGTGGCGCTGACCAAGGCAGGTGCCAAGTGAGCACGTTCGCGCACTTTGTCGCAGCAGTTCCGGCTCAACTGCCGGCCCAACTTCATGCCCGTGGGGACAACCCGGTGGCCGACTTCAGCGACACCCCCTGGTGGCTGTCGCTGGTCAAGGCGTTGCTGCTGTTCGTCTTCCTGCTGCTGAACACGTTGATCGTGATCTGGTTCGAGCGTCGCGTGATCGGCCGGATGCAGCAGCGTCCCGGCCCGAACCGCACGGGCCCGTTCGGTCTCTTGCAGACGCTCGCCGACGGGGTGAAGCTCGCCCTCAAGGAGGACGTCACTCCCAAGGCCGCCGACAAGCTGATGTTCATCCTGGCGCCGGTGATCGCTGGCGCGATGGCGTTCGTGTCGTTCGCGATCATCCCGCTGAGCAACGACGTCCACATGTTTGGTCACCGCACCCCTTTGCAGTTGACCGACACTCCGATCGCGGTGCTGCTGGTGCTGGCCGTTGCCGGCGTTGGTGTCTACGGCATCGTGCTGGCCGGGTGGTCGTCCGGTTCGACCTACCCGCTGCTGGGTGGTTTGCGCTCATCGGCGCAGGTCATCTCGTACGAGATCGCCATGGGCCTTGCCCTGGTCGCGGTGTTCCTTTACGCGGGGTCGATGTCGACCAGCCAGATCGTTTATGCGCAGAAGGGCCTTTGGTACGCCATTCCGGCGTTCTTCTCGTTCTTCGTTTACATCATCACGATGGTCGGTGAAACCAACCGTCTGCCGTTCGACCTCGCCGAAGGTGAGGGGGAGCTGACCGGCGGTTTCCACACCGAATACTCCTCGCTGAAGTTCGCGATGTTCTTCCTCGGCGAGTACGTCAACATGTTCACCGTTTCGGCCCTGGCCACCACGCTGTTCCTCGGCGGGTGGCAGGCACCTCCGGGAATCGCGGCCATCGCCGGTGGATTCTTCAACGGTGGCTGGTGGGGTCTGCTCTGGTTCGTCGTGAAGCTGTGGGCTTTCATGTTCTTCTTCGTCTGGCTGCGTGGTTCGCTGCCGCGCGTCCGTTACGACCAGTTCATGAAGTTGGGCTGGAAGGTCCTGATCCCGACCACCCTGGTCTGGGTTGTCGCCGTGGCCTTCATCCGCGCCGCGCAGTTGGGCTTCCTCGGCAACAGCCGGATATCGCTCGGCCCATTGGACGTGCCGCGCTCCACGTTGCTGGTCACCAGTCTGATCGCGGTGATCGTGCTCGGCGTCGCGTGGGCATGGGATGCCCGTCAGTCGCGCCGCGAGAGCGACGACGACCGCAGCGTCCCCGAGACGATCAACCCGTTCGCCGGAGGCCACCCGGTCCCGCCGTTGCCGGGTCAGCGACTCGTCGAACCGGTGCCGGCGTTGACCGGCAGCCGCCTCACTACCACCACGACCGATTCCAAGGTCAACCCTGCGATCAACCCGGAGGAACCCCGTGGCTGACAGCAAGAACAAGGACTCGTCGGGCGGATTCCTGTCCGACCTGTTCGCCCCGATCGCGGGATTCGGTGTCACCTTCGGCACTATGTTCCGCAAGATCGAGACCGAGGAATACCCGGAGCAGAAGCGCCCGACGCAGCTGCGGTTCCACGGTCGCCACCAGCTCAACCGGCACCCCGACGGACTCGAAAAGTGCGTCGGCTGCGAGTTGTGCGCGTGGGCTTGTCCAGCCGACGCGATCTTGGTCGAGGGTGCCAACAACGACGACGCCGCAGGTGAGCGGTTCTCGCCGGGCGAGCGCTACGGTCGCGTCTACCAGATCAACTACCTGCGTTGCATTTTCTGCGGCTTGTGCATCGAAGCGTGCCCGACCCGTGCGCTGACGATGACCAACGAATACGAACTGGCTGACAACAACCGCGCTGACCTGATCTTCACCAAGGACCAGTTGCTGGCTCCGGTGTTGTCGGGCATGCTTCCGGCGCCCCACCCGATGGTGGACGGCATGGAGGAGCGCGACTACTACCAGGGCAAGGTGCAGGCCGCGACGCAGTCCCAGCAGGACTGGGTCCGCGACTACGGCGGCAGCGCCGACCCGCAGGACGAGAAGGAGGACCGCGCATGAGCCACCTCGGTGGGGCAGAATCGACGCTCTTCTTCTTCTTGGCTCCGCTGTCGGTGTTCGGCGCGCTCGCGCTGCTGTTCGCCCGTAAGGCGGTCCACGCCGCGATGGGCATGGCGTTGGCGATGGTCTCGCTCGGTATTTTCTATATCGCGCAGCAGGCTGAGTTTCTCGGTGTCATTCAGATCTTCGTCTACTCCGGCGCGGTGATGATGCTGTTCCTGTTCGTCGTCATGCTGGTCGGCGTCGACAGTTCCGATTCGCTCGTGGAGACGATCAAGGGCCAGCGTGTTGCCGGTCTGCTGCTCGGTCTCGCGCTCGCCGCTCTCGGTGTCGCGGCCCTGGCCAAGAGCGACTTCGGCCCCTTCGCCGGGCTCGACAAGGTGAACGCCGACGGCAACGTCAGCGGCATCGCGAACCTGATCTTCGGCCAGTACGTCTGGATCTTCGAGGTCACCTCCGCGCTGCTGATCACCGCCGCTATCGGTGCGATGGTGCTGGCTCACCGCGAGCGACTCACCCCGCGTCCGACGCAGGCCGAGTGGTCGCAGGCGCGCATCCGCAGCGGCAAGGACCTGGCCGGTCTGCCGGTGCCCGGTGTCTATGCCCGCCACAACGCGGTCGACACTCCGGCTCTGCTGCCCGACGGCAGCCCGTCGGAGAAGTCCATTTCTCGAGTCCTCAAGGCGCGTGGTCAGGTAGCCGACAGTGAGCGGCTGCTGGCCGCCAGCGACGAGCTCGAGGGCGAGGCCGGCGACATGACCCGGTATCAGAACGGAGGCGGCGACCGATGAGCCCCATGGTCTACATCTATCTTGCGGTGATCCTGTTTTCGATCGGCGCGGCCTCTGTGCTGCTGCGACGCAACGCGATCATCGTGTTCATGGGCGTCGAGCTGATGCTCAACGCGGCGAACCTGGCGTTCGTGACATTCGCCCGGATGCACGGCGGTCTCGACGGTCAGGTCATGGCGCTGTTCGTCATGGTTGTGGCCGCGGCCGAGGTCGTGATCGGTCTGGCGATCATCATGGCTATCTTCCGCGCCCGCCGTTCGGCGTCCGTGGATGACGCGAACCTGTTGAAGTTCTAAGGGATCGGTGACGTAGGTGAACTTCCTGTCAACTGCCGGCGAGGTGCATGCCGCGCGTGCCGCAGAGGGTGTAGCGGGGGTGGGCTGGCTGCTCATCGCGCTGCCGCTGCTCGGCGCCGCGCTGCTGCTGCTCGGTGGCCGCAAGCTCGACAAGATCGGGCCAGCTTTGGCCACGGGTCTGTCCTGGGCCTCCTTCGGATTCGGTGTCGCGATCATCACCGCGATGTTCGGGATGAGTGCGGGGGGTCGTGCGCAGCACCTCCACCTGTTCTCCTGGATCCCCGCTGGCGCGCTGAACGTCGACTTCGGGCTGCTGCTCGACCCGTTGTCGCTGACGTTCGTCATGCTGATTACGTTCGTCGGCTCGCTGATCCACGTCTACTCGTTGGGTTACATGGAGCACGACCCGGACAAGCGCCGGTTCTTTGCTTACCTGAACCTGTTCATCGCCTCGATGCTCACCTTGGTGCTGGCTGACTCTTATGTCGGTCTGTTCCTGGGCTGGGAGGGCGTCGGTCTGGCGTCCTACCTGCTGATTGGCTTCTGGAACTGGAACCCGGCCTACGCCACGGCCGCCAACAAGGCGTTCATCATGAACCGTGTTGGTGACTTCGGCATGCTGTTGGGCATTTTCAGCATGTTCACCGTCTGGGGCAAGGTCGACTTCGCGTCGGTCGACGCCGCGGTGGCTGGAACCTCCAAGGGCTGGCTGACAGCGATCGGCATCCTCCTGCTCATCGCTGCCTGCGGTAAGTCCGCGCAGTTCCCGCTGCAGGCCTGGCTGGGTGATGCGATGGCAGGTCCGACACCGGTTTCGGCACTGATCCACGCGGCCACCATGGTGACCGCGGGTGTCTACCTGATCGTGCGCAGCCACGTGATCTTCGACGCGACACCCGATGCCCGACTTGCGGTCTGCATCGTCGGAGCCATCACGCTGATCTTCGGGGCCATCGTCGGTTGTGCGAAGGACGACCTGAAGAAGGCGTTGGCCGCTTCGACGATGAGCCAGATCGGCTACATGATCCTCGCTGCCGGGCTCGGACCGGTCGGCTACGCGTTCGCGATCTTCCACCTGGTGACTCACGGCTTCTTCAAGGCCGGCATGTTCCTTGGTGCTGGCTCGGTCATGCACGGGATGAACGACCAGGTGAACATGCGCCGATTCGGTGGTCTGTCCACGGTCATGAAGATCACGTGGGTGACCTTCGGTCTGGGGTGGCTGGCGATCATCGGCGTTCCGGGTCTGTCCGGCTTCTGGTCAAAGGACAAGATCATCGAGGCCGCGTTCATCGGTGAGGGTTGGCGCCCGTGGGTCTTCGGACTCAGCGCGCTGATCTGCGCCGGTATCACCGCGTTCTACATGTCGCGCCTGTTCTTCATGACCTTCCACGGCAAGGAGCGCTGGACCGACGACGTCCACCCGCACGAATCGCCGCTGGTCATGACCATCCCGATGATGATCCTGGCCGTTGGTTCCGCCTTCCTGGGTCTGATCCTTGGCCCGACGGGTCTGATCACCTCCTGGCTCGAGCCGGTGGTCGGTGGCCACACGGAGGGTGACCCGGTCTTGCCGGTTCCGGTTCTGATGATCGTGACGCTGCTGCTGGTTGCTGGTGGCATCGCCCTGGCCTGGATGCGCTACTGGCGCGACGAGGTTCCGGTGACACCGCCGGTCGGTTCGCTGGCCACCCGCGCCGCTCGCCAGGACCTGTTCCAGGACGACGTCAACGAGGCGATCTTCGCCCGTCCAGGTCTGCACGTCACGCGCTCGTTGGTCTACGCCGACAACAAGGGTGTCGACGGCGCGGCTGGTGGCTTGGCAGCCATCGTCGGCGGGAGCTCCTCCCGGCTGGCGAAGCTGCAGAACGGTTATGTCCGCTCGTACGCGACGACGATGTTGGTCGGTGTCGTGGCGATCCTCGGCCTCCTGTGGGTGATCAACTGATGTCCAACTACCCCTGGCTGACCACGATCGGCGTTCTGCCGTTGGTGGGCGCCCTCGTCATCGCGCTGTTGCCGAAGGCCGCTGCGGCCTCGGCGCGGATGGTCGCGCTGGTGTTCTCGATCGTGACCCTCGTCGTCGGTATCGCGGCCTTCACCCAGTTCAAGACCGGTGGCACCACCCAGCAGTTCCAGCTGACCGAGACCCACACCTGGATCAAGCAGTTGGGCGTGTCCTACGCGCTCGGTGTCGACGGCATTGCGCTGGCGCTGATCCTGATGAGCCTGGTTCTGGTTCCCGTGTCGATCCTGGCGGCATGGAAAGACGTCGACGGTGACAGCGCCGGCCGCATCAAGACGTACTTCGCCCTGATGCTGGTGCTTGAGACGTTCATCGTGGGTGTCTTCTCCGCCACCGACGTCTTCTTGTTCTACGTCTTCTTCGAGGCGATGCTGATCCCGGTCTACTTCTTGATCGGTCAGTTCGGTGGCCCGCGCCGCCAGTACGCCTCGGTGAAGTTCCTGATCTTCTCACTGCTCGGCGGTTTGATCATGCTGGTGGCCGTCATCGGTCTCTACCAGCAGGGCCCCGGCGGCGAATACGGCTTCTTGATCAGCAAGCTCACCGGGCTCGACATGTCGCTCGGCACCCAGAAGTGGCTGTTCCTCGGATTCTTCATCGCCTTCGCGGTGAAGGCACCGATGGTGCCGGTGCACACCTGGTTGCCTGACGCGGCCACCGAGGCCAAGCCCGCCACCGCGGTTCTGTTGGTGGGTGTGCTCGACAAGGTCGGCACCTACGGGATGATCCGGTTCTGCCTGCAGATGTTCCCCGAGGCCGCCAAATGGGCGACCCCGGTGGTCATCACGCTTGCCGTGATTTCCATCATCTACGGCGCACTGGTGGCCATCGGCCAGACCGACATGATGCGGTTGATCGCCTACACCTCGGTCAGCCACTTCGGGTTCATCGTGCTGGGCATCTTCGCGATGACCACGACCTCCCACGTCGGTGCGGACCTCTACATGATCAACCACGGTTTCACCACCGGTGCGTTGTTCCTGTTCGCCGGCTTCTTGATTGCGCGTGGCCGCAGCAAGAACATCGATGACTACGGCGGCTGGCAGCGGGTGACGCCCGGCCTGGCTGGCGTGTTCCTCATCGCCGGTCTGTCCGGTCTTGCCCTGCCGGGTCTGAACTCGTTCGTCTCGGAGTTCCTGGTGATGGTCGGCAGCTTCGGGAAATACAAGGTGGCGACCGCGATCGCCGCGACCGGGGTGATCCTCGCCGCGATCTACATCCTGCTGATGTACAAGCGTCTGATGACCGGACCGAAGCCCGAGGGGGAGAAGTTCGCCTCGATGCCCGATCTCGACCTGCGCGAGAAGGTTGTCGCCGGTGTCTTGATCGCCTTCCTGATCGGCCTGGGTATCTACCCGAAGCCGGCATTGGACATGTTGAAGCCCGCCGTGTCGCAGACCTTGCAACACGTCGGTGTGAAGGACCCCGCGCCGCTGCACGGCGTGGCTGTTGACGGGAGCGCCAAGTAATGGAGCCCAGCACCTTTGTGCAGGCGGACATCGAATACCTCGCGATTGCACCGATGCTCATCGTGTTCGGTGCAGCGATGGTCGGTGTTCTGGTCGAGGCGTTCGTGCCGCGCGCCAGCCGCTACGCGGCGCAGCTCGCGGTGGCCGTCGTCGGTGTCGTCGCATCGTTCGTGATGCTGGTGGCCTATGCCCGTGACCACCAGGGCGTGACCGCCGGTCGCCAGTTGGCGATCGACTCTCCCGCGCTGATGTTCCAGGGCAGCGTCCTGCTGCTCGCGTTGCTCTCACTGCCGGTCATCGCCGAGCGGTTCAGCGGCAACTCCCCGGACGCGTTCACCCAGTCGGGTGCCTCCACGCCGGGTTCGCCGTTGGAGGCCCAAGCCGAGCGTCTCGGCGCGACCACCACCGAGGTCTTTCCGCTGGTGATGTTCGCGGTCGGCGGCATGATGCTGTTCCCGGCCACCAACAACCTGCTGGGCATGTTCGTGGCCCTTGAAGTCATGTCGCTGCCGCTTTACGTTCTGACTGGCATGGCTCGCCGTCGCCGCCTGCTGTCGCAGGAAGCCGCGCTGAAGTACTTCCTGCTCGGTGCGTTCAGCTCCGCGTTCTTCCTGTTCGGCACAGCGCTGATCTATGGCTTTGCCAGCTCGCTCGACCTCAAGGTCGTGCAGGGCTCGGTCGACGTCGTTGCCGGCAAGGACCCAATGCTGATCATGGGCATCGTGATGATCGCCGTCGGTCTGCTGTTCAAGGTCGGCGCCGTTCCGTTCCACTCCTGGGTTCCGGACGTCTATCAGGGCGCCCCGACCCCGATCAGCGGTTTCATGGCCTCGGGCACCAAGTTGGCCGCATTCGGCGCCCTGGCCCGAGTGTTCTACGTCGCCTTCGACACCATGCGGTGGAGTTGGCAGCCGGTCATCGGCATCGTGGCGCTGTTGACGATGGTCGTCGGTTCGGTGCTCTCGGTGACCCAGACCGACATGAAGCGCTTGCTGGCCTACTCCTCGGTCTCCCATGCCGGCTTCCTGTTGATCGCGATCTATGCGGTCGACAAGGCGTCGATCACCGGTCTGCAGTTCTACCTGCTCGCCTATGGCATCGCCACGGTCACCGCATTCGCCGTGGTGACGTTGGTGCGCAAGTCGGGCGTCGAGGCCACTCACCTTTCCGAGTGGGCTGGGCTGGGCAAGAACCACCCGGTGCTCGCCGCGATCATGGCGTTCTTGATGCTGTCGTTCGCGGGGATCCCGTTGACTGCCGGCTTCACCAGTAAGTTCGCGCTGTTCGCCCCGGCCGTCGCCCACGGTGGCACCTGGCTGGTTATCGTCGCGGTCTTGATGTCAGCGGTCACCGCCTTCGTCTACGCCCGGATCATCGTGTTGATGTACTTCAGCGACCCGGCCGACGGCGTCACCGCGATCATGCCGTCGCCGTTGACCGCGACCACCCTGGCTGCCGGCACGATCCTGACCATCATTCTCGGTGTCCTGCCGGGCTGGGCCTTCGACGTCGCTGGTCACGCGTCGCAGTTCGTCCGATGAGCGCTGCGACCCTCGGAGTCCCGGGCGCGACCGACGAACTGTCGGCCACTCTCGCCGAGGGGCTGAGCCGGGTCGATGCCCGGCTGCAGGAAGTCGTACGACACGACGACCCGTTCATCGACGGTGCGTCCCGCCACCTCGCCGAGGCAGGTGGCAAGCGGTTCCGGCCGATGCTCACCCTGCTCACCGCCGAGCTGGGCAGCGGTCTCGATGAGCAGGTGGTCGATGCGGCCGTGGGCGTCGAGCTGACTCACCTCGCCTCGCTCTATCACGACGACGTGATGGACGAAGCGGAGTTGCGTCGCGGGGTCGTCAGCGTCAATGCGCGCTACGACAACTCGACGGCGATCCTGGTCGGCGACCTGCTGTTCGGCAAGGCCTCGGCCATCATCGCGGGGCTGGGCGCCGACGCCGTACGGATTCAGGCTGAGACCTTCGTACGCCTCTGCACCGGTCAGATCGAAGACGATCGGCAGGCGCCCGAGGGCGCTGACCCGATGGACCATTACCTGCGGGTCTTGGCCGACAAGACCGGCTCCCTGATCGCGACCGCCGCGCGCTACGGCGCGATGTTCGGTGGCTGCGACGAGCGCGTCGTGACGACCATGGAGCAGTACGGCGAGTTGGTCGGCATGGTCTTCCAGCTGGCTGACGACGTTCTCGACCTCAGCTCGGACGACCTGGGCAAGGCTGCGGGCACCGACCTGCGCGAAGGGGTGCGGACCCTGCCAGTGCTCTACGTGCAGCAGTCGACCGACCCGGCCGACGACCGCCTGAAGGACCTCGTCTCTCGACCGCTGAGTGACCCGGCGGAACATGCTGAGGCCCTCGCTGCGATGCGGGCCCACCCGGCGTTGCAACGAGCGCGGGACTACACCGACGAGGTGGCTGCTCGGGCCGCCGCGCTCCTTGCGGACTTCCCGGCGAGCGATGCAGTCGACATGTTGCGGGCGCTACCGCTCGCGGTGGCAAATCGTTTCGCCTGAAAGGTTCAAGCTGACCCGCCGCGCGGTGATCGCCACTGGTCTACGGTGTGAGGATCACCCAGTTGGACGGTTGACCTAGAAGGGATGGCGTGATGGCCCGAACCCCGGCCGCAGTCCGTCGCACCGAGTTGGTCGACGCCGCAATCCGCGTGGCGCTGACGGAGGGGCTCGAGGCCGCGACCGTCCGCCGGATCGCCAAGGAAGCCGGCGTCTCGCTCGGAACGGTCCACTACTGCTTCGGCTCGAAACGTGCCCTGTTGGAGGCGGTCGTCGAATCGGTTACCCAGCCCAGTCTCGAGGTCGATCTGACCGGAGTCGACGCCGATGACTATGTCGGCCTGATCAACGCAGCCTTCCGCGCGTATTGGCTTGAAGCTGGCGGGAACTCCGATCGGCAGCGGCTGATCTACGAGTTGGTCACTCACCTGGTGCGCCAGGAGGATCCGGGTCCGGAACAAGCGCGGACGATGTTCCGCAATGCCTTCGCGACGGTCGAGCGATTCATTCGCGAGACCTTCGGCGACAAGGTCGCGGCGTTGCCGCTCGCGCCGGACGTCTTGGCGCGGATGACCATCGCGATGACCGATGGAGTTGCGCTGGCCTGGATTGCCGAACGGGACGACGAAAAGGCTCTGGAGGTGTTCGACGGTTACGCGACGCTGCTCGGCACCCTGCTGGCGGCCGGACTGAAGGACTCATGACTGCCGTCTGGGAAGCCCTCGATGCCGTTGGTGCGCCGACCGCAGCGATCGACCTGGACCAGTTCGATGCCAACGCGCAGGCGTTGGTGGACCGCTCTGGTGGGCTGCCGATCCGGGTGGCCTCGAAGTCCGTACGGGTCCGGTCGCTGATCGAGCGAGTGCTGCAGCGGGCCGAGTTCCAAGGGGTCCTCGGCTATTCCGTCGCAGAGGCAATCTTTCTGTCGCGCAACGGAATCGACGACATCATCGTGGCCTATCCGAGCGTTGACACCACGTCGATCCACGCGGTGGCCGCCGATCCGAAGCTGGCCGCCGCGGTGACCTTCATGGTCGACCTGCCCGACCACGTACGGCTGCTGGCGCAGGCCGCGGGGGACCACCCGCTGCGGGTGGCGCTCGACATCGACTGCTCGCTACGCCTCGGGCCGGTGAGCGTTGGAGCGCACCGGTCAAGCATCCACACCCCCCGGCAAGCCAGCCGAATGGCGGCGCTGATCGCCGACACTGGGGGCGTCGACCTGGTCGGGATGATGTTCTACGAGGCTCAGGTGGCAGGGGTGCCCGACAACAAGACGGGCATCGGGATGGTGAAGTCGTTGTCGAACCGGCAACTGGATCGCCAGCGTGGTGCCGTTCGGGCAGCGGTCGAGCGACACGCCACCCTGGAGTTCGTCAACGGTGGCGGAACAGGCAGCCTGCACACCACCTCACTCGACCCGGCCATCACCGAGCTCGCCGCGGGTTCAGGACTGTTCGCCCCGACCAGCTTCGACGGGTTCACCGACCTGGGGACCGGACCGGCAGCGTTCTTCGGATCTCCGGTCACCCGGAAGCCGGCCCGTGACATCGCGGTCACCTTCTCCGGTGGCTACCTGGCCTCCGGGGTGGTCGATGATTCACGCCGGCCGACGCCGGTCTTCCCACCCGGGTTGCACTACCTGCCCCAGGAGGGCGCTGGTGAGGTGCAGAGCCCGTTGCGCGGCAAGGCTGCTCGCTCGTTGTCGATTGGCGACACGGTGTGGTTCCGTCACGCGAAGGCCGGCGAGATGTGCGAACGATTCGATGAGATTGTGTTGGTCAGCAGGGGACAGATTGTCGACCGGGTGCCGACTTATCGCGGCGAAGGGCAGAACTTTGGCTGAGTGGAGCAACTGGTCTGGCAGCGTGACCGCATCGGGGATCGACGTGGTCGACGCCCGAGACGTGGCGCACCTGCAGGAGGTGGTCGCCCAAGCGACGGCCGCGGGTCGTCGGGTGAAGCCGATCGGTGCGGGTCATTCGTTCACCGCGATAGGTCAACCGGTTGACCTGCAGCTGCGAATGTCGGCGCTCAGTGGTCTCGGCGAGGTTGACCTGGACGCCCAGCGGGTCTGGATTCGCAGTGGCACCCGCCTCAGCGACGCGGTCGTGCAGCTGCACGCGCAGGGCCTGGCGCTGCCCAACCAAGGCGACTACGACCGGCAGACGATGTCTGGTGCGACCTCGACCGGAACCCACGGAACAGGGATCGGGCTCACCGGGTTCGCCGGGATGGTGCGCGGGGTTGAGATGGTCTTGGCCGACGGTTCACTGCTGCGGGTGACCGAGCGCGAGAACCCCGAACTGCTGCCGGCGGTTGCGCTCGGCGTCGGGGCCTTGGGAGTCATCACCGCGATCCAATACCAGTGTGTTCCAGCGTATTTGCTTGATGCGCGGGAGGATCCCGAGCACTTCGAGAAGGTGCTCGAAAGCCTCGACGAACGGATCGACGGGAACGACCAGTTCGAGTTCTTCTGGTTCCCGGACACCGATCGGGTGTTGGCCAAGACCAACGCCCGGCACCACGATGAGACGCGCCGCGCGCCGATGCCGCGGTGGAAGGACAAGCTGGAGAACGACCTGCTCTCCAACCGGTTGTTCGAGGCGCTGAACCGAGTGGCCACCCGCGCCCCAAGCCTGACGAAGACGCTGAACCAGGTGAGCGCCCGCGCGCTGTCGGCGAAGTCCTACACCGACTGGTCCCACATCGTTTATCCCACCGAGCGCGACGTGCGCTTCCGGGAGAGCGAGTTCTCGGTGCCGCGCCGCGACGCGGCCGAGGTCCTGCGGCGACTGGATGCCTGGCACCGCGCCCACCCCAGCACGACCACCTTTCCGGTGGAGGTTCGTTTCACCGGACCCGACGACGTATGGCTCTCGACCTCCTATGCGCGGGAGTCGGCGTACATCGCGATTCACCAGTATCACCGGCGGTCACACGCGGAGTATTTCGCGGCCTTCTGGGACATCCTGGCCGACTACGAGGCCCGACCGCACTGGGGAAAAATGCACCGTCTCGGCGCCGATGATCTGCGGCGGGTCTACCCGAAGTTCGACGACTTCTTGGCCGTACGAGATCGGTTGGACCCGGGGCGTACGTTCGCCAACCCCTATACCGAACAGGTATTCGGGGCGTAGCTGCACGGGATGTGTTGCTCGCGCGGTGCGCGGATCCGGTACGCGGTCCGCACACGCAGCGACGAAGCGCACAGCGGGGGTACCCCTCATCGGCTGATTCCGGCCCCCACTTACAAGTGGAGAGGTTTTCGGTCATAAGTGAAAGCCCACATCGACGACATAGGACGTACCCACCCGCGCCGACGGGCGTCATCTTGCCCGAAGTGTCGAGGGAGGGCAGGTTATGAGCAGGCGGCTGCTTCCTGAGCCGCGCGGGCCAGCCGGCGAGACCGGGAGTTGGTCACCGAGTCCAAGGTCAACACGACCAGCGCCAACCACACGATGCCGAAGCCGATCCAGCGGCCGTTGCTGAGGTGTTCGTGCAGGAAGGCCACCGCGCAAATCAGCTGCAGAATCGGGGTCACGAACTGCAGCAGCCCGATCGTCACCAGCGGAACGCGCGAGGCGGCGGCGGCAAAAAGCAGCAGCGGTATGGCGGTGGCGATGCCTGACGACGCGAGCCAGATCGAGTGACCGGCGCCGTTGTCGGTGAAGGTGGTGCGCCCGGTCGCCGACAGCCAGATCAGGGCGGCGATCGCAATCGGGAAGAGCACGCTGGTCTCGGCGGCGAGCGACTCGAACGCACTGAGGGTGTCGCCGATCCGCTTCTTGACCAGGCCGTAGGTTCCGAAGCTGAGCGCCAGGCAGATGGAGATCCACGGGAAGTTTCCGCCGTCGATCGCGAGGTAAAGGCAGGCGATCGCGCCGATGCCGACCGCAACCCACTGCATCCGGCGCAGGTTTTCATGCAACACCAGCACCCCAAGAGCGATGGTGACCAGCGGATTCAGGAAGTAGCCAAGCGAAGCGTCGGAGGTGTGGCCGGCGTTGACCGCGTAGACGTAGATCAGCCAGTTGAGGCCGATCGTCACGGCGGCGATCGAGACCAGGCCGAGGCGTTGGCGGTCGCGCAACAGCGCCGCGATGAATCCGGTGCGGCGCAACACCAGCACCCCGATCACGCAGACGGCAAACGTCCACGCGATGCGGTGGGCAAGGATCTCCCAGGCGTTGGCCGGAAGCAGTTGGTGGAAGTAGAGCGGGAACGCACCCCACAGCAAATATGCGCCGAGCCCGAACAGTGTTCCCTTGCTGACGTCGTCGCGGTCCATACTCACGCGGGGAACGCTAGCTGACAGCCCACGTGTCGTTTCCGGCGAGGAGGGCCTGCAGGTCGGCGTCAGCTGCGGGACGGCCACCGACCGCAGCGTCGATCTGAGCGCGTACGCCGTCGTCGTAGGTCGGCGCCTCGACGTTGCGGAAGACGCCCATCGGCACGTGCGCGAAACCCGGGTCATCGAGGCGGGAGAGCGCGAAGGCCAGCGGCAGGTCGGCCGGATCATGGCGTACGACGGTCGCCGGGTCGGCGTCGGCCTCGGCAACAACCCGCAACCCACCGTCGGTGCGGACCACGACCCGAGTGTCACCGTCCTTGCCGGCACGGATCGGTTCGCCGGGGACCAGATGCAGGATGCGGGCGGTGGCTTCGTCGCGGTCCTTCAACAGTTCGAACGCGCCATCGTTGAAGATCGGGCAGTTCTGATAGATCTCCACCAGTGAGGTGCCCCGGTGTGCCGCAGCGGCTTTCAGCGTCGCGGTGAGATGTTTGCGGTCGGAGTCCATGGTGCGGGCCACGAAGGTGCCCTCCGCGCCGAGCGCCAGCGAGACCGGGTTGAACGGGCGGTCGACCGAACCGAACGGGGTCGACTTGGTGACCGAGCCGATGTCGGAGGTGGGGGAGTACTGCCCCTTGGTGAGGCCGTAGATCTTGTTGTTGAACAACAGGATCGTCATGTTCACATTGCGGCGCAGCGCGTGGATCAGGTGGTTGCCGCCGATCGACAGTGCGTCGCCGTCGCCGGTCACGACCCACACCGACAGGTCACCGCGCGAGGCGGCCAGGCCGGTCGCGATCGCCGGCGCGCGCCCATGGATCGAGTGCATCCCGTAGGTGTCGAGGTAATAGGGGAAGCGGCTCGAGCAGCCGATGCCGGAGACGAACACGATGTTCTCGCGCTTGAGTCCGAGCTCGGGCAGGAAGCCCTGCACCGCGGCGAGGATGGCGTAGTCGCCACAACCAGGGCACCAGCGCACCTCCTGGTCGGAGGTGAAGTCCCGCTTGGTCTGGGCTGCCTCGGTGACCGGCACACCCTGGGTTCCGGGCATGCCCAGATCGATGCTCACTTGCTCTCCTCCAACTTCTCCAGCTCACTGGCGAACACCACGGCGAGTTCGGCCGCGGTGAACGGCAGGCCGCGTACGGCGGTGTGGGACTGCACGTCGACCAGGAACTTCGCGCGCAGCAGCAGCGCCAGCTGGCCGAGGTTCATCTCGGGCACCACGACACGGTCGTAGGACTTCAGGACCGCGCCCAGGTTGGCCGGAAACGGGTTGAGGTGGCGTAGTTGCGCGGTGGCGACGCTCGCCCCGCCGGCCCGGGCCAGCCGAGCGGCGGCGCGGATCGGACCCTCGGTGGAGCCCCAGCCCAGGACCAGCAGTCGCGCGTCGCCGGTCGGGTCGTCGACCTCGAGGTCAGGCACCTTGATGCCGGCGATCTTGGCTGCGCGGGTGCGGACCATGTGGTCGTGGTTGGCCGGGTCGTAGCTGATGTTGCCGGTGATGTCGGCCTTCTCGATGCCGCCGACGCGGTGTTCGAGACCGGGGGTGCCGGGCACCGCCCAGGGCCGCGCGAGGGTTTCCGGGTCGCGCTTGTAGCCGTGGAACACCGGCTTGCCGTCCTCGTCGACGTCGTTGGGCTCGGTGGTGAATTCAACTGTCAGGTCGGGCAATTCGTCGACCTGCGGAACCAGCCAGGGTTCGGAGCCATTGGCGAGGTAGCCATCGGACAGCAGGATCACCGGGGTGCGATAGGTGGTCGCGATCCGCACCGCGTCGATCGCCGCAGCGAAGCAGCCGGTCGCGGTCGACGGTGCAATCACGGCCACGGGTGACTCGCCGTTGCGTCCGAACATCGCCTGGAGTAGGTCGGACTGCTCGGTCTTGGTCGGCAGCCCAGTGGAGGGTCCGCCGCGTTGGACGTCGATGATCACCAGCGGCAGCTCGAGCGACACGGCCAGGCCGATGGTCTCCGACTTCAAGGCCAGGCCTGGGCCGGAGGTGGTGGTGACGCCGAGTGCACCGCCGAAGCTGGCGCCGAGCGCGGACCCGATCGCTGCGATCTCGTCTTCGACCTGCAGCGTTTTGACGCCGAAGCGCTTGAGCCCGGACAACACGTGGAGCAGATCGGACGCCGGGGTGATCGGGTAGCTGCCGAGCGTGAGCGGCAGTCCGGCGCGATGCGCCGCGGCCACGAGGCCGTACGCGAGGGCGGTGTTCCCGGTGATGTTGCGGTAGGTGCCGCTGCGCATCGGGGCTGGGGCGACTTCGTAGCGAACCCCGAAGGCCTCGGTGGTTTCGCCGTAGGCGTGGCCGGCATGCAGTGCCTTGATGTTCGCCGCCAAGATGTCGGGCTTCTTGGCGAACTTGCTCTGCAGGAAGCGTTCGGTTCCGGCCGTATCGCGCGAATACATCCACGACAGCAGGCCGAGCGCGAACATGTTCTTCGCCCGTTCCTTGTCCTTGCGGGTGAGCGAATCGAACTCGCTCAGCGCTTCGACGGTGATCGAGGTGAGCGGCACCGAGTGGACCTGCCACGAGGCAAGCGAGTCGTTCTCGAGCGGGTTCGCGTCATAGCCGACCTTGGCCAGATTGCGTTTGCCGAACTCGTCGCTGTTGACGATGATCATCGCGCCGCGCGGGAGGTCGCCGAGGTTGGCTTTAAGCGCCGCCGGGTTCATCGCGACCAGCACGTCCGGGGCGTCGCCCGGGGTGAGCACGTCGTGGTCAGCGAAGTGCAACTGGAAGCTCGAGACACCGGGCAAAGTGCCCTGAGGTGCGCGAATTTCGGCCGGGAAGTTCGGCAGGGTCGACAGGTCATTGCCGAGGGCTGCGGTCTGTGCGGTGAACCGATCGCCGGTCAACTGCATGCCATCGCCGGAGTCTCCCGCGAACCGGATAACGACGCGGTCGAGGACTCGTTGTTGCGTGCTGCTCACTGAGGTTCCACTTCGGGTGTTAGGTGTGCCTGACTTCTGCCACCGTACGCCGTGGATGGTTGGTCCGTTGAAGCTTGTCCAATTTATGGATAGGTCAACAATTAGTTATGGGTTGGTGACTCGTCTGTTTCGGCTCTGTTGCGACCGATCG
This sequence comes from Calidifontibacter terrae, assembly GCF_054778835.1. Lineage (NCBI taxonomy): Bacteria > Bacillati > Actinomycetota > Actinomycetes > Micrococcales > Dermacoccaceae > Calidifontibacter > Calidifontibacter terrae. Next base: position 463,273 of record NZ_BAAGZF010000007.1, read on the forward strand.
GGTCGATCCGTAAACCGCGAGCAGGGCGCCGATGAGAGGCACGACCAGCCGTACGCCGCTGCGCACCAGATTCAAGCCGGCGGCCTGCAGCGCGAAATCGAAGAGCACCCACGCACCGACACCGAGGGTGTACGCGGGCACCCGCCGACCGCGGCCCGCATCGACGAATCCTGCGGCCACAGCGAGGCTGGCGGCGTAGTAGTCGTAGGCGCCCGGGTCGATCGACATTCGTACGGCGAGGGCCACGAACGGCACCGCCACCCACCGGCCGCGCCGAACCGCGAGGATTCCGAGCAGGCCGGCGGCGACGAACTGCACCGGACGGTCCCAGGCGGGGGTTCCGGATGCGTGGACGCCGAGGGCGTGCAGACCCGAGCCGACATCGACCGGGATCTGGAAGCTGGTGATCCGGGAGGTGGCGTGATCGGCGAGGAAGAACGGCGCCCAGGGGAGAGCGACCAGGGCGGCACCGAGGGCGGCGAGGGCCGGCCAGAGGCGGCGGGGCGCTCCCACCAGCAGCACCACCATCGGGAGAGCCCAGGGTTTGGCCCCAACCGCCAGGGCGAGCAAAACCGTTGTCCACCAACATTGTTCACGTCGATAGCGAGTCATTGCCAGCGCCACGAAGGTGATCGCGAGGGTGTCGTCAAGGTGGGCGTATTGCACCGCGACGATCGCCCACAGCGGGGCCAACACGGCCACCACCAGCATGATCGCTCTCCGTCCGAGCGTGCCTTCGCCGACGTCGATCAGGCAGGCCAAGCTGACGATGCCGAGAAGGACCATCACCACGGCGGCGACGAATTGGGCGGCGGGGAAGAGGCTGAGGACGGCGGCAACGCCGACCGTGATGGGGCCGAACTGCAGCTCGGGGTGAGCCGCGTAGATGTGGAGCCCGTCGTGTGGTCCGGACTCAAGCAGATCGCTGCCGGCAACGGCGAAGAAGTGCCAGGAATGCCAGCCGTGCCAGGCCGCGGCGATGGCCACGCAGAGGATGGGCCACGCCGTCAGCAGAGCGCGATCACGCAGGTTGAGTCGATCCCAGAAGGCGGTCATCGGTTGGTCACTCCTGGCACTCGACCGGTGCGCCATAGCCCGGTGCCGATCGCGACCGCCCCGACCGCGAACAGGGGCGCTCCCACCACGTCGGCGAGATAGTGAGCGCCAAGCACCAGCCGGGTTGCCGCGACGACGACGACCAGCGCGGCGCCGAGCCAACACGCCAACCGGACCGGGCGCCTGACCAACCACAACGTGGCCACCGTTGCGGCCACGGCCGCTGCGATGAAGGAGGTGTGGCCGCTGGGGAAGCTGTCGCGGGCGGTTTCCAGCACGAGCGGGTGGACCGACATCGGCGGCCGCGGCCGTTCGACCACGGCCTTGCCGATCAGGCTCGACAACCAGCCAACGCTGGTGAGCGCCCCGAAGACGATCGCGATCCGGAAGGAGTGCAGGGCCCACAAAGCGAGGCAGATGATCGCTACCCAGGTCGCTGCCAGCGGCGGACCGAACACGACATCGACGAACCGGGCGAGGTCGGCGAGCGCCGGGAACCGGTCGGCCGCGACTGTCTTGTCGAGCGAAAGTTCACCGGTGGTGCCGGCGCCGAGGGCGGTGACCGTGAACCCCAGGATCAGTCCGAGTGCGATCGACACAGCTCCCCAGATGGCGCCAAGGCGCGGCCACTCGCGGGTCCGAGGCGGCGTGAGGTGGTGGGTGTAATTCGGGGTGGTCGATGTGGACATGGGTCTCCTGGGACGGTATCGGCTACGGTCCCAGCGTGGGCCCGGCGCACTGAGCCGACCCTGAGAGATGCTGGGAACAGCCCGAGAGGATGCACCGTGCGTGTGTTGGTGGTCGAGGACGAACGGGCGATGGCCGAGGCCATCCGCGACGGGCTTCAGGCCGAGGGTTTCGTCGTCGACGTTGCCAATGACGGGGTGACCGGGCAGTTCATGGCGGCCGAATACCCCTACGACGTCATCGTGCTCGACATCATGCTGCCGGGACGCAACGGCTACGACCTGCTGAGCAACCTGCGCGCGGCCGACGTGTGGGTTCCGGCGCTCATGCTCACCGCGAAGGATGGGGAGTACGACCAGACCGACGCCTTCGAAATCGGCGCCGACGACTACCTCACCAAGCCGTTCAGCTTCCCGATCTTGGTTGCCCGCCTGCGCGCCCTCGTACGCCGTGGGGCGCCGGTTCGACCGGTGGCGCTCGCGGTGGGGTCCTTAGAACTCGACCCGGGCCGGGTCGAAGTGACGCGCGACGGGGTACCGATCATGCTGACCGCGCGCGAGTTCGCGCTGCTGCATTTCCTGATGCGCAACCCCGGCCGAGTGTTGTCGAAGAACGAGATCCTGGAGAACGTGTGGGACTCGGCCTATGAGGGCAGCGACAACATCGTCGAGGTCTATGTCGGGTATTTGCGGCGCAAGATCGACCAACCGTTCGGGGTGCGTTCGCTGGAGACGGTTCGCGGGATGGGTTACAAACTGCTCGACTGATCGCGGCGGAGTTGAACTCGGCGAGTCTGCTCGCGACGCAGCGGGAGTGCGACCGCGAAACGGGTCCAGCCCGCCTCGCCATCGACCACCGCAATGCTGCCGCCGTGACGCTCCACCATGGCCCGACTGATCGGCAGCCCGAGGCCGCTGCCTTCGCGTGGGTTCGCGCGAGCGCGGGAGTCGTCAAGTCGTACAAACCGGTTGAAGATCTGTTCGCGATCGGCGGGGGAGATCGGCGGTCCGTCGTTCTCCACCCAGAGCAGCGCGTGATCGCCGTCCTGGCGACACCCGAGCCGGACGGTCGTGGCGGCGTGGCCGCGGGCATTGTCGACGAGGTTTCGCAAGACCTGCGCGATGCGCGGGGCGTCACCCTCGATCCGTACGGCTTCGAACTGCGGCACCACGGTGACCGAGCCGGTCGCCCTCAATCGCGCGACCTCAGCGGCGAAAAGTTCGTCCAGATCGACCTCGCCGTAGGAGAGCGCGAAACCGTGGTCGTCGGTCTTGGCGAGGGTGAGCAGATCGTCCACCAGGCGATGCAGGCGCAGCGTTTCGGACAACAACACCGGCAGCCGACGGCGCATTTCGGCGTCGTCATCGGGCATCGTCTCCAGGGTCACGCGCAGGGTCGCGATCGGGCTGCGCAGTTCATGGGAGGCGTCCGAGACGAAGCGGCGGATGGCCCGATCGGAGGTCTCCAAGCGGTCGAGCATGTGGTTCATCGTCGTGGCGAGCCGGGCCAGTTCGTCCTTCGTGGGCGGAACGGTCACCCGGCGATCGCTGCCTGCTTGCTCGATGCGGTCCACCTCGCGGCGCACGTCGTCGACGGGGCGTAGCGCGGAGCGTACGGCGCGGGAGACGAGGTAGACGAAGCCGGCGAGCAACACGAATCCGGCCGCGGCAAGGATGGCCACCGCGGTGTGCATCGAGTCGCTCGCGGGCTCCAGTGTTGCGGCCACGACGACGCGCACCGGGTCGCCGGTCGTGGTCACCACCAGCTCTGTCGCGACGGAGTATTTGCCCTCGGTCGAGGGTCCGATCGAGTCGTACTTCTGCACGCTCACCTGCCCGGACGGCGCGGTCGGGTGTGGGAACGGACGGGCCGCGTCCGGGTCTGAGTAGGCGATCACCTTTCCCGAGGCGTCGAGGATCTGGATCAGCATTCCTTGCGCCGGCACACCTTCGATCACCTGGGCGATCGACTCGTCGCTGGTGGCGATGGCTGAGGCGACGCGCGCGGTCTGGGCGCGGGAGGCGTCCGTCACCGAGTTGGACAGCACGGTGTGCAAGAGCAGGGCGAACAGCCCGACTCCCAAGGTGGCCACGATCAGTCCGGCCAGCGTGGTGAGGGTCAGCACGCGCTGCCGGATCGACCAGGTCATGGACGTGATCGTACGGACGCAGCGCGGGCGCGGGCGGCGCACCGCTGCAGATGGTCGCGTTCGGCGGTGCTGGTGGCGACGGCGGCAGCCGCGGTGTATTCGCCTGTGGCGCGGTCGAATTCGCCGGAACGTTCGTGCAAATGAGCCGCAACAGCCTCCCATCGCGGCGTCTCGGTGGGAACCTGCGCCAGAGCGGCGAGTCCGACCGCTGGCCCGTCGGCCTCACCGATCGCGACCGCACGATTCAGTCGTACGACCGGGCTGTCCGCGGTGAGGCGGAGCAGCTCGTCATACCAACCGACGATCTGCGGCCAGTCGGTCTCTGCGGGCGTACGCGCGTCGACATGGAGCGCCGCGATCGCGGCTTGAGCCTGGTATTCGCCGAGCTGGTCCCGGGCGAGAGCGGCCTGCAACAAGTCGACGCCCTCGGTGATCTGAGCGGTCAGCCAGAGCGAGCGATCCTGTTCGTTCAGCGGGATGAGGCGACCTTGCCCGTCGGTGCGCGAGGCTCGGCGGGCGTGGTGGATGAGCATCAGCGCGAGCAACCCGTCGACCTCGGGTTCCGCCGTGAGGGCCTGCAGTTGGCGGGTGACTCGAATGGCTTCGGCGGCCAGGTCGAGCTCGCCGCTGTAGCCCTCGTTGAAGATCAGATAGAGGACTCGCAGGACGGTGGCGACGTTGCCGGATCGGTCCAACGATCGGTCGCGCAGCGTTTTCTTCGCGCGGCTGATCCGCTGGGCCATCGTCGCCTCGGGCACCAAATGGGCGCGGGCGATTTGGGCCGTGGTGAGCCCGGCGACCGCGCGCAGGGTGAGGGCGACCGCCGCGGCCGGCGACAGGTCCGGGTGGGCGCAGAGGAAGTAGAGCTGCAATGTGTCGTCGTTGCCAGCCACCGGTTCTGCGGTCGGCTCACTGTCGACCGCTTCTTCCCGCCGACGGCGGGCCTGATCGGAGCGGGCAGCATCAACGACCTTGCGCCACGAGGCGGTGACCAACCAGGCGAACTCATCACGCGGTGGGTTTGTCGCCCAGGTGGCCAGGGCACTGACCAAGGCGTCCTGCACGGCGTCCTCGGCGGTCGCGAAGTCAGCTCCGCGCCGCACGAGGACGCCGATCACTGCGGGGACGATCTCTCGCAGCCTGGTGGCGTCCACGGGATGGATTCCTCGATCCGTCAGTTGCGGTCGTGCTGGTCAGTTCTGCGGTTCGTCGGGGGCCTCGGTCAAGAACGGGCGCACCTCGAGCCACTCGTGGATCGGCCGGCCGCCGGCGCCGGGCGCAGCGGACAGCTCGCCGGCCAGTTCGACTGCTCGATCCCAGGAGCCGACGTCGATGATCATCCAACCCGCGATGAGGTCCTTGGTCTCCGCGAACGGGCCGTCAACGACCGGTGGCTTGCCTTCACCGCCGTACTGCACCCAGGAGCCCGTGGGCGCCAGCGCCTGGCCGTCGACGAACTCACCGCTGCCGGTGAGTTTTTCGGCGAAGTCGTGCATGTAGCCGATGTGAGCATCGACCTCTTCAGGGGTCCAGCGGTCCATCGGAACGTCGTTGCGTCCGGCGGGAGCTCCGCGGTAGTGCTTGAGCAGTAGGTACTTCATGGCCGATCTCCTTGTGTTTCGGACGGCCCGGGTGGCCGCCTCATCTGGGAGACGGAGCCGAGCGGTCGTTCTCGACATCGAGCCGATATTTTTCGAAACTTTCTTTGATCGGTGTGTCGCGAAGATTCGCCCGCGGGCGGATGTTCGAGCATCCAGCCCGTGGCGGTCCCGGGCAGGTGGTCCCGACTTCGTTAGGCTGCGCGGGTGCATTCCGGGCTCAGCGGCTACCTCGTACTCGCCGGAGTCACGGTCGCGGCCGTCCTGCTCTTCTGCGCCGCGATGGTGGCCCGGCGGCTGCTTGCACCCCGCGACCCCTACCCCGCAAAGCTGACGACGTACGAATCCGGCGTCGATCCGACCGGCTCGGGCTGGGCGCAAACCAAGGTTCGATACCTCGGTTATGCCTTCCTCTATCTGGTGTTCGCGATCGACACGGTCTACCTCTTCCCCTGGGCGTTGGTGCTGCGTGATCCGCATCTCGGCCGCACCAGCCTGGCCGAAATGGGTATCTTCGTCGCGGTGCTTGTGGTCGGCCTCGCCCACGTGGCCCGTCGAGGGGCGCTTTCCTGGACAGCGACAACCGACGGAGCCGGCTATGACGACTGACCTGCCGATGCCGCGCGTCGGCGCGGTTCAGACTGCCGCGCCGAAGCCCCTGCGCATCGTGTTGAACTGGGGCCGCCGCTACTCCTTGTGGGTCTTCAACTTCGGGCTGGCCTGCTGCGCCATCGAGTTCATCGCCGCCTCGATGGCCCGCCACGACTTCATCCGACTTGGCGTCATTCCGTTCGCGCCGGGCCCCCGGCAAGCAGACTTGATGGTCGTCAGTGGCACCGTCACCGACAAGATGGCGCCGGCCATCCGCCGCTTGTACGACCAGATGCCCGAGCCGAAATACGTCATCTCCTTCGGTGCCTGTTCCAACTCTGGCGGCCCCTACTGGGACTCCTACTGCGTGACCAAGGGCGTCGACCAGTTGATCCCGGTCGACGTCTACGTGCCCGGTTGCCCGCCTCGGCCGGAGGCACTCTTGCAGGGCATCATGGTTTTGCAGGACCGCATCGCCAGCGAGCGGATCTCGACAAAGTCGTTGCGCGCCAAGCATGCTCGCCCTGCCGACCGCAGTGTGGCGACGGCAGCGCTGCAGCGTCCCAGGGTCGCTCCGCCAGGAGGCGTTGGTGGCTGAATTCGAGATTCCGACCGCGCGCTGCGATCGCCACGAGTGGATCGACCGGGCCACCGCCCTGCGTGCGGAGGGGTTTGACTACTTCGACTTCCTCACCGCAGTCGATCAGGTGGACGACGAACAGGAGCCCGGCTTCGACGTGGTCCTGCACCTGCTGGATGTCACTCCGGGCGCCTACCGCGAGACGCTGCTGATCACCCGGGTGCCCGACGGAGAGCGCCTGCCGAGCCTCACCTGGGTGTGGCCCGGTGCCGCATGGCACGAGCGTGAGACCTTCGAGATGTTCGGCATCGGCTTCGACGGTTTCACCGACCCGACCGCCAGCGGCCTGCGTCCGTTGCTGTTGCCCGACGGCTTCGAGGGCAACCCGTTGCGCAAGTCGTTCGTGCTGGTCGCGCGGGCCACCAAGGCATGGCCCGGTGCCAAGGAACCGGGTGAAGCCGCGAACGCCCACGCCGCGAAGGCTGGTCGTGCCCCGCGACGCAAGTTGCAGCCGCCGGGTGTGCCCGACGAGAGCTGGGGTCCACGGTGATCTGGGCGGAAGTCACGCTGCGTACGATCGCCGTCCTGGCCGCCTTCCTGGTTCTCCCACTGCTGGTTGGCCAAACTGAACACAAGCTGATGGGCCACATGCAGGGCCGGGTCGGCCCGATGTACGCCGGTGGTTTCCACGGCTGGGCCCAACTGGTCGCCGACGGCGTGAAGTTCGTGCAGAAGGAAGACATCGTCCCCTTCGCGGCCGACCGCCGGATGTTCAAGATCGCGCCCGCCCTGGGAATCCTGGCCTACATGCTGGCGCTCGCGGCGGTGCCGCTCGACTCCGACGTGGTGGCCGCGAACATTCCCGCATCGCTGCTATGGGTCATTGCCATCACCGGCGTCGCCACGCTCGGCACCCTGATTGCGGGCTGGGCCAGCGGCAACAAGTATTCGCTGCTCGGTGGCCTGCGCGCCGCCGCGCAGCTCGTGTCGTACGAACTGCCACTCCTGCTTTCCTGTGCCTCGTTCGCGATGGCCGCGGGATCGCTGTCGTTGCTGCAGATCGCCCACGCCTGGACCCCCTGGTGGCTGCTGTGGCAGCTTCCCGGCGCGCTGGTCTTCCTGATCGCTGCGACCGCCGAACTGCAACGGCCGCCGTTCGATATGCCGGTCGCCGACTCGGAGCTGGTGCTGGGGCCGTACACCGAATACACCGGGCTGCGCTTCGCGCTCTTCCTCCTTGCCGAATACGCCGGCATCGTGGTGATGTCTTTGGTCTTCGCCAATCTCTACCTCGGTGGATGGACCGGCCCGGCCGACCACTGGATCGGCTGGGTGTGGACGCTGCTGAAGGGTTTCCTCGTCGCCTGCCTCATCCTGTGGATCCGGGTCGCATGGCCGCGGCTGCGCGAGGACCAACTGCAGCGGCTGGCCTGGCTGTGGCTGGTGCCGATCGCGCTGCTGCAACTGGTGATCACAGCCGTCGGGGTGGTGTACGTCGGATGAATCCGGTTCTGCTGCAAGGAGGTTGCCATGCCTGAAAAGAAGTCACGGTTCGTGCCCGGTCTGCTGTCGGGGATGGCCACGACCGCGCGTACGGCGATGAAGCCCGCCCACACCCAGCACTACCCGGACGAGCAGCCGCACCTCCCACCGCGCAGTCGTGGCGTGATCGCCCTGCAGGCCGACAACTGCACGTCGTGCATGTTGTGTGCCCGGGAATGCCCCGACTGGTGCATTTACATCGACTCTCACAAGGAGTCGGTGCCGCCGGCCACCGAGGGTGGTCGTGCCCGCCAGCAGAACGTGCTCGACCGGTTCGCCATCGACTTCAGCCTCTGCATGTACTGCGGGATCTGTATCGAGGTCTGCCCGTTCGACGCCCTCTTTTGGAGCCCGGAGTTCGAGTACGCCGAGACCGATATCCGCGACTTGTTGCACGAGAAGGACCGGCTGGGGGAGTGGATGGCCACAGTGCCGCCGCCGGTGGCGATCGAACCCGGAGCGATCGAGGTCCAAGCGGACGAGGTCCAGGTCGACGCGCCCGCCGGCGAGGAGGGTGCGTGACCTCTCACGACGTCTTCTTCGCGATCGTCGGCGGCCTGAGCTTGCTCAGCGCGCTCGCGGCCGTGACCAGCAAACGGATCCTGCATGCTGCGATCTGGCTGGTCGCCGCGCTCGGCTGTGTCGCGGGCTGCTACCTGGTGCTGGCAGCCGAGTTCGTCGCCCTGGTCCAACTCGTCGTCTACGTCGGCGCCGTGGTGGTGCTGGTCCTGTTCGCCCTCATGCTCACCCGCTCACCCCTGGGTCGCACCACCGACCACGACACCTCACTGCCGCAGCGGGCGCTCGCCCTGGTGGTCTCGACCGCGACCGCTGCGATGATCGGCGGGGTTCTCATCACGGCCTTCAGCAGCAAGCAGGTTCGGCTGCGACCGGGCACTACCGATGACCTCGCCACCCAAATCTTCGCGACCTGGTCGTGGCCCTTCGAACTACTCTCGCTCTTGCTGCTGATCGCGTTGGTGACCGCAATCGCGTTGTCCCGCCTGCAGTTCCGAGCCGACACCGACGAGCGGGAGGGCGACGCGTGATCCACCTCTGGTTGCCGCTGGCGCTCGCCGCCGGATTGTTCGGCATCGGGATGTACGGCGTGCTGGCCCGCCGCAACGCGGTGCTCGTGGTCGTCGGCGTCGAGTTGATGCTGTCGGCCGCCGGGGTGCTGCTGGTCGCCGTCGGCGCGGCCACCCCAGACACCTACATGGTTGGCCAGACCCTCACCATCTTCCTGATCACCATCGCCGCGGCGGAGATCGCAGTCGCCTTGGGCGCCGTGGTGCTCGCTTTCCGCGCCCGCGGTCACATCGACCTCTCGGCCGCCGCGGAGGACGACGAATGAACCGATTCGACGCCCACACCTTCGCGCTCGACCTGGCGTTGCAGCCCAGTCATCTCGTGGTCGCGCTACCCGCGCTCGGTGCCGTGCTGATCGTGCTTTTCGTACGCCGGTCGAACGCGGCCGCGAGCTTCCTGGCCACCATCGCCGGACTCCTCGGCCTCGTCGCTGCAGCCTGGTTGACCCTGCAGGCCGCGCGCGGCGGCCTGCGAGCCAGCGTGCCCACGATTGGCGCCTTTCCCGGCGACGCCACGATGCGGGTGCCGCTGCGACTGGCGGTCGATCACCTCGGGGTGTTGGTCTGCTGCGCGGTCGCGCTGGTTTCGCTGGTGGTGCAGATCTTCGCCCGTTGGTATCTCTACAACGACCCGCGTTACCCCTCGTTCGCCGCGACGGTCGGCCTGTTCACCGCCGCCATGCAACTGGTGGTGCTGTCCGACGACCTGCTGCTGACGCTGGTCGGCTGGGAGCTCATGGGGTGGTGCTCCTACCTGTTGATCGGCCACGAGTCCGAGCGAGGCAAGGCCCGCCGCGCTGCGCAGAAGGCGTTCCTGGTGACCCGGCTCGCTGATGCGCCGCTGGTCATCGGATTTGTGGTTCTCGCGGTCACCGCTCACACCACTCGGATCAGCAGCCTGCTGACCTTCTGGGCCGCCCACCCGACCCACTCCTTGGTGTTGGCGCTGCTCTGTGTCGTCTGCGGTGTCGCCGGAAAGTCGGCGTTGGTGCCGTTCCAAGACTGGCTGCCCGACGCGATGGAAGGCCCCACGCCAGCGTCGGCGTTGATCCACGCCGCCACGATGGTCGCCGCCGGCACCTACCTCGTTGCCCGACTCCACCCGCTGTTCGACGTAACCCAGTTCCCGCTGCAGGTCTTGGCGGTCCTGGCCGGAATCACGACCGTCGTCGCCGCCCTGACCGCATTCCTGCAACACGACCTGAAGAAGCTGCTCGCCTGGTCGACGGTGTCGCAGATGGGCCTGATGCTGACCGGGTTCGCCGGACTTCCCCGCGGCACCCACCCCGACATCGTCGTCACCCACCTGCTGGCCCACGCTGGATTCAAGGCGTTGCTGTTCCTGATGATCGGCTGGCTGGCCGTGTTGGTCGGCGGAACGATCGTCGAGCGGATGTCCGGCGCCCTGGAGACCCACCGCTCGACCCGTCGTTACGTCGGGATCGGCCTGCTGGCCCTGGCCGGGGTGCCTCCGTTGTTCGGATTCGTCTCCAAAGACCTGATGATCGACGAGGTCCTGCGCGGCACGGCCGACGGCCAATTCTCCTCGTACGTCGCTACTGGCGCACTGCTGATCGTGGTGCCCCTGACCGCGGCCTACTCGATGCGCGCCTGGCTGATCCTCACCCACCGGACCGTCCTGCAGCGACACCAGGAGATGGACCTCATCGACGATTCCCGCACGATCGAGGACGTCGATCTGCTGGACATGCTGGTTGAAACCGAGCAGGTCGACGAGCACGGCAGGCCCCTGGACGACGAGCCGGAACCTGACTTCGAACCGGACGACCAGATCGTGCCGCGACCGCACTATTCCGCCCGCCTCGGCCTCGCGCTGCTCGCCCTGGCCAGTGTGGTTGGCGGAGCGCTGGTGTTGACTCCGTGGATCAGCGTCGACTACAAACACGCCAACTTCTGGATCATCGGATCGGGCCTGCTGGCAATGATCGCGGCTGGAGTGCTGGTGCGAGCCCTCGCCATCGGGACCACCTTCGGTGATCCCGCCGCCCGCTTTCCCAAGGGGCTGCGGTCCTTCGCTTCACGCGGGGGAGACGTCGATCGGGTTTACACCGCTGTCGTGACCCGGCCCGTTGAGGCATTGGCCCGTCTCGCGGCAGGGGCCGATGCAGCCCTTGAACGCGGCGTACGCTCCCTGCCGGAGCTGACCGGTCGTCTCGCCACGGCCGGTGGTCGGGTGCAGAACGGTGCGCCGTCGCGCGGCATCGTCGCGGTCGCGGCCGGCGTCATGATTCTCGGGCTGCTGGGGGTCACGCTGTCGTGATCCTCGCCCTGCCGCTGCTGCCCCTGGTCGTCGGCTTCGCGCTGATCGGCGCCGCCCGGCTGCCGCGCGCGCTCTCGTTCACCAACGCTTTCCTGATCGGCCTCGTCGGAATGCTCGGCACCGCCGGGCTGCTGGCTTACACCCTCGTTCGGCCCGACACCCTCGATCGCGCCTGGATCCCATCGCTCGGCCTGCGGTTGTCGCTTGGCACCGATCGGCTCTCCACGCCGCTGGTGATCCTGACCGTGCTGATCGGGTTGCTCGCGGTCCTGCACTCCTGGGTGGAGCGCCCGCGCGAGTCGGCGGCGACCTATCTGGGCTGCCTCCTGGTCGTCACCGGCGGTGCAGTCCTGACGTTCCTTGCCCGCGACGCGGTGCTCTTCTTCGTCGCGTTCGAGATCGTGCTCATCCCGATGTGGGTATTGATCAGCGTCTTCGGTGACCATCATGATCCGGCGGCGACCCGACGCGCTGGCCTCACGTTCGTGCTCTACACCGTCGCCGGTTCAATCCTGATGTTGGCGGGGATTCTGGCGCTGCAGCACCTCAGCGGCTCCACCGACCTGCGGTTCTGGGGTCACGGACTGGCCATCGGCACCCACACCCAGACCGTCGTCGCGGCCCTGCTGCTGATCGGTCTGGCGGTGAAGGTGCCGTTGTGGCCACTGCACAGTTGGCTGCCCGGCGCCCACACCGCCGCCCCCACCGGCGGCTCGATGCTGCTGGCAGCCGTGCTGCTGAAAATGGGCACGTACGGCGTCATTCGCCTGGTCGTTGCCCCGTTGCACGACGGGTTCCGCACCCTCGCGCCGGTGCTCGGCGCCCTGGCCGTTATCGGGATCATCTGGGCCGGCTTGGTCTGCCTGGCCGAGACCGGCCTCAAGCGGATCATCGCGTTCTCATCGGTGGCCCACATGGGTGTCGTCATGCTCGCGCTCGCCTCGGGAACGACCATCGGGCTGCGGGCCGCCATGTTCGGCAACCTCTCCCATGGCCTGATCTCCGCGCTGCTGTTCGTGGTGGCTGGTGGGCTGAAGCGCCGCTGGGACGGCGACAACATCGACGAACTGCGCGAACCCGTACGCGACGTCAGCCCGCGCCTTGGTTTCGCCCTGATGATCGGTCTCGCGGCATCCCTGGGGTTGCCGGCACTCGCCGGTTTTTGGCCGGAGGTGCTGACCCTGTTCGGTACCTGGGCCAACCCGCACCACCCGCGCTTCTTTCACGCTCTGGCCGTCATCGCGGCGGTCGGCGCGGTACTCGGCGCCGCCTATAGCCTCCGCATTGCGCGCTCGGTCTGGGCCGGGCGTCCTGACCGACCCGAGCCGATCCGAGTCGAGCCGGCACCCTGGGGCGACGCGGTCGGCCTCGAGCTGGTGGTCTGCGGTGTCCTGGTCGCGGCGATCGTGGTGCTCGGCGTGTGGCCGACGGGATTGCTCGACTACCTCGAGCCGGCGGTCCGCTCGATCCTGGGAGGCACCCGATGAACATTGTCGTCCGCTGGGGCCCGCTGCTCCCGGTCGTCATTCCGGCCGTCGCTGCTGTGCTGGTGCTGCTGATCGACGCGTTCGTCCCGCGCCGTCGCCCCCCACACTGGGTCGTTGCTCTGGTCGCTCTGCTGGGCGCCGTCATCAGTTGTGTCCCGGCCCTCACCCGCGCCTTCGATGACCCGGCCACCTCGCTCTGTGTGCCGGCTGGCACCTGCTTCTACGTCGTCGACAACGTCGGTGCAGGTCTGCAGGTGACCGCGCTGGGCGCGGCGCTGGTGGTCGCAGTGATGGCTGCGCCCGTACGAACCCCGCGAACGCTGAGCGCCGTGCAGACTTCCGCGCTGCTGACCGTCGCCGCTGGCGCAGCAGGCGTGATCGCCGCGCGTGACCTCGCCTCGTGGCTGGTGCTGTTGGAATTGGCGACCCTGCCGACGGTTGCCTTGGCCGCCTTCCACACCCATCGGCGGGCTGCCGATGGCGCGTTGAACCTGCTGATCACCTCGTTGCTCTCCTTCGCGGTCACCGCGATGGGAGTCGCGCTCTGGTTCGCGGCAACGGGTGCTGCGACCTTCGACACCGGCTCAGTGCTGTCCCCCGGCGGAGACCCCCACTTGCGGAGGGTGCTCGCGGTCGCGGTGATGCTGATTGCGGCCGGTGTCGGCTTCAAGATTTCGCTGGTGCCGTTCCACGCCTGGACCCCGCAGACCTATGCGCGTTCCTCCATCCCGATCGCCGCGTTGCTGGCGACCGTGTCGAAGGTGGCCGCGGTCGGTGCCCTGCTGGCGGTCGTACGATCGCTGGCCGGCCTCAGCGGGGGCGTCCTGGTCGCGTTCGGGGTGATCGCCGCGGTCTCGATGACCCTCGGAAACGTGATGGCCCTTCGCGAGACCAACACTCTGCGCTTCCTCGGATGGTCGTCGGTCTCCCAAGGCGGATGGATCGTGTTGCCGATCGCGGCAAACTCGACTCGTTCGGTCCACGCGGCAGCGGCCTACACGGTGATCTACGTCGTCGCGAGCCTCGCGATCTTCGCCGCCCTCACCGCTGCAGCGCACACCGTGGGCCGCTCGGCAGTCACGACCTTCGACCGGCTGGCCGGATTCGGTCGGCGTCGCCCACTAGCCGCAGTGGCGCTCGGCCTTGGTCTGTTGACCCTGGCCGGCCTGCCGCCGGCGATCAACGGTGCCGTCGCCAAAATCGTTGCCCTGCAACCGACCACCGAGTCGCGGCAGTGGTGGCTGGTCGTGGTGGCCGCGCTCAACGCGATGCTTGGGGTCGCGGTCTATCTGCGCTGGATTTTGCAGATCTACCGCACCAGCCCGGCGAACAGCGCCGACACCGGCGAACGTTCGCACGGCCTCCACCTGTTGCTGGTGACCGTCGGCACCCTCGCTCTGGTCGTCGTCAGTCTCGACCCGCAACTGCTGCTGGGCCTGCTGGACTGAACAGCCAGGGCGCAGCGGCCCTAGACTGCTGCATCGTGCATCTGTTCGACGACAAAACCCAGGCCCTCAGCGACGCTATCGCGGCCTACGCGACCGAGCGACTCGCCCTCGATCCGGTCCCTTTGGACCGCACCGCGACCCCCGCCGAGCTCACTGAGCTCGTCGGGCAGACGATCACCGCCCAAGGGTTGGGCGGCCTTCCCGCGTTCGATCTGTTCACCCAGAAGCTTGCGGTGAACTGTCTGTCGATCGACCACCCGCGCTACCTGTCCTTCATCCCCTGCGCGCCGACGCGCGAAGCCGCGATGTTCGATCTCGTGGTCGGGGCTTCTTCGATCTACGGCGGCTCCTGGCTCGAGGGTTCGGGTGCGGTCTATGCCGAGAACCAAGCACTCGGGTGGATCGCCGGGATGGTTGGACTGCCAGAGTCCGCCGGCGGTTCGTTCGTGCAGGGCGGCACCATCGGCAATCTCTCGGCGCTCGTCGCGGCGCGCGAAACCGTACGGGCCAAGACCGGCAAGCGTCCGTTCCGGATCGCGGCCACCGTCGGCTCGCACTCCTCGATCGCGACCGCCTGCAAGGTGATGGACGCCGAACTGGTGCAGGTGCCGGTCGAGGACTGGCGACTGACCGGACCGAATCTGCGCGCCGCGCTGCTCGAACACGGGCCCGACACCTTCTTCGCGGTCGTGGCGACGGCCGGGACCACCAACTTCGGCATCATCGACGACATCGCCTCGGTGGCCGACGTCTGCGCGGAGTTCGGCATCTGGCTCCACGTCGACGGCGCGTACGGCGGTGCCGGTCTGGCGGCGCCCAGCATCCGGGAGAACTACGCCGGGATCGAACGGTGCGATTCGTTCATCGTCGACCCCCACAAGTGGCTGTTCGCACCGTTCGACTGCTGCGCGTTGCTCTACCGCGACCCGGTGCTGGGCCGTGCCGCCCACACCCAGCACGCGTCGTACCTCGACGTTCTGACCGACTCCTCGGACTGGAACCCCTCGGACTTCTCGGTGGGACTGACCCGACGCGCCCGCGGCCTGCCGTTCTGGTTCTCCCTGGCGGTCAACGGAACCGACGCCTACACCGCAGCGGTCGAGCAGACCCTGTCGATCGCGCGGTTCTCCGAAGACGAGATCCGGCGCCGGCCCTATCTGGAACTGGTCCGCGATGGCCAGTTGAGTGTGGTCGTCTTCCGACGCCTGGGATGGGCACCGGCCGACTACCAGCGGTGGTCTGACGAGTTGCTGGCCCGCGAAGAAGGCTTCGTGGTGCCGACCTCGCATGACGGCGAGACTCTCGCTCGATTCGCGATCGTCAACCCGCGCACCAGCAAGGAAGACATCCTCGCGATTCTCGACTCCATGGCCGACTGACTCATCGCGTCACTAGGCTCGCTGCACGGAGAATAAGAAGCGGAGAAGAAGGGGCGGGGCGAAGAGGAGTGGCGAGGATGAGCGGTTCGGGCGTGGTGTTTCCGGTCAGCAACACCGACCGGATGGCCGATGGCGAAGAGTTGCGGCGCAGCTCGGCCGCCTTCGGCCGTGGCGTGATCAGTGACGCGTTGGAGTCGGTGGATCCGGTGGGGTCCGAGGCGGTCCTGCGCGACACCGGGTGGCGACGCGACTACCACCGCCACTTTCGCCGGTTGGTCGAGGCATCCGCTGCGGATTCGCAGGCCGCCGTCCGGGTCGCCCGCGCCGGTCTGAGCGCGGCGAACGATCGGATGCGCTGGCTGCCCGAGCCGGCAAGCCACGACCTGGATCTTGCGCAGGCGTTCGGCAACGCTGACCCGTTGGGATCCGAGCGGGTCGTTGGCCAAGGGGAGCGTGAAGAGCGGCTCTCGTTGCCCTACAAAGGAACTCGGCTCGAGGGATCCGCCCTGCTCGCGCGGCTGGACGAATGGGTCACCGGCGGCATCATTGAACCTGGGGTGCGCGACGCCGTCGCGGCGGTGCTCGACAACCCGCAGTGGCTCGATCTACGCGGCCGCGCCTTCGCGGTGTTGGGCGCAGGCGCCGAGATGGGGCCGCAGCGCTCGTTGTTGCGTTGGGGTGCCGAGGTGATCGCGGTCGATCTGCCCCGGCCGGCCCTCTGGCGCTCCCTGATCGACCAGATGCCGCAGTCGGCGGGGTCGTTGATCGTGCCGACCACGGCCGGGCCGGGTGACCTGGCCGACCGCGCGGGCGCGGACCTGTTGCACGACCTGGGCCGCGTGGGCCAGTTCTTGGAGTCGATCCAGGGCCCGATGGTGCTCGGCAACTATGTCTACGCCGACGGCGGAACCAACCTTCGCCTGTCAGTGGCCACCGACACTTTGGCGCTGCGGCTGCTGCCGCGCGGCGACGTCAGCCTGGCCTATCTCGCCACACCGACCGACACCTTCGTGGTGCCGCCGGAGGCGGTGGCCCATGCCAACGCGGCGCTCGACCGTGCTTTCCTGCGGCGGGCCCGCGGACCGCTACGGGCGATGTCGCGTGGCAAGCTGTTGCAGCGGCAATACCCACCTGCGGAGGCTGCCGGGATCAGCGACAGCGTGGTTATTCAGCAGGGGCCCAACTATCTGCTCGCGAAGCGACTGCACCGCTGGCGGGCAGCCGTGGCCGCGACCGACGGCCACCTGGTGTCGATGAACATCGCCCCGCCGACCCGAACGAAGTCGGTCACCAAGAACCGCGCCCTCGCCGCGGCCTACGCGGGCGCCCACCGGTTCGGCATCGAGGTCTTCGAGCCCGAAACCTCAAACACGTTGATGGCCGCGCTGCTCATCCATGACCTCAACACCGGTGGCTTCGGTGCCCACGGCGACGTGTGGCGGGCCGAAGCGGCCGGCGCGGCGCACGGCGGGCTCTGGCGCACCCCGTACGACCCCCGCTCAGCGCTCGGGATCGCCGCGATGTTGGGGGTTGCCGGCGCATTCTGAGCAGTTTTGGCGGGGGAGTGAGACCCACTGTTCACATTCGTCACATGACACGCACGCCAAATGACAACCGTGTCATTCACCTCGTAGTATCGGTCGGGCACCACCCGGAACGTCCAGGCCAACTGCAGGAGGAATCCATGAGCGCTGCCGAACAGGCTTCGACCGTGTCGGTCGGACTGTCCGAGCGGGATCTGCGCATCCTGGAACTTGAGCGCAACTGGTTCAAGATGCCCGGCTCCAAGGAAGACGCAATCCGCGAGCAGCTCGGGATGAGTTCGACCGCCTACTACCAGGCCTTGAACGCGCTTATCGACACCGAAGGCGCGCTCGAACACGACGCCCTGCTCGTCAAGCGGCTGCGCCGGCTGCGGGCCGGTCGCATGCGCCAGCGCAACGCGCGCCGACTAGGATTCGACGACTAGTTCAGACGCCGCCGGTGAGCAACACGCCACCGTCGATGGTCAGCGTCTGACCGGTCATCCAGGCCGCGTCGTCCGAGGCGAGGAACGCGACCACGGAGCCGATGTCCTCCGGCTCGCCAAGACGCTTGAGCGGGTAGGCCGCGGCCACCTTCTCCTCGCGTCCCGCATAGAGCGCTTCGGCGAACTTCGTCTTCACCACGGCGGGCGCGACGGCGTTGACCCGGACCTTCGGGCCGAGCTCGACCGCGAGCTCCTCGGTCAGGTGAATGACCGCCGCCTTGCTGACGCCGTACATCGCAATGCCGGGGGCGGGCCGCAGGCCAGCCACTGAGGCGATGTTGACGATCGACCCGCCGTTGTCCTTCATCCACTCGGCGTGGACGAGCTTGACCCACTCCAGCGCGGCAATGACATTGACCTCGAAGATCTTGCGCGAGGCCTCCGGCGCGACGTCCAACAGACCGCCGTAAACCGGGTTGATGCCGGTGTTGTTGACCAGAATGTCGAGGCTGCCATGGGTGTCGATGGCATGCCGGACGACCTGCTCGCGGTGCGCGGGATCGTCGGTCTTCCCGGCAACGTACGACGCCTGCTCGCCGATGCTGGCGACAGCCTCCTTCAGCGCGTCCTCGCCGCGGGCGGTGATGACGACGTTTGCACCCTCGGCGGCCAATCGCTGGGCGACGGCGAGGCCGATTCCGCGGCTGGCCCCGGTGACAATTGCGGTCTTACCTGAAAGTCGGTTCATGTTTGCCATCATGGCGGACAGGGATTCGTGTTCGACACCCGTCCACCCAAGGAGAGTCATGACTGACGCCCGTCCCGACGCCCGAGGCGCCCTGACCTGGCGGCCGCTCGCCGACGCCCCTGGCCTCGTTGCCCCGCCGGTCGCCGCGGCTGGGGTCGACGGGCTCCTCGTCGCCTCGATCGATGAGACGCTCGCCGACACCGCCGCCTTCTGTGCGGCCTACGGCGTCGATCTGGCCGTGTCAGCGAACTGCGTTGTGGTGCAGGGGCGCCGCGGCGAGGTGACAACGACCGCAGCCATCGTGGTGCTGGCCACCGACCGAGCCGACGTGAACAAGGTCGTTCGCAAGCACCTCGACGTCCGCAAGATCAGCTTTGCCGACCAGGCCGCCACCGAAGCCGACGCCGGGATGACGTCGGGCGGGATCACTCCGATTGGGCTGCCCGGCGACTGGCCGATCTTGGTCGACTCCGCGGTCGCCGCGGCGCCGGAGTTGGTGATCGGGGGAGGCGCCCGCGGCGCCAAACTGCTGGTCTCCGGTGCCACCTTGGCAGCGCTCCCGAACGCCCAGGTTCTTGACTTGACGCTGCCGTCGGAGTGAGCGAACCCGCCGAACTGCTCTCAGCGAGCCAAACCTGTCCGATCGCACCTGCTGGATGCGCAAGGCGATCGGTTGGTCGCCGCGCGCGGCGTTGCGACTGATCGACCGCTGAGACGTTTGCACTCTCCGCCCTAGAGTGCCAATAATGGCGTTAGCACTCTCATGTGCAGAGTGACAGACAATGTGGTCGTACGACGAGGGTCGCGCGCGCGGACGACGTAGGTCCGCGGCCGGTGGGACCCGTCCGTCGCGGGCGTCGGACGACCAACTCGCTACGCAATGTGTGGGAGGAACCACCACATGGCAAAGATGATTGCATTCGATGAAGAGGCACGCCGCGGTCTCGAGCGGGGAATGAACATTCTCGCCGACGCCGTTCGCGTCACGCTCGGCCCGAAGGGCCGCAACGTCGTTCTGGAGAAGAAGTGGGGCGCCCCCACGATCACCAACGACGGTGTCTCCATCGCCAAGGAGATCGAGCTCGAGGACCCGTACGAGAAGATCGGCGCGGAACTCGTCAAGGAAGTTGCCAAGAAGACCGACGATGTTGCCGGTGACGGCACCACCACCGCCACCGTCTTGGCTCAGGCCATGGTGCGCGAGGGTCTGCGCAACGTTGCCGCGGGTGCGAACCCGATGGCGCTGAAGCGCGGCATCGAGGCGGCCGTTGCTGCCGTCTCGGCGACGCTGCTCGACCACGCCAAGGAGATCGAGACCAAGGAGCAGATTGCTGCTACCGCGTCCATCTCCGCCGCTGACCCGCAGATCGGCGAGCTCATCGCTGAGGCGATGGACAAGGTCGGCAAGGAAGGCGTCATCACCGTCGAGGAGAGCAACACCTTCGGTCTCGAGCTGGAGCTCACCGAGGGCATGCGCTTCGACAAGGGCTACATCTCGGGCTACTTCGTGACCGACACCGAGCGGATGGAGACCGTCCTCGACGACCCCTACATCCTGGTCGTCAACTCCAAGATCTCCTCGATCAAGGACCTCCTGCCGCTGCTGGAGAAGGTCATGGGCTCCGGCAAGCCGCTGGTCATCATCGCCGAAGACGTCGACGGCGAAGCCCTCTCGACCCTGGTCGTCAACAAGCTGAAGGGCACCTTCCGCTCCGTCGCCGTCAAGGCGCCGGGCTTCGGTGACCGTCGCAAGGCCATGCTCGGTGACATCGCCATCCTCACCGGTGGCCAGGTCATCTCCGAGGAGGTCGGCCTCAAGCTGGAGACCACCGAACTCGACATGCTCGGCCGGGCCCGCAAGGTCGTTGTCACCAAGGACGAGACCACCATCGTCGAGGGAACCGGCGACGCCGACCAGATCGCCGGTCGGGTCAGCCAGATCCGCGCCGAGATCGAGAACAGCGACTCCGACTACGACCGCGAGAAGCTGCAGGAGCGCCTGGCCAAGCTGGCCGGAGGCGTTGCGGTCATCAAGGCGGGCGCGGCCACCGAGGTCGAGCTCAAGGAGCGCAAGCACCGCATCGAGGACGCCGTTCGCAACGCGAAGGCTGCCGTCGAAGAGGGCATCGTCGCTGGCGGTGGCGTCGCCCTGCTGCAGGCCAGCAAGGACGCTTTCGCCACCCTCTCCCTGGAAGGTGACGAGGCCACCGGCGCGAACATCGTCAAGGTCGCTTCCGAGGCTCCGTTGAAGCAGATCGCCCTCAACGCCGGCCTCGAGCCCGGCGTCGTGGTCGAGAAGGTTCGCAACCTGACCCCGGGTCACGGCCTGAACGCGGCCACCGGCGAATACGTCGACATGGTTGCCTCCGGCATCATCGACCCCGCCAAGGTGACCCGTTCGGCACTGCAGAACGCGGCGTCCATCGCGGCGCTGTTCCTCACCACCGAGGCCGTTATCGCCGACAAGCCGGAGAAGTCGGCCCCGGCCGCTCCGGGTGGCGACGAGATGGGTGGCATGGGCTTCTAGTCCTCATTGCCGCTCCCTCGCGGTTGGAACCCCTCGGCGCTTGCGCCGGGGGGTTCCATGCGTTCGGTGGCGTGCGCCTTGCGCGCAGTGGGAGTCCCTGCAGCGCACTCGCGACGTTTGGCCTCAGCGCGCCCCGAGCGCAGCCCAGTTGTTTCCCCCATGAGCGCGAAGACACGCCGCGGAACTCGCCGGTGCGGTCGAATCGACCCTCAATCCTACCGGCCGGTAATAAGCTGGTGGTCGCCGCGCCCGCGGCCCTGACAAGGAGAACGATGGACCAGCGAAGCGACGCGACCTACCCGCACCTGCTCTCACCGCTGACCATCGGCTCGGTGACTTTGCCGAACCGGGTGGTCATGGGCTCGATGCACACCGGCATGGAGGATCGCGCCAAGCATGCCGATGAATGGGCGGCCTACTTCGCCGAGCGAGCTCGCGGGGGCGTTGCGCTGATGATCACCGGTGGCACCGCTCCGAACCGGCAGGGCTGGCTGCTGCCGTTCGGGTCGTCGCTGGCGCGCAAGGGCCAACTGGCCCACCACCGAAAGGTCACCGACGCGGTGCACGAGGCGGGCGGAAAGATCGCCTTGCAGATTCTGCACGCCGGTCGCTACGGCTACCACCCGCTGATCCGGTCCGCGACGACGACCAAGTCGCCGATTTCACCGTTCAAGGCACACCGGCTGACCAGCTTCGAGGTGCAGCGCACCGTGCGTGATTTCGCCCGTACGGCGCAGTTGGCCCAGGCGGCCGGCTACGACGGCGTCGAGATCATGGGCTCCGAGGGCTACCTGATCAACCAGTTCCTCGCCGAGCCCACCAACAACCGCACCGACAAATGGGGTGGCAGCGCGAGCAACCGGATGCGGTTCCCCGAGGAGATCGTGCGGCAGACCCGCGACCGGGTCGGCGCAGACTTCCTGGTGATCTATCGCCAGTCGCTGCTCGACCTGGTGAAGGGCGGACAAGACTGGGACGAGACGGTGGAGTTGGCTGGCCGTATCGAGCAAGCTGGCGCATCGGTGATTAACACCGGTATTGGCTGGCACGAAGCCCGCATCCCGACCATCGTGACCTCGGTGCCTCGGGCCGCCTTTGCCGGCGTCACCGGTGCGCTCAAGGCCGAGGTCGGCATCCCGGTCATGGCCTCCAACCGGATCAACGACCCCGAGGTCGCCGAGCAGATCCTCGACGCCGGCCACGCTGACCTCATCTCGATGGCGCGTCCGCTGCTGGCCGACCCCGAGTTCGTGAACAAGGCTCGCGAGGGCCGCGCTGACGAGATCAACACCTGTATTGCCTGCAACCAGGCGTGTCTTGACCACACCTTCGAAAACAAGCGCGCCAGCTGCCTGGTGAATCCGCGCGCCGGCCGCGAGACCACGCTGAACTTGCTCCCGGTTCCGCCGCAGCGCCGCCAGACGGTGGCCGTTGTCGGGGCGGGCCCGGCCGGTTTGGCGGCTGCCGTTTCCTGCGCCGAGCGGGGCCACCAGGTGACCCTTTTCGAGGCGCGGGACGAGCTCGGTGGTCAGTTCCGATTGGCCATGCAGGTTCCCGGCAAGGAGGAGTTTGCGCAGACGCTGCGCTTCTACACCCGCCGGCTCGAGGTGCTGGGCGTCACTGTTCGGACCGGTGTGCGGGTCGACGACGAGCAGCTGGCCGACTTCGACCACGTGGTGGTCGCGACCGGAGTCGCCCCGCGGCGCCCGGAGATTGACGGCATCGACCACCACAAGGTGGTGATGTACGACGAACTGCTGCGCGGCGAGCGCTCTGCCGGTCATTCGGTGGCGGTCATCGGTGCCGGTGGCATCGGTTTCGACGTCAGCGAGTTCCTGCTGCACGACGCCGGCGAGAGTCTCGAACACTGGCAGCGTCGGTGGGGCGTCACCGATCCGAAGCTGCAGCGCGCCGGCCTGGGGGAGAAGGAAACCGAGGCACCGCGGCGACAGGTCTTCCTGCTCCAGCGCAAGCCGGCCCCGTTGGGCAAGGGCCTGGGCAAGACCACCGGATGGGTGCACCGGCAGACGCTGAAGGATGCCCAGGTGTCGATGATCGGCGGCGTGTCCTATGACCGAATCGACGACGAGGGCCTGCACCTGAGCATCACTGACGCCGACGGAGCCGTCACCAGTCGCACTCTTGATGTCGACACCGTCGTCGTCTGCGCCGGCCAGGAGTCGGTGCGGGAACTGGTCCGCACCGGCGACCCCCGACGTACGGTCATCGGGGGCGCCGATGTCGCGGCCGAACTCGACGCCAAGCGGGCCATCCTGCAGGCCACCGAGGTGGCAGCCGCGCTCTGAACCGTCAAGCTCCGGTGAACGAGGTCTTCACGTTCGTCTCGGTGATGGAGTAGGCCGAACTCGCCTTCCCGAGCGCGAGGCCGATCTCCTCCAGGGTGCCTTTCACCTTCTTCTGGGTCGTCGTCCAGTCGGTGTGCAGTTGGGTGTATTGACCCGCGGCCGCGCCGGTCCACACGCCCTGCAAAGCCTCGAGTTTGCGTTGCATCGTGTCCATCGAGGTCTGGATCTGGGTCGCGATCGTCTTCACGTCGGTGGCGTGGCGCGAGATCGCGGCGGCATCGACGGTGTACTTGCCGTCTGTCGGCATGGTCGTCCTCCCTGTTTTGCCCGCCCCGCTGGCAGGCGTTGAAGGGGACCGTACGCCGATCCGGGAAGCGACCCGGAAAGTTATCCACAGGCGTGCGCCGCGATCGCCACTGACTGAGGGCCAAGCCAGCAGGTCGGCATAAAAGAACCACGGGACGGTGGCTTTCGCCACCGCCCCGTGGTGCGGCGCCCTGGACCCGTCACAAGCCAGGGCACCTACCCCGTCGGGGCGCCGGTCGGAGGAAGGGGAGGAGTGACCGGCGCGCCCTGTCCACCGAGCTAGCTCGCCTTGCCGAGCTGCACGGTGAGTTTTGATTCCTTCCCATCACGGATGATGGTCACGACGACCTTGTCGCCGACAGTCTTGGCGCGCACGTAGCCCACCAAGGAATCGGACGACACGACCTGGTTGTCGTCGACCGCGATGATCGCGTCGTTCTTTTTGAGGCCGGCTGCGGATGCGGCGGTGTTCGACTGCACCTCATCGACCGTGGCCGCAGTCTCCGTCGCGTCGCCGACCTTCACCGAGGCGGTGCGAACCTTCACCCCGAGCTGGGCATGGGTCACGGACCCCTTGCTGATCAGCTGGTCGGTGATCGACTTGACGACGGACACAGGGATAGCAAAACCGATCCCAATGTTTCCCGACTGGGTGGAACCTGAGGAATTGCCGACAGCGGCGATCGAGGAGTTGATCCCGATGAGTTGGCCGGACACGTTCACCAAGGCGCCCCCGGAGTTGCCCGGGTTGATGGCGGCACTGGTCTGGATCGCGTTGGTGGTGACCGGGGAAGCCGATGAGGAGCTCTCCGAGCCGCTGGTGGTCACCGGCCGGTTGAGCGCGCTGATGATGCCGGTCGTGACGGTGCCGGACAGCCCGAGCGGGTTGCCGACGGCCATCACCGGTTGACCGACCACCAGGGTGGCGGCCTCAGCCATCGAGATCGGTTTGAGCCCGGCCGGGGGGTTCTCCAGTCGGATGACTGCGAGGTCGGTGGCCGGATCGGTGCCGACCACCTTCGCTTTGTAGGTCAGGTTGTCGGTCAGGGTGACGGTGATCTGACCGCCGCTCCCGGCCGCGCTCGCGACGTGGTTGTTGGTGGCGATGTTGCCCTTGGTGTCGAGCACCACCCCGGATCCCTCACCGCCGGTCGACCCGCTGGTGACGGAGATGGAGACGACGCTCTCGGTGACCTTCGAGGCGGTCGAGGTCCAGTTGGTGCCGCTGCCGTCCTTGTAGTCCGCCGGGTTAGCGGCCACCACCTTGGTGG
Source organism: Calidifontibacter terrae (assembly GCF_054778835.1). Classification (NCBI taxonomy): domain Bacteria; kingdom Bacillati; phylum Actinomycetota; class Actinomycetes; order Micrococcales; family Dermacoccaceae; genus Calidifontibacter; species Calidifontibacter terrae. The sequence continues at coordinate 488,286 of NZ_BAAGZF010000007.1, forward strand.
TGGTGCTGCTGCCACCGGCGGCGTTGTGGTCGGCCAGCGCGTAGGTCGTGCCGCTGGCGAGCGCCGCAGCGAGGAGGGCCGCGACGGGAACCGCGATCCATGGGGCGCCCTTGCGCGAGCGGTTCTGCACGGCGGTCGATCCGTACGGCGCTGCCGACGGGTCGCCGTACGCCGGTGTCGCCCATACCGGTTGCGGCTGCGGGGCGGCCTCGCGTGCGGGCTGGGGTGCGTGCTGGCCGTATTCCGGTCGGGGGCGCTGCGGCAACGGCTGCTGCTGGCCGGCGTTCGCGAACGGTCCTGCTCCCGCAGACGGGCCGGGCGCCCCGAAGGACGGCTGCTGGCCGGTCGCGTCAACCGGTGGGATCGGTCCGGTGATGTCGTCGTTCCGGTCTGGGTGCTCGTTGCTCATGTGTCTCCTCCTGGTGACCTCGGCCGCCTTTGAGTCAAGGTGTGCGCCGTGAGCGCGGGCTGGCCCGAAGCTGTGGGTGTCCTATGCGTTCCGTGTCGCGAGCGGAATCCGTACCAGGAACGTCGCGCCCCCGCCGGATGTTTCCCGGACCTCAACAGAGCCGTCGTGGGAGTCGACGATCGCCTTGACGATCGCCAGGCCTAGGCCGCTGCCGCCGGTGGCGCTGTTGCGGGACTCATCGGCCCGGTAGAAGCGTTCGAAGACGCGATCGCGCAGCGCGGCGGGGATGCCAGGGCCGTGGTCGCGCACCTCGGTGACGCCGTAGTCGCCCTCGGCGCCCACGGCCACCTCGATCGGTGATTCGGTGGGGGAGTAGCGCAAGGCATTGCCGATCAGGTTCGCGATCACTTGCCGCAAGGCCGAGTCGTCACCGATGACTGGGGTCGGTCCGACAGGACCCGACCGGCTGAGCATTCGGATTTCGCGGTCTCGGTCGCGCACGCGGGCATCTTGCACCGCGTCGGCAGCGATGACAGTCAGGTCGACCTCGTCGCGTTCATCACCGGTCAACTGATGCCCACCGTGTGGCTCGTCCAAGCGGTTGAGCAGCAACAGCGATTCGACCATCCCGCCCATCCGGGTGGCCTCGTTCTCGATCCGGAGCACAGCGGCGGCAACGTCGGTCGGGCTCGAGACCGCGCCCTGGCGGTAGAGCTCGGCATAGCCGCGCACCGTCGCCAAGGGGGTGCGCAACTCGTGGGACGCATCGGCGACGAACTGCCGCATCTTCTCCTCGGAGCGTTCGCGCAAGGTGAACGACTCCTCGATGCGCGCCAACATGAGGTTCAGCGAGCGGGACAAGCTGGCGACCTCGTCGCGGCTGTCGGCCTCGGGAACGCGCCGGGTCAGGTCGCCACCGGCGATGGTGGCGGCAGTGTCCTCGATCTCGGTGAGGGGCCGGAAGGCGCGCCGCACGCCGTACCAGCCAGCAAATCCACCGAACAGTGTGACGATCACACCCGTGGCCGTGACGATCGCGACAACCCGGCTGACGGTGGCGTCGACGCTGTTCAACGACACCGCCACGGCGTAGCGGAAGGTGCCGTGGGCCGCGTCGGTGTGAGTGCCGACCATGACTCGCCAGTGGTCGTCGCCGGTCTGCGAATCGACGGTGAACGGGCCTGCGGTGCCACTCGATTCGCCTAGTTCGGGCCAGTTCGGGACGCTCGCGCCAGGCGGTCGGAAGGTGTCGGTGTGGTTGCCGTCAGCGCCCCGCAGTCGCACCACGTAGGTGCCGGTTGGAACGTACGCCGGGACCAGCTGGGTGTCACCGTCCGGTCGAGCCGCGAGCGCCGCGCTCACCAGTGGTGAGGTCGCGGCGCGCAGCTCGGCGTCCTGGCGTTGCAGCAGGTAGCGCTGGAGCAGCAGGCTGGCCGCGACGCCGGTCACGGTGAGCGCCAACAGAAGCAGCAAGGTGAGCATCGCTACGAGCCGGAGGCGCAGGGGGAGCGCTCCGACCCGTTCGCGAGTGCGGGAGAACGGCATCAATCGCGAGGTGCCCGCAACACGTAGCCGACGCCGCGCTTGGTGTGGATCAGCGGTTCGCCGACGATGTCGACCTTGCGGCGCAAATAGGAGATGTAGCTCTCGACGATGCCGGCCTCGCCACGGAAGTCGTAGTCCCAGACGTGGTCGAGGATCTGCGCCTTCGACAGCACCCGGCCAGAGTTGACCATCAGGTAGCGCAGCAGTTTGAACTCGGTCGGCGACAGGTCGATGATCGCCCCGTCGCGGCGTACCTCGTGGGAGTCGTCGTCCAGTTCCAGATCGGCGACCACGATGGAGGCGGACGAACTGTTGCCGTCGGAGGTGCGCCGCAGCACCGCTCGGATCCGGGCAACGACCTCTTCCAAGCTGAATGGCTTGGTGACGTAGTCGTCACCGCCGACGGTGAGTCCCTTGACCTTGTCTTGCACCGCGTCGCGTGCGGTCAGGAACAGGATCGGCAGTTCGATGCCGCGCGAGCGCAGGGTGCGGGTCACGGTGAAGCCGTCCATGTCGGGGAGCATCACGTCGAGCACCACGAGGTCGAACGTGACTGATGCGGCCAGCCGCAGCGCGTCGTTGCCGTTCGCGGCGGTGGTCACCTCGAATCCGGCGAACTTCAAGGTGGTCGCGAGCAGCTCGCGGATGTTCGTCTCGTCCTCGACGACGAGCAGCTTCGCTTCGGCGGTGTCCATGGCGCCCACAATCCTAGAGTTGCCTGGGAGTCTACTGAGAGGAATGGTTAGCTCAGGTAATGAGTTAAGCTAAGGAGGTACTCCTGTTCATCCCCGTACGAAGGAATCGATGCAATCCGACGATCGCGCCAACCTCTCGGCCGAACTACGCATGGCCTGCATGCGCATCAGTCGACGAACTCGCTTCGAGAATGTCGACACCGTCGCCCCTCACCAGTTCTCGGTGCTCTGCAAGGTGCGGGAGGAGGCGATGACGCTGACTCAACTGGCCGAGTCGGAGTGTGTCAGCGGACCGTCGATGACCCGTACGGTCGCGGCGCTCGCCGACGCCGCGCTGGTGGAGCGGGTACCCGACGAGAAGGACCGCCGGCGCACCTGGGTGCAGATCACCGCCGCCGGTGAACAGGCAGTCATCGACACCAAAGCCTCGCGCGACCGGTGGATGCAGAAACGGGTCGAGGAACTGTCTGATGCTGAGTGCGAGGTGCTCGCCCAGGCGACCGAAATTCTGACCCGGGCGCTGGCGCGATGAGCCCCACTTTCGCCTCCCTCTCGGTGCGCAACTACCGGATCTATGCCGCCGGAGCGATCGTCTCCAACACCGGAACGTGGATGGGCCGGGTGGCTCAGGACTGGCTGGTGCTGACCCAGCTGACCGACCACGACTCGACCGCGCTGGGCATCGTGACCGGTCTGCAGTTCGCCCCGGTCGTGGTGCTCGCGCCGATGGCCGGCGCGTTCGCTGACCGCTACGACAAACGCAAGCTGCTGATGATCTCCCAGATCACGCTCGCCCTGAACGCCCTGGTCACCGCACTGTTGGTGCTCGGTGGGGTGGCCCAGTTGTGGCAGATCTACCTGCTGGCGCTCGCGCAGGGTGTCTCGACCGCGCTGGACAACCCGACCCGGCAAGCGTTCGTGTCGGAGATGGTCCCGCCCGACAAACTCAGCAACGCGGTTGGCCTGAACAGCGCGTCGTTCAACGCGGCCCGGCTCATCGGACCCGGCGTGGCCGGCGTGATGATCGCGGCCATCGGCACCGGGTGGACGCTGCTGGTCAATGCGGTCTCGTTCATCGCGGTGCTCGGCTCGCTGATGACCCTGCGACCGGCCGAGTTGCTGCGGTCGCCTCGGTTGAAGGGGAAGGGCGGGGTGCGCGAGGGCTTGGCATACGTTCGCGGACGGCGCGACATCATGCTGCTGATGTTCGTCGTGTTCATGCTCGGCACCTTCGGGATGAACTTCCAGATCACCATTGCGCTGATGTCGACCACGGTGTTCCACAAGGGCGCCGGCGAATACGGACTGCTCGGCTCGGTGATGGCCATTGGCTCGCTGACCGCTGCCCTCATGACCGCGCGTCGACCCAAGCCGCGGCTGCGGGTGCTGTTCACCGCGCTGATCGCCTTCACCATTTCCTCGGCCGCTGCGGCGTTCGCGCCGAACTACGTGACCTTCGCGATCCTGCTCATTCCGACCGGGTTGGCCGCGCTGACCGTGTTGACCACCGCTAACTCGGCCGTGCAGCTGAGCGTGTCACCGGTGATGCGTGGCCGAGTGATGGCGCTCTACATGGCGATCTTCCTGGGCGGCACCCCCTTGGGTGCGCCGATGATCGGCTGGGTCGGCTCCAGCTTCGGGGCGCGCTGGACCATCCTGGTCGGCAGTATCGCCAGCGGGATCGCGGCGATCGCTGCCATCCTCTACACCATGCGCACGCGAGATCTGCAGCTCCATCTGAACCGTCACCCCTGGTCGCTCGAGGTCACCTCGCGCCAGCAGGCGGCTGCGGCGATCACCCCCGAGCAGGTGCGCTGATGTCGCCGCGGTCTCGGCGTTACCTGGTGATTGGGGTGCTCGTCGGCATCCTGCTGGTGTCGCTGATCAGCGCGATCGTGCGCTGATCAGCCGCTCACTCGTTGGGCGCGTTGCGCGCGTTCGGCGTTGTCGACGGCCTCGATGACGACCCGGCGCAGCGCTCGCGGGGCGACCGGGTGGGCATCAAGCCAGCCGTTGACCGCGGCCACCGCGGCATCACCCGCGGCGTCGGCGTCGACCTGCGGGAAGAGACCGGTGACCAAGCGCTGGGCCATCGACTGCGGTCGTCCCTGCCAGACGGTGTCGAGCAGCGCGACGTAGTCCGCGACAAAACGGGTGCCCGGGTGGCTGAGCGCGAATCCGGCAAGCGTGGCCCGCTGGTGGTCGTTGCTGAGCTTGTCCGCAGCGACCAGCTCGTCCCACGACTGCTGCTGCGTGGCGGGGTCCGCTGCGTACGCCGTCAGGCTGCTGGTGTGGCCGATCATCGTGTCGTCGTCGGCCAACACCGCGCGTACGTCGTCGGCGCCCCAGCGCCCGATCCGCACCAACGAGGCGGCCAGTTGCCAGCGCAACTCGGCATTGACCTCCAGGCCCTGCGGGCCCTTGCCGGCCGCCAACGCCAGAGCGTCGTCGGTGATCGTGTCGCTGTGGGCGGCGGCCTCGGCCAGGATCTCCGCCCAGATGCGCTGAAGATCGCTGTCGGGCGCCGCCACAGCGAGGGCGTCGCGGGCCGTGGCACCGAGCGCTGACCAGGCGGCGGCGCGGTCGGCAGCCAGCAGGTAACTGCCGATCGCGGTCTGGGCCTGGCCGGCAATGATCCGCAGGATCATCGCGTTCGGTTCGGTCGGCGCCTGCGCCCGGAAGATTCGTACGAAGTCAGCCGGCGGGATCTGCGCGTCGCGGGCCTGATTCCACAATGCCGTCCAGACCGCACCACGCTGAAGGTCGTCGCCCAGAGTCGAAAGGTGCTGTTCCGCGGTCGCCCGCGAGCGCTCGTCCAGTCGGCTGATGCCGTAGGTGAGGTCGCCCGCGTTGACGATCACCAGATCGGCGGACTTGCCGACCGCGGCCGGCAGCATCGCCGTCGGACCCTCAAGCAGCACCAGCTCATCGAAGGTCTGCTCCAACCGGCCCGCCTTGACGACGTGGCCAGCAACCCGCATCCGGTGCGGGCGGATGACGTCGCCAACGGATGACTGCTCCAGCGTCAGCGCGGTGATCTGCGCCCCGTCCCGTTCGACGGTCGCGGTCAGTCGTGAGGGATAGGTGGTGTGCAGCCATACCTTGGCCCATTGGTCGAGGTCGGCATCGGTGTGAGTGGCAAGGGCGGCGAGCAGGTCGGTGAAGCGGGCAGTGCCGAAGGCGTGGGCCGCGAAGTAGTCGCGGGCTCCGGCGAAGAAGGCATCGCGGCCGATGAACTCCTGCAGCTGACGCAACACCGAGGCGCCCTTGGCGTAGGTGATCCCGTCGAAGTTCTGCCGGGCCGCCTCGAGGTCGGGAATGTTTGCGATCACCGGGTGGGTGGTCGGCATCTGGTCAAACCGGTAGGCGAACGCCTTACGACCGGAGGCGAATTGCAGCCACGCCTGATCGAAACGGGTGGCTTCCTGGCTGACCTGATAGCCCATCAGATCGGCGAACGACTCCTTCAGCCACAGGTCGTCCCACCACTGCGGGGTGACCAGGTCGCCGAACCACATGTGGGCCATCTCGTGGAGCACGACCTCCGCGCGCGAGGTGCGGTTCATCACCGTGGCACCGCCGCGGAAGAGGTAGTCCTCCTTGAAGGTCACCAGCCCGGGGTTCTCCATTGCGCCGAGGTTGTATTCGGGCACGAAGATCTGGTCGTACTTCCCCCAGGGGTAGGCGAAGCCGAAGTTCGCGTCGTAGAAACCGAGACCAGCGGTGGTGAGCTCGAAGATCTCCTCGCTCTCGAGGTGGTCGGCCATCCCGCGCCGACAGAGCAGGGTCAGCGGCACCTGCTGACCGTCGTCGCTGATCCACTCGCTGTCGACCCGGTGGTAGGGCCCCGCGGCAACTGCCACCAGATAGCTCGACAGCGGCGGGGTCGGTGCGAAGGTCGCCGTTGCCGCATCCGTGGCGCTGTTTTCTTCGCGGGCGACCTCGGGCTGGTTGGACCGGATTTCCCAGTCTCGCGGCGCGGTGACGACCATTGTCCAGCGCGCCTTGAGGTCGGGCTGCTCGAAGCAGGCGAAAATTCGGCGCGCATCGGTGGGTTCGCAATGGGTGTAGAGGTAGGTCCGGCCGTCCTGCGGGTCCAGGAAGCGGTGCATGCCCTCGCCGGTGCGGCTGAATCGGCACCGCGCCGTGACGATGACCGTGTTGTGACCGGCCAGGTCGTGCAGCAGCAGGCGAGCACCGTCGTAGGCCGGCTCGATCGCGGCACCGTTCAGTTCGACCGCCTCGATCTCGTCGGCGACCAGGTCAATCCAGGTCGCCGGGCCGGTCGAGTCGAACACCAACGTCGTACGCGAGGTGAAGGTCGCGCTCTCGGTCGGGGCGGTCGTCAGGTCGAGCTCGACGCGGGCGGCGGTGACAGTGATCTGGTCACCCCGCGCGTCGCACTCCTGCCAGGTCAGGTTCAGGTCTGCGCTCACGAGGGACGAGTCAAGCACGACCGGTGATCCCGTTCAGCCCAGGGCGTCGACCACGAAGTCGATGCACTGCGTCAGTGCGGTGACGTCGGCCGGTTCGACCGCCGGATACATCCCGATCCGCAACTGATTGCGGCCCAGCTTGCGGTAGGGCTCGGTGTCGACGACACCGTTCGCCCGCAGCGTCGCCGCAACAGCGGCGGCGTCGATCCGATCGTCGAGGTCGATGGTGCCGACCACCTGCGAGCGGTGGGCCGGGTCGGAGATGAACGGTGTCGCGTACGGATTGTGCTGCGCCCAGTCGTACAACCGGGTGCTGCTGTCGGCGGTGCGCTGCGCGCACCAGGCCAGGCCGCCCTGGTCGAGCATCCAGCGCAACTGTTCGCGCAACAGAATCAAGGTGGCCAGCGCCGGGGTGTTCAGTGTCTGGTTCTTGCGTGAGTTCTCGATGGCCAGCTGCAGGCTGAGCGAATCGGGGATCCAGCGGTCCGAGGCGGATATCCGTCCGGCTCGCTCGATGGCAGCGGGGGAGAGCAGCGCAATCCACAAGCCACCGTCGGAGGCGAAGGACTTCTGCGGTGCGAAGTAATAGGCGTCGGTGGCGCTGACGTCCAGCGTGATGCCGCCGGCCGCGGAGGTGCCGTCAACGACGGTCAGCGCGCCGTCGGCCGGAACCCGGCTGACCGGGACGCTGGCGCCCGTCGAGGTTTCGTTGTGGGCGGTCGCATAGAGGTCGACGCCGTCGACCGGCTGCAGATCGGCGACGCTGCCCGGCGCCGCGTTGCGAAGGTCGGGGTCCTGCAGGAAGGGAGCCTTCGTGGTCACCGTGGCGAACTTCGAGCTGAACTCGCCGAACACGGCATGTTGCGACCGCTGCTCGACCAGTCCAAGGGCCGCGACGTCCCAGAAGGTCGTCGAGCCGCCGAGGCCGATGATGACTTCGTAGTCGGGGGGCAGTGAGTAGAGCTGCGCGATGCCCTCGCGCACCTCGCCGACCAAGTCGAGCACCGGCCGCTGGCGATGGCTGGTGCCCATCACCGAAACGCCGTCAGCGACCAGCGCGGACAGTTGCGCCGGGCGCACCTTGCTGGGGCCGCTGCCGAAACGGCCATCGCCGGGCAGGAGGTGGCGCGGAATCTGCGGGGGCTGCGTGGTCCGAGGGGCATCGCTCACGGCGTCGATCTTGCCAGCGCGTACGTTGATCGCATGGAACCGATCGAACGGTGGGACTACGCGGGCGAGGGCTTGGACGAGCGGGATCTGCCGGCGGCGCCGCTGCCGCTGATCGAGGCATGGCTGCACCAAGCCCACCAGCGGCAGCAGGAAAAGGGTGATGTTCCCGAGCCCGACGCGATCAGCGTGGCGACCGTCGACGGTGACGGGCAGCCTCGTGTCCGAACGGTGTTGATGCGCTATCTCACCGCCGCCGGTCCCGGTTTCTACACCAACCTGGACTCTCGCAAGGGCCACGACCTCGCAGGAAACGCGCGGGTGGCGGGCACCCTCACCTGGACCTCGATGTTCCGCGCCGTTCGCTTCGCTGGTGTCGCCAGGGAACTCGACCGCGACACCGTTCGGGACTACTTCGAGAGCCGCCCGTGGGGCAGTCGAATCGGCGCCTGGGCCTCCCAACAGTCGCAGCCCATTGGCAGCCGCGCCGATCTCGAGCGACAGGTCGCCCAGTTCGAGGCGAAGTGGCCAGACACCGGCAGACCGGACGATGTTCCGCTGCCGGATCGGTGGGGTGGATATGTGATCGACTGCACCGAGGTCGAGTTCTGGGCTGGCCGTTCCTCCCGGTTGCACGACCGCCTGGTCTTCGTCCGTCAATCCGAAGGGGATCTCGCGACCCCGGGTGCCTGGCGGGTCGAGCGCCGCCAGCCGTAGCGCTGGGTCTGCGAACAGGCGTGAAGAAGCCCGTGGGATTGCCGGATATTTCCGGCGGTGCAATGGACGGGTCGCACACCCACGGGCTTCGGCGGTTGCGGTGTTTTCACTCCGCTCGTCCGGTGTCGGCCACACGAAGGGCGGCTGACGGTTCCGGTTGCGCTAGTGCGCAACCACCTCACGCGTCCGATGAGAAATCATGCTTCGGACCACCTCCTTTCTCGTGTACGGCCGACGCTACGCCGCGGCGGAAGCGGTCGCAATGGATATTTCGGTGGAGGTGGATTCGCCGCCCCGGCGAAGTCAGAAATGTCCCGGAACGAACTCGGCCGGCACGCAGAATGCGTGCCGGCCGAGGAGCCAGAGGCTCGGACGAAGGTGCCAAGGGGGTAGCACCCCGTCGAGAGCATTTATACGGCATCCAGCATGCCGCAGGTATCCATTTCAAGAACTCTCGCCGGGCGAAATTCGTGGGTGCTGGCGATCCTGTCGGTGCCGAGTGGCAGGCTGGAGCCGTGAGCGACCTCATCGACACCACTGAGATGTACCTGCGCACGATCTTCGACCTTGAGGAGGAGGGGATCGTGCCGCTGCGCGCGCGCATCGCCGAGCGGCTCGGCCACTCCGGTCCCACCGTGTCCCAGACCGTTGCTCGGATGGAACGAGACGGTCTGGTGACCCTGGCCGGAGACCGCCACTTGGAACTGTCCGACCACGGCCGCCAGCTGGCCACCCGTGTCATGCGCAAGCACCGCATCGCCGAGCGACTTTTGGTCGATGTCCTCGGACTCGAACTGGAGTTCGTCCACGACGAGGCGTGCCGGTGGGAACACGTGATGAGCGAACGTGTCGAGCGCAAGATCCTCGGACTGCTCGACAACCACGAACTGTCGCCCTTCGGCAACCCGATTCCGGGTCTCGAGGAGTTGGGCGAGAAGGCCACCCTCGTTCAATTCCGTGACGGTGTCGCGCCATTGATCGAGCGCGTCACCGAGGTCGAGGCCGACTTCGTCGTGCGGCGCATTGGCGAGCCCGCCCAGGCCGACCACGACACGCTTGCAGTCCTCACTGGCGCCGCGTTGGTGCCCGGCGCGGTCGTGACCGCTCGCCGCGAAGGCGACCGCGTTGTCGCTCAGGCGACCGGGTCCGGTGGCGCCGTCTCACTGCCGTTGGATGTCGCCCACCACGTCTTCGTCGACGTCTGATTGACACTGCTCCGTCGAGAGTTCCGACCGCCGGCGGATAAACGTGATCTTGTCCACAGCCAGCCCGCTCGTTTGGGTGCTGGAGGGGTGCCTCAGTTAGCCTCGACGACGGTCGTCCCACCAGGGATGGCCCCACCGGGTGTAGCCGAGTCCTGCCCGTCCGGTCGGAGTTATGCAACCCGCGGGCAGGAGCGGGGGACCCAATTGTGGGCGGACCTTGGTTCGTCCTTGGGGCTAAGTCGTTGTGCCGCACCGAATTCGGGGGAGACGTGCGCGCAGCGGCCGGTGGAAACCTCCCCCCGAGCCCGACAGCTCACCTCGTAGGCGCACGAGAGGCTTTACTGTGTCTTTTTTTGCTAGCCGTGGGCGCCATACCTCGCCCACCAAGTTCACGACGTCCGTTCGGGCCACCGCCCTGATGGCCGCTGCTGGCGGCATCGCAGCCACCGCGGCGGCGAGCAGCAACACCGCTGTTGCAGCCACCGGCAATGTTTCGATGACCGCCGCTCCGGCGCAGGTGGCCCCGGCCGCCGCCGCTGTGGTGCAGGCTCGCCCGGCATCGCTGCAGCAGACCGCTGCCGCCGCCCCGCAGCTGAACCTGGTTTACGCCAAGCGACTGGTCGCCCAGCAGCACGCCAAGACCACCCCGGCAGCCGCCACCACGCAGGTCTCGCGATCGAGCCAGCGTCCGACCCAGTCGGCAACGCGTCCGGCGCAGGCTCAGTCGACCACCCGACACAGCGCCACCACCGCGCGTGCGACGGCCACCACGACCCGTACGAAGGTCGCTACGACCACTCGTGCGAAGGTCGCGGCGCCGAAGACGACCTCGACGGTTGATAACACCCCGGCCACCGGCGGCATCGTCTCGATCGCGTCGCGCTACATCGGCGTTCCTTACGTGTTCGGTGGCAGTTCGCCGTCCGGCTTCGACTGCTCGGGTCTGACCCAGTACGTCTTCGCCCAGGCGGGCATCTCGATCCCGCGCACCGCGAGCGCCCAGGTGGCCGCGATGCGTCACGTCAGCAACCCCCAGCCCGGCGACCTGGTCTACTTCGGTTCGCCGGCTCACCACATCGGCATCTACGTCGGTGGCGGCAAGATGATCGCTGCGCCCTACCCGGGCCAGAGCGTTCGCCTGCAGCCGATCTGGGACACCCCCACGGGCTACCTGCGCGCCTGATTGCCAAGCTCCCTCGGAGCTTTGAACGGCCCGTTCCGCTGCGGCGGGGCGGGCCGTTGCGCATTCTGCCGCGACCCTTCGGGCGATGACCTGCGTCACGTAGGTTCGGCTGGCCTGCAACACCCCGACTGGGGGTGCACAATGTCGCGAGTGACAGCAACCAAGTCCGGCAAGGGCGCCGCGCACAAAGCCGGTGGTTTCGCCATGATGATCGGCGCGCTAGGCGTCGCCTTCGGCGACATCGGCACCAGCCCGCTCTACGCGATGCAGGCGGTATTCAGCGAACACCACGGGGCGGTGAAGCCGACCTCATTCGACGTCTTCGGCATCATCTCGCTGGTCTTCTGGTCGATCACCGGCATCGTCAGCGTGAAATACATCGTCTTCATCCTGCGCGCCGACAACGACGGCGAGGGCGGCGTGATGGCGCTTTCGCACCTCACCCGCCGCAGCGTGAAACCGGGCGGCAAACGTTTCAAGGTGATCGTGACTCTGGGGGTGATCGGCGCCGCGCTGTTCTACGGCGACTCGGTGATCACGCCAGCGATCTCGGTGTTGTCGGCGGTCGAAGGTGTCGGTATCGCCGCGCCAAGTGTCGACCATCTGGTCTTGCCCATCGCCTGCGTGATCATCGTGGTGCTGTTCACGATTCAACGGTTCGGAACGACGGTGATCGGCCGGGCCTTCGGACCGGTCATGGTGGTCTGGTTCGTCGTCGTCGGTCTGCTCGGGCTGCCCCACATCATCGACAACCCGCAGATCCTGCGGGCGTTGTCACCGTCGTACGGCATCGAGTTCATCGTTCACAATCCGGGAATCGCGTTCATCGCGATGGGTTCGGTCGTCTTGGCGATCACCGGCGCCGAGTCCTTGTACGCCGACATGGGTCACTTCGGGCGCCCGCCGATCAGCCGCGCCTGGTTCTTCCTGGTGATGCCGGCGCTGACCCTGAACTACCTGGGGCAGGGCGCGATGATCCTCGCCGACCCCGGCAAGATCGACAGTCCGTTCTTCCGGATGGCGCCGAGCTGGGCAAGCCTGCCCCTGGTCGTGCTGGCCACGTTGGCCACCACGATTGCTTCGCAGGCCGTCATCTCCGGCGCCTATTCGATGTCGCGGCAGGCGGAGCGGCTGGGCTATTTGCCGCGGCTCACCGTGCGCCACACCTCCGAGAGCGAGGGCGGCCAGATCTACCTGCCGGTGATCAACTGGCTGCTGTTCGGCGGTGTGATGCTGCTGCTTGTCACCTTCAAGTCCTCCGAGCGGTTGGCCGCCGCCTATGGCGTCGCCGTCACCAGCATGTTCCTGATCACCAGCGTGATGTTCCTGGTGTTGTCGGATGCGCGCTGGAAGTGGCCGCGCTGGCGGATCGCGTTGGTCGCGCTGCTGTTCATCCCGCTGGAGATCATCTTCTGCACCGCGAACCTGGCCAAGGTCGCCACCGGCGGCTGGTTGCCCCTGTTGATCGCCACGACCGTCGCCGCGCTGATGTTCACCTGGGCTCGCGGACAAGTGATCGTCACCGAGCGGCGGCAGCTGAAGGAAGGGCCGTTGCGGCCGTTCCTCGACGCATTCCACGCCAACCCGATGATGCGGGTGCCCGGCACAGCGGTCTTCCTGCACCCCAACAAGATCACCGCGCCGCTGGCGCTGCGCGAGAACGCGTCGTTCAACCACGTGATTCACGAGAACGTGCTCATCGTCTCGACCCACTCCGAGAACGTCCCGCACGTCCCGGCCGACGAGCGCGTGGTGATCGATGACCTGGGCGACCCGTTCGACAACATCACCCACCTGACCTTGCGGTTCGGCTTCCAAGACGACCAGGACGTTCCGGCGGCGCTGGAGCGGGCTCGCGACATGGGCGTCGACTTCGACGCGGGCGACGTGACCTACTTCCTGTCCCGGATCAGCGTGCACCTGTCGAGCGACAACTCGATGCCCAAGTGGCGCAAGCGGGTCTTCATCGGCTTGGCCCACAACGCGGCTACGCCGGTGCAGTACTTCCGCCTCCCGGAGGAGCGCACCGTGATCATGGGTGCGAACGTCCCGCTCTGACAACAGATCCCCGGTCGCCGCAGCAGTGACCGAGGAGCGGACGCCAGGACATCGACGTGATCGAAAGCTCCCCGACGGCTCGAACGCGTGAGTAACCTGCGATGAGCCATTTCGCCGAAGTCGTCGAGAGTCGGGTGGAAAATCGTGACCGCCGAGTCCGAGCCCCAGGTGCTGCCGGTCTCACCGGTCGATCTGGTTGATCTGATCGCCAAGGCGCCGTCGGCGTTGCGGTTCGCGGCAGAGGTGCCGCGAGCGGCGGTCGGCTTGCAGATGATGATGGCGGCGGCACCCCTGCTGCCGGTCGCCCCGAAGGGCGACGGCCACCCCGTGTTGGTTCTGCCGGGCCTTGGCGCGGGCGACATCACGACCCTTCCGCTGCGCCGCTTCCTGCGCTGTCGCGGTTATCACCCGTACGGCTGGCATCTCGGCCGCAATGTCGGCCCGACCGCGGCCGTCCTGGCCGAACTGCCCGCCGCGGTGGAACGGATCACTGCCCGCCGCGGGGCGAAGGTGTCGCTGATCGGGTGGAGCCTCGGGGGGATTTTCGCGCGGGAACTCGCCCACCGATTCCCCGACCACGTTCGACAGGTCATCACCCTTGCTTCGCCCTATCGACTGCAGCGAGTCAAACAATCACGGGTCGAGCCCTTCTACGATCGTTTCAGCCATTTGCACATGGCCGCTGACGAGCAATCGGTGAGCATCACCGGGCGCAGCCGGTTGCCGCTGTCGGTGCCGTCCACTTCGTTCTACTCTCGTGAAGACGGCTTCGTCGCGTGGCAGCACTGCGTCGAGCCGACCACCGCCCTCGCGGAGAACATCCGGACGCTCTCGAGTCACCTCTCCATCGGGTTCGACCCGCAGGTGTTCTACGCGATCGCCGACCGCCTGGCCCAGCCCGAGGGGCAGTGGCAGCCGTTCACAGCGCCGGCGGTGTTGCGGCCCTTCTTCCCCTCCGCCGACGACCCCCATGGAGTCTCAGATGTCGCCTGACAGTTCGTTACCGCAGCTGGCCGAGCCCTGGGGAGCCGCTTATCGGGTGGTCGACCTCGGGGGAGAGGTGGCCTATCTCGACTTCGGCGCCGCGGCCGACGGCAACGGCGATGGAACCCCCTACCTGTTCGTTCATGGCCTCGGCGGGTGCGCGCTCAACTGGGCGTTGATCGGGCAGCAGTTGCGCACCGGACGTCGCGCCTACGCAGTGGACCTCGCCGGCCACGGGCTGACCCGGGCGATCGAGCGCTCGTCGGCGGTGCGGGCGAACGTCGACCTCGTACGCCGTTTCATCCAGGAGGTCGTCGGCGAACCGGTGGTGTTGGTCGGCAACTCGATGGGCGGTTTGATCAGCGCGATGGTCGCCGATCAGCATCCCGACCTGGTGCGCGCCATGGTCCTGCTGGACCCGGCGATGCCGGTGCCCCGCCGTCATCCCGGGCGACAGATCAGCGCTTTTCGCACCCTGCTGACCCCCGCCGTACGAGGTGGGGTGGCGCGGGCGCGCAAGCGGCCGATCTCGGCGCAGGCCGAGGTTGAGACGGTGCTGCAGATCTGCTTCGCCGACTGGACCCGGCACAACCAGCCGTTGACCGACGCGCATGTCGACCTTGCCCAGCTACGGCGCGCCTTCCCTGAGGCCGTCAGGTCGCTCGCGGTCGCGGCACGCACGATGGTCCGGGAGTTGTTGGTGCATGAACGGGTGATGGCGCGCTACCGACGAATCACCGCGCCGGTGCTGCTGATCAATGGTGCCCAAGACCGGCTGGTCCCGGTCGAGGCGGCCCGGTGGGCCGCGCTCGGCAACCCGGGCTGGACCTATCTGGAGTGGGCTGACACCGGACATGTGCCGATGCTGGAACACCCCGAGCGAACCGTTGCCGCTATCCGTGACTGGCTGAACGCCGCCGAGGTCGCGGCGTGAAGCAGATTTCATCGCTCGACGCAGCATTCCTCGGTCTGGACAACGCCCGGATGACCGGGAACATCAGCAGCCTGATGATCCTGGACCCCTCCGGTTTCGACGGCGCCTTCGATCTGGGTCATATCCGGTCGTTCATCGACGAGCGGATCCCGCGGGTCCCGATGTTCCGGCAGCGACTGGCGACGGTGCCGTTCGGCGTCGACCGGCCCTACTGGGTCGATGATGATCGCTTCGATCTGACCTACCACGTCCGGGAAAGCGCGCTGCCGGGTCCGGGCACCCACGAGCAGTTGCTGGAGTTGGTCGCGCGGCTGCATGAGCGACCGCTGGATATGCACCGGCCGCTATGGGAGACCTATCTGATCAGTGGTTTGAAAGGTGGACGTGTCGCGGTCTTCACCAAGTCCCATCACGTGATGATCGACGGCGTCGCCGGGATGGAAGTGATGTCGGCGCTCATCGATCCGCAGCGCGAATACACCCATCCAGACCGCTTGCCCTACCGGCCGCAGCGTCCGCCGTCGAGCGCCCACTTGCTCGCCCGGTCAACGATCGGTCTGGTTCAGCGTCCGGCCGATGCCTGGTCGTTGGTCAGCGGTCTCGCCGCGTGGAACCCGCTGGGTGGCGTGATCAAGGTACGAAATCCGTTGCGCGGCAAGAGTGCCAGCGGTCTTGCCGAGGTCGGTGAGGGGTTGCCCCTGCGCACCCCGGTGACCTCCTTCAATGCGGCAATCACTCGCCGGCGACGGGTTGGCATCGCGGACCTGTCGTTGACCGATATCCGAACGGTGAAGAACGCCTTCGAGTGTTCGGTGAACGACGTGGTGATGGCCGTGATGGCTGGCGCGATGCGCCGCTGGCTGCTGGAGGACGGCGGAGTCACCAACCAGCCGTTGGTGGCGATGGTGCCGGTTGCGGTGAAGGCCCGCCGCAGCGGTGGCGGCAATTCGGTGACGGCGATGCTCACCACGCTGCCGACGCACCTGGAGGTGCCAGCCAAGCGACTGCGCCGGTCGAAGAGCTTCACCTCCGGCGCGAAGAAGTCGGGCGGCGCGCTTTCACCGAAGGTGCTGATGTCGGCTCTGGAGTTCGCTCCGCCGGTGATCCTGGGAACGGCCGCTCGGGCGGTCTTCGAAACCGGGATCTTCCGCGCCGTACGCCCGTTCAACCTGGTCATCTCCAACGTTCCTGGCGGCAGCAGCACCGTCTATCTGGCCGGCGCCGAGGTGGAGTCGATGTACCCGGTGTCGGTGGTGACCGACGGCCTGGGGCTCAACATCACCCTGCTCGGCTATCGCGACGAACTACATCTCGGAATCACCAGTTGCCCCGACCTGGTGGCCAACCCGCAACAGATCTGCGATTGGGCCGTGGCGGAACTTCAGTTGTTGCTCGACGCCGCGGCCGAGCAGAGCTGACCCGAAGTTCAGACCCGCGCCCGCAACCACGGCCTCGGGAGTGCCAGGTGCCGCTGCCGTTCGGTGTCCTCGGTGAGGTCGTGCAGACGAGCGGCCATCAGTTCTGGATAGCCGATGAGCCCGGTGGCCCGGCCCGTACGGTCGACCACGACCGCGAGGTCCGCGTCGTTCACCGCCATCTCGTTCGCGACATGGCGCAAGGTGGCACGTTCCAAGACGTGGGGTGCGGTCGCGGGGGCGCCCGCCAGATCGACGGCTCGCGCGACGTCGCCGGCCAGGAAGGTCTCCAACGGATCGGTGACGTAGTCGCGGGTGAGATGGAGTCCACGGCGGGCGATCTTCTCGGTCAGAACCGACCGGGGGAGCGTCAGTGCGGAGATCAGATAGGCGGTCACCGACACCACGATCAGCGGCAGCAGCGCGACCCAGGCGTGGGTGAGTTCGAGGGTGAAAATCACCCCGGTCAGCGGCGAGCGCATGACGCCGCCGACCACGGCCGCGAGCCCGAGCATCGCCCAGAACCCGGGGAACACGTGGGGGAGCGCCATCCCTTCGAGCGCACCGAGCGCCCCGCCGATCATGAAGATCGGTGCGAGCACCCCGCCCGATGTCCCGGACCCGAGCGACAGGCTCCAGATCGCGGTCTTGACCACCAGCAGGCTGATGATGAGACCGAGCGTCGCGCGACCGGTGAGGAGCTCGTCGATGACGTCGTAGCCGACTCCGAGCGCGCGGGGCTGGATCAGACCGCCGATGCCGATGATCGCGCCGCCGACCGCGGGCCACCACATCCAGTGGAACGGCAGTCGGGCGAAGGCGTCCTCGGCCGCGTAAACCAGCCGCGTGGCGACGTAAGCGAGGGCGGCGCCGGTGATGCCGACCAGCACGGCCAGCACCGTCGTGGTCGGCGCGATGCTGCTGACCAGAGTGTGTACAGGGAAGATTGGCGTTCCGCCGAGCAGCGGCACCCGCATCAGGTCGGCGACGACCACTGCAGTCGCGACCGGAGCGAAGCTGCGAACCCGCCACTCGAAGAGCAGCAGTTCGACGGCCAATAACACGGCCGCGAGCGGGGTGTTGAAGGTGGCCGCCATGCCGGCCGCGGCGCCGGACACCAACAGGGTCTTGCGCTCGTCGGCGGTGAGGTGCAGATGCTGGGCAAGGATCGAACCGACCGCGCCACCGGTCATGATGATGGGGCCTTCGGCGCCGAACGGGCCACCTGTTCCGATGCTGATCGCAGCCGACACCGGCTTGAGAATTGCCACCTTCGGCTGCACCCTGCTGCCGCCGACCAGGATCGCCTCGATCGCCTCGGGCATGCCGTGACCGCGGATCTTCTCCGATCCATAACGGGCCATCACCCCGACGATCAACCCACCGATGACGGGTGCGCAGAGGATGAGCCACCACGGGTGGTGCATGGCGCCCGGCGCCCGCATCTCGGTGGCGAACTGTCCGTAGAACACCAGGTTCGTGACCAGTGCGATCAACCGCAGGAGCACCCATGCCGCGCCGGCCGCGAGTGCGCCGACGGGCACCGAGAGTCCAACGAGCAGTAGCACGCGCGGGGTAACACTGAAGTCGCCCAACGCCTTCGGTCCGGTGGGGCGCTGACGGTTCATTGCGCGGCCTCGCCGGTGAGTTCGGTGTGCAGGGCGGGCGCCAGCAGTTCGGCGCTGCGCAGAATCTGCTCGGCGGAGTCGCCCAGGGCGTCCAGCGCGCGCTCGAAGATCGCGGCCCGGTGACTCAACACCGCTCGTACGCATTCCTGGCCGTGGTCGGTCAGTTCCAACACCACGACCCGGCGGCTGGCCGACGAACGCTCCCGCTGGAGGTGGCCGGTCTCGACGAGTCGATCGGCCATCCGGGAGATCGCCGAGGCGCTGATCGCGAGTTCGTGGCCGAGATCGGCGCAGGAAACGCCCGGGTTTCCGGCAACGGTGAGCAGCAGCCGCATCTGCGGAAGGCTCACGGCTCCCTGCGCCTCGGCGGTCTGGGTGGCCAGGTTGACGCAGGTGCGGGTCAGCTGTTGTAGGGCGGCAACCCGAGGGTCACTCTCGCTCCAGAAATCATGCATTACGCAAGGATTGCATTAATCAAGTATCAGTTCCGACGCGTCCACGTCTCGGACTGTTCTGCCCATTTCCAGCCCGGCCAACCGCGAGTACGGTGAAAGAAGCCCCAACGGAAAGGAGATCGGTGACATGCCTGCCACTCTTCACATCCACCGTGAGTTCGCCTCACCCGAGCGTGTCGTCTGCCTCGGCGACACAGTGATCGGCACCCTCGCTGACGACGATTCGGTGTTCGAAATTCCGGTCGGCAAACACTTCGTGATCCTGCAGTTGGGGCGGTTTCGAAGCACCCCGCACCTGATCAGAGCGTTCGACGGCGCGGAGATCCACCTCCACGTGGAGGAAGACCCCGAGGCTAAGGTGCCGCTCCTGCAAGGCGGATTCGTACGCCTGCGCGAGACGCCCGCCTGAGCGTTCGCGACGCTCTACTGGCTTGCTATACCGGTTGGCTCTACCGGCTGGGGATGCGCTGCAGGCGTCCACGCAGTGCGGCCTGCCGCTCGGCGTTGCCGGGCAGGCCGACGTAGCGCTCCCGGAAGGACGCGAGCAGGTCGTCATCCAGTCGGCGCGCGGCGCCAGGCGGATAGCGGTAGCCCATCGAGCGCATGATCGCCTCGGTGTCGACGCCGTTCAGGGTCTCGCTGAGGTCCTCGATCGAGGTGATCCCGAGTTCGGTGAGCAGCTGCGCCGACAGTGCGTAGTGCTCGGTGCGGGAGAAGCCGGAGCCCGTGTAACGGCCCGCGAGGAAGGTTGCGAGGTCCCGCGCGCTGATGGAGGCCTCGCCACTCATCACCTCGACGCGCTCGCCCAGTCCGGACTGCAGCCGGTCCCGAATGGTCGAGAACTCCCGGTCGGTGAGCTCGATGAGTCCGGCGGCCAGGGTGAAGCGACGGTCGAGGTCCGCGGCGTGTTCGGCTGGAACATCGCCCTTATAGCGCGCGTCGTGTTCGAACTCCGCCCAGGCGTGTTGCAGGACCGTACGAAGTTGCACCGAGGCGCAGTGCAGCGGTTCGTACGATGTTGCGTCCTTGCTGTTCGACACCAGCAGGTGCCGGCTGGCGTAGCCGAACCGGCCCTCGCCGGCGGCCTCCAAACCGAGGTCGCGGTCCTCGAGAACGGTGAACTGTTCGGTCAGCAGGGCGGCCACCGCTTGGATGTCGCTCTGCACGTAGGTGATGACCCGCACACCCACCTGGTCGGTGACGTCTCGCAGCGGATCGGTGAACTCATCCGGGCGTCGGGCGACCTTGCCGGCGAAAGATGACGGTGTCTTCGCGCGGCCGGTGATCGACAAGTAGTTGATGCCGGCGTCGTCGATGATCGAGGTGATCAGGGTCAGGAAGCGCGCCGTGGCGCCCTCGATGTCGGGGTACTGCGCGGCGTACGCCTTCACGGCCTGTTGCTGGGCGCGATTGGTCATGGCTTGATCCAACCAGGTGGCCGCGCTCATTCCGGGAAGTGCACTGCTTGGACCATGTTCTGCAGGACTTTGAGCGCCACTGACTGCTCGTTCTCGGTCAGGTCGGCCAGCATCCTGAGCTCGACGGACCAAGCCAGCTACACAGAAAATCTGACAGACCCATGACCGGGTGCGTTCCATCGTCGAAGACTGGGCGATGCTCAGTGCCCCCGGCATGATTCGAACATGCGACACCCGCTTTAGGAGAGCGGTGCTCTATCCCCTGAGCTACGAGGGCGGGGCGAAGTCGAGTGTAAACGGCAAGCGGCGGCCGGGTTGCCGCGGTTGTCCGCCAAACCGCTGAAGACACGCCACCGAAGTGGCGGACAACCGCGCTCCGGTCAGAGGTCCGCGACTGTGTCGACCAGGTCCGGCTTGACCCCCGGGTGGACGTCCTTGGCGGCTTGCTCCGCTGCGTAACGTCCCTCCGGTGTCAGCGGCTCGAGCTTGTCGGGCGACAGGTCGCCGGTGCGCAGGTCGATCTGTTCACCCAGATATCGCATGGTCACCGCAATGGTCGCCGCAGCCGGAACCGCGAAGAACGCCCCGACGATGCCGTAGAGGTTGCCACCGAGCGCGATGCCGAGCAGGACGATTGCTGGGTGCAGTTCCATCGACCGGCTCTGCAGGAACGGCTGGAGGATGTGGCCTTCCAACTGCTGCACGGCGATCACGATGATCAAGACGATCACCGCGGTCGTCAGGCCCTTGGTGACCAGCGCGACGAGCACAGCCAACGCGCCCGCAATGGTGGCACCGACGATCGGGATGAATCCACCGAAGAAGGTGATGACCGCCAACGGTGCGGCCAGGGGCACCCGCAGGGCGACTAGCCCGATGCCGATGCAGAGCGAGTCAACAGCGCTCACCAGCGCCTGGGTGCGGATAAAACCGGAAAGCGTCTGCCAGATCCGGCCGAGCAGCTCGGTGAAGTGCGAGCCCGCGCCGCGACCGACGATCGAGCGCAACCAGGGCAGGAAGCGGGGACCGTCCTTGATCATGAAGAACGTCAGGATCAGCGAGACGACGAAGGTCAGCAGAATCTCGCTGGCCACCGAAACGCCGGAGAACACCCCCGAGGCGATCTTGTCGCCGGACGCCTGCATCTTCTCGGTGATGGCCGCGACCGCGTTGTCGATCTGGCTCGGTTTGATGTTCAGCGGCGGACCCTGCAGCCAGGTCTGCACCTTGGCGACACCATCGATGGACTTCTTGGTCAGTTCGGGCCACTGCGAGCTGACGGTCGGAGCCATGATCGTGATGACCCCGCCAACGAAGGCGATCGTTCCCAGCATCGTGGTGGCCGCGGCGAGAGCCGGCGGGAAACCGTGGTTGCGAAGCCAGCGAGTCGGCGGCCACAACACAGTCGAGACCACCAGCGCGATGAAGATCGGCAGCAGCGCTGACCAGAACTGGCCCAGCAGCCGCAGCAACAGCGTCAGCGAAACGAGGATCAGGATCGTACGAAGGGCCCAGCCGGCGCTCCATCGCAGGCCACGGCCGATGACCATGGCGCGGTCAACACCTTCGTTGGGAGTGCGTGCGACAGCGACGCCAGCGCTGCTGGCAACAAACCTGGGGGGCCGTTTGGTCTTGGGCGCCGTCATGTCGTCTTCGTCGTCGCGCGGCGGACGGGTGGGCTCCTGGCGGCGCCCCCGTAGCTGTTTCAGTTTCTCGAGCATGCGGAGTTCTCCCGTTCGCAACTGACCCTCCCCGGCGCCCGACTGGTGGCAGAACGCGCTGTTCCCAGGGGACGCCAGGTAACCTACCGTCTCGATGAGTGAACCCGAGCCCAACCCGACATCCCGTCCGAGCCAAAACAAGAAGGTGGCCGCCGGCGCGGGCCTTCTTGCGCTGCTGATCGGGTCGACGGCAGGCGTTTCAGCCCTCGTCAAGAGCAGCGACACGACGGCGAGCTGCCCCAACCCCCCGAAGGTTCAGGTTGCGGTCGCCGCCGAGATGTATCCGGTCGTGTTCCGCCAGGTGCAAAACCTCGAACAGAACCCCGCAGTCTGCGCGGACTACATCGTCAGCTCCCGCTCCGGGCAGAGCGTCAACGACCTGGTCAAGACCGGGGGATCCGAACTGCCGGACGTCTGGATCCCCGATTCCTCGATCTGGGTCAACGACGCCACAGCGAAGCTCGGAACGGGCTGGGTCAACAACAGTGGCTCGGTCGCCAGCAGCCCGATTGTGATCGGGGTTCCTCAGTCGCAGACCGCTCGTGCTGGGTTCAGCCGGACCCCTACCTGGGCGCAGTTCCTCTCGGCAGCCGACTTGCCGGTGTCGGTGCAGGACGTCTCGTCCTCGGCCAGCGCGCTCGAAGCGATGGGTGTTGCGAACCGCTCGACCACCGCCCACGACGCCCGCACCACGTTGCTGCAGGCGATCATCCGACTCAGCCGCGCGAGCGTGTCGACGCAGACCATCGCGCAGAAGGCGACGGAGGGTGCCTCGTCGGCGCGTGCCTACCCGTTGTCCGAACAGCAGCTGATGGCCTTCAACAAAGACAACCCTGACAAGCAGTTGCAGGTGTTGGTGCCGACCGAGGGTGTGCCCGAGCTCGACTACCCGTTCGTGCAACCGGTGAAGGGCACCCCCGCCCCCGCGGGAGCGGTGAGCGCCCTGTTTGCCGCGTTGAAGTCGCCCGAGGCCAAGACCGATCTGACCACCGCCGGCTTCCGGGTTCCCGGCGGCGGAGCCCCAGCTGGCTCGCCGGTCGCCGCTGACGTCAAGAAGGTCACGCCGTTGACCCCGGCCGATGAGGTCTCGACGCTGAAGTCGTGGGATGACCTTGCCGAAGATGCCCGCATGTTGGTGCTGGTCGACGTGTCCGGGTCGATGTCGACCTTGGTGCAGCCGGGTCAGACCCGCGCCCAACTGCTGATCAGCACAGCCAAGCTGGCGCTGAACGCGTTGCCGGGCACCACCCAGATCGGCGCGTGGGCCTTCAGTAGCAACCTCAATGGCAAGGGCGTCGACTACCTCAAGCTGGCGCCGACGGTGGCCGAGATCGGCAATACCGTCGCGGGCAACGCGCATAAGGCCGACCTGATCAAGCAGCTCGACAAGATGCCGGGCTTGGTCGCCCGCAACGGCGACACTGGTCTCTACGACACGATTTGGGCCGCGTATCAGGCGCAGACCGCTTCCTACCGCCCCGGTTTCATCAACTCGGTGGTGGTGCTGACTGACGGGAAGAATGACGACCCCGACGGCGGCCTCAACCTTCAACAGTTGTTGACCAACCTCGGCAAGGTCTACAACCCTAAGAAACCGGTCAAGGTGGTGCTGATCGCGATGGGTGCCGACACCGACCCGGGCGCTCTACGCCAGATCGCCACCGCGACCGATGGCCTGTCGTACGTCACCAAGAGCCCATCGGAGATCGCCACTGTGTTCATCGACGCCTTCCTGCACCGCAGCTGACGTGGCCGACACCGAATCTGTCTCCGCCGCCGTTCGATCCTGGCGCCAGGAACTCGTCGAGCTGGGCGGACCCAACACGCTCCTGTGGGCCTCCGACGACGGTCCCGGTCTTGATCTGACGTCCGCCCACCCGGGCGGAACGGCTCGCCTCTTCTCAACCCGCTCGGCGCGATTGTCCGAACTGGTGCGGGAGTCGTACGCGTTCGCAGAGGCCTCCCGCCGGCTGCGGCGGGTGCAGGCGGTCGCCGAGGAACTGGCCGAGGAACGCGGTCTGGCCACGGCCCACCTGACGGTTGGCGTTGCCCGCTGGGACGCGACCGACCAGCAAGGGCGCCCGGCTTATGCTCCGGTGTTGTTGCGCCGCGTCGGTCTCGGTCCGATCACTGGCAGCCCAGACGACATGTTGATCACGCTCGGCGAGGATGTGTTGGTCAACCCGGTCCTGCTGACCTATCTGCGACTGGAGGGCGCTGGCGACCTAGACGTCCAGAGCCTCACCGCCCTGGCGCAGGCCGGTTCGTGGTCCGAGCCGCGCCAGGTGTTCGAGGAGATCGCTCGGGCGAGCGCGGGCCTGCCCGGATTCCGGATCGAACGGCGTCGTGAGCTGGGCAATGTGAACCTGGCCAAGTCCGCCATGGTCGCCGACCTGATGGGCGACATCGGCGGGCTGACGGCCCACCCCATGATCGGTGCGATCGCCGGCGATCGCGAAGCGGCCGATCTGGTTGCCGCGGTTCCACCGCCGTACGACGCCGCAGCCGTGGTGCGCCACGACGGGGTTCTGCCCGCAGACGCGGCCCAGGATGAGGTCGTCCACGCGGTGCTTGCTGGTGCGCAGCTCACCGTCGATGCACCTCCCGGAACCGGCAAGACCCAAACGATTGCGAACCTCGTCGCTGCGTTGGCAGCCCAGGGGCGCCCGGCGCTCCTGGTCGCGCAGAAGCAGGCCGCGATCGGCGCGGTGCAGCACCGCCTCGACGCGGTCGGCCTGGGGGACCTGGTCATCCACCTGCGTGACGGCGAGCCCTCCCACGAGCTCGCTGATCTGTTCAACCGGCGAATCCAGGAGGCCCTTGCCACCGAGGGCGCCGCCGGAACCGCCCGGCCGGCTGTCGACCACCTCACCACCCGGCTGGAGGACCATCACGCGGGCCTGCATGCACCACACGCCCCGTGGGGTGTGTCGGTCCGTGAAGCTCTCGACCGGATCACCGAGCTGGGCCGGTTGCGTCCGGCGCCGCGCTCCCACGTGCGTCTGGGGTCCGATGACCTGCTTGCGCTGTCCGCGAACCAACGGGCCCAAGCCGGTGGCCGCCTGGTTGAGGTCGCCCGCCGTGGTGCCTGGCCGACGAGCGGAGAGAACGATCCCTGGTTCGGCGCCGACATCGTCGGGCCGACACAGGCCGCGCGCGCTCTTGATCTGGTCACCGAACTTGCCGATCGACGCCTGGCCGAGCACCGCAGCTTGATCGACGGACTCTTCGATCAGGTCGGGCTGCCCGCCCCGGAGACCATGCGAGACGAGGAGCGCAGCCTCGATCTGATGCAACACATCGCGGCCACCCTCGAGGTGTTCCGCCCCGAGGTCTTCGAGGCACCGCTGTCTGACCTCGCGGCCGCCACAGGCAACCGTGAATACCGTCGCGAGAGCACGACGGAACTAGGAATGATGGACCGGCGGCGCCTGTCCAATCAGGCGCAGAGCCTGTTGCGACCGGGCCCTCGGCCCGAGCTGCATGGCGTTCTCGTTCGAGCCAAGAAGCAGCGCGATCAATGGCGTGAGATCGCCGGCAAGGGCTCCCGGCCCGCGATCGGCAACAACCTCAGCCGAGCGGTCGCAGCCCACGAACGGCTGCGCGAAGACCTGGAGTGGTTGAGTGCGCGGTTGGAGTCGACCCGCGATCACGCTGACCTGCTCGACCTGCCGTTCGAGGCGGTCGCTGCCCGGCTCAGCCGCCTCGCCCGATCGCGTGACCGGCTGGAGATCATCCCGGAGATCGCCGGCTCGCTGGATGCCCTGCAGGCGCAGGGCCTCGGCCCGCTGGTCGATGACCTTGCCCACCGGCAGGTGCCAGCCGATCATGTCGCAAATGAGTTCGAATTCGTCTGGTGGACTTCGCTGTTGGCCCATCTGGATCGCGGCGCCGATGAGCCGGTCGGACTCGACATCCGGCGCATCATCGATGAGGCAGCCGACGTTGACGACGCCGACCGCGAAGCGTTGGCCCGCGCCGTACGCGAGGGGGTCGACGCCCGCTTGCGGGCGGTCGTACGCGGCCTTCCGGATCAGGTGCGGGACGTGCGGCAGGGGCTGGCCTTCGGCGCGAGCCTGAGCGAGCTGCTGCCGGTCGCCCCCGAACTACTGATGGCGCTCGCTCCCTGCTGGGCGGTGAGCCCCTACCTGGTGCCGAGCGTGATTCCGCGCGGTGGCTGGTTCGACGTGACGATGATCGACGAGGCGTCCCAGCTGAGCACCGCCGCTGCGGTGCCCGCAATCAGTCGCGCCGCGCAACTGGTGCTCTTCGGCGACCGCCACGAACTCGCCCCGGTGCGTTTCGACCTAGCCACCGGCACCAGCAGCTCCCAGATCGACGTGTCGGGTGAGGTGCCGTCGGTGCTCGATGAGGTGCGGCCGATGGTCCCGTCATTGGGGCTGAACACCCACTACCGAGCCCATGACGCCCGGTTGTTCGCGTTCGCCGGGAGCAACATCTACGCCGACCGGCTGGGCGCGTTCCCCTCCGCGACCACCGATCGGGTCGTTCGCCTCGACGTCGCCGCCAGTGACGGGTCGGTGGCGGGTGAGATCGATCACGTCTGCGACTTGGTGGTTCGCCATGGCCTCGACAGCCCCGACGAGTCGCTGATGGTCATCACCCTCACCACCGAACATGCCGAGCGGATTCGTGCGGCCCTGAATCGGCGGGCAGTCACCGACCCGCAGCTCGCGCTCTTGCTCCACGCCCCCCGGCGCGAGCCGGTGCGGATCTTGCCGGTCGACCGCGCTCAGGGCTACACCCGCGATGCGGTGATCTTCGCCTGCGGTGTGCGGGTCGATTCGGCTGGTGCCCTTGTTGGAGCAGCAGCCGAGCGGCTCGTGCGCGGAGGCGAGCGACGGATGGCGGTGGCGACCACTCGCGCCGGTCACCGGATGACCGTCGTCTCCTCCTTCCACCCGGCCGACGTGGCGATCGCCGCGTTGCGGTCCCGAGGCGCGGAGTTGCTGCGCGACCTGCTGATCCACGCCTCCGAGGGCGGCTCGCGGCGCGATGTGGGATCGCCGGAGCCAGGCAGTCACGCCGGGCGCCGACGTCGTACGGCGTCAACCGGCAGCGTTCTGAGCAGGCCGGTTCCGGTGGTCGCCGAGGCAGCCCAGCAGCCGCCGGTGGTTGCCGATCTGGCGGACCGACTGCGCGCCGAGGGCCTGGTCGTTCATGCCGGCCCGACCGTGGCCCGACCGGTGGTCGACCTGATCGTTGAGGACCCGAACCGTCCTGGCAGCCCGGCAGTCGCGATCGACGTCGACAGTTCCGCGGTCGCATGTGTGCCCAGCGTCTATGACCGCGATGTGGTGCGGCCACGGCAGATTCGAGAGCGCGGACTGCACTACGAGCGGGTCTGCGCCCGCGATGTTTTCCGTGATCCGGCTCGCGAGGTTGCTCGACTCACCGGCGTCATCGAGAAGGCGGCCGCAGTCGCTGCCACCGAACGTGACTGAGCAACCTCCCCGTCGGCACCGCCGGGTGGTCCGACCGGCGACCGGGGGAGAGCCCGGTCCCGAGCCGCGCCCGCTGGATGAGGACGACGAGCCCGTGGTGCGTCCGCCGGCGCAGGAGCGGGCGGCGGATCAGTGGTGGCAGGACCAGCGGCCGCCGCACTGGGAATGACGGATCGAGTAGCCGCTCAGAAGTAACTGCCCACAAACGCCGAAACGGCGGGCACCCCCGAAGGGATACCCGCCGTTTCGACGTCTAACCGGGCTGGATCAGCGACCGGCGCGCAGGGCGTCGCGGATCTCGGTGAGAACACCGAGTTCCGTGGCGCCTTCCTCGACCGGCTTGACGGTGCGAGCCTTGAAGGCCTCGTACGGCTTGACGACGGCGAAGTAGACGACGGCGGCGACGATGATGAAGCCGACGAGCGCGGTGAGGAAGGTCCCGACGTGAACGCCGCCGGGCATGTAGGAGGAGAAGTCCGGCGTGCCGCCGGCCTTGCCGATCAGGTCCATGATGATGGTGACGAACGCATCGACGACCTTTGCGAAGACGGTCGCGATAACGACCGCGACGGCCAGCTCAATCACGTTGCCCTGCAACAGGAATTTCTTGAAGCCATCCACGGCTTTGTCCCTTTCTCGAGACGATTAGATGCTCTGGAGCGACCGTCACAGTAGCGGACTTGTCGCAAGGGAACAGGCGTGAACCTCCGACGTGACCCGAATCGTTGTGCTAAGCCGAGCCGTGCAGTGCGGCGACCACCGCTGTGCCCGAGGCGGCGGCCGTGGTCAACAAGGCCGCGAGTTGCGCGGACTGTGAGCGTGGCACCGACACCATGACCGAAGCCGGTGAGGCTGCATCGGGTGTGGCAACGGTGACGGACATCACATGCGCACCGGTCACCGAGTGGGAACTCGGGCCCGCACCGAAAAGATCGACGGTGTCACCCGGTTGCAAATAACTGAGCAGCGATCCGTCGGTCAGCGGCACAACGAACGCGACCCGGTCGGCCCCGAGCGCGGTCGTGAGTCGCCCGTCGACTCGACGGACGGTGACTGGCTCGCCAGCAGCGATGGTGGAGGTGACCCGGCGACCTAGCAATGCGCTGGAATCGGCGGTGGTGGGCATCTTCAGTGACGCGGGCCAGGTGACGGTCTGCAGGTCGGCGGCGGTGATCCGATGGCCGGCGGCCAGCTCCCGATCGGCCACGATCACCCTGCGCTGCGCGGCGGGGGCCGGGCGTAGCGTTGCCCACAGCGACCAGAGGGCGACGAGCGCCAGGGCGGCAGCGGACCAGTGGCGCAGCCGGCGACGTTTCCACCGTGCTTCCCGGCCAGCGCCGCGCAGGCCCGCCGCACCGATCATGGCAACTCGAAAGGCAACTCGATGCCGTCGAGAGCGTGACGGCAGGAGCAGTCGGCGGCGGCCTCGCCGGTCGGCAGCGCGACGATCGTCTCGCGAACCAGCGATTTCAGGTCTTCGATTCGGGTGGCGAACATCTGCAGCACCTCCTCGTGGGTGACACCGGCGTCGCCCTCAACTCCGGCGTCGGCGTCGGTGACGAGGCAGAGATTGGTGTAGCAAAGAGCAAGTTCGCGAGCGATCCCCGCTTCGGGGGAAGCGGTCATGCCGACCACGCTCCACCCGGCAGCCTGATGCCACTGCGATTCGGCGCGCGTGGAGAACCGTGGGCCGTTGATCACGACCAGCGTTCCGCCGTCGATCGTCGCCATGTCGGAGGGCGCGGCGAGCGCCGCGGCGCGACCGGTGGGGCAGTAGGGGTCGGCGAAACCGACATGGACGACCGGGCCGGGTTCGTCGTAGACGGTGTGGGCGCGGCCCCAGGTGCGGTCGACGAGTTGGTCGGGGATCACCAGCGTTCCGGGCCCTTGGTCGGCGCGCAGAGAACCCACCGCACAGGGCGCGAGCACCTGTCGGACGCCGACCGAACGCAGCGCCCACAGGTTGGCGCGGTAGTTCACCCGATGTGGAGGGAAGCGGTGGCCTTGGCCGTGGCGGGCAAGGAAGGCGACGTTGCGACCGGCCACTGATCCGATGACAACGTCGTCGGTCGGTTCACCAAAAGGGGTCTGCGGGCGCACGCGCACCGCATTGTCGAGGAAGGAGTAGAAACCGGAACCGCCGATGACACCGATCTCGGCGCGGGGAGCTTCGTTCATGCGGCAGACAGTACGCGCGGCCACCGACGGGGCGACGGCCAACTGGCGGCGCCCGGTGGACAACCCGCCCGGCGGGCAGGGCTGTGGAAAGAGGCGGTTCAGGCCTTCTTGTCGCTGCTGGAGGAAGAACTCGAGGAGCCGGAGGAACCGGATGACCCAGCAGAACCGGTGGAGCCGCTTGAACTGGACGAACTGGACGAATCGGCGGATGAGCTCTTCGACGATGAGTCAGTCGAGGGTGAGCTGGACGTTTCGGACTTCGCACCGGCAGCGGGAGCGGCCGGGCTCGTGGCGGTGGATCCGTTGCGGCTGTCGGTGCGATAGAAGCCCGAGCCCTTGAAGACCACGCCCACCGAGTTGAAGACCTTGCGCAGGCTGCCGTTGCACTCCGGGCAGGTCGACAGCGATTCATCCGTGAAGGACTGCACGATTTCGAACTGGTGGTGGCAGTTTCGGCAGGCATAGGCGTACGTGGGCACGAACACAGAGTGTACGGCGCCCGCTCAGCGGCTGCCGCGCAGCCACCCCGCCATCCGGCCGTCGTCACTGACCGAGCGAATCCGGCGGATGGTGACGCCGCGTACGGCGCTGGGGGTGACGACCAGCAACTGGTCGCCGCGATGCAGCACACTGCGCGGAGTCGGAACGAACGAACTCTCCTGCCGCTTGACCAGCGTGATGTTCGCCCCCTTCGGCAAGCGCAGTTCGTGGACCTCGACGCCATGCAGCCGGGATTCATCGCCAATCCGCACCTGGATCATCTCGGCGTTCAGCTCGTCCAGGGGGGTCGCTTCGAGCTCAATATCCACCACATGCGACTCGTCGACCACCCCGAGTTTGCGGGCAACCCAGGGCAGTGTCGGCGCCTGAATCACGGTGAACACGACCACTAACACGAACACCAAGTCGAAGATCCACTCGGTGTTCTTGTCGCCGACAGTCGCCGGAACGGTGGCGAGCACGACCGGGACGGCTCCGCGCAGGCCGGCCCACGACAAGAACAGCCGCTCCCGCACGGTGATCCCGAAACCGTTCATCGACCCGAACACCGACAGCGGCCGCGCGATGAGCAGCAGCACCAGCCCGATGACGAGCGCCGGCCAGAGCTGAGTCGACAGCCGCGATGGCGCCGCCAGCAGGCCGAGCAGCACGAACAGGCCGATCTGGGCCAGCCAACCCATCGATTGGGCGAACCCGCGCACAGCTTGTCGGTGGGGCAGATGCATGTTGCCCAACACGAGGGCCGCAAGGTAGACGGCGATGAAGCCGCTGGCGTGGACGAAATCGGACAGCGAGTAGGCCAAGACGCAGACGGTCAGCACGCCGATGGAGAACAAACCGGAAGAACTGGTCGCCGTACGCCGCATGACACGGCCGAACAAGAAGCCCAGCGCCAGCCCGATCGCGGCGCCGCCAGCCAGTTCGATGACCGCCATCAGCGCCACGTGACCCCAACTGGGGGCGTCTGCCCCGGGGGTTCCGGCGATCGCCAGCGCGCTGACGAGCAGCACGACCGGGGCGTCATTGAACCCGGACTCGGCTTCCAAGGCGCCGGTGAGGCGATGCGGCAGCGGGACCCGCCGCAACACCGAGAAGACCGCCGCGGCGTCGGTGGAGGAGAGGATCGCGCCGAGCAACAACGAGGTGTTCCAGTTCAGGTGGAGCAGGAAGTGGGCGAAAACCCCGACCACCGCGACCGAGATGACCACGCCCAGCGTCGAGAGCATCAGCGCGGGCCCGACACTGCGCCGGATGCTGCCCCAGTCGGTGGTCAGACCACCTTCGGCGAGGATCAGCACCAACGCGCTATAGCCGAGAACTTCGGTCATTAACGGGTCGGAGAAGTGCAGTCCGAGGCCGGATTCGCCCAGAACCAGTCCGATCCCGAGGTAGATCAACAAGGTTGGCAGGCCGGAGCGGTCGGCCAGTCGAACGGCGAGCACCGCGATGATCAAGACGGAACTGCCCACCAGCAGCGACAGCGTCAGGTCATGCAGGTCGAAGCCGGTGGTGCCAGCAACGTCGCCGGACATCGAGGGAATCCCGGACATCCAGGGCAGGAGCGTCACGAAGGTGCTCCTTCCGGGAACCGGCGGTGGGGGTCTGGGCCAATTCTGTCAGGCGAGCGGCCGCACCGCGGAGGCGGTTAGGACCGCGTCGACCCTGCGGTCATGCGGTTCGCGCGGCACCCGTACGACGATTTCCTGCTCGAACACCATGGCAAGGACGGGCGCTTCGGGGCGGGCGCGCGGGAGCGTACGGTCGTAGCTTCCGCCGCCTTGACCAAGGCGGTAGCCGTCGAGGTCGACGGCTAGGGCCGGCACCACGATGACGTCGGCCGTCGCGATCGCGGTCTTGCCGAGGTCCACCTCGGAGCCGAACTCGCGCCAGGACAGATCGCGGTCGGCCAGGGTCAGCGGCACTAACACCCGCCAACCCGCCTGCGCCAACGACGGCAACAGCCCCGTGGTCGGCGGCTCGGTGGCCCAGGACTCGTACGCGGTGATTGTTCCCGGCGTTCGCTGCGCCAACCAGCCCAGGAGGGTGGCTGCGTAGCGGTCGGCGAGCCCGGCCGTGTCGCCGCTGTCGCGGCGGGCCCGGCGCTGCTCGCGGATGACCCTGCGCGCCTCGGCCTTGGTTGCCGGCAACTCGAATGTCATTCAGCCATTCTGCTCGGTAGCGCTTACGAGGCGACCCACAGGAGAAGCACCGACTAGCGCAAGGTCCTGCATTAGCCTGCTCGTCATGGACACATCGCGTCAGGGAAAAGTTCTCAAAGCCGTTATTCCGGCCGCGGGGTTGGGCACTCGATTCCTTCCGGCGAGCAAGGCGATCCCGAAGGAGATGCTGCCGGTCGTCGACAAGCCGGCCATCCAATATGTCGTGGAGGAAGCCGCGCGCGCCGGGATTGACGACGTGTTGATGATTACCGGGCGCAACAAGGCGGCCCTGGAAGATCACTTCGATCGCCACTGGGAGCTTGAAGCTGCGCTGGAGCGCAAGCTCGACGAACAGAAGCTGCGCCGGGTGCGTAAATCGGCCGACCTCGGAAACGTGCACTTCGTCCGGCAGGGCGAGCCGCTGGGTTTGGGCCACGCGGTGTTGCGTGCTCGCCAACACGTCGGCGACGCGCCGTTTGCCGTGTTGCTCGGTGACGACCTGATCGACGAGCGTGAGCACCTGCTTGACCGGATGATCGAGGCACGGGGCCGCTTCGGTGGTTCGGTGATCGCCCTGATGGAGGTGCCGGCCGATCAAATCCACCTTTACGGCTGCGCCGCGGTGGAGCCGGTCGATGGGGAGGGCGACATCGTGCGCGTCACCTCCCTGGTGGAGAAGCCCGCGGCGGAAGACGCGCCATCGAATCTCGCCGTCATCGGTCGTTACGTCTTGGACCCGTCGATCTTCGAGGTGCTCGCCCGCACCAAGCCCGGCCGTGGTGGGGAGATCCAGCTCACCGACGCGCTGCTCGAGCAAGCGACCTCGGGTGCGCCCGGCGGCGGCGTTCACGGAGTGATCTTCCGCGGCAACCGCTACGACACCGGTGACCGGCTAGACTACCTCAAGGCCGTCGTCCGTCTTGCGGTGCGTCACCGCGACATCGGCGAAGACTTCCGCTCCTGGCTCGGCGAGTGGGTGGACAGCGAAGAAGCCGCTGGCGCAACACCCAAGACGGTGTTGAAGCACTAAGGATGATCGATGTCGCCGACTACCAGAACCTGCTGACCGACGCCGTACGCCCGCTGGCGGGAACGGTGTCGCCGGTCACCGAGGTCGAGGGCCTGGTGGTCGCCGAATCGGTGATCGCCACCGTTTCGCTGCCCGGCTTCGACAACTCCGCCATGGATGGCTACGCGGTCCGCGCAGCCGATGTTGCCGTGGCAGGAACCACGTTGCCCGTCGGGGGCGTGATCCCGGCCGGTAACACCCGGCGCTCGCGGCTGCAGCCCGGAACCACCTGGAAGATCATGACCGGCGCGCCGATACCCGAGGGAGCCGATGCGGTTATTCAGGTGGAACTCACCCGGCTCGAGGGCGACTCGGTCGTCTTCGAGCGCCCCGCGACACTTGGCGGCGCGATCCGTCGACGTGGCGAGGACGTCGAACCGGGCGATGTCGTTCTGCCGACGGGCACTGCGCTGACCGCGAGCCGGATCCCGGTTCTGCTGTCGGCGGGTGTGACGCAAGTGACCGTGCATCCCCGACCCCGCGTCGGGATCATCAGCACCGGCGACGAACTCCGCACCGCGACAACGATCTTGGAGCACGGCCAGATCGTTGACTCCAACGGACCGATGCTCGCGGCGCTCGCCCGACAGGCCGGGTTCGAGGTCACCGAGGTCGCCCGCTGTGGTGATTCCGGCGTCGCGGTGCAGGCGACCGTCAGCAGCATGCTCGGTCGCGTCGATGCGATCGTGACCAGCGGTGGGGTCAGCGCGGGGGAGTTCGAGCCGCTCAAGGATGCGTTCGCCGGCGGTTCAGCGGTGGCGTTTCGGTCCGTACGGATGCAGCCGGGCAAGCCCCAGGGGTTCGGCTTCGTCGCCGACGGAGTCCCGTTGTTCGCGCTGCCCGGCAACCCGGTCTCCTCGCTTGTTTCCTTCGTGATGTTCGTCGCCCCCGCGTTGCGGGTGATGGCGGGCCGATCGGCGCAGATCGGCTGGCGGCGTACGCCCGTCGTGCAGGGCTGGCGCACCCCCGACGGTCGCGCTCAGGTGGCGCGGGTGCGATTCACTCCCAACGGGGTCATCCCGGCCGGTGGACCCGGGTCCCATTTGATGGGCGGCCTGGCGGCGGCCGACGCGCTGGCGTTCGTGCCGGCCGGTATGTCCGCGGTCGAGCCCGGTGACCTGCTCGATGTGGTCGATCTAGGAGGGGGCTTCTGATGGCTGACCTGACCCATGTACGCGGCGACGGCACAGCTCACATGGTTGATGTGAGCGCCAAGGAGATCACCGCCCGTGAGGCGTCAGCGGGCGGTGACGTTCTGCTCTCGGCGGCCGCGATCGCCGCGCTGCGCGACGACACCGTTCCCAAGGGCGATGCGCTCGCTGTCGCCCGGATCGCCGGCCTGCAAGCCGCCAAGCGCACTCCTGAACTCATCCCGCTGGCCCACCCCGTCGCGGTTCACGCGGTTGTGGTCGATCTGGTTGTCCTCGACGACCGAGTGGCGATCAGCGCCACGGTCCGCACCGCCGACCGCACCGGGATCGAGATGGAGGCCCTGACCTGCGTCGCGGTCGCCGCTCTGGCTCTCATCGACATGGTCAAGGCGGTCGACAAGCATGCCCGCATCACCGACGTACGCGTGACGGCGAAGTCTGGTGGCCGCTCGGGGGATTGGCGCGAAGATGCCTGACGCGGTCGTGATCACCTGTTCGACGCGGGCTGCCGCGGGGTCGTACGAAGATCGCTCCGGCCCGATCCTGGTCGAAGCGCTGCGCGGATGGGGTTTCGCCGTGGGGGACGCCGTCGTTGTTCCCGACGGGCTGGAGGTTGGGCGGGCCCTGCAAGCGGCGCTCGCCCTCGCGCCCGCGGTGGTGCTGACCACGGGTGGAACTGGCCTGGCGCCCAGTGACATGACCCCGGAGCAGACCGCGCCGCTGCTGGACCGGCAAGTGCCGGGAATCGCCGAGGCGATTCGAGCGGCCGGGGTGGCCAGGGGCGTCCCCGCAGCCATGCTGTCGCGCGGCGTGGCCGGGCTGGCTGGCGACACCTTGGTGATCAACTTGCCCGGCTCGACCGGCGGCGCCCGGGATGCGGTGGCCGTTCTTGAACCGGTTCTCGCCCATGCGCTGGATCAGGTGCGTGGTGGTGACCACCCCCGATGAGCGATCGGCATTGGCCCGTCGCTGTGGCCGGCGAGTTCGATGGCCACCGAATTCTGTTGCGACCGCTACGGGTTCGCGCCGATCGCAATGAGTTCCTGCGGCTGAGGTCGCAGAACGCCCGCTGGAATGCCCCGTGGGACTCGACCCCGCCGACTCGGATCGGTGGCACTGTCTCCTATCCGCAGTTGGTGCGGGCCTATGACGGGGAAGCCAAGGCCGGCCGGATGCTGCCGTTCGTGGTCGAGGTCGATGGCGTGCTGTCTGGACAGATGCACCTCGCCAGCATCGAGCGCGGCGCCTTGTTGAGCGCCACTGCTGGCTACTGGATCACCGAATCCCTTGCGGGACAGGGGATCACGCCTTTCGCCCTGGCGCTCGCGATGGACCACGCGTTCGGCGCTGAGGGTCTTCATCGCGTCGAGGTGAACATCCGTCCGGACAATCCGAGAAGTCTGCGAGTGGTTGAGAAACTCGGCATGCGATCGGAGGGTTTGCGCCAGGCCTATTTACACATCGACGGAGCCTGGCGCGACCACCTCAGCTTCGCGCTCACCGTCGAAGATCTGGCCGGCGAACGGGTCGTGGACCGGCTGGGGCGCCTTGGCGCACAGTGACTTTGCCGACACACCACACATGTCCACGGAAGTTGGCGGTTTGTTAACTACTTTCGTGGCGTGCCTACCACGAGCCTCTTGATTCTTCTCGTCGTCGCGATCTGGGCTGCCTTTCTGTTGCAGCATTGGATCCGTCGCCGGGAGGTCGTCACGACCGCTCGTTCGGTGGACCGCTTTTCCGAGGCCATGCGAGTTTTGGCCAAGCGAGACCCGTTGCCCGAAGGCATCGCCCCGATGGTCCGTGATCTGCGTGATCGTGGCGACCGTCGTCAGGTGCCCGAGGTCAGCGTGAAGACGCCCCGCACCTCCCTGCGTGCGGGCCAAAGGACAGTGGGTGACGAGATGGTGGCTCCGGAACGTACGAAGAACGCGACCCCGGGCTGGCGTGAGCGGGTCAACGGTCTTGCCGGTTCCGGCAAGGGCGCTGCAACCGCAGTGAAGTCGTTGAACGGCAGGCAGATTCGTGGCATTGCGCTGCTGTCCGCCCTGGCCTTGACGGTGTTTACCGCGCTGCTGGCGCCCTTCGGTCTGTCGCCGTGGTGGTTGCCGATCCTCGGTCTGGTTGCGACCGGCGGCATCGTCGCCTGGCTGCGTCAGTCGGCGATGAAGGAACGCGCCGCTCGGTCGACCTCCCGGTCGGTGCAGGCCACCCCGCGCTCGGCCACCCGCAGCAGCCAGCCCGCGACCCGCGGCGCTGCGCCCCAGCGCGCCAAGGTGCAGAGCAAGACGCACGCTCCGGCCCGTCGCCCGGCGCCGGCAACCGCGTCGGTCGAGACCTCGGCCGCCCCGGTCGTCGAGCAGGCCCCCGTCAGCAGCCCGGCACCGTTTGGCTTCGAGGCCCCGGCAGCCACCGCTGAACAGCCGGTCGAGCAGCCGGTCGAGCAGGTCTTGGCGCAGCAGCCCGCCGCGCAGGCTGAACCGTTCGACGCGGCCGGCTCCTGGGCACCGATTGCGGTTCCGCCGCCCACCTACACGCTCAAGCAGCGCGCGCCGCAGACCAACGTTGAGCCGGCCGGCACCGTTGCCGACCAGCTGCAGCAGATCGATGAGCTCCCGTTCGATGGTTTGGCCCTCGACGAGGACCTCGAAGAATTGCCCTCGGTCTACCGCGCCGGCTGACGAGGCCAGCCGACGGCGTCGAACAACAAACCGCCCCCGACCTGATGGTCGGGGGCGGTTCTGTCTGGTGGAGCTAAGGGGATTCGAACCCCTGACCTTCTCATTGCGAACGAGACGCGCTACCAACTGCGCCATAGCCCCAGAAGCGACGACCAAGATAACACCGGCGGCCCCGCTGCACACAATCGGCCCCACGGAGCGGCCGGCCGCGGGAGCGCGTCGCGTTGGTAGGCTCGCAACGCACATTCCGGCCCTCGTCAGGAGTCAAACAACCGTGGTGGATTACAACGAGACCTTTGGTCCCGGAGACGTCGACGGTGGCGTCATCAACGTCGTCGTCGAGATCGGCAAGGGCAGCACCCTCAAGATCGAATGGGACCGCGACAACAAGGTCATGAAGCTCGACCGCGTCGAGCCGGTGATCTTCGCCAAGCCCACGAGTTACGGCTTCATCCCGCAGACCCTCGACGAGGACGGCGACGAACTCGACGTGCTGATCCTCACCGAGGAGCCGCTGCCGACCGGGCTGGTCATGGAGGCGAAGGTCATCGGTGTGATGAAGTTCGTCGACGACGGCGAGGTCGACGACAAGGTGGTCGTGGTGCCCGCCGACGATCGCAACACCGGCGACTCGATCACCTCCCTGAATGACGTCGCCCCGCAGTTGATCAAGCAGATCGAGTTCCACTTCAACAACTACAAGGCGTTGAAGAAGCCGGGCTCGACCAAAGTCGAACACTGGGGCGACACCCAGGAAGCGATCGCGGTCATTCACGAGTCGATCGAGCGGTGGAACACCAAGTAGTCGCTCCCGATGGGCCGGCGGCGCTGTTGCAGCGCGCGCCGGCCCATCGCGTCTCGCCGCGCGCGCGGTGGATGTGGGCCAGCGGGGAGTTGGTCAGCAGCGTGGTGCTCAGCGCCGCGGTGATTTGGCTGCACACCACCGGCTGGGTTCCCCGTCCGTGGAGCACCCTCCTGCTGGTGGTGGTGCTTGCTGAGTCGGTGTTGTCGGTGGTAGCGGTTCCGCTGTGGCGCTACCGGGTGCACCGCTGGGAGGTCACCGCCGACGCTGTCTACACCCAGCGCGGCTGGCTCTACCAGGAGCGTCGAGTGGCGCCCATCCCGCGCATCCAAACCGTCGACACCCAGCGCGGCCCGCTGGCCCAGCTGTTCAAGCTGGCGAGCGTGACCGTCACGACGGCCTCGGCCAAGGGCGAACTGCGCATCGATGGTCTCGACCGTGCCGACGCCGACCGCCTCGCGCAGGAACTGACCGCGATCGCCGCGGCCGATGGTGGGGACGGAACCTGATGCCCGACGGCTGGCAGCGCCTCGACCCGCGGATGCTGCTGATCCATCCCTTCCGTGAATTGGGTCGAATGATCCCGGCCCTCATCGGCGTCGCGTTCGCCGGCAGCCGGTTGGGTGGCAGCGGTTGGTGGTGGCCGCTGGTGGGCGTCGGCATCGTCGTCGGATCCGGCGCGCTGCGCTGGGTGACCACGACCTATCGCTTCGGGCCCGATCAAGTGCAGTTGCGAACCGGGCTGCTGCGCCGCAACACCATCACCGCCGCAACCGACAAGGTTCGTACGGTGGATGTATCGGCTTCGCTCCTACACCGCGTTCTCGGCCTCGCGAAGGTGCAGATCGGCACCGGCGGCGAGAATCACCTCGAACTCGATGGACTCCCGGCGCAGGAGGCAGCCTCGCTGCGGATGCGGTTGTTGCAGCGCGTGGAACGCGCGGTTCCGGCGGTGGTCGGAGATGTGGTCCTACCGGCCACCAGTTCTGCACCTTCAGCTTCGGTGAAGGCACCGCCCGCGGATGAAGTCCTCTACCGTTTCCGCCCGATCTGGCTGCGCTACGCCCCGCTGGGACCCACCGGATTCGTCGCTGCCGCAGCGCTTTTGGGGTTTCTCAGCCAGTTTGGCAACGAGTTCCACTGGTGGGCCCGGGGCGCCCACGTCATCGCCGGCGCTGACGCTCGCGGGCTGTGGGTGTTCGCGGTGCTTGCCATGGTCGGCGTCGTGGCGATCGCCGCGCTGGCGATCATCGGATTCGCGATCAGCTACTTCGGATTCACCCTCAGCCGCGACCCCCAGGGCCACACCCTGCATCTGCAACGCGGCCTGCTGACAACCCGCTCCACCTCACTCGAACTGCGGCGTTTGCGCGGGGTCGAGGTGCGACGCCCGCTGCTGCTGCGCTGGGCCGGGGCTGCCCGCCTCTACGCCGTCATCACCGGGCTGACCGAGGACGATCACAAGCCCGGCCAGGATTCCCTCATCGCGCCCGCGTCACCGGATCGGGTGGTCGCGCGTCTGGCCGACGAGGTGTTGGGGGACACCGCGCTGCACCTTCGGTTGCAGTCGCACGGTGCGGCTGCAACCCGGCGACGTTACGTACGGGCCCTGGGGCCGGTGGCGGTCGCTGCGGCGGCCGTTGTCGTCCTCGGTGTCTGGTCGGGCCATGTCCTGCCCGCGGTCGTGGTGGCGCTGCTGGCAATACCGGCGGCGTACGCCCTCGGTCGCGACCGCGCCCGCAGTCTCGGCCACACGGTCGCGGAGCGCCATCTGGTGGCCCGGCGTGGATCGCTGCTGCAGCGTCGGGTGGCCCTGCAACGGCACACCGCGGTCGCGGTGACCGTGCGCAGCACCCCGTTCCAGCGGCGCGTCGGTTTGGTGACCGCGCAGGTTGCCACCGCGGCCGGCCGCCAGCGCTACAGTGTGCCCGACGTCGACCCAGCCGCCGCCGCGCGGATCGCCGCGGCCATGCTGCCGGTCAGCTCCAGCTGCGAACCCACATCAGGTTCGAGTAGTCATTGAACGGAATGACCTGGGCGGTATAGACCGGCCAGAGCAGCACGAACAGCGCGATCGTCACGATGGTGAACGCACCCACCGCCGCAAGGCCGTACTGTCG
The DNA here is from genome assembly GCF_054778835.1 of Calidifontibacter terrae. NCBI lineage: Bacteria > Bacillati > Actinomycetota > Actinomycetes > Micrococcales > Dermacoccaceae > Calidifontibacter > Calidifontibacter terrae. The sequence continues at coordinate 528,382 of NZ_BAAGZF010000007.1, forward strand.
CCGTCGCCACGACGCATCGGGTTTGCCGAGCATCAGCCCCAGCACGAACACGACGGCCAACACGACGTACGGCTGGAACACGATCGAATAGAAGGTGAAGATCGTGCGCTCCTGGTAGCTGAACCAGGGCAACCAGCCCGCCGCGATGCCGGCGATGATCGCGGCCGCGCGCCAGTCGCGGCGCAGCAACCAGTGGAAGATCAGGAAGGCCAGGGCGATGGTGCCCAGCCACCAGATCGACGGGGTGCCGATCGGGTTGATGATCTTGGCGCACTTGTCGACCGTGCAGCCGTCCTGGCCGCGGGTCGGGTATTCGGCGAAGAACAAGGTCGGGCGGGACTGGATCATCCACGACCACGGGTTCGACTCCCAGTTGTGCGGGGCCGTGATGCTGGCCGCCGACTTGTACATCTCGATGTGGTACTGCCACAGCGAGCGCAGCGACGCCGGTAGCCAGCCGAAGAGGGTGCTGTCGGGGGAGAAACCGGAGTCCCGCACCGCCGGGTTGTCCAGCGCCCAGCGCCGATCGAAACCATTGGTGGACCGGAACCAGCCGACCCAGGTGATCAGATAGGTGCCCAGCGCCACCGGCACCATCGCGACCATGCCGAGCAGCGCGTCCTTGATGACCGTGGCGCTCAGCCACCGGCGTACGCCGACCGCGCGCCGCGCGCCGAGGTCCCACCACACGCTCATCAGTCCGAAGAGCACCAGGTAGAAACCGCCCGACCACTTGGTGGCCATGTCGAGTCCGATGCAGACGCCGGCGACCCAGCGCCACGGCCGCAGCCCGAGCCACGGGCCCGCGTTCTTGGCTGCGGCATCCCAGGTTCCGGCGATCTTCCGGGCGGCGACCTTGCCGGCGAGGATTCCCCGCGTACGCTCCCGGTCGGCCAGCAGAGCGACGAACGCGGCCAGCGCCCAGAACATCACCATCACATCGAGGATGCCGGTGCGGGACATCACGAACTGCTGGCCCTCGAAAGCGGTCAGCAGAGCGGCGAGGGTGGCCAACAACGGCGATCGGAAGAGGTGCCAGGCCGCGCGACCGACCAGATAGATCGACAGGGTGCCGACCAGGGCAACCGCGAAGCGCCACCCAAAACTGGAGTTGATGCCGAACAGTTGCTCGCCACCACCGATCATCCACTTGCCCAGTGGGGGATGCACCACGAAGTCGGTCTGGGTGCCGTAGACCCCTTGCGACCAGTGGCCCATCGTGAACAACGAGTCGGCTGACTTCGCGCTTTCCACCGGCAGCGTCGGCTTCACCTCGATGCCGTGCTGGATCATCGACCAGCCCTCTTTGACGTAATACGTCTCGTCAAAAACCAACTGGTGGGGGCGGCCGAGGTCCCAGAAACGCAGGAAACCGCCGATGACCGTCACGATCGCGGGGCCGACCCACGCCCACAACTTTTCCTGAGCCGAACGTGGGCGCCCGAGCAGGCGCAGGCGCAACGCCTCGCGCTCGGTGGTCAGTGAAGGCACCCGGCGAGTGTAGGGAACTACGCTGGCCGACATGGCGGAAGGTGCGTTGGTCCTGGCAGCAACCCCGATTGGCGATCCGCGGGATGCCGCGCCGCGCCTCGCGCAGGAACTCGCGCAGGCCGACGTGATCGCCGCCGAGGACACGCGCCGGCTGCGCCGGTTGACCGACGAGCTCGGGGTGAAGCCACGCGGCAGCATCGTCAGCTATCACGAACACAACGAGGCGAAACGCACCGCGGAGTTGGTCGAGCAGGTGGCCCAGGGTGCTCGCGTGGTCGTGGTCACCGACGCCGGGATGCCGTCCGTCTCCGACCCGGGTTTCCGGGCGGTCGCCGCGGCGGCCGAGCGAGATCTGCGCGTGACGTGTGTGCCCGGCCCCTCCGCAGTGTTGATGGCGCTCGCGGTCAGCGGGCTACCGGTCGATCGGTTCTGCTTCGAGGGCTTCCTGTCCCGCAAAGCGGGGGAACGCTCACGTCAGGTCGCGGCGTTGGCCGACGAACGACGCACCATGGTGTTTTTCGAGGCGCCGCATCGCCTGGCCGAAATGCTCAGCGCCCTCGCGCAGGGTTTCGGCGACGACCGCCCCGCGGCCGTCTGCCGCGAGTTGACCAAGACCTATGAAGAGATCAAGCGCGGCGGCCTCGGTGACCTGGCGCAGTGGGCGATCGAGGGTGCTCGCGGCGAGATCACCGTCGTTGTCGGCGGCGCGCCCGCGGTCAACGCCACGCTGCCCGACGCACTGCCGCGGGTGCTCGCCCTCGTGACTGACGGCGTACGGCTGAAGGACGCCTGCGCGCAGGTCGCCGAGGCGACCGGACTCTCGAAGAAGGCGCTGTACGACGCGGCCGTTGCTGCGCGCTGAGCTCTTTCTGCTTGCTCGGTTACTTCTGGTTGCACCATGGGTCATACGGCAGCCGCAGGGTCGCTTTCGCCGGATCCTTCGCGGCATAACAGACCCAGATCGCGCCGCCCTGCCAGTCGTATTGGGCCTTGTCGACCGTGCCCGTCACCTGGTGGGTTTTGCCGTCGACGGCATAACGCACGGTCAGGGACAGATCAGTGCCGGAGGTCGTGCGCGCCGTGACGGTGCCGTCGGTCATGCCGCGATCGTGGGTCGAGTCGTGCAGCAACCGCTGACCGAGAGCGACAGCAATCAGCAACACCCCCACCGCGATGACCAGCAGCGGGATGATTCTGCGGTCACGCAATGGCTGCGGACTCTCGGCGACGTCGGCGCAACCGCCGCACCCGGCGAATCACGCGCCACATCACCCAGGCGAGCACAACCAGGGCGACGATCACCAGTAGGGGCAGGAAGACCGCGATCAGTGACAACCCGACCGAGCTGATGTCCTCGGCTGTCGACACGATCGGCGCTCCGAAGCCAACCGACGCGGTGTTGATCAGCGGGCGCGTTGTCGCCTTTCCGGTGTGGACCACCGCCGCGATCAGGCCGCCGCCGATGGCGGCGATCCACGGATTGCTTTGCATGAACGAGGAATGGTCGAGGGTCCCGGCGGAGTTCGTTGCGGCAGCCACCACGCCACCGATCGTCGGGCGTACGGCTGTGCCGACGATGTCGTTGAGGCTGTCGACCGCGGGGATCTTGTCGAGCACCAGCTCGGCGATCAGCAGCAGCGTGGCCCCACCGATCGCCCACCAAGAGTCGATCCAGGCGAAACTGCTCGGCAGGTTGATCACGTCGCTGAATCGCGCGAGCAGCGCGACCATGAGGAACGGGATGTAGGCGTTCAGTCCGGCCGCAGCCGAGAGGCCCGCTCCAGTGAGCGCAGCGAACATGGGGTCCTCCTTGCCGGGTCTGCGGCCGTCGGCCGTTGCGACCCCACATTAGGCCAGCGGGCCTTCATTCCGGTGCCAGCGGTAAACCCGTGCGGCCGAAGGTGGTTCCGCCTCCTAAACTCTCGACCATGAAGGTTCTGTCAGCGGTTGCCTGGCCCTACACCAATGGGCCCCGACACATCGGCCACGTCGCGGGCTTCGGTGTGCCCTCCGACGTATTTAGTCGTTACATGCGGATGGCCGGCCACGACGTGCTGATGGTCAGCGGCACCGACGAACACGGCACCCCGATCCTGGTGCTCGCCGACCAGGAGGGCATCGGCGTCCAGGAGATCGTCGATAAGTACAACGCGGTGATCGTGCAGGACCTGACCGATCTCGGTTTGTCCTACGACCTGTTCACCCGCACCACCACCCGCAATCATTACGCCGTCGTGCAGGAGATGTTTCGCCAGATCCGCGCGAACGGCTACATGATCGAGCAGACCACCAAGACGGCGATCAGCGCGAAGACGGGCCGCACCCTGCCCGACCGCTACATCGAGGGCACCTGTCCGATCTGCGGCTTCGCGGAGGCGCGCGGCGACCAATGCGACAACTGCGGCAACCAGCTCGACCCGATCGATCTCAAAGACCCGCGCAGCAAGGTCGACGGTCTGCCGCCGAAGTTCATCGACTCCACCCATTACTTCCTCGACCTACCGGCGCTCGCCAGCGCGTTGCAGACCTGGTTGGACCAGGTCGAGGCCACCGGAACGTGGCGCCCGGGAGTCATCAACTTCGCCAAGAACATCGCCCAGGACATGCACCCGCGCGCGATGACCCGTGACATCGACTGGGGCATCCCCATCCCGGTCGAGGGTTGGGAGTCCAAGCGGTTCTACGTCTGGTTCGACGCGGTCATCGGTTATCTCTCGGCGACGATCGAGTGGGCCCGCCGACTGGGCGAACCGGAGAAGTGGCGCGAGTGGTGGAACAACCCGCAGATGAAGTCCTATTACTTCCAAGGCAAAGACAACATCACCTTCCACGCCCAGATCTGGCCGGCCGAACTTCTCGGCTACGTCGGCAAGGGCGACAAGGGCGGCGAGCCCGGCCTGTACGGCGATCTGCAGCTGCCGACCGAGGTCGTCGCCTCCGGCTTCCTGAACCTCGGCGCTGGTCAGTTCTCGACCAGTCGGGGCAACGTCATCTATGTCCGGGACGTCCTGGACCGTTACGGCCCCGACGCGATCCGCTACTTCATCTGCGCCGCCGGCCCCGAGCAGCAGGACGCCCCCTTCACCTGGGAGGACTTCGTTCAGCGCAACAACTCCGAGTTGGTCGCCGGCTGGGGAAACCTGGTCAACCGCACCGCGTCGATGATCGCCAAGAACTTCGGCGAGGTCCCGGCGCCAGCCACGTTGGAAGAGATCGACCAAACGCTGCTGAGCGCGATCGCCACCGGCTTCGACACGGTCGGTGAGCTGCTGGCCAAGCAGCGTCAGAAGGCGGCCATCGCCGAGACGATGCGTTTGGTGCGAGAGGCGAACAAATACGTCACCGACACCGAGCCGTTCAAACTGAAGGGCGACGATCAGCGGGACCGGCTGGCAACGGTGCTTCACACGCTGGCTCAGGCATGCGTCGACCTCAACACGATGATGGCCCCGTTCCTGCCACACGCCGCGAACAAGGTGCACGCGACCTTCGGCGGGCAGGGCGAGTTCATCCCGATGCCGCGGATTGAACGAGTGGCTGACCTCGATGACGACACCCGCAACTACCCGGTGATCACCGGCGAATACTCCACGACGCCGCGCTGGGAACCGCGGCCGGTGACGGTGGGTGCGCCGGTCGCCAAGCCCACGCCAATCTTCACCAAGCTCGACCCGTCGGTGATTGATGAGGAGAACGCCCGCCTCGCCGGCGAGAGCGTGTGATCCCGACATGAGTCACAGCCAGCAGAGCAGTTCACACTCCGGCCCGCCGCCGGAGCCCAACCCGTTGCCGATTCCGGTGGTCGACAACCACACCCACCTCGACATGTCCCGCGAGGGTCAGGAGCCGATCGACGTCCCCGCGGCGATCGAGGCGGCCAAACGGGTCGGGGTGAACCGGATGGTGCAGGTCGGTTGTGATCTTCGGGGGGCTCGCTGGACGGTCGAGGTGATCCAGCAACACCGGGAACTCGTCGGTGGCATCGCGATCCATCCGAACGAGGCGCCGAAGCACGCCGAGGCCGGTGACCTCGAGGAGGCATTGGCCGAGATTGAGCAGTTGGCGGCCCACCCGCGAGTTCGGGCGATCGGTGAGACAGGCCTGGACTACTTCCGTACGGGCCCCGAAGGCGTCGAGGCTCAGCAGTACTCCTTCCGTCGACACATCGATCTCGCCAAGCGCACCGGCAAGGCGCTGCAGATCCACGACCGTGACTCCCACGACGACGTGCTGCGCATCTTGGCGCAGGAGGGCGCACCGGAGAAGGTGGTGCTGCACTGCTTCTCTGGTGACGTGGCGATGGCCCGCGAGTGCATTGAGCGCGGCTACTACCTCTCCTACTCCGGAACGGTCACCTTCAAGAACTCCCGGCCGCTGCGCAACGCGCTGGCGATCACCCCGCTCGACCAAATCCTGGTGGAGACCGACGCTCCTTACCTGACCCCGGTGCCGCATCGCGGCGCGCCGAACTCGCCCTACCTCATTCCGATCACGCTGCGGCTGATGGCCGACGTCCTCAACGTCGACGTGCCGGCCCTCTGTCGCGCTGTTTCCGACAACAGCGAGCGGGTTTACGGCACCTGGTGACAGCCGCACACCTTGTGAAACCTGTCACAAGGGCGGTCGGCCGCGAGCCGTCGGTGAGTTCGGCCGCAGTGTTTCGGTGAAATTCGCTGCGTGGCAACCGGATCGACGCGCGAGTATCACGTTGGGAAGTGGCTCGAGACGGCGGGGTTCGCCTACGCCTAGTGGGCCCTGTGATGCAAGAACGGTGACCGCGTCGTTATCGAAATTTGACCAAGCAACGATCGTCCGGCACCTTTGATCGGGTTAGCCCCAAGGCAATCCTCTGATGTGGACGCCGGTCACGACGGCCGATCCGCCCCGAATGTGAGGGAAGAAGCGAGTGGGTACGACTCGAAGGAGTCGGCCGAGAGCGCGCGTCCGATTGCCGGCGGGAACGTACCAGCATGGAGAATCTCTTGACTTTCGCCGTTAACCGTTCCATCACCGCAGCCGCGTCCGTCGCGGCCGTTGCCGCAATGACGCTGACCGCCTGTGGCGGTAGCGGAACCACCGCAGCCAACACCCCGCTGGGCTCCAGCTCCTCGACCACCGCCGCCGCGTCGACCTCGTCCGCAGCAACCGCGTCGGGCTCCTCCACCTCCTCCAGCTCGACCGCCACGGCCGTTGCGCCGACCCGCGCCGCGCAGCCGCAGGTCGCTCGTTCGCAGGCCCGTCCGGTCCTGAAGCTGACGACGTCGACCCAGTCGCTCGCTTTCGGCGTCGTGCGCCACACCGACTCCTCGCTGGCCAAGGGCAAGATCGAGGTGACCCGCAACGGTGTCGCCGGCATCCAGCGCGTGACCGTCACCAACACCGTCTTCAACGGCAAGGTCACCAGGTCCGTCATCACCAAGCGCGAGACCGTCAAGGCCCCGGTCGCCAAGGTCATCACGGTCGGCACCAAGACGGTTGCCCCCAAGCCCGTCGCCCCGAAGCGCACCACCACGACCACCCCGCGCACCACCGCCCCGTCCACCGGTGGCTTGGACCTGCGTCGCGCGGCGATGTGGGACCGCATCGCCCAGTGCGAGTCCACCGGCAACTGGTCGATCAACACCGGCAACGGCTACTACGGCGGCCTGCAGTTCGACATCGGCACCTGGCTGGGCGCCGGTGGCGGCCGCTTCGCTGCCCGCCCCGACCTCGCGTCGCGCGCTCAGCAGATCACCATCGCTAACAAGGTGTACGACTCGCGCGGTCTTGGCCCCTGGGGCTGCGCTCACGCGGCCTGATCGCCATTTAGCGATCCTCCGCTAACTCTGAGGCGACTGCTTTTTGCTCAGCTGACTCCCCACTCGGAGTCACCTGGCCGATCAGCAGTCGCCTCGCTGTTTCCGCCACTCCCTTACAACTAGGCTCGGCAACCGTGACTGACCACCTTCCCGCCCGTGACGATCAACTCCTCGGCCCCTCCGAAATCCGCGAGTTGGCTGCCGGCCTCGACGTGCGCCCCACCAAGCATTGGGGACAGAACTTCGTCATCGACAAGGGCACGGTGCGCAAGATCGTCCGAGTGGCCGGCGTCGGCCCCGACGACGTGGTGGTGGAGGTTGGTCCGGGGCTTGGCTCGTTGACCCTGGCGCTGTTGCCCCAGGTGCGCAAGGTGATCGCCGTCGAGATCGATCCGCGACTGGCCACCCAACTGCCGCAGACCGTACGAACCATCGCCCCGGAGCTCGAACCGCGCCTGACGGTGGTCACCCAGGATGCGTTGACAGTGACCGAATTGCCTGCTGAGCCAACGGCATTGGTGGCGAACCTGCCGTACAACGTCAGTGTGCCGGTCGTGCTCACCCTGCTCGAACGTTTCCCATCGCTGCAGCGGGTGTTGGTCATGGTGCAGCTTGAGGTCGCTGAACGGCTCGCCGCGCAACCGGGGTCGAAGGTCTATGGGGTGCCGAGCGTCAAGGCGTCCTGGTATGCCGATGTGCGCCTGGTCGACCGCGTCGGCCGCAATGTCTTCTGGCCCGCGCCCAACGTCGATTCCGGTCTGGTCGGGATGGTTCGCCGGGATCCGCCGACAACCGACGCGACGGCGCGAGAGGTCTTCGCGGTGGTCGATGCTGCGTTCGCGCAACGCCGCAAGACGCTGCGCGCGGCCCTTGCGGGGTGGGCTGGATCGCCGGTCGCAGCCCAGGAAGCTCTGGAGCGAGCGGGCATCGATCCCACCCTGCGCGGTGAGCGGCTCTCGGTCACCGACTTCGCGCGTCTGGCTGCCGCCCGATCCGCATAGGGTGTGGGCATGTCAGCAGGCAAGGGCGTCACCGTACGAGTTCCGGCGAAGGTCAATCTCGACCTGTCCGTCGGTGCCACGGTCGACGGGTTCCACCTGTTGTCAACGGTCTTCCACGCTGTCGACCTGGTCGACGAGGTGACCGTACGCCGCGCCCGTAGCTGGGGCATCAGCGTCACCGGCGAGTTCGCCGCGAAGGTGCCCGCCGACGATTCGAACCTCGCGCTGCGGGTCGCCCACCTGATGTACGACACCTACCACGGCGGTTGTGGCATCACGATGTGGCCGGTGCAGATCACCATCAAGAAGGCGATCCCGGTCGCCGGCGGAATGGCTGGCGGATCCGCCGATGCGGCCGCGACGATCCTGGGGATCAACGAGCTGTTCGATCTGCAATTGCCGGCCGGCGAGATGGCCGAGATCGCGGCAGAGGTGGGCTCTGATGTGCCGTTTGCGTTGGTCGGCGGAACGGCGCTCGGATCGAACCGCGGCGACGAAGTCCTTCCGGTGCTGACCACCGCGAAATACGAATGGGTCTTCGCCATCCACGGCGAAGGGCTGTCGACCCCCACCGTGTTCGCCAAATTCGACGAGCTCGTCCCGGAGGCGGCCGACCGGGTCCCGACACCGAACGAAAAGCTGCTGGCTGCCTTGCGTTCGGGGCGTCCGACCGACCTGGCGCCGGTCATCCACAACGACCTGCAGGATGCCGCGGTGGCATTGTTGCCGCGGTTGAGCGAGACTTTGTCGGCTGGAGTCGACGGCGGCGCGCTGGCCTCGTTCGTTTCCGGTTCTGGCCCGACCGTCGCATTCCTGGTCGAAAACCGCCGGGCAGCGCTCGACCTGTTGGTCACGTTGAGCGCCGCGAAGGTCGCCGACCAACTGGTGCTGGCCAGCAGTCACCCCGGCGGAGCCCGGGTCATTTCCACGAAGTAAGACAGGTGCATGGCCAATCTGATTGCCGCTGAACGTGTTTCCCTCGCGCTCGGAACGGCTCAACTGCTCGATGAGGTGTCCCTTGGGGTCGGCACCGGCGACCGGATCGGGATCGTCGGCCGCAACGGAGGCGGCAAGACCACCCTGCTGTCGGTGCTGGCCGGAACCCGGGAAATCGACAGCGGTCGACTGACCCGTGTCGGCGGACTGACCGCCGGGCTGCTCACTCAGCAAGATGGCATTGCGGCCGACACCACTGTCGCCGAAGCGGTGCTCGGCGATCGGGCCGAACACGAATGGGCCGGGCAGGCCCGCGTACGCGAGATCCTCGACGGTCTGCTCGGCGGCGTGTCCCTGGCTGGTGTCGGTGGCCCTGACCAGTTGGTCGGCCCTCTGTCTGGTGGCGAGCGACGTCGGGTCTCCCTGGCGCGACTGCTGATCGACGACCCCGACGTGTTGCTGCTCGACGAACCGACGAACCACCTCGACGTCGAAGGTGTGCAGTGGTTGGCCGACTATCTCGTCGGACGGCGGGCGACGACGAACAACGCGCTGCTGACGATCACCCACGACCGGTGGTTCCTGGACGCCGTCGCCACCTACACCTGGGAGGTTCTGGACGGCAGGGTGGAGCAGTACGACGGTGGCTATGCCGCCTACGTTCTGGCGAAGACCGAGCGTGCGCGGGTGGCCGCGACCACCGAGGAACGCCGACAGAACCTGCTGCGCAAGGAACTGGCGTGGTTGCAGCGCGGCGCGCCAGCCCGGACCTCAAAGCCGAAGTTCCGCATCGATGCGGCCAACGAACTGATCGCCGGCGAGCCCGACCCGCGCAACGAGGTGGAGCTGGTCCGCTTCGCCACCACACGTTTGGGCAAGGACGTCGTCGACCTGATCGACGCCTCGATCACGCTGGGCGACCGGGAGTTGATCCACCAGCAGACCTGGCGGCTCGCGCCCGGTGAGCGCACCGGCATCGTGGGTGTCAACGGGGCTGGCAAGTCGACCCTGCTGCGGGCCATCGCTGGCAGCCAGCCGCTGTCGGCCGGTAAACGCAAAGAAGGCCGTACGGTCCAGCTCGCGTTCCTGACCCAGGAACTGCGGGAGCTGGCCGACGTCATGGGGCTGAAGGTGATCGACGCGATCACTGAGGTGAAGTCGTACATCATGCTTGACGGCAAGGAGACGTCCGCGTCGACCCTGGCGAAACGACTGGGCTTCAGCGGTTCGCGGCAGCAGACCCGGGTCGGCGACCTCTCCGGTGGCGAGAAGCGCCGACTGCAGTTCCTGCGACTGCTGATGTCAGAACCGAACGTGTTGTTGCTCGACGAACCGACCAACGACCTGGACATCGAGACGTTGACCTCGATGGAGGACGTCCTCGACGGCTGGGCTGGCACCCTCATCGTTGTCTCGCACGACCGCTATCTGCTGGAGCGGATGTGCAATCGGCAGGTGGCGTTGATGGGCGACGGTGCGATCACGTCGCTGACCGGGGGAGTCGAGCAGTTCCTGGAACTGCGCGCGCGCCGAACCGCGACGACTGCTACGGGCGGGTCCAGTGGCTCCTCGCCGAGCGCTTCCGCACCCGCCGACGGCCTCTCCGCGGGAGAACGCCGGGACCTGCGCAAGACCGTTGCCCGACTGGAGAAGTCCCTGCAGCGCAGCGCCGAGCAGGAAGACAAATTGCATGCTCGGCTGCTCGACGCCGCGAATGACCACGTGAAGGCAACCGAGCTGGATACCCAGTTGCGCCAGCTCCATGCCGAGCGCGAAACGCTTGAAATGCAGTGGCTGGAGGCCGCTGAACAGTTGGGGGAGTAACGGTTCCACGCGCTGGGCATTGATAAAGAGCCAGCAAAGGACTCGCCAGTAGCGTTGCGGCTGGGGCGCAGGAGGTCCACGATGTGCGAATCTCACCGATCGGCCGGTTCGGCCGAATCACAGCGCCACAGCGGAGGTACGCCGATGACCGATACAGCCGTCGACAAGGAGTCGAACGAACCACCCGCGAGTGGATTGGACGCTGAACAGGTCGGCTATAAACAATCGCTCGGCAACCGCCAGGTCCAGATGATCGCGATCGGTGGCGCCATCGGCACCGGTCTGTTCCTGGGCAGCGCGTCACGGTTGAACAGCACCGGCCCTGCTCTTTTGCTCAGCTACGCCTTTGTGGGTCTCATCGCGTTCCTGCTGATGCGCGCCCTGGGCGAACTAGTCCTGCACCGCGCGACCTCGGGCGCCTTCGTCTCGTGGATGCGTGAGTTCTACGGCGAAAAGTGGGCCTATGTCACCGGCTGGATGTACTGGCTGAACTGGGCATTGACCGGCATTGCGGAGCTCTCCGCCGTCGGCCTCTACGTTCAGCACTGGTATCCGAACACCCCGACCTGGCAGTCGGTGCTCATCGCCTTGGCGGTGGTGCTCGGCGTGAACCTGATGTCGGCCAAGGCGTTCGGTGAGTTCGAGTTCTGGGCGGCCATCGCAAAGGTGTCAGCCATCTTGGTGTTCATCGCGGTCGGCCTGTTCGTGGTCGTGCTGGGGCGCAACGTCGGTGGCCACAAGGCCGGCTTCCAGAACATGTGGAACAACGAGGGTGGCTTCTGGCCAACCGCAGGTGATTACCACTGGTACGGCCCGATCTTGGTGATGTCCGGCGTTGTGTTCGCCTATGCCGCGATCGAGATGGTCGGTGTCGCCGCGGGTGAGATGACCGACGCCAAGAAGGAAGTGCCCAAGGCCGTGAACGCGGTGATCTTCCGCATCGCGGTGTTCTACTGCGGTTCGATCATGCTGCTGGTCTCGATGCTGCCGACCAAGGAATACAAGGCCGGCATCAGTCCATTCGTCACCGTCTTCGGTCGAATGGGTTTGAGTTGGATGGGTGACCTCATCCAGGTGGTGCTGATCATCGCGGCGATGTCCAGCTTGAACTCCGGCCTCTACTCGACCGGGCGCGTTCTGCGCAGCCTGGGGATGGCCAAGCAAGCTCCGCGGTTCACCCTGAAGATGAGCTCGTCCGGTGTCCCATGGGCCGGCATCGTGATGACTGCGGTGGTTCTGGTGCTGGGCGCCGTGCTGAACGCGGTGGCTCCGGGTGCGGCCTTCGAGATCGCACTGGAAGCCGCGTCGGTGGGTGTGCTGTTCACCTGGGGCACGATCTTCGTCTGCCAGCTCCGGCTGCGAAGGCTGAGCAACAAGGGAGTCATCCCGGCCAGCAGCTTCCAGATGCCGGGAAGTCCGTGGACCAGTTACATCGGAATCGTGTTCCTCGTGCTGGTGCTGTTCGGCATGGCGATCTCGGGGTGGCAGTCGTCGCCGTACTTCTGGCAGAAGACCGACTTCATCGTCGTGGTGATCGGTATTCCGATCCTGGCCGTGGTCCTGCAGCTCGGCTGGATGGCCGTACGTCCGGCCGTGTTGCGCAACACCGACGGGCAGATTCGCAGCGTGTGGTCCGACACGGGTCCGCGCTATGGCAAGAAAGCCGTGATCGCTGATCCGGAAGGGGATGAGTGACGATGACTACTCTGCTGCGTCGTCGCCGAATGCTGGTGGCCTGTGCCCTTGTTGCAACCGTCGGCCTGGGAGGGTGTTCGTCCTCCAGCCAGAGTTCCGAGAAGTCGCCGACGCCAAACGGCGCGAGCGGAAGCTCAAAGCTGACGATTGGGATCGCTGGCGATGAACCCGGGCTCAGTCTCGTCTCCGGTTCGACCTACGTCGGGTTCGACATCGACGTCGCCAACTATGTGGCGGGCAAGATGGGGATTCCGACCGCCAACATCACCTGGAAGGTGATTGATCAGGCCCAGCGTGTTCAGGCCCTCAGCGACGGATCGGTCGACATGGTCGTCTCGACCTTCTCGATCACCCCCGAGCGGGAAAAGACGGTCTCATTCGCCGGCCCCTACTTCGTCGCCCACCAGACGCTGCTGACCCGACGCAACGACGACACGATCACCGGCGCGACCTCGCTCGATGGAAAGACTCTTTGCTCGGCCACCGGCACCACCTCCGGTGACTACATCAAGTCGCACTACGCCGGAAAGATCACCCTGCGTGAGGTGCCGACCTGGAGCGAGTGCGTGCGCAACCTCTACGACGGCACCGTCGACGCGGTCAGCACCGACGATGTGTTGCTGGCCGGTTTCGCCTCGCAGTCCAAATACAAGGGAGTGCTGAAGCTGACCGGGTCTGGTCTGACCAACGAGAAGTACGGCGTCGGGGTCAAGAAGGGCAACACCGCGTTGGTGGCCAAGGTCAACACCGCGCTGAAGGAGTTCATCTCCTCGGGAGAGTGGAAGAAGTCACTGAACAAGTGGGTGACTCCCTCCGGCTACAGCATCCCGAAACCGCCGACCGTTGGCTGAGTCGCTCGCCCAGTTCCTCGGGCGGCATGAGCCGTTCGCGGCGCTGGGCGCAGAACAGTTGGCGCGCCTGGCCGCGGCGGCCCAGGTCTCGCACTATGCGAGCGGCGAGCTGGTGTTGGATGCCTTCGAGCACCCCTCGGTCGACGTTTTCGTGGTGATCTCGGGGGCGGTCAACCTCTGGAACGACGCCAAACTGACGACCGAGGCTCCCGACGAACAGGTGGTCGCCGGCGGCGTCTTCGGGTTCTCGGCGATGCTGACGGAGCGGTCGATCGGACCACTCGCGGTGGCTGCTCGCAGCAGTCGGATCGCGCTGATTCCCGGTAGCGAGGCCGGTGTCGCGTTCACCTCGCGCAAAGGCGCCCAGTTTCTGGCCGCCAACATCGGTCCGCGGTCCGACCGCGAAGCAGCGATCCGGATGACCGCGGAGTCGGTGCTGGACCGGGTGCCGCCGGCCGCAGCCCCGCTCCCCGAGGGTGCGACCGCTGCCGCCGCGGCGCGGCAGATGTCGGACGAGAGCCGTGACTACGCCGTCGTACGGCTACCCGACGGTTCCAGCGGATTGGTCACCGATCACTCATTGCGGCGGCAGATCCTGGTCGAGGGACAAAGCCCGCAGACCCCGGCCCGCGATGTCGTGGACCCGCTCCCGCCGCGGTTGCCGGTGACCGCAACACCAACCGAGGTGCTGCTGGCGCTGCTCGACACCGGCGCGACGCTCGCGATGATCACCGACCGGCGCAAGAACCTGCAGCAGGTGGTGCACCTGCGGGACGTTGCCGCCTCGCCGGTCGACGTGTCGTTGCACGAACGGATCCGGCGAGCCGAAACCCCCGACGCCCTGGTCGAGGCGGCGCTGCGGGTTCCGGAGCTGCTGCGCAATCTGCTGCGCGGAGGTCTCTCTTCCGACCGGGTGATCAGGGTGAATTCGACGATGATCGACGGTGTCACCAAGCGGGCCCTCGAGCTGAGCTTCGAGCAGCGCAACGACGTTCGCCTGGATGACCTCAGCTTTCTCATGCTGGGCAGCAACGGCCGACGCGAAGCGGTCCTCTCCTCCGATGTCGACACCGCGGCGGCCTTTCCCGACGACACTCCCGAGGAGACGATGGCCGCGGCGCGAGAAGCGTTCGCCGAAGCCGGACTGCTGCTCGCCAGGGTCGGGCTGACCCGCGACAAACACGGAGCGATCGCTAGTCGGGCGCCCTTCTCGCGGACCCGTGCGCAGTGGCTGGAGGCGGCCAGCACCTGGGTCAGGCAGCCGGCCAAGAATGAGGGCGGGATGTTCATCTCGCTGCTGTTGGACTCCCGGCCGCTGACCGGTGACCCCACGCTGGCGGATCTGTCGTCTGCGCTTCAACCCCTGCGTACGCACGCCGGAACGATGCGCCTGCTGCTCGGCGCGGCGTTGTCGACCAAAGCGCGATACCGCGCGCCGCGGCCGCCATTTGTGAGCCGGTCGGCCCAGTTCGACATCAAGCGACACGCGATCCTGCCGGTGGTGAATCTGGCTCGCTGGGCGGCGCTCGCGGCCGGGGTCGAGGCGACGACGACCAAGGGACGACTGACCGCCGCGTCGGGTTCGCCGATGCTGCCCCGCGATGCGGCGACGTCGATGGTCGAGGTCTTCGGGGTGTTGCAGCGGCTGCGCCTGCACTACCAACTCGCGCAGACCGAGCAGGGCGAGCGACCAAGCGACGCGTTGACGATGCAGCAGATGTCATTGATCGACCGATCGTTGTTAGCGCAGGCGGTGCGTGAGATCTCCGCGGTGCAGCGCAGAATGGCGAACGTGTCAGCTTTTGTATCGTCCGACGAGTGGACCGGACCGCAGCTCGGATGACTTCTTCGCGACGTCGCGTCGCCGTGATTGGTGACGTCGGCGGCCATCTCGACGTCCTGCGCGATGAACTGCGCACCCTCGGCGCCGATCCCGACAGCGGTCGGATTCCTCCGGACCTGGTGATCATTCAGGTCGGCGACTTGATCCATCGCGGTCCCGATTCCGGCGGGGTGATCGATCTGGTCGACACGATCCACCGGGCGAGTCCGAGCCAGTGGGTCCAGTTACTCGGGAACCATGAAGCCCACTACGTCCACGACCGGGTCTTCGAGTGGCCGGAGGAGCTACCCAGCGAGGCGGCCGACCGGCTGCGCGCGTGGTGGGGCGAGCGTTCGATGGTGGTGGCCGCTGCGTTCCGCAGCGAGACCGGGGACTACCTGATCACCCACGCCGGGCTGACCGCGGGCTTCTGGCGCAGCGTGCTCGACACTCCGGTCACCGCCGTCGAGGCGGCGGCGCGGCTGAACGCCTTGGCGGGGCGGCGCGACGGCGCGTTGTTTCGGACCGGGGTGATGGTGGCCGGGCGGCGTCCGTCGTCGTCCGCGGGACCGCTGTGGGCGGAAGCCGCTCGGGAACTGGTGCCGAGCTGGTTCCAGACCCGAATGCCGTTCCACCAGATCCATGGCCACAGCGGCATCACCGACTGGGAGAGCGGTGAAATGCGCGGATCGGACGAGGTGATCAAGGCGACCACCGCGGATGACTCAACCCGTCACGAGGTGAGTCAGTTGGACAGCGGGGTCATCATCGGGATAGATCCCGACCACGGTCGAACGGCCGCGCCGGTCAGTGCCGCCTGGATCTCGGACTGCAGGGGTGCGGTCATGACGTTCCCGTCGGAGCAGGAAGTCAGCCCTCCAGGGTCGTGAGCAGGCCGCGCAGATTCGTCGCCAGTGAGCGACGGCCGGCAGCAGGCAGGCTCGACAGCAGTCGCTGCTCCTGAGCCAGCAGATCTTCGAAGGCCGCGTCGACGATCCGTTGTCCTGCGTCGGTGAGTCGGACCAGCACTCCGCGCCGGTCGTTGGGGGCCGGGCGGCGCTCGACAAAGCCGCGGGCGGCAAGTCGGTCGACCCGGTTGGTCATGGTGCCGCTGGTGACCAGGGTCTGCTGGCCGAGGGCGCCGGGGGAGAGTTCGTACGGTGCCCCGACCCGGCGAAGCGCGGAAAGCACGTCGAACTCCCAGGCGTCGAGATCGTGGGTCGCGAAGGCGCCGGCCCGAGCGAGATCGAGGCGGCGCGCGAGGCGGGTGATGCGGGAGAGCACCAGCAGGGGGTCGACATCGAGGTCCGGGCGTTCGCGACGCCAGGCGTCGACAATGAGATCGACCTCGTCGGCGGTGGGCTCGGGCATGCTGCCGATCGTAGTCGATGTCTTGATGTCGAATTACTTGACGGCAAGAGAGTCGTTTGAGATAAAGTATCTTGACATCAAGATAAATCTAGCGGAGGTTCAGATGGCAACGTGGGACGCCCGGCAGTACGAACGATTTGCGGATCACCGCACCCGACCTTTCGAGGATCTACTGCAGCGCATCCCGCTTGCTGCGCCCGAGCGAATCGTGGACCTGGGGTGCGGCAACGGCCTGGCCACCTTGCTGATGGCCGAGCGTTATCCCGCCGCCCAAATCGTCGGCGTTGACTCGTCGCAGAACATGCTCGATCAGGCAGCCGCTCATGACGCCGAGAGTCGCGTCGAGTGGGTGAATCAGGATGTGGCCCACTGGGATCCGGCGACCGCCGCCCCTGACCTGATCGTCACCAACGCGACCCTGCAGTGGGTGCCCGGCCACGAGCGACTGATCCCGGGATGGCTGAACAGTCTGCCCGCCGGCGGTGGGTTTGCCATGCAGGTGCCGGGCAACTTCGGCGCCGACTCCCACCGGATCATCCGCGAGGCAGTGGCCGATCACCCGCGGTCGGCGGAGCTCAGCGCGCTGCTGCGCCACGACCCGGTGTTGGAGCCGACGGGCTATGCCGACCTGTTGACCCAGCATGCGTCGTACGTCGATGCCTGGGAGACCACCTACGTGCAGCTGCTGGATCCCGAAGGGGCACAAGCCAATCCGGTGCTGGAATGGGTAAAGGGAACGGCGTTGCGCCCAATCCTCGACGCGCTCGACGCGGTAGAACAAGAGGCGTTCCTCGCCGATCTCGACCGGCGTCTGGCGGCCGCCTACCCGCGGCGTTCGTACGGTGTGGCCTTTCCCTTCCGGCGCATCTTCGCGGTGGCCGTCCGATGAGCGCGCTCGGATTGCACCACGTGCAGATCGCTTGCCCGGCCGGTTCGGAGGATGCGTTGCGTGAGTTCTACGGCGGGGTGCTCGGGCTACCTGAACTGCCGAAGCCGCCGGCCCTGGCAGCGCGGGGCGGGTGCTGGTTCCAGGTCGGCTCGCAGGAGTTGCACTGCGGCGTCGAGGAGCCCTTCGCGCCGGCGCTCAAGGCCCACCCGTGCATCCTGGTCGCCGACCTCGATGTGATGGCGGCTCGGGTGCAGTCCGCTGGGGGAGAGGTTCGGCCGGATACCCAGATTCCCGGCGTACATCGATTCCACACCGACGACCCCGTTGGGAACCGGGTCGAGATTCAGCAGGGCTGAGGCCGCCGGTTCGTCCTTGCGGGCCAGGACCGTTAGGCTGGCCCGCGGTGTCGTCCCGTACGACCCGTTCCCCGGTTGCTCTGCTGGCAGGGGCCGCCTGACTTTGAATCAGGATTAGCGACGTTGGTTCGATTCCAACCCGGGGAGCCGCAGACGGGTCGATGGGCCTCTTGCCGGTCGGGCTATTTCGGCGCGAGACCCATCGCCGGACCCGGGAAGCGGGCCAGCCCCTCTTGGAACGTCGCGGCCGATCCTTCGATCAGGTCCGACACTGCGGCCTTGAAGCGCGGGCAAGTGCCGACATCGTGAGCGCGACAGTGCAGCGAGTGTTCGGCCATCTCCCGCGCGATCCGCATCTCGTGCATCCGGCGGTCCAAGTCGGCGATGTGAGCCTCGAGCACTTCGTGCCGCTTGGGTGCGTCGGCGTCGAGCATCACCCGAATCTGATCCAGGCTCATCCCGGCCGCTTTGCTGCGCAGGATGACCGCGACGCGTACGACGTCGTCCTGGTCGTAGCGCCGGCGCCCCGCGCTGTCGCGAGCCGGCTTGAGCAGCTCGCAGGACTCCCAGTGGCGCAAGACATGGGTCTCCAGAGCGAACCGCGCGGCGAGTTGGCCGATCGACCAGTCCGGTGCACTTGACTTCATGTTGACATGAAGTCACATGCTGAGGTCAACACGCAAGCCCAGCCTCAGGAGAACTCGATGAACACCACCTACGACGCCGTCGTCATCGGCGGCGGACCTGCCGGACTGCAGGCCACCCTCACCCTCGCGCGGGTGCACCGCCGGGTGTTGATGGCCGACTCCGGCAGCTACCGCAACGACCCCACCGATCACATTCACAACGTCGTGACCAACGACGGCGTCCGGCCTGCGCAGTTCCGGGCGGCCGCGCGGGCAGAACTTGCGGCGTACGACACCGTCACCTTCCGCGACGACACCGTCACCTCGGTCGAGGCGGACGGATCCCTGTTCCGGGTCTCCTTCGGCGACGAGGTCGTGACCACCCGCGGGGTCGTCTTGGCCACCGGCGTCCGCGACATTTTGCCCGAAACCCCAGGCGTCGCAGACCTGTTCGGGACGGTCGTCGCGCACTGCCCGTTCTGTCACGGGCACGAGTTCGCCGGCGGCCAGGTGGGCGTGCTCGGGACCGTCGCGGCTGCGCATCACCCGGGAATTGTCGCGCCGTTCGCCGCGGGCGTCACGGTCCTCACCGACGGCGGCGAGCTGACCGCCCCGCTGCCGGAGGGCGTCGCTCTACGCACCGAACGCGTCACCGCTGTACGACCGTCCGACGTGGGTGCCCTCGTCGAGTTCGAATCCGGCGAACCGCTCGAACTGAAGGGGCTGTTCGTGGCCACGCAGCTAGAGCAGCGGGCGCCGTTCGCGCAGCAATTGGATCTGAAGCTCAACCCCTCTGGCGGCGTCGAGGTCGACCCGATGGGCCGCACTAGCCTCCCGGGTGTTCATGCCGCGGGCGACATGGCCCACGTTGCGGCCATGCCGATGCCAATGGCGACTGTCATCAACGCCATCGCCGCGGGTGGAAACGCCGGCGGCGCGATGGTGGCCTACCTGCTGTCGCCGCCCAAGTAGGCCAGCACCGCGCGCACCCGCCGGTTGTCGTCGGCCGACACCGGCAGGTCGAGCTTGGTGAAGATCGAGTTGGTGTGTTTGACGACCGCCTTCTCGGTGACGAACATCGCGCCGGCGATGGCTGCGTTGCTACGCCCCTCGGCCATCAACCCGAGCACCTCCCGCTCGCGCGGGGTGAGTCGGTCGAGCGGTTGCTGTCGGGTTGCGCCTAGTACAGATGCGACGACCTGCGGGTCCAGCACGGTGCCCCCGGCAGCGACCGTACGGACGGATTCGACGAACGCGGCCACGTCGCTGACGCGATCCTTCAGCAGGTAACCGACCGCGCCCTCGCCCGATTGCAGCAGCTCACGGGCGTAGAGGTGTTCGACGTATTGCGACAGGACCAGCACCGGCAGCCCGGGGCGAGCCGCGCGGGCGGTGATCGCGGCGCGCAGGCCCTCGTCGGTGAACATCGGCGGCATCCGTACGTCGAGGATTGCCAGGTCGATGCCGTCGTTGTCGAGCATCCGCGCCACCTCGGGCTCGTTCGCGGCGGTGTCGACGACGTCGAGGTCGTAGGCACTCAGGATCCGGACGAGTCCGTCCCGAAGGAGTGCGTTGTCTTCGGCGATGACAACACGCACGGCAAAACCACCCTGATTCTGGTCGGCCCGCCGGGCGGGCTGTCGACCTCCAGTGTGCCGTCGAACGCCTTCACGCGGCGGGCAACCCCCATCAGGCCGCCCCCAGTCTCCAGTCTTGCCTCGCCTCGGCCGTCGTCGCCAGCAGCAGCGATCACTTCGGATTCATTGTGGGACAGGGAGATCCACGCCCGAGTGCACTCGCTGTGCTTGACCGTGTTGGCCAGCAGCTCGGCCACCGCGAAGTAAAGAGCCGACTCGACCGGTGCCGGCAGCCGGTCCGGAAGGTGCGATTCGAACTCCACCGGAACCGGAAGATCTACGGCAAGGGCGCGTACGGCCGCAGCAAGCCCGCGGTCGGCCAGCACCGGCGGGCGCATCCCGCGTACGACCGACCGGATGTCCTCCAGCGCGCTCCCCGAGGTGGCAGTTGCCTCATCGAGCAACTGCCGCGCCGCAGCGGGATCACGTTCGAGGAGTTCCTTGGCCAGCCCGAGAGTCATGCCAAGGGCCGCGATCCGGGCTTGTGCCCCGTCGTGCAGGTCGCGCTCGATGCGTTCCATTTCCGCGGCTGAATGGTCCAATTGTTCTGCGCGGTGGGCGCGCTCGGCGGCCAGCTTGCGTTGCAGCTCTGCCTCACTGTCGCCCAGCAGGCGGGCATTGAGGGTCATCCATCCGCGCGCGAGCGGCACCACCATGACCGCCCAGGTCGCCCAGCAGGCGACGGCCAACCCGATCCCGAACAGCTGGCTGCCATGGAAGACACTGACCCACACCGGCCACGCGACGATGCCGACGACGAACCCGAACGCCGCGAGGATCGGCAGCGCCTCGCCCACCGCCCAGACCAAGCCCCAGCCGGCGTCGCGCCAGCGAGCTCCGTCACGCAGACACTCGATGGTGCGCGGGACTCCGAAGGCTGCGGTCAGCGGGCGATAGGTGGCCTCAACCCGTTGGCCCAATCCGTGGGCCGACAGGTCGCGAAACCAGTTGCAGGTCCCCGCGAGCGCGAGGAATGCCAGCGGAACCAGGAACACGCCGACGTAGAGCGTGCAGAGCGCAAACGCGCAGATCAACGCCATCATCGCCAGGGCATAAGGGATGCTCGCGAGCACAGCAACCGCCGACAATCCCCATGCCCGCGGCCAGCTCAGCTCCCTGTTCATGACTGCGATCCTGCCAGCGACCCGGCGCAAGCACAGTGGACCTGAGTCCACCATCGATTCGGGTCCTGACGCCCCTGACCCACGACCGCTGCACCGCCAGATTTGTTGTCGGAGGTGCGGACGTCCCGCGCCGGGAGAGGCAATCGTGTTGGAACGCGTGACCGGGTGGAGCATGCGCCACCCCTGGAAGGTGATCGCCGGATGGCTGCTGCTGGTCGCGGCGGTCGTGGTCGTCGGGTCGTCGGTGTCGGTCGTGAAGGTGGCGGACGCCGACTACCGGATGGGCGATTCTGGCCATGCCGATGGGCTGGTTGCCGCAGCCGGCGCCGTCGATCACCACATGGAGTTGGTGCACCTCACCCCGCGGAGCCGCTCGGCCGCGGACGTGCAGCAGGCGAAGGCCGCGGCGACCGAGTTGGCCACCGCGTGGCGCGCTGAACCTCAGGTGCAGACCGTTGAGCCGGTGCAGATCTCGCCGAAGGACGGCTCCCTGCTCATCCGCGCCGATCTGAAGACGCTGGTGACGAATACCGATGTCGACGTGGCGTCGATGTCGGCCGATGTGCAACGGATCAAGGCCGAGAACCCGAGGGTGACGGTCGGGACGTTCGGCAGCGTCAGCACCAACACCGCGATCAACGACCAGGTGTCACATGACTTGCAGCGTTCAGAGAAGAGCTCGCTGCCCTTCACGCTCGTCGTCATGGTGGCCGTCTTCGGCAGCCTGATCGCCGCCGGACTGCCCGTGCTTGTGGCCCTGATGTCGGTCGCCGCCGCCGGTGGTCTCAGTGGCATCCTTTCGCACGTCTTCCCGCAGGAGTCGTCGGTGATGACCATGATCGTGCTGATCGGGATGGCGGTCGGGATCGACTACTGCCTCTTCTACCTCAAGCGCGAGCGCGAGGAACGGGCCAAGGGCGCCGGCACGGTCGACGCCGTACGCATCGCCGCGCAAACCTCCGGTCACGCCATCGTCACCTCCGGCCTCGCGGTCACGGTGTCCCTCGCCGGCCTGTTGATCATGGACTTCGCCGCGTTCAACTCCCTGGCATTGGGCGCGGTCTCGGTGGTGCTCGTCGCGGTCGCCGCATCGCTCACCCTGCTGCCTGCTCTGCTGGCCAAGCTCGGCCACAAGGTTGACCGCCTGCGGATCCCGGGTCTGGGCGGACGTCTGGCGAAGGTCGAGCGGGCGCGCCGCCGCGGCCTGCCCGTGCCGCCGGCCCGCCGGCCGCTGGTGCAGCGGATGGTCGAGCCGATCGTTCACCACCCGCTCGCCGCGCTGGTGATCGGCGGGATCATCACCGCGGTTCTGGCACTGCCCGCGCTCGGTTTGCGCACCATGCCGGGCTCGGTCGACTCTCTGCCGCCGAACAATCCGACCGTGGTGTCGTACAACGGAATTCAGCGCGCCTTCCCGACGCAGGGCAACGCGGCCCAGGTGGTCACCACCTACACCGGCTCGACCCAGCAGGCGCAGAGTCAGCTGACAGCCGTCGCGCGGGAGGCCCAGCGCTCCGGTTGGGTGGTGGCGCAGTCGCCCCGGTTCAACCACGGGGTCGCCCAGCTCGATCTCGCAACGTCGGCACCCGTCGGTTCGGACGCCTTGCAGAAGGACGTTGCGCAACTGCGCACGATCGTCGACCGTACGGTGACCGCCGACCACGGCGTGACCGGTGATGCCGCTCGTTCGGTCGACATGTCGAAACACCTCGGTGACCGGATGCCGTGGGCGATCGCGGCCGTGCTCGGGCTCACCTCGCTGATGATGGCCTTCGCCTTCCGATCGATCCTGATCGGGCTGCTCACCACGGTTCTCAACCTGGCTTCGGTCGGGGTCGCCTTCGGGGTGCTGGCCGCGGTCTTCCAGTCCGACACCGGGGCGCGGGCGTTGAACTTCGTGAACACCGGTGCGGTGCGCGACTGGGTGCCGATGTTCCTGTTCAGCGTGCTGGTCGGGCTGAGCATGGACTACCACGTGTTCGTGATGTCGCGGATCAAGGAGAACATCGACCGCGGGCTGCCGGTCCGCGCGGCGATCGCCGACGGCGTCGGTCGAACCGGGGGAGTGGTCACCTCGGCGGCGATCGTGATGGTTGGGGTGTTCTCGATCTTCGCGACTCTCGGACTGGCCGAGATGAAGCAGATCGGGCTCGGCCTGGCAGTGGCGATCGCGGTCGACGCGACGCTGATCCGGCTGGTGCTGCTGCCCGCCCTGCTCTCGTTGGGCGGACGACGGATGTGGGGTCGCACGCGCCGGGTTGGGACATCCGCCTCGACTCGCCCGTTGCAGGCGGTTCCGGTCGGCTCCGGTAGGTGACACACACAAAAAAGGGCGGCTCTCCCGAGGGGGAGCCGCCCTTTTAGCTACCGGAGATCACCAGACTCGGCGTCGGCTGCCGCCGATCGGGACCAAGTTCAGGATCAGCCCGACGACGATCAGGACGATGCCGATCGTGATCAGGACCTTCAAAGACGCGACCAGTAGGCCGACGATCAGCAGGACCACTCCGAGACCAACCATGAGAGGAACCTCCTCGTTCAGTGAGATGCAGCAGGGGTGCGCATCTCCGCTGCGAAAGGTAGCGAAGAAACGGGCCGCTGAGGTCTAGTTCAGGAGGGTTCACCCGCAGGGGTGAGGAGCTGTTCGGCAGCCAATTTCACCCGTACGGCCTCGGCGTCATCGCTCGTCGCCTCCGCTGCGGCAGCGCCTTCGACCCGCAGCCGGTAGGCCTCGATCTCGGCGGCCAATGTCGCGTCGTCCCAGCCGAGCAACGGCGCGATGATCGCCCCAATTTCCGACGCGCTGGACAGCCCACGGTCACGGGTCTCGTAGTCGAGACGGACCCGGCGCCGCAACACATCCTCCAGGTGCAACGCACCCTCGTGAGTGATGGCGTGGGCGACCTCGACGGCGAGGTAGGCGGGGGCGGTGGCCAACGGCTTGCCCAGTTCAGGCGTTGCCTCGATGGTCTCCAGCAACAGCGGCAATTCGTCGCCGTAGCGGTCCAGCAGGTGCTGCACCTGGTCGGTGGTCAGCCCGTTGTCAGCGGCGATCCGGTCGCGCTGGGACTGCCACGCGGCGTAGCCCGCGGCCCCGACCAGCGGCAAGGTTTCGGTGATGCAGGGACGCTGCGCGTTCACACCTTCGCTGCGCTCGATCGCGAAATCGACCGCGTCTTGGGCCATGACCCGGTAGGTCGTCAGCTTTCCGCCGGCGATCGCCGCGAGGCCGGACGTGACCTCGGTGACGGTGTGTTCGCGGGAGACCTTGGTGGAGGAGTTCGAGGACTTCGGCTGCAGCAACGGGCGCAGCCCGACGTAGGTGCCGATGATGTCGTCCCGGGTCAACTGCCGCTCGAGCACCGAGTTGGCGTGTTCGAGCACGTAGTCGATGTCGGCGCCGGTGGTGGTCGGCTCGTTGACGTCCTGCTCCCACGGGGTGTCGGTGGTGCCGATGACCCAGTAGCGCTCCCACGGAATGATGAACAGCACGGACTTCTCGGTGCGCAGGAACAGCCCGGCGTCGCCATCGATGCTCTCCTTGGGAACCACGATGTGAATTCCCTTGCTGGCCAACACCTTCAGGCCGCCATCGTCGGTCGCGAGGTCTTGGGTCTGTTCGGTCCAGACTCCGGTCGCGTTGACGACATACTTCGCGCGGATCTCCCGGCGCTGCCCGGTTTCGTGGTCCTCGACCACGGCGCCGACCACTCGGGTGCCCTCCTTGAGGAACTCCACGACCGACGTACGGCTGGCGGCGAGCGCGCCGTAACCCTGCGCCGTCCGAACGAGGGTCATCGTCAGGCGGGCGTCATCGACGCGTGCGTCGTAGAACCGAATCGCGCCAACGAGGGCGTCCTCGCGGATGCCGGGGAAGATCTGGCGGGCGCCGTCCTTGGAGTAGTGCTTTTGATGGGGCACAGCGTTCTTGCCGCCACCGCCGAACTGGGCGAGCGCGTCATACATGCCCACGCCGATCGCGCTGTACGACCGCTCGACGACGGCCTTCTTCAGCGGCCACAGGAATGGCTGCGCCTTCACCAGGTGCGGTGCCGTACGAGTCAGGAGCAACCCGCGCTCCTTCAGCGCCTCGGCCACCAGGGCGAAGTTCAACTGGTAGAGGTAGCGCAGCCCGCCGTGGACCAGCTTGCTGGAGGACTGCGAGGTGCCTGAGGCCCAGTCCTTGGCTTCGACGATGCCCGTGCGCAGCCCCCGGCTCGCGCCGTCCAATGCGATCCCGGCTCCTGTGACACCGCCACCGACGACCAGGAGGTCGAGCGGCTGGCTTGTCATCGAGTCAAGCGCCTCTCGGCGCGATTGTGCGGTGAGTGCGGTGGTGACCATGGGGTCCTCCGAATCGGGGAAATCTCTTGTTGCCCATCCCAACAACGAGTGGACGATTTTCCAACCCGCATGCACGAACGTGCACGAATGCGCCGGTACGGGGGAGGATGGCCACATGGACGAACGCAGTCGGACGGTTCTCGCAGCGACCATGTATTACCTGGAAGGCGAGACGATGGATGCCATCGCGGCCCGGCTGCGCACCTCGCGTTCGTCGGTCTCCCGGTTGCTCAAGAGCGCGCGCTCCGACGGGATCGTGCAGATCAGCGTTGCCGATCCAGGGCGCCCGAGCCCGTTGGAAGCGACGCTGCGGCAACGGTTCTCGGTTAATGCGCACGTCGTTCCGGTGCGCGGGAACAGTCCGGCGCTGACCCAGCTCGACGCGGTCTGCGCGGTCGCCGCCAACCTGGTCGCCGGCGCCTTCGGCGACGACAAGGTGCTCGGTCTCGCCTGGGGCACCACCGTGTCGTCGGTGGTTTCGCACCTGCCGCATACACCGACCACCGGCTCGACCGTGGTCCAGCTGAATGGCGGCGCGAACCTGGTTTCCAGCGGCCTGTCCCACACCATGCATCTGCTGACCCGTGCGGCGGACGCCTTCGACGCGCAGGTGCAGCATTTCCCGGTTCCGGCGTTCTTCGACTTCGCCGAGACCAGGGCGGCGATGTGGCGCGAACGGTCGGTGTCGCGGATCCTGACCATCCAACAACAGGCCGACATCGTCGTCTTCGGGGTCGGTTCGCCGGACAGTGAAATCCCCTCCCACCTGTACGCCGGTGGTTACCTGCGCGCGGCCGACCAGCGCCAACTGACCCGCGAGCGGGTGGTGGGCGACGTCTGCACCCTCTTCCTGCGCGAAGACGGCAGCTGGCGAGACATCGAGCTGAACGCCCGCGCCAGTGGCCCCTCGCCCAGCGATTTGGTCCGGATTCCGCGCCGGGTATGCGTGGTCGCCGGTGCCGCGAAGGCGGCCGCGACCGTGGCGGCGCTGCGGGCCGGAGTGGTCACCGATCTGGTGATCGACGAGGTCGCCGCCCGCGCTGTGCTGGGTCGTCTGCGCCCAGCGGCAACCGCCGATCGGGAGGTGGGGGCTAGCGGCCGGTAGCATCGAGCCCGCACCTGTCCTCGGACATTCCCCGATCGCGCAAGGAGCTCTCCGCGTGAGTGCAGCCCCCGTAGCCGTCATCGTGCTTGCCGCTGGCGACGGCACCCGGATGAAGTCCGACCTGAACAAGATGTTGCACACCATTGGTGGGCGCACCCTGGTGGGCCACTCCTTGCTGGCTGCGGCCAACACCGGCGCGCCGCATGTCGCCGTCACTGTCCGCGCGCAGCGCGATCGAGTGGTTCCCGTCGTGCAGGAGACCTGGCCGTCGGCGATCGTGGCCGACCAGGACGACATCAAGGGCACCGGTCGGGCGGCCGAATGCGCGCTCGATGCGCTTCCGGCGCAGCTCACCGGCACCGTTCTGGTGACCTACGGCGACACCCCGCTGCTCACCTCCCAGACGCTGCTCGATCTGGTGGAGGTTCACGAACAGTCCGGCAACGCGGTCACCGTGTTGACCGCCCACCTCACCGACCCGAGCGGCTATGGCCGGGTTCTGCGTGACGCCGACGGCACCGTCGCCGGGATCATCGAACACAAAGACGCGCTCAAGGCGCGCGAAGAGGGCGGCGCTAACGCGCACGCGCTGGACATCACCGAGATCAACTCGGGCATCTACGCCTTCGACGTGACCGTGTTGCGCGCGGCGCTGCCGCGACTGAGCACCGACAACGCCCAGGGCGAGAAATACCTCACCGATGTTTTGGCCCTGGCCCGCGCGGCCGGTGGCCGGGTCGACAGTCACTCGATCGACGACCTCTGGCAGATCGAGGGTGTCAACGACAAGGTGCAGCTCGCCCGGATGGGCAAGGAACTGAACCGTCGCACCGTCGAGAAGTTGATGCGCGAGCAGGGGGCGATCGTGATCGACCCCGACACCACCTGGATCGACACCGAGGTCAGCGTCGGTCGCGACACCGTCATCGCGCCGGGCTGCCAGCTGCTGGGCGCGACGACGATCGGGGCTGGCTGCGAGATTGGCCCCGACTGCACGATCAAGGACACCGAGATCGGCGACGGCGCCTCGGTGATCCGCGCCCACACACTGCTTGCCCAGATCGGTCCCCGGGCCACGGTTGGTCCCTACTCCTACCTGCGACCGGGAACGGTTCTTGGCGTCGAGGGCAAGATCGGCGGCTTCGTCGAGACCAAGAACGCCACGATCGGCGACGGTGCGAAGGTGCCCCACCTCACCTACTGCGGCGACGCGACGATCGGCGAGGGCGCCAACATCGGCGCCGGAACTATCTTCGCCAACTACGACGGCGTGGCCAAGCACCACACGACGATCGGCGCCCACAGCTTCGTCGGCTCCAACTCGGTGTTGATCGCGCCGCGGAACATCGCCGATGGCGCCTACATCGGCGCGGGTTCCGCGGTCGACAAGGACGTCGAGCCGGGGCAGATCGCGGTTGCCCGCGGACAGCAACGCAACATCGACGGCTGGGTGGCCCGCCGCCGAGCCGACACCAAAACCGCCGCGGCCGCCGAGGCTGCGACGAAGCGCACCACCACCGAAGGGAACTGATCAACCGATGAGCGGCTTGAAGGTCACGACCGAGAAGAACCTGATGGTGTTCTCGGGGCGCGCCAACGCGAAACTCGCTCAGCAGGTCGCCGATGAGCTCGGCACCACGTTGGTGCCGACTCAGGCCTACGACTTCGCCAACTCCGAGACGTATGTGCGCTTCGATGAGTCGGTCCGTGGTTGCGACGCGTTCGTGATCCAGAGCCACTGCTCACCGGTGAACCAGTGGATCATGGAGCAGCTGATCATGGTCGACGCGCTCAAGCGGGCGTCGGCCAAGCGGATCACCGTGATCACTCCCTTCTACGGCTACGCCCGTCAGGACAAGAAGTCCCGCGGCCGTGAGCCGATCACCGCTCGCCTGATGGCCGACCTGTTCAAGACCGCCGGTGCCGACCGCCTGATGGCCGTCGACTTGCACACCGACCAGATCCAGGGCTTCTTCAACGGCCCGGTCGACCATCTCCAGGCGCTGCCGATCCTGACCGACTACGTCGCCAAGAAGTACGCCGGCGAAGACCTCGCGGTCGTCTCGCCCGATGCCGGCCGCATCAAGGTCGCCGAGGCGTGGAGCAAGCGACTGAACGGCGCCCCGCTGGCCTTCATCCACAAGACCCGCGACGTCACCCGTCCCAACCAGAGCGTGGCGAACCGGGTGATCGGCAAGGTCGAGGGCCGGCTCTGCGTGCTGGTCGACGACATGATCGACTCCGGCGGCACCATCTGCAACGCCGCCGAAGCGCTGATGAACGACGGTGCGGCCGGCGTGATCATTGCGGCCACCCACGCGATCTTCTCCGGCCCGGCGATCGAGCGGTTGCGCGACTCGGTGGCCCGCGAGGTCGTCGTCACCGACACCCTCCCGATCGGCGACGACAAACAATTCGACAAGCTCACCGCGCTGTCGATCGCCCCGCTGCTGTCCGAAGCCATTCGTCAGGTCTTCGAGGACGGATCGGTCACCTCGATGTTCGACGGTCTCGGCTGATTTGAGGTAGGCGGGCGCTGCCCGTACGATGGTTGGCGTTGCCTCGGCGAGGGACGTCGCGTGTGTCTGCGGGTCCGTGATCGACGCGGTAGAGCAGCTCCCTTCCCCCGCGGGGGAGGTCGAGCGTCTACGGCGTCGCCCACCTACCTTCACAGCCCGCGCGAGTTTCCCGTGCCGAGGGAACCGTTCGAATCCCATCTGCTGAAGGACTGATCATGGCTAAGACCATCTCCCTGCGCCTCGACGCCGAGACCCGCGAAGAGTTCGGCAAGGGTGCGGCCCGCCGCATCCGCCGCGCGCACAAGATCCCCGCGGTGCTCTACGGACACGGCACCGAGCCGGTCCACATCACCCTGCCGGGCCACGAGACGATGCTCGCGCTGAAGAACGCCAACGCGATCCTGACGATCGTGCTGGATGGCGAAGAGCAGTTCGCGCTCGCCAAGGACGTTCAGCGCGACGCGATTAAGCCGGTCATCGACCACATCGACCTGATCATCGTCCGCCGCGGCGAGAAGGTCACCGTTGACGTTCCGGTCCACGTCGAGGGCGACGCCGCTCCCGAGACCAACGTCATCATCGAGAACAGCAGCCTCTCCATCGAGGCCGACGCGATGCACATCCCCGAGCTCATCACCGTTTCGGTCGAGGGCCTCGCTGCGGGCAGCCAGGTTCTGGCCAAGGACGTCGAGTTGCCGACCGGCTCCACCCTGGCCGCCGACGAGGACCTGCTCGTGGTCAACGTCGTCCAGCAGGTGTCGGCTGAGGAGCTCGAGGCCGAGCTCGCCGAGGCTGAGGCCGAGGCCGGCATCGAGCACGAAGAGTCCGATGCTGACGCCGCCGAAGGCGACGACAAGGCCGAGGGCGACGACAAGGCCGAAGGCGACGACGCCTGATCGATTGTCGCTTCGAAGGGGCCCGCACACCATCACGGTGTGCGGGCCCCTTCAGCGTTCCGGCATACTCGCTGCCCGTGGACCCTTGGCTGATTGTCGGACTCGGCAACCCCGGACCCGGCTATGCCGGCAACCGGCACAACGTTGGCGCCATGGTGGTGGCAGAGCTGGCCCGCCGCGCGGGGGCGAACCTGCGGGCCCACAAGGCGCAGGCGATCGCGGCCTCCGTACGCCTGCCGCAACCTTCGGGAGCCCCCGGTGGTCCGGCCGCGATCCTGGCGCAGCCCACGACGTACATGAATGTCTCCGGTGGCCCGGTCAAGGCCCTGATGAGTTTCTTCAAGGTGCCCGCCGACCAATTGATCGTGATTCACGACGAGCTCGACATCGACTTCGCTGCCGTACGGCTGAAGAAGGGCGGCGGCGAAGGCGGCCACAACGGGCTGCGCTCGATCACGGCCTCGATCGGTAGCAAGGACTACCTGCGCGTTCGGGTCGGCATCGGGCGGCCGCCGGGCCGGATGGACGTGGCCGATTTCGTGCTCAAGGACTTCGGCTCGACTGAGAAGAAGGAGCTACCGTTCCTGATCGATGACGCCGCCGATGCCACCCAAACCCTGATTGACCTCGGCCTGACTGACGCGCAGAACAAGGTCCACGCGCGCTGATTTCCTACGCGGTGACGACTCGACCGCGTTTTCCGGCGGCCGTCACGGTCAGCCAGAACGAGACGACCAACAGCGCCGCAGCAATCAGGCCGGCACCGAACAATTCCATCGATGACACCGGTGCGTCGTCCGAACCGCCTTCTGCCCGAGCCGAACCGGCAAGGAATGGCACCACCGCCAGGACACCCACGACAAGCGCAGACTCGACAATGACCACGCGGGGAAGGTGGTGCAGGGTCGCGGCGATCACGCCGCCCTCGTTGCCGGTGGCGATGTCCCGTGCAACGCGGGGGAGCACTACCAACTGGTTGTACGCGCCAGCCACCAGCAACCCGCCGACCAGCGCGACCTTGATCAGCAACACCCGCCCGAAACCGGTCTGCCACAACTGCGCGACGCTGCCCACTTCGCGGTAGGTCAACCAGAGCCCAGACAACAAGATGGCGCCGACGGCGTACATCGCGGCGAACGAGAAGCGGCCCCAGATCGCGGCCCAGTCGCCGCCGACCGCTCGACCGGTTGCTGCCAGCACAGCCAGGGAGATCAGCCCGCCCGCCCAGATGCTGCCGCCGACGATGTGTGTCTGGATCATCAGGCTGCCCACCAGATCGACCGTCCCGGTGGGTTCGTTGGGCAGCGCAGGCCCGACAGTCACCGCGACCGCGGCCACGAGTCCGATGGTCGCGGCTGCTTCGTTGCCTCGTCGCACTAGCACCACGGCGCAGGCCAACACCAGCAGGATCAGCGCCTCCTGAACGAGGGTGACGGTGCCGTTCGACACCCATTCCTTGGACGTTCCCGGCGACGTCAGAAAGTCGGCAATCGTCGAGGGGGACAGAGCCGCGCCGAAGGAGTCCGCCTGCTTCTTGCGCACGACGGCGCTGGCCAACTGGAGGTAGGCGAGCGGGACCATCAAGATCGCGGCGGCCAGGACCACCTGGCGCGAGCGGCGCAGCAGATCTGCGGGTGGAGTCGTCGGCCGGATCACCGCCACGTGGGTGATCAGGGTGCCGATGATGCCGGCTAAACCAAGGAACCAACCGAACTTGGTCAGCAGGCGCCAGACGGGCGGGATGACGTAGTGCGCGTCCACTGACGCTGCGACGAGACTCATGGTTAGTGGACCCTAATATAGGTAAGGCTAACCTGCATAATCGGTCGGCATGCGGGCGTTTAGACTGGCCGCACCCCGTTTCCGTGAACCGGGGCATTCGTGTTGTCACCCCCTCGTGCCGTCCTTCGGGAGGAAGTCCGTGAGCACCCTCCAGCCGATGCTTGACCTGCTCGCCACCGACCGGTGGGTGCGTCAGGTCCTGCGTCATCGTCGTGCCGCGAACATGGTCGACATCGCTTCTGCGCCCGGGCTCCGGCCACCGTTGCTCGCGCTGATGAACCGCATCGGCAAGCGAACCCCACTGCTGGTCGTGACCGCAACCGGTCGCGAAGCAGGCGACATGGTTGCCGCGCTGCGTACCTTCCTGGGTGACGCCGCAGTGACCGAGTTCCCCAGCTGGGAGACGCTGCCGCACGAACGCCTCAGCCCGCGCTCTGACACCGTCGGTCGTCGGCTGGCGGTGCTGCGTCGACTAGCCCACCCCGACGACAGCGACCTCACTCATGGGCCCATCGAGGTGCTGGTCGCCTCCGTCCGAGCCGTCATGCAGCCGATCGCCAAGGGCCTGGGCGACCTCGTTCCGGTCGCCCTGCGCGCGGGCGACAGGGCTGACCTGGAAGACGTCGTGCAGGCGCTTGCCGAAGCCGCCTACACGCGGACGGACCTGGTCGAGCGACGCGGCGAATTCGCCGTACGCGGCGGCATCCTGGACGTCTTCCCGCCGACCGAACAGCATCCGCTGCGCGTCGACTTCTTCGGTGACGAGGTCGAAGAAATCCGCTGGTTCAAGGTGGCCGACCAGCGCACTACCGACCTGGCCGATCATGGGCTCTGGGCCCCGCCCTGTCGCGAGATGCTGCTCACCGACCAGGTGCGCGAGCGCGCGCGGGTGCTGGGCAACCAACTGCCGGGCGTGGCCGACATGCTGCACAAAGTCGCCGAAGGCATTGCGGTCGAGGGCATGGAGTCGCTGGCCCCGATCCTGCTCGGCGACAAGATGGAGACGCTGCTGGACGTGCTGCCCGGCGACACCCACGTGGTGTTGAGCGACCCGGAGCGGGTCCGCACCCGTGCCCACGACCTCGTGGCCACCAGCGCGGAGTTCCTTGAGGCCAGCTGGGCGAACGCGGCCGCGGGCAATCAGGTGCCGGTCGACCTGCAGAGCACCCTTGGAACGGCTTCCTACTGGACGTTGCTCGAACTGCGTGACCATGCGCTCGCCAAGGGGCTGCCGTGGTGGTCGCTGTCGAGCTTTGCCAGCGACGACGACCTGAGCGCGTTCATGGAGGACGAGCTGCCGGGGGAGCGGGTCGACCTGCGAACCGAGGAGGTGCCGCAATTCCGCGGCGACACCGAGGCCGTCGTGGCCGACGTACGCCGTCACGTCGAGGCCGGCTTCACCACCTTGGTCGTCACCGAAGGGCCCGGCCTGGCGCAACGAGCCACGGAACTGTTTGGAGAGAACGAGATCACCGTCACCGACGGCGCCCTGGTGGCCGGCGAGGTGGCCACCGCGACCGGCTCGTTGGGCCACGGTTTCGTGTTGCCCTCCAGCTCGTTCGTGCTCATCACCGAGGCCGATCTGCTCGGATCCACCGGCCAGGGTGGCTCGACCAAGGACATGCGCAAGATGCCCTCGCGGCGGCGCAAGCAGGTCGATCCGCTGCAGCTGCGCCCGGGCGACTTCGTGGTTCACGAACAACACGGTGTCGGCAAGTTCGTCGAGATGGTGCAGCGCACCGTCGGCGGCGCGACCCGCGAATATCTGGTGCTGGAGTATGCCGCCAGCAAGCGTGGCCAACCGGGCGACCGGCTCTACGTCCCGACCGATCAGCTTGACCAGATCACTCGCTATGTCGGCGGCGAGTCGCCGTCACTGAACAAGATGGGCGGCTCTGACTGGCAGACCACCAAGTCGCGAGCGCGCCGGCATGTTCGGCAGATCGCCGGCGAGCTGATCCGGCTCTACTCGGCGCGACAGGCCACACCCGGCCACGCGTTCGCTCCGGATACCCCGTGGCAGCGCGAACTCGAAGACGCGTTCGCCTACGTAGAGACCCCCGACCAGCTGTCCTCGATCGACGAGGTCAAGGGTGACATGGAGAAGACGGTCCCGATGGACCGGCTGATCTGTGGCGACGTCGGTTACGGCAAGACCGAGATCGCGGTGCGTGCGGCGTTCAAGGCGATCCAAGATGGCAAGCAGGTCGCTGTGTTGGTTCCGACGACACTGTTGGTCAAGCAGCACTTCACCACCTTCTCCGAGCGCTACGCCGGCTTCCCGGTGACCGTCAAAGCCCTGTCCCGGTTCCAGACCGACAAAGAGGCGCGCGAGGTCATCGACGGTCTGGCCACCGGCGCTATCGATCTGGTGATCGGCACCCACCGGTTGCTGTCCAAGGAGATCCAGTTCAAGGACCTCGGTCTGGTGGTGATCGACGAGGAGCAGCGCTTCGGCGTCGAACACAAGGAACAGCTCAAGCAGATGCGTACGGCGGTCGACGTCCTCGCGATGTCGGCCACCCCGATTCCGCGAACGCTCGAGATGGCCGTGACCGGTATCCGCGAAATGTCCACTCTCGCAACGCCGCCCGAGGAACGCCACCCGGTGTTGACCTTCGTCGGGGCGTACGAAGAGAAGCAGGTGACCGCAGCCCTGCGCCGCGAGCTGATGCGCGAAGGCCAGGTCTTCGTCGTCCACAACAAGGTTCAGTCGATCGACCGAACCGCCGCCAGGTTGCGCGAGCTGGTGCCTGAAGCACGGATCGGAACAGCACACGGAAAAATGGGCGAGCGCCGACTGGAAGAGGTCGTCGTGGACTTCTGGGAGCGCCGATTGGACGTGCTGGTCTGCACCACGATCGTCGAGACCGGGCTGGACATTTCCAACGCGAACACCCTGATCGTGGAGCGCTCCGATGTTCTCGGTTTGTCGCAGCTGCACCAGTTGCGCGGCCGAGTCGGTCGCGGACGCGAACGGGCCTATGCCTATTTCCTCTACCCATCGGACAAACCGCTGACCGAGACCGCCCACGACCGCTTGCAGACGATCGCCAGCAATACCGACCTCGGCGCGGGCATGCAGATCGCGATGAAGGACTTGGAGATCCGTGGAGCGGGAAACCTGCTCGGCGGGGAGCAGTCCGGTCACATCGCGGGCGTCGGATTCGACCTTTACGTGCGAATGGTCGGCGAGGCCGTTGCCGAATATCGCGGTGACGAAGTTGAGACCGGACCCACCGAGATCAAGATCGAGCTGCCGGTCGACGCCCACCTGCCCCACGACTACGTGCCGGGGGAGCGGTTGCGGCTTGAGGCGTACAAGAAGTTGGCCACCGTGGCCGACGAAAACGAGCTCACCGAGATCATCGAGGAGTTGCGCGACCGTTATGGCGCCCCGCCCGAGCCCGCGCAGCATCTGCTCGAGGTGGCGCGGTTGCGGGTCATTGCGCGCGAAGCGGGCATCGGCGATATCGCGATGCAGGGCAGATACGTGCGGTTTGGGCCAGTTGACCTGCCCGAGAGCAAGCAACTGCGGCTGCAGCGGCTCTATCAAGGCACCCAGCTCAAGCCGGCCCTGCACACGATCTTGGTCCCGGCGCCGATGACCGCGCCGGTCGGCGGCAAGCCGCTGCGCAACGGCGACGTGTTGGCCTGGGCGGCCACCTTGATCCGCACCGTGCTGTTGAACTGACCGTGTTGCGCCCTGACCGATGGGCGCGACCACAGCCGGTCATGGCAGGATTGGCCGCGCTCACCCTGGAGAGGACCTTCATCTGATGTCTCGTACGTCGCTGCGTGTCGCCTCGGCCGCTTTGGCCGCCGTCACCGGTCTCGGCCTGGCCGGCTGTTCGAACGACGGCTCCGTCGCCGCTTCCCTGGGGTCGACCCACGTCTCCTCCAGTGAGGTGCAGTCGGCCGTCGACGACATCACCAAGGAGCAGCCGAAGTCGCAGTTCGACCCGCAGTCGGCTATCGCTTATTTGGTGCTCGGCCCCTCGATCAACGACCTCGCCAAGAAATACGGCGTGTTCGTTTCGACCGCTCAGGCGAAGGCCCAGTTCAAGACAGTGGAGCCCTCGCAGGCAGCGGTCTCGACTGTGCAGAGCAACCTGAACATGGGCAACCTGCAGAATTCGGCCACCGGCTCGGCCGCCTTCGGCAAGCTGCTGAAGACCGCCAAGGTGAAGATGAACCCACGCTATGGCCAGTGGGTCGCCGGTCAGGGTCCGAACTCCGGCGACGGCAACTGGATCAAGCAGACCGCCCTGACGACCCCGGCCTCCTGATCTCGTGACCGGCAGCCTCACGCTGCTCGTCACCAGCCCGCGGGTTCCCGCGGGTGTGCTCAGCCGGGATGCGTGGCGAGCGCTCGAGTCCGCTGATGTCGTCCGAACCGTCGACGTTGACGATCCGGTTCCGGCCGCGATCGCGGCCGGTGGCATTCGGATCGAAGCCGTCGAATCGACGAACACCTCGGCGATGCTGCTGTTGGGTCGCAAGTTGGCGGCTGAGGCGGAAACCCGCGCAGTCGTCTGGATCGTCTCGCCCGACGGGGACCCTGGACTCACCGATGCGTTGGCTGCGGAACTGACCCGCAGCGACGACGCGCCGCCGGTCGAGATGCTCGTCGGGTCCTGGGATGTGCCCGGCGCGCGGCTGCTCGACGCCGTCGCCGTGATGGACCTGCTGCGCTCGCCAGACGGCTGCCCGTGGGATGCCCAGCAGACCCACACCTCGCTGGCGAAATACCTGTTGGAAGAGGCCCACGAAGCGGTCGAGGCCATCGAACGCGACGATCGCGATCACCTGCGCGAGGAACTCGGTGACGTGTTGCTCCAGGTGCTCTTCCACGCCCGGATCGCCCAGGACGACGCCGAGGACCCCTGGGATGTCGACGACGTCGCGGCAGGCTTGGTCGACAAGCTGATCCGGCGCCATCCGCATGTCTTCGCCGACGGCGAGGCTTCGACGCCTGAAGAGGTCGAGGCGTCGTGGGAGCAGATCAAGGCGACCGAGAAGTCGCAACGCGCCGAGAGCGCGGTGCCGCTCTTGGAAGGCATCCCGGCGTCGCTGTCGACACTGCTGGTCGCCGACAAGGTGTTGGCCCGTCGCGAGCGCGGCGGCGTCACCGACTTGCCGAGCGGCGATGACCTCGGAACGCAGTTGCTGCGGTTGGTCGCCCAGGCGAGGGCCGACGGCATCGATGCCGACCAG
Organism: Calidifontibacter terrae; assembly: GCF_054778835.1. Taxonomy (NCBI): domain Bacteria; kingdom Bacillati; phylum Actinomycetota; class Actinomycetes; order Micrococcales; family Dermacoccaceae; genus Calidifontibacter; species Calidifontibacter terrae. The sequence continues at coordinate 565,666 of NZ_BAAGZF010000007.1, forward strand.
GCGCTGCGGGTCGCGGTTCGAGCCCTCGCCACGCCGAGCGAATAGCGCCCGTCTCAGAACGCATTTCGCTACCGGGCCGTACGCTGCGCCACCGTTAGGCTGACGGGGTAGTCCCATGACCCCTCCCGATCAGGAGCCTGCCTTGGCCAGCATCGACGCCATCATTGCGCGTGAGATCCTCGATTCCCGCGGAAACCCGACGGTCGAGGTCGAGGTCGTCCTCGATGACGACTCGTTCGGCCGCGCCGCCGTCCCGTCCGGTGCTTCCACCGGCCAGTTCGAAGCGGTTGAGCGTCGCGACGGCGACAAGAAGCGTTACCTCGGCAAGGGCGTCGAGGATGCCGTTGACGCAGTGGTCGAAGAGATCGCCCCGGCGCTGCTCGGCTATGACGCCGACGAACAGCGGTTGATCGACACCGAGATGATCGAGATCGACGGCACCCCCAATAAGGGGAAGCTCGGCGCCAACGCGATCCTCGGCGTCTCCCTCGCGGTCGCCAAGGCCGCCGCCGAGTCGGCGCAGCTGCCGTTGTTCCGCTACGTCGGTGGCCCGAACGCCCATGTCTTGCCCGTCCCGATGATGAACATCGTCAACGGTGGCGCCCACGCCGACTCCAATGTCGACATCCAGGAGTTCATGATTGCGCCGATCGGTGCGCCCTCGTTCCGCGAGGCGGTGCGCTGGGGCGCCGAGGTTTACCACCAGCTCAAGAAGGTGCTCCAGGAGAAGGGCCTGTCGACCGGCCTCGGTGACGAGGGTGGCTTCGCGCCGAGCCTGGAATCGAACCGTGCAGCGCTCGACCTGATCCTCGAGGCGATCAAGGGCGCTGGCTACGAGCCGGGCAAGGACATCGCGCTCGCCCTCGACGTGGCCGCCAGCGAGTTTGGTGACAAGGACGGCTACACCTTCGAAGGTGCGAAGAAGTCGTCGGCCGAGATGATCGCCTACTACGCCGAACTGGTCGCTTCCTACCCGCTGGTCTCGATCGAAGACCCGCTGGATGAAGAAGACTGGGAGGGCTGGAAGGCCATGACCGATGAGCTCGGCGGCAAGGTGCAGCTGGTCGGCGACGACCTGTTCGTCACCAACCCCGAGCGCCTGCAGCGCGGCATCACTGAAGGTGTCGCCAACTCGTTGCTGGTCAAGGTCAACCAGATCGGCACCCTCACCGAGACCCTCGACGCGGTGACCCTGGCCCAGACGAACGGCTACCGCTGCATGATGAGCCACCGTTCCGGTGAGACCGAAGACGTCACGATCGCCGACCTCGCGGTGGCGACGAACTGTGGCCAGATCAAGACCGGTGCGCCGGCTCGGTCCGACCGCGTCGCGAAGTACAACCAGCTGTTGCGCATTGAAGAAGAGCTCGACGACGCGGCGGAGTTCGCCGGTCGTGGCGCCTTCCCGCGCTTCAAGGGCTGATCGAAAAAACCGCACTACAAACGGAAGTCGTTGGTATGACTCGTGATTCGCGGCCGGCAGGCCGTCGCAGCCGTACGCCGTCGTCTCGGCCCGCCGCCGCGCGTCGCGAGACCACCCGCCCGGGGGAGCGTTCCGCGACCCAGGGGCGGATCGCGGGCCTTGCTCGCCGAACCCGCCGCAACCCGCAGTCGATGCGACGGTTGACGATCCTCGGGGCGCTGTTGTTGTTCTTGGCGGTGATCATCACCCCGACCCTGAACAGCTATCTGCAGCAACGCGATCAGATCAGCCAACTGGGTTCCCAGGTCACCTCGCAGCGTGCCTCGGTGACGCAGCAGCAGGCCGAGCTGAAGAAGTGGAATGACCCGATTTATATCGCAGCGCAAGCCAAGACCCGGCTCGGTTTCGTGAAGCCCGGGCAGACGCTGACCGTGCTGGTCGACGAGAACGGCAAGCCGCTGCCTGGCTCGAATCCCACCGGCAAGACGATCTCGAAGAACCCCTGGTATGGCCAGGTGTGGTCGTCGGTGGTCGGGGCGAACAAGGCGGCCAAGTGAGTGCCGACCCGCGCGATCTGGAGCGGGTTGAGGCCCAGCTGGGCCGGCTGCCCCGAGGTGTCGTTGACGTTGCCGGGCGCTGCCGCTGTGGCTGCCCGACTGTCGTGCGCACCCTCCCGATGCTGCCCGACGGAACGCCGTTTCCGACCACGTTTTATGCCACCTGCCCGCGGCTAACGGGTGCGATCAGCACCCTTGAAGCCAACGGGATGATGCGCGAGATGACCCAGGAACTCAAGGATGACCCGGAGTTGGCGCAGCAGTACCGCGCCGCCCACGAGGACTACCTGCGGCGCCGTGCCGAACTCGGTGAGGTGCCCCAGATCGACGGCATCTCCGCCGGTGGGATGCCTGACCGGGTGAAGTGCCTCCACGTCCTGGTCGCCCATTCGATCGCGGTCGGTCCTGGCATCAACCCGCTCGGGGATCGCGCCCTCGCGGCGCTGCCGGCATGGTGGGAGAACGGCTGCTGCGGCGTGATGGCGGAATCGCAGTGACCCGCGTCGGCGCGGTCGACTGTGGCACCAACTCGATCCGTTTGCTCATCGCCGACATCGACGACGGCGCGCTGACCGACGTCGAGCGCACCATGCGCATCGTCCGGCTCGGCCAAGGAGTCGACGTCTCGGGGCGGATCGCGCCCGAAGCGATGACCCGCACCCTCGCGGCGGCCACCGACTACGCCACGACCTGCGCGGAACTTGGGGTCGAACGCGTCCGGTTCGTGGCCACCTCTGCCTCGCGCGACGCCGAGAACTCCGCGGACTTCGTGGCTGGCGTCCGAGACGCCTTTTCCCGGTTCGGCACCACCCCCGAGGTGGTCGCCGGCAGCGAGGAGGCATCCCTCAGCTTCCGTGGCGCCACCGGTGACCTGATCGCGAACGGCGCCGCAGCGCCCTACCTGGTCGTCGACCTCGGCGGCGGGTCCACCGAGTTCGTTCGGGGCACCCGCGATGTCGAGCAGGCGCTCTCCCTCAACATCGGCTGCGTACGGATGACCGAGCGCCACCTGCGCTCCGACCCGCCCACTCCGGCCGAGATCGAGGCTGCCCTCGTCGACATCAACGCGGCGATCGACGAAGCCGAGGCGGCCGTCGGCTTCGCTGGAATCGGATCGCTGGTCGGCCTCGCCGGGTCGATCACCACGGTGACCGCCCACGCCCTCGGGTTGGCGGTCTACGACTCCGCCCAGATTCATGGCGCCACGTTGACTGCCGACCGAGTCACGGCGTCCTGCGACGCAATCCTGCATTCGTCGCGGGAGCAGCGGGCGGCCCTGCCGTTCATGCACCCCGGCCGGGTCGACGTGATTGGGGCTGGCTCTCAGATCTGGCGAACCATCGCCCAGCGGGTCACCGCCAAGTCGCCCGATGCGACCATCATCACCAGCGAGAAGGACATCCTCGACGGCATCGCGCTGTCGATCGCTTAGTCTGTCGGTGCCCTCGTGGCCCAATCGGCAGAGGCAGGCGCCTTAAAAGCGCTTCAGTGCGGGTTCGAGTCCCGTCGGGGGCACCAAGACCTGCTTACTCGAACCCGCACGAAAAAAATCGGCGAGTCGGTAGGTCTCGGGATCAGGATCAGCGCCTTTGGCCTTCAGGCCAGAGGCGCTGTTTCGTGCCAGGACATCGCTTGGGCGCACTGACGCCGCCTCGGCTCGGTCCACGTTGCCGCTCTGAGTGGCGTACGCAGTGGCTGCCTCGTGTAGCTCGTGGACGAGTGGAGTCTTTTCGTCCCGCACGACGCCGTGCTCCTCGATCCAGAGTTGGGTCTGTCAGGAATTTTGTGTAAGTGGTTCGGCGTGATGTCACGGCTTGGGTCGTGGCGGCAAGGAGTTTCACGTCATGGAGTCCATGGAGTATGACGAGTCCT
>NZ_BAAGZF010000008.1:0-693 GCF_054778835.1 Calidifontibacter terrae
ACCGGGAACTGCAGGAACGGCACGAACTCCTCCCAGGTTGAGCGCCACGCCTTGATCATCGCTGGGTAGATCGCCTCCCACTGCTCGGCGAAGTCGGCGAACGCGTCGGTGGCTGCCTCGATCGTGGGCGCCGTGTAGATGCGGCGCATCCCGGGGGTGAGCTTTTGCCAGTCCTTGCGCGAGGTCAGCCGCAAACTGTTGCGGACCAGGTGCACCACACAGGTCTGCACGATTGCCTGCGGCCAGATCGTGTTGATCGCCTCGGGCAGCCCCTTCAACCCGTCGCAGCACACGATGCATGCATCGAGAATGCCACGGTTCTTCAGCTCCGTCAGGACGTTGAGCCAGTGTTTAGCACCCTCCCCACCGGTAGGGCCCACCCACATCCCCAGCACGTCGCGGTACCCGTCCAAGTTCACGCCCATCGCCACGTACACAGGCCGGTTCGCGACGGTGCCCTCACGGACCTTCAGGTAGATCGCGTCGATGATGATCACCGGGTAGATCGCGTCCAGGGGGCGGGCCTGCCAGTCCCGCATCTGCTGAGTCACCTTCTCGGTCACGGTCGAGACCAGGTCCCGGCTGATCGTGGTGTCATACACCTCTTCGAGATGCTCAGCGATGCCACCAGTGGTCATGCCCTTGCCGTACAGCGAGATCACCGCATCATCGAACCCCGACAGTCGCCGTTTG
>NZ_BAAGZF010000009.1:0-1106 GCF_054778835.1 Calidifontibacter terrae
TCGGTCTTGTAGAGCCCATTGGTCGTCTCGGCCAGGGCGTTGTCGTAGGAGTCCGCCACGGTCCCAATCGAGGGACGAGCGCCGATCTCCTCCAGTCGTTCGGTGAATCGCACGGAGGTGAACTGCGACCCGGCGTCCGAGTGCGTGACCAGCCCGACGAGCCGGTGCCCGCCGCGGGAGCGGCGGGCCATCTCCAGGGCATCGAGGACCATCTCGGTCTTCATGCTCGCCGCGACCCGCCAGCCGACGATCCGTCGGCTGAACGCGTCGACGATGAAGCACACGTAGGCCATCCCCGACCGGGTCGGCACGTACGTCAGATCCGTTACCCACAAGGCATCGGGCCGGTCCGCGGTGAACTGCCGGTTCACCAGGTCCGGTGCCCTGGTGGCGTCGGGGTCCTGCCGGGTGGTGAACACCTTCTTCCGCAGCCGCGATACCCCCTCGATCCCCAGTTCCCGCATCAATCGGGCGACCTGGTCACGGCCCACGTCGTGGCCGGCGCGCCGGGCGGCCTTCCAGAGTTTGTGGGCTCCGTATACCTTCCGGTTCGCGACCCACAGCGTCATCAAGACCTGCATCATGACCGCGTCCCGGACCGCTCGGGCCGACGGGGCGCTCTGCCGCTTCTTCGCGGCGTAGTAGCTGCTCGGAGCCACCTGCAACTGCCTGCAGATGAACTCGACTCCGAACTCAGCACGGTTCTCGTCGACGAATTTGACGATCACTTCGAGGGGCGGTCGAGCTCCGCCGCAAAGAAAGCCGCTGACCGCTTCAGCAGATCGTTGGCCCGGCGAAGCTCCCGGTTCTCCTGCTCCAACTCCTTGATGCGCTTGGCCTCGGCGGTGGTCAGGCCCGGCTCGACGCCCTCGTCGATGTCGGCCTGTTTGACCCACGTGCGCAGCGACTCCACCCCGCAGCCGATCTGGTCTGCCACCCGCTGGATCGTTCCGTGCGTGGTGCCGAGCTCCTTGCGCAGCTGCCGCACCATCCGCACCGCCCGCGCCTTCTCCTCAGGCGAGTACCGCCGCGCAGTCGGCTTCCCCGACGTGCTCTTGTTTCCCATGGCTCCATCCTCGTTTCCAAGGTCGGGAGCCTCCAAGCAA
>NZ_BAAGZF010000010.1:0-1421 GCF_054778835.1 Calidifontibacter terrae
CGGCTCTTCGACTTTCCGCGGGGCGGGCCGGGTCATGCTGCGTCTCGTCGTGCTCGGGTGAGCGCGATGGTTGAGAGTATCCGGCGCTGGTAGTTGTCCAGGTTGCGGAAGCCGCAGGCGACGCGCTTGGTGTTCTTGATGATCCGGTTGAAGCCTTCGGTGCGGGCGTTGGTGACGTCCATCGTCAACGCGACGTGGATGGCCGGCCACCAGGTCTCGATCGTGGTGGCGAGCCGGGTGGTCTCGGGCATGTCCGCTCTCGCGGCGTCCCGATAGAACTCGTACAGCCGGTGCCGGATCCGGTGCTCCTCTGACTCGGCCAGGAGGAGTCGCAGGCGTTCCTTGACGCCCCAGGCTGCGCCGATCTCGTTGGTGGGGTCCTCGCCCGCGAAGGTCGCCTTGAGCCGGGCCCGCTGCTTGGCGGAGAGGTGCTCGTACCCGGTCAGGAGCAGGTGCCGGTTGACCCACACCTTCTCGGCGGTGGTGCCGCGCCGCCCGTAGCGTTCACGGGTGACCCGCTGCCGGACCTCGGTGACGACGGTGTTGGCCAGGGCCACCAGGTGCCACTTGTCGACCGCGATCTTCGCGTCGGGCAGAGCAGCCCGGATGCCGGAGGCGTAGGGCGCGCTGGTGTCGATGACGACAACCTCGATGGCGTCGCGGAACGCGGGGCTCTGCTCGGCGAGCCAGTCGCGCACGCACGCCCCAGAGCGGCCCGGCGCCAACCCGAGCATCCGGCCGGGGCTGGTGGTGTCGGCGTCGACGAAGCTGGTCAGCCACGGGTCGCTGCGCCGCCAGCCGGCGTCGGCCAGGACCCACCGCACCGACCTCGCGCGGGTCTCGTCGATCCCGAGCACGCGCACCGGCTCGGGCGTCGGTAGCCACCTGGCTGCCGCGGCCACCAGTGCCCGGTGCGCCGTCGGCCACGACACCCCATGGGAGCGGGCGACCTCATCGACCGCCCGGTTCCCCGACGCGATCTCGGTCGCGATCGCCTCGCGGAGCCGGCCGGTGAGCCGCGCCCTCGCGGGGATCGCCTCGGACTGCTGCGTGAACGAACCCGTACCGCAGAGCGGCTCGGGACAGGTCAGGCGCCGCTTGCGCCACCACAGCTCGACCACCTGCCCGCACGCGTGAAGGTCCTTCACCCGCACCAACGGTCGCTCCTTGACCCGCGCGGTGAGGACACCACACCCCGGGCAGGGCGCCCCCCGCTCCCGCAGCTCGATCACGACCCACAGGTCGCTGCTGCTGAGCCGCTCGAGACTGGTGACGACGAACTCGTCTTCCAGCCCGAACAGCACTGACGTACTGTCGATCATGCTCGTGGCCTCGTTGCTGCTGAAGGAGTAGAGACCAACAGCATGACCGGGGCCACGAGCCCCCTCAGGTCAGGACACCCCGCTCAAAGTCGGAGAGCC
>NZ_BAAGZF010000011.1:0-5075 GCF_054778835.1 Calidifontibacter terrae
CACTCTGGGATAAGCCTTGGAAACGAGGTCTAATACTGGATATGACTGCGCATCGCATGGTGTGTGGTGGAAAGATTTATTGGTGGGGGATGGACTCGCGGCCTATCAGCTTGTTGGTGAGGTAGTGGCTCACCAAGGCTTTGACGGGTAGCCGGCCTGAGAGGGTGATCGGCCACACTGGGACTGAGACACGGCCCAGACTCCTACGGGAGGCAGCAGTGGGGAATATTGCACAATGGGCGAAAGCCTGATGCAGCGACGCCGCGTGAGGGATGAAGGCCTTCGGGTTGTAAACCTCTTTCACCAGGGACGAAGCGCAAGTGACGGTACCTGGAGAAGAAGCACCGGCTAACTACGTGCCAGCAGCCGCGGTAATACGTAGGGTGCGAGCGTTGTCCGGAATTATTGGGCGTAAAGAGCTTGTAGGCGGTTTGTCGCGTCTGCTGTGAAAGACCGGGGCTTAACTCCGGTTCTGCAGTGGGTACGGGCAGGCTAGAGTATGGTAGGGGAGACTGGAATTCCTGGTGTAGCGGTGAAATGCGCAGATATCAGGAGGAACACCGATGGCGAAGGCAGGTCTCTGGGCCATTACTGACGCTGAGAAGCGAAAGCATGGGGAGCGAACAGGATTAGATACCCTGGTAGTCCATGCCGTAAACGTTGGGCGCTAGGTGTGGGACTCATTCCACGAGTTCCGTGCCGCAGCTAACGCATTAAGCGCCCCGCCTGGGGAGTACGGCCGCAAGGCTAAAACTCAAAGGAATTGACGGGGGCCCGCACAAGCGGCGGAGCATGCGGATTAATTCGATGCAACGCGAAGAACCTTACCAAGGCTTGACATACACCGGAAGCATGCAGAGATGTGTGTGCCTTTTGGCTGGTGTACAGGTGGTGCATGGTTGTCGTCAGCTCGTGTCGTGAGATGTTGGGTTAAGTCCCGCAACGAGCGCAACCCTCGTTCCATGTTGCCAGCACGTTATGGTGGGGACTCATGGGAGACTGCCGGGGTCAACTCGGAGGAAGGTGGGGATGACGTCAAATCATCATGCCCCTTATGTCTTGGGCTTCACGCATGCTACAATGGCCAGTACAGAGGGCTGCGATACCGTGAGGTGGAGCGAATCCCTTAAAACTGGTCTCAGTTCGGATTGGGGTCTGCAACTCGACCCCATGAAGTTGGAGTCGCTAGTAATCGCAGATCAGCAGTGCTGCGGTGAATACGTTCCCGGGCCTTGTACACACCGCCCGTCAAGTCACGAAAGTTGGTAACACCCGAAGCCGGTGGCCTAACCCTTGTGGGGGGAGCCGTCGAAGGTGGGATTGGCGATTGGGACTAAGTCGTAACAAGGTAGCCGTACCGGAAGGTGCGGCTGGATCACCTCCTTTCTAAGGAGCATTAGCCCTTTCATCACCGAGTGTGTGGTGGGGGTGCTCATGGGTGGATCATCAATCATGGTGCCTGTTGTGGGTGCTGCAGTTGTGTGAGTACGGATTGTGCTGTTGGCCTTTGGGTTGGTGGTGTGGTTGTGGAAAGCGTGGGTGTGGTGTTTGCGGTGGGTGTCGACACGTTGTTGGGTCCTGAGGGAATGACTGCTTCTGCCATGTTGTGTGGTGGGGGTTGTTGTTTTCTTTGGGTTGGCAGGCTTTTGGCCGGCTGTCACGGTTGTGGTGGTTGGGTTGGGAGTTGCTGTGTGTTGTTTGAGAATTGCATAGTGGACGCGAAGCATCTGTAGTGTTCTGGTTTTTGTAAGTTTTTAAGGGCACACGGTGGATGCCTTGGCACCAGGAACCGATGAAGGACGTAGGAATCTGCGATAAGCCTCGGGGAGTCGATAACCAGACTGTGATCCGAGGATTTCCGAATGGGGGAACCCAGCACCATTCATGTGGTGTTACCCGCATCTGAACTCATAGGGTGTGTGGAGGGAACGTGGGGAAGTGAAACATCTCAGTACCCACAGGAAGAGAAAACAACAGTGATTCCGTGAGTAGTGGCGAGCGAAAGCGGAAGAGGCTAAACCATGGTTGTGTGATACCTGTCAGGGGTTGCAGTCATGGGGTTGTGGGAGTGTTTTTACCGGTACTGACATGCTGGTGGACAGTAAGAAATGGCGCGTGTAGGCGAAGCATCTTGAATGGTGCACCGTAGAGGGTGTAAGTCCTGTAGCCGAAACATGTGTCACTGTCTTAAGTATTTCCCAAGTAGTACGGGACTCGTGAAATCTCGTACGAATCTGGCAGGACCACCTGCTAAGCCTAAATATTCCCTGGTGACCGATAGCGGACTAGTACCGTGAGGGAAAGGTGAAAAGTACCCCGGGAGGGGAGTGAAATAGTACCTGAAACCGTGTGCTTACAATCCGTCAGAGCCTGTCCTTCGGGGTGGGTGATGGCGTGCCTTTTGAAGAATGAGCCTGCGAGTTAGTGCTCAGTGGCGAGGTTAACCCGTGTGGGGTAGCCGTAGCGAAAGCGAGTCCGAATAGGGCGTTTGAGTCGCTGGGTCTAGACCCGAAGCGGAGTGATCTACCCATGGCCAGGTTGAAGCGACGGTAAGACGTCGTGGAGGACCGAACCCACTTAGGTTGAAAACTGAGGGGATGAGCTGTGGGTAGGGGTGAAAGGCCAATCAAACTCCGTGATAGCTGGTTCTCCCCGAAATGCATTTAGGTGCAGCGTTGCGTGTTTCTTGCCGGAGGTAGAGCTACTGGATGGCTGATGGGCCCCACCGGGTTACTGACGTCAGCCAAACTCCGAATGCCGGTAAGTGAAGCGTGGCAGTGAGACTGCGGGGGATAAGCTTCGTAGTCGAGAGGGAAACAGCCCAGATCACCAGCTAAGGTCCCTAAGCGTGTGCTAAGTGGGAAAGGATGTGGAGTTGCTGTGACAACCAGGAGGTTGGCTTAGAAGCAGCCACCCTTTAAAGAGTGCGTAATAGCTCACTGGTCAAGTGATTCCGCGCCGACAATGTAGCGGGGCTCAAGCACATCACCGAAGCTGTGGCAATGACACATGTCCCTAGAACTTTTGTTTTCAGGGGTGTTGTTGGGTAGGGGAGCGTCGTGTGGGCAGTGAAGCGGCCGAGTGATCGAGTCGTGGAGCCCACACGAGTGAGAATGCAGGCATGAGTAGCGAATGACGGGCGAGAAACCCGTCCGCCGAATAACCAAGGGTTCCAGGGTCAAGCTAATCTGCCCTGGGTAAGTCGGGACCTAAGGCGAGGCCGACAGGCGTAGTCGATGGACATCCGGTTGATATTCCGGAACCGGCGAAATACCGCCCATATCGAATCAGGGGATGCTAACCACCCAAACCATCACGTTTGTGACCTTCGGGTTGCTGTTGTGGTGGGGAGCGTGGGACCCGATCTTGTAGTAGGTAAGCGATGGAGTGACGCAGGAAGGTAGCCTCCGCGGGGCGATGGTTGTCCCCGTCCAAGACTGTAGGACTGCTGGTAGGCAAATCCGCCGGCTGTATGTCTGAGAGTTGATGGTGACCACGAATGTGGGAAGTAGGGTGATCCTATGCTGCCGAGAAAAACTTCTAGCGAGGTATGAGCCGCCCGTACCCCAAACCGACTCAGGTGGTTAGGTAGAGAATACTAAGGCGATCGAGTGAATCATGGTTAAGGAATTCGGCAAAATGCCCCCGTAACTTCGGGAGAAGGGGGGCCCTGATCTTGAAGCCATTTACTGGCTAGGGTGATGGGTCGCAGAGACCAGGGAGAAGCGACTGTTTACTAAAAACACAGGTCCGTGCGAAGAAGTAATTCGATGTATACGGACTGACGCCTGCCCGGTGCTGGAACGTTAAGGGGACCGGTTAGCCTTACGGCGAAGCTGAGAACTTAAGCGCCAGTAAACGGCGGTGGTAACTATAACCATCCTAAGGTAGCGAAATTCCTTGTCGGGTAAGTTCCGACCTGCACGAATGGCGTAACGACTTCTCCACTGTCTCAACCATGAACTCGGCGAAATTGCACTACGAGTAAAGATGCTCGTTACGCGCAGAAGGACGGAAAGACCCCGGGACCTTTACTACAGCTTGGTATTGGTGTTTGGTACGGCTTGTGTAGGATAGGTGGGAGACTGTGAAGCATGCACGCCAGTGTGTGTGGAGTCAACGTTGAAATACCACTCTGGTCGTTCTGAGCTCCTAACCTCGGTCCGTGATCCGGATCAGGGACAGTGCCTGGTGGGTAGTTTAACTGGGGCGGTTGCCTCCTAAAAGGTAACGGAGGCGCCCAAAGGTTCCCTCAGCCTGGTTGGTAATCAGGTTTCGAGTGTAAGTGCACAAGGGAGCTTGACTGTGAGACAGACATGTCGAGCAGAGACGAAAGTCGGGACTAGTGACCCGGCGGTGGCTTGTGGAAGCGCCGTCGCTCAACGGATAAAAGGTACCCCGGGGATAACAGGCTGATCTTGCCCAAGAGCTCATATCGACGGCATGGTTTGGCACCTCGATGTCGGCTCGTCGCATCCTGGGGCTGGAGTAGGTCCCAAGGGTTGGGCTGTTCGCCCATTAAAGCGGTACGCGAGCTGGGTTTAGAACGTCGTGAGACAGTTCGGTCCCTATCCTCTGTGCGCGTAGGAAACTTGAGAAGACCTGTCCCTAGTACGAGAGGACCGGGATGGACGAACCTCTGGTGTGTCAGTTGTTCTGCCAAGAGCACCGCTGATTAGCTACGTTCGGAAGTGATAACCGCTGAAAGCATCTAAGCGGGAAGCACGCTTCAAGATGAGGTTTCCATGACTTAGGTCGTGAGGCTCCCAGTAGACTACTGGGTTGATAGGCCGGATGTGGAAGCACCGTAAGGTGTGGAGCTGACCGGTACTAATAAGCCGATAACTTACCCAAACATTACAGAACTTCTGCAGTATGTTTTTGCGTCCACTATGCGATATCTGAGACAGCACACCAGGTCGACTGGTTTGTCTAGTTTCATAGAGTTACGGCGGTCATAGCGAAGTGGGAAACGCCCGGTTACATTCCGAACCCGGAAGCTAAGCCCTTCAGCGCCGATGGTACTGCACTGGTTACGGTGTGGGAGAGTAGGACACCGCCGAACACACATTCCC
>NZ_BAAGZF010000012.1:0-9052 GCF_054778835.1 Calidifontibacter terrae
ACAAGAGCAAAACAAACCAAAAGGTCTGCTCACTACAATGTACAATCTCAACCAAACAAACAATTGGCATCAATCATTCGACACGCTGTTGAGTTCTCAAGAAACGACTAGTCATCTTCCGAGAGACATACGAGATGCCACTCTTCCGAGCTATTCCTTCGTTATTTCCCCCGGCTCTTGGGCGTCAGATCCGTAGATCCTCGCGCACTTGGCTCCGGAAGGAGTTCCAGCGTACATGCCCTTGCGGGTCATGTCCAACTGGGCGGCCAGTCCTTGGTGCGGCCCCACCTTTCGGTGTTTCCGCCTCCCTGTCGGGCTGACGTCGTAAACATTAGGTGACCTTTGGCCAAACTTCCAAATCCGCAGGTCAGCGGCTGTTTTGGGGTCTGAGACGAGCCCTCAATCCGCGAGGATATTCAGCAGATCCGCCCTGGTCAGGACGCCGATCGGCTTGCCTCCGTCGATCACCAGCAACGCATCGGTCTTCACCAGCGTTTCGCGCACCCCTGCGACGGGTTCACCGGCGCCGACCAGCGGCAGGGTCGGCTCGAGATGCCGCTCCACGGAGTCGGCAAGGTGGGCCGTTCCGCCGTACAACGCTTCGAGCAGAGCTCGTTCACTGACTGAACCGGCGACCTCCCCCACCATGACCGGCGGTTCGGCGTTCACCACGGGCAACTGGGAGACGCCGTATTCGCGCATGATCTGAATCGCGTCGCGGATCGTCTCGTTCGGGTGTGTGTGGACCAGGTCGGGCATCGCTCCGGACTTCGCGGCGAGCACGTCACCAACGGTGCGGTCGCCTCCCTCGCTCAGGAAGCCGTAGGACGCCATCCAACGGTCATCGAAAATCTTCGACAGGTAGCCGCGGCCGGAGTCCGGCAGCAGCACCACCACGGTGGCGTCAGCCGGGAGGGTGCGCGCATGCCGCAACGCGGCAACGACTGCCATCCCGCAGGAGCCACCTACGAGGAGTCCTTCCTCTCGAGCCAGCCGGCGGGTCATCGCGAATGACTCTGCGTCGCTGACGGCGATCACCTCGTCGACCACGGAGGGGTCATAGGCAGCCGGCCACATGTCCTCGCCGACGCCTTCGACGAGGTACGGGCGTCCAGTGCCACCGGAGTAGACCGAACCCTCTGGGTCAGCGCCGATGATCTGCACCCTTCCGCCGGCCCTGTCTGCGGAGACATCACGCAGGTAGCGGCCCGTTCCTGTGATGGTGCCGCCCGTTCCGACACCTGCCACGAAACTCGTCAAGCCGCCCTCGGTGTCGTCCCAGATTTCCGGACCGGTCGTCTCGTAGTGAGAGGCCGGTCCGTTCGGGTTGGAGTACTGGTCGGGCTTCCACCCGCCCTTCGTCTCGGCCGCAATGCGGTCGGAGACGGAGTAGTAGCTGTCCGGGTGATCGGGAGCAACGGACGTCGGGGTGACGACGACCTGTGCGCCATAGGCGCGCAAAACGTTGCGCTTGTCTTCGCTGACCTTGTCGGGGCAGACGAAGATGCACTGGTATCCCTTGCGCTGCGCCACCAAGGCGAGACCGACACCGGTGTTGCCTGATGTCGGCTCAACGATGGTGCCGCCCGGCTGCAGCTCTCCGGACTTCTCAGCGGCCTCCACCATCTTCAGCGCGATCCGGTCCTTCACGGATCCGCCCGGGTTGAGGTATTCGACCTTCACCAACACGGTGCACTCCACCCCATCGGTGACCGAGTTGAGCTTGACCAGTGGAGTGCCGCCGACAAGGTCGGCGATGTGCTCGGCGTACTTCATGGTGTGAACTGTTGCACACCGGGTGCGGATGAGAGGATCGACCGCAACCGCAGAACTTCCAGGACGAGGTGGATTTCCGATGGTGGGTGCGGCAAGCGCGCGCAAGGTGGCCACGAGAGCGGCCTACGCCAGTTCGATCGGCGCTGCCGGTCTCAGTGGCGTGGCGCTCGGCGCCTACGGACTGCTGCGAATCGAGGCGATGATCGCCCGTCGAGTCGTCGGCCAGCCCTTCGAGGGCGCACCCGACGATTCCGGGTCGTACGGTCATGGCCCCGGCGACCCGATCGAGATGCTGGTCGTCGGCGACTCGACGGCCCGCGGCATGGGCGCGGACAGCCCCACCCAGACGGTGGGGGCGATCTGCGCGACCGCAGTCGCCGCGATCGCCGGACGCCGCGTCAACCTCACCAACGTCGCTTCGGTAGGTGCGATCTCCACCGACCTCGGCGCTCAGGTGGACCATGCGCTGTCGCTGGTGCGCCGGCCTGACGTCGCAGTGGTCATGGTCGGCGCCAACGACGTCACCAAGAGCGTGCAGCGCGCGGTCTCTGTACGCCATCTGGCAGCGGCCGTCGCCGCCCTGCGCGCCGTCGACTGTCAAGTCGTCGTCGGCACGTGTCCCGACCTCGGCGTCATCGAGCCGGTTCCGCAGCCACTACGCCTACTCACGCGCAAGTGGTCGCGCGACCTTGCCGCGGCCCAAACTGTCGCGGTGATCGAGCATGGCGGCCGCACCGTCTCCCTAGGCGACCTGCTGGGCCACGAGTTCGAGCAGACGCCGTCGGTGATGTTCAGCAAGGACCGCTTCCACCCCTCGGCCGCGGGGTATGCACGAGCGGCTTCCGCCCTCATCCCGTCGGTCCTGGACACCCTGGGTGTCGGATCGACCGATTCAGGCCGCGCCCCCGACCGTCGCCGCGGCGAGAGCATCGGGCCGATCGCGGTCACTGCAAGTCGCGCCGTACGCGATCCGGGCACCGAGGTGACTGGCACCGCCGTCGGCGGCAAGGACTCCAGCCACCGCGGCCGGTGGGCTGTGTTGCTGCGCCGTCATCGCGAGCCACTCCCTCAGACCGTCGAGCCGCCGGCCGACCACGGATCCTCGACGGCGCCCACTGGCGGTCCTGGTAGCGACGCCGACGTGTCCACCGAACTGCCCACCGGTCACGACACCCACGCGCCGTAGACTCCGAATCCGACGGGCGCTGACGGCGTCCGATCCGGCAATCGATGGAGGACCCATGCCCGAAGCAGTCATCGTTTCCACCGCCCGTACGCCGATCGGCCGCGCGTTCAAGGGCTCATTGAAGGACATCCGTCCGGACGACCTCGCCGCCCAGACCGTGCTGGCAGCGCTGGCGAAGGTCCCCGGCCTTGACCCGAAGACCATCGACGACCTCTACCTCGGCTGCGCCGAGCCCTGGGGCGAACACGGCAACAACCTCGCCCGCGTCGTCGCGGTTCTCGCCGGCCTCGACGGGCTGCCTGGCGCGACCGTCAACCGCTTCTGCTCCTCCTCGGTGCAGACCACCCGGATGGCCTACCACGCGATCAAGGCCGGCGAAGGCGACATCTTCGTCTCCGGCGGCGTCGAGTGCGTCTCGCGCTACCTCGACTTCGCCAGCGCCGGTTCGTCCCGCGAGGACATCCAGAACCCGAAGTTCAACGCCTCGGTGCAGCGCACCGCCGCGATCGCGTCGGCCAACACCCCCTGGACCGACCCGCGCGAGGAAGGTCTGCTGCCCGACGTCTACATCGCGATGGGCCAGACGGCCGAGAACGTCGCCACCTCGCGCGGTGTCTCCCGCGAGCGGCAGGACGAGTGGGGCGTCTCCAGCCAGAACCGCGCCGAGCAGGCGATCAAGGACGGCTTCTTCGCGCGCGAGATCACCCCGGTGACCCTGCCCGACGGCACGATCGTGTCCACCGACGACGGCCCGCGCGCCGGCGTCACGCTGGAGAAGGTCTCGAGCCTGCAGCCGGTGTTCCGCGAGAACGGCACCGTGACGGCGGGCAACTGCTGCCCGCTCAACGACGGCGCCTCCGCCGTCGTGGTCATGAGCGACACCAAGGCGAAGGAACTCGGCCTCACGCCGTTGGCCCGGGTCGTGTCCACCGGAGTCAGCGCCCTCTCCCCCGAGATCATGGGCCTGGGACCGGTTGCGGCGTCGAAGCAGGCCCTCGCTCGCGCCGGCATGACGATCGACGACATGGATCTCTACGAGATCAACGAGGCCTTCGCGGCGCAGGTGCTCCCCTCGGCCGACGACCTCGGCATGGACTTGGAGAAGCTGAACAAGTTCGGCGGCGCCATCGCCCTCGGCCACCCGTTCGGTTCGACCGGCACCCGCATCACCACCACCCTGCTCAACGGCTTGCAGACCGTCGACGGCACCTTCGGTCTCGAGACGATGTGTGTCGGTGGCGGCCAGGGCATGGCGATCATCTACGAGCGCCTCTCCTGAGCGACCCGCGACCGGAGGCCATTCGCCTCGAGCTCGCACGCGTGGTCCGGCGGTGGCAGCAGCTGCCGCTGGACCGCGCGTTGTCTCACGAAGACGCCGTACGAACGGCCGCGCAGCGGTTGCTTGGCGAACCGATGCCTGCCTTGGGTCCCGCAACCACCGTCGACCAGTTGCAGGTGGCCGTTTATGACGCCTGCGCAGCAGGTCAGACCGATCAGGTTCTGAGCGCATTGATCGAGCTGCGCCGATTGATCGGATGACCCGCCGCTCACCTCAGCAAACTCTCAGCCCGCGCCCACCATGATGGGCGCGCCCCGTCCGCCCGTATGAAAGGCCCTCATGTCCGGCGTCAGCTATCTGGACTCGACGATTCTCGGTGTCGTCGAAGGACTTACCGAGTTCCTCCCGGTCTCCTCGACCGGCCACCTCACCATCGCGGAGAAGCTTCTCGGCCTCAAGGTGGACGATCCCGCGATCACCTCGTACACCGCGGTCATCCAGATCGGGGCGATCATCGCCACCTTCGTCTTCTTCTGGAAGCGGATCGTCTCGCTGCTCAGCGCCTGGTTCAGCGGAATCACGCATGCCGAAAAGCGAAACAACCACGAGTACCAACTCGCCTGGGCGGTCATCGTCGGCTCGATCCCGGTTGGGATCGTCGGCTTCGCTGCCAAGGACCTGATCAGTGGCCCGCTGCGTTCGTTGTGGGTCGTCGCTGCCGCCTTGATCATCTGGTCCGGCGCCATGTGGTGGGCCGAGCGCGCCCACTCACAGCGCGTGGCAGAGGGCACCGTACGCGATGAGAACGACGTCACGATCAAGGACGGCTTGGCCATCGGTCTCGTGCAGTGCCTTGCTCTGATCCCCGGCGTATCCCGTTCCGGTGCAACGATTTCCGCTGGCCTGGGCCGCGGCATCGACCGCGTGACCGCCACCAACTTGTCGTTCTTCATGGCCATCCCGGCGCTCACCGCCGCCGGCCTCTACGAACTGAAGGACGTCAACACCGCAGTCGTCGGCTATGGCCAGCTGGCCGTCGGCACCGTCGTGGCCTTCGTCATCGCTTACGCCTCCATCGCGTGGCTGCTGCGGTTCGTGCGTAACCACCCGATCACCGTGTTCGTCAGCTACCGCGTGGTGCTCGGCCTCGCGCTGATCGTGGTCCTGGCTGCCGGCTGGATGAGCGCCACCTGATCAACGCTGCGCCGGGTAATCTCCGGCGCGAAGATCCGCCAACAGGCCCGGATGAGACGGCAACCAGCCGTACCTCGCCCGGGTCTGTTCGGTTGATGCCGGCAAGGTCGGCTTGTCCGCGGCGATGACCGCCGCCTTGGTCGAGCGCGGCTACCCAGACGCGCTGGCCCGACTGGCAGCCGAGTTCGGCGCGATCGCCCTCAAGCAGGCGTTCGAGCAATGGGTCAGTGGTCGGAATCGGGCGGACCTGGCGCACCTGATGGTTGAGCAACTGACCACGCTTCGTCGCACGGCCGCACTGTTGTGACACGCAGAAGGCCCCGCCAAGGGCGGGGCCTTCTGTGGAACAGCCCGAGGTCAGTCGCGGCTGATGGCGAACAGTCGCAGCAGCTCGATGTAGAGCCACGCGACCGACACAATCAGGCCGTGGGCCAGCAGCCAGGAGGTCTTCTCCGGGACGCCGGCGGCGACGCCGCGCTGGATGGTGTCGAAGGACACCGCCAGCGAGTAGGAGGCCAGGGCCACCGCGACGAGGCAGAGGACGATGCCGAAGGTGCCCATGCTGAAGAAGCCGAAATCACCCAGCACGCCGGTCATCTGCAACACCAGGTTGACTATCGCGAATAGGAAGTAACCCATCGCCGCAAACGCGAAGATCTTGCGGCTGCGGTCGGTGACACGGATGACACCGAACTTCCACCCGGCGAACATGCCGGTGAACACGCACAGCGTGGCCAGCACGGCCTGCCCGACAACGCCGGGCCACTGAGTGTTGAAGAACTGGCTGACCGCGCCGAGGAAAGCCCCCTCGAGAAGGGCGTAGCCGATGATCAACGGCACCGAGATGGTCTTCTTAAAACTGATCACGAAGCCCAGCGCGATGGTGCCGATCATGCCGCCGATCCACAAGGCGAGGCCGACGGGCTGGCTGTGGGACGCCGCGAACCAACCGGCGGCGCCAGTCACCAACAGCATCGCGAACAGCAGCAGCGTCTTGGTCACCACGTCGTCGAGCGTCATGGTGCGCCCGGAGCCGCCCGGGGTGTCGTACGGCTTCGCGGGTTGCGGAGACTGCGGTGCCTGCTGGCCCCACTGCTGACCGCCACCGAACTGCGGCTGCTGGGTGGGCGGCTGGTAGGGCTGCCCCTGCCCGAACTGGCCGTATTGCGGCTGCTGACCGCTGCCGAAGCCCGCGTAGTCACCGCGAGCGAGATCCTTGTTGAACCGGTCGAACACCGGATTCCCTGCCATTGCTTCCTCCCGAACGTAGGGTTCTACCCCAGTAAAGCGTGCGGGGCCTCAGAATCATCCCCGAACCGCCCAGGGTATAGCGGCGACGACAACCTCTGACTTCCCCACAGCAAATCCGTGAGTTTCGGCCCTTCGCCGGGCCTGGCGAAGGGCCGAAACTCACGCGGATTTCCGATGGGAGCTTTGGTGCACTGTGCCCGACGGTACTCGAAGCAGGCTCACCTCATCTCCCGCATCGAGAAGCTGCGCGAACTCCAGGACGCGCCCGGGCCTGCGGGACCAGCCCCCGCTCGACCAGCTACCCGGCGACTCAAGCACCGGCTGAGTATGCAAGACCGTCGCGACATTGTGGCGCTGCGAGAGAGCGGCAGCACGATCACGGTGCTGGCGAAGCGCTACAGCGTGAGCGACTACTCGATTCGCGTGGTCCTTGCCGAGGCAGGACACCGCGAAGTTCGGCGTAAATACACGCCGGGGCAGATCCATACCATCTGCGCACTATTCGACGAGGGCCACTCCGTTATGGAGATCTCGCGGCGCACAGGCATCCCCGACTCAACGGCCAGACTCGTCTTGCGCCAGCATGGGCGACGCTAGGTTACGAGATCAGCCTGCCCGATTGATCTGTACGGACAGCTAGGCCGGGACGGCGCCAAAAGTTCATCACGGGCGCCGTCCCAACGGATCTCAGTCGACGTCGGTGACGTCGATCTTGTACCAGTGGTCCGGGTTCCTGCGACACTCGGCGGCAGCCTCGCGCCTGGTGACCTTGCGCTTCGTGGCACCGCTGACGTCGAAATGGTCGACCCAGTTCACTGCCTGGTTATAGAACCGCAGCTTACCGCCGCAGATACGCCCGCTGACGTGCTGGCATCGTCCCTGCAGGCGCAGCAGCGCGAGTCGCCCACGACCCCGATGGTCGGTAACCCCGGCCAGAGCTGGCAACAAGCTACTGCCGGAAAAGCCCATAGTGCGAGTGCGGACCCGGCGCCGGAGCACCAAGACGAGCGCGAGCATGAGTGCGCGCACCCCGAACACGAGGATCGGCCAAACGTCCGGAAGTGTCGAGGTCGTCGCGGTGGAAGACTTCGGCGAGGTCTGCGAACGCCCAGCCCCCCGGGCAAAGGTGCATACCGCCGCCATTCCCTTGCCCTATCTACGTTCCGTCGACCATTTCCAACGTGGCACCGCTAACCTTCCAGACCCTCTTCGCACGCAATGAGATCGTCACTCCTCTACGGGAGGCACTTGTCACGTGTCACTGGAAACTTTGGGGCGCGAGAAATCGCCTCGCTTTTGTCAATTGAAATACACCATAGATACCTTCCACTGTCTAGATCATTGACCACGCAACGCATTCCGGTGGCCACGTTCACTTGCCCTCCAGGGAGAAGCGTGTAGGGATCAGTCAGACAATCACCAGACATTGTTATTGGCGATGCCGTGTCGTTGGTTAGGGTGGCCGTTGGAATTGCACAACTCGATGTTGCAATACAACCTGCTGAGACGACTAGCAATCCACCAGCCACGGTGGTGTTCGCGGTTGAGAACCAGCCTGAACACCGCGTCCACCTGAGCAACTTCCAGCTCATCATTGACCTACCAATCATACATTGCACGCCCATGGCGCATGTAAGCCCCCGGGGCGTTCCTAATCCTTGGCCCTGACCAACCCAGGTGCTTCTGTGTCCACGTATGGAAGGGGTTGTAGTAGATCGTTTGGCCAGGACCTTCATCAAATGCACTGCTTTCACCTAGGTGGTGATGAATTTTGTATCGGTCTATGCGCATGTCAGACAAAAGTCCGCGTCGCTCGGTCCACATCAGCGATCGATTCCAAATTGGCCTCAGCCAAGATTTCTGAACAAATTGGCTCCGCCGCAACTTCCGAGCGTAATAGTAGGCGGCGTACGGAACGACAGCGACAACGTCCACAACATATTTATGGACAGCGTGACATGCCTTACGAAACCACGCACACATGTTGTTCCCAGTGACATCGTCGCTGTTTGTTGGGTCGGTGGGGTATCCGTATGAGGTGTCGTTTCCACCCGGGATGGGGTCGGGGCTCGTGAATGCACCGGTGAAGGGGTTGTAGTAGCGGACGCCCATGAGCATGAGGCCACCGGCTTCGGCGGATGTTTCGCGTTGCTTCGATCCGAGCCAGCCATAGCCGAGTGGGCCGGTCACACTCGGGTTCGCCGCGGTAGCGGGTTGCCCGTATTCGGTGTAGTCCGCCCACCCGTCGAACCCGACACAGAGGGAGTGTCCGGAACTTTGTGTAAGTGGGCATCGGCTTAGAGGACCTGAAGGCGGTCGCCGTAGGTCAGGGTGAGGACGTTGAGGATGGGGCGCCAGGCGTTGAT
>NZ_BAAGZF010000013.1:0-9384 GCF_054778835.1 Calidifontibacter terrae
AGGCGAGTACCGCCGCGCAGTCGGCTTCCCCGACGTGCTCTTGTTTCCCATGGCTCCATCCTCGTTTCCAAGGTCGGGAGCCTCCAAGCAACCCAGGGTGGTTCATCGTCCACCTTCCTGGCCGGTCTTGACTTCCGCGGGGCCCGATGTCGGGCCAGGAATAGGTCGCCAGGTTTGGTCCACGCGCCAGGGCGAGATTCGCCCGGTCGTCGAGGCTTTTGACTGATTTCCTTGCCTTCATCTGGCGTGCCTCGACACTTCGCCTACTGCCTGGGCGTCGCGCACGTCGATTCAGTGGCCAATTCCGGGACCTCGAAAGGGCGGACGGTGTGGCAGATCATCGCGCCCACGGCGTGCGCGTATAGCCGCAGCGTCGACAGGTGTGGGTCACGCTCATCCGACTCGATCCTGGCCACAGCCGACTGCGTCACGCCCATGCTCCGCGCGACGTCTGCCTGAGTCTTTCCACTGTCCATGCGGATCTTCACCTGCGCATCAACGAGGTTGTTGTCCTCGTCGGCCAAGATGCGTGCCAGACGGTGACTCGGGTTGGCGAGGTCGATACCTAGCAGTTCGTCGATGCCCATAGTGGCTATGTCAACTTGGTTTGGCTCCAGTCTGACGGTTTGAGTTGGCCCCATCCGGAGCGCGGTGGGCCGCGAGAGGTGCGGAGACTGTCTTGTTGTCAGAGACGTCGTTTGGAGGCCAGTCTGGAAGCGGGTAGCCAGTCCGATGATCACGGCCGCGAGGACGGGCGCCGACCAGGAGTGCTCCGGGAATCTTTGCTGGTCGCAGCGGTGTGTATCCGAGGATTGATGAACTCTCAGGTGGCCCATTGACAGGCGAGTCGGGGGCGAGGAGTGTTGCTAAACGGAGGAGGGGGGATTATCTTGAACACGTCACACCGTCGACGCCTGCTCATCTTGAGCGTTGTCATTTTCTGGTCCTTCAGCACCATGCAGTCGGCCAGTGCAACGTCGTACTACTCGTCATTTGGCTACTTCAGCGCTGGCTCGTCGACTTTCCAGAATCAGGCCATCATCAATGAGGGTTCGAAGGAAGCTCTTACAAGCACTCGTTGGTGGTCCGGAACGTACACTGAATACGTTGGTTCCGAGGGCAGGCTTTTCAACGCAGCAGGTGCTCTCGTGGCCACCTCTGGAATGCACTATTTCGGTGGTGGGGGACTCGCTGAGGGCGTCGTGTGTAGCAACTGCGGTCACGGCTACTACTACAGTTATGGCAAATCCGCGGGCTGGAATGAGAACGGGTACGCGTACTCATATACGTTCCGCAGCCCCAACGGATACCTGTAGGAGAACGATATGAACGGAAATGACAAGCTGGTGCTCGGCTCCGCCGTGCTCGCCGCCACGCTAGCGGCCGGCATCGGGGTGGCGGCTGCGGTAACCCATGACGGCGGTGCCACAGGGGCGATCAACCGTCCACTTAGTCCCGCCAGCCACCCGATCGCGGCTGTCGCACCTCAGCAGAAGGCCGCCGGTGTGAATCCCGGGGCAGCCAGTCCGTACAAGGTGAACGCCGCGGGCCTCACCTACGGCTCAGATGCTGACGCCGCGGCAGCGGGAGTCGAGCCGGATCTCGTGCTCGTGGTGGCAACCAACGGGAAAACTGGGTACGTCCTCAATAGCGACCTGAACGGTCCACAGCCAACGTCGCCCGAGCAAGCGGCGTCGCCACAGTTTCAGTCACCGCCACCGCGGACGATCACCGTCTATGAAAGCGACGGGAAAACAGTAGTCGGTGAGTTCACGGTCGGTCAGTCACGCTAAGCGCAAGGAGCACGCGTTTTCGCGCAGATTGACTGTTGACGCTCTGCATCAGCTTGCCGGGGGTTGTGGCATCAGCATCGCCCGCCTCATCCGTGCCGGGTGTGCGCGAGTCGGTAGCTGGTGGTGCCGGTTTCGATGATGGTTCCGTGGTAGGTGAGGCGGTCGACGATCGCAGCGCACAACCTGGGGTCGGTGAAGGTGTCGGTCCAGCCGGAGAAGCTCTGGTTGCTGGCGATCGCGATGCTGTTCTTTTCTTCGCGTTCGGTGAGGACTTGGAAGAGGAGTTCTGCTCCTCGGCGGTCTAGTTTCATGTACCCGAGTTCATCAATGATGAGCAGATCAACGCGGCCGTACCGGGCGATCGTCTTGGCTAGGAGCTTTTCGTCGGCGGCTTCGACGAGTTCGTTCACCAGTCTCGTGGCGAGGGTGTAGCGGACGCGGTGGCCTTGCTCGGCCGCGGCGGTGCCCAGACCGATGAGCAGGTGGGATTTGCCTGTGCCGGAATCGCCGATCAGACAGAGGGGTTCCCCTTTGCGGATCCGGTCACCCTTCGCGAGATGGTGGATGGTCGCGGCTTCGATCGCGGTGTTGGCCTCGAAGTCGAAGTCACCCAGCCACTTGTCCCGCGGGAACTGTGCCGCCTTCACGCGGCGCACTGAGGAACGGCGGTCCCGGTCGTCGACCTCGGCGAGGAGGAGTTCAGCGAGGAACCCGGGGTAGGACAGTTGTTCCTTGCCGGCGACGGTGATCGCTTCGTCCAGGACGCCGCGGATCGTGGGCAGTCGTAGCCGGCGGCAGGCTTGGTCGACTGCGGCCAGGGCGGCTTCTTCGGTCAACCGGCGTCGCCGGCGCAGGGTCGGGGTGAGTGTCTTCACGAGGATGCGCACCCACCCCGTGTTGGGCAACAGGGGTGGGGCGCATCCTCGCTGACGCCGATGCCGTTCCACGGCATCGGACGCCACGCACTGTTTAGCGAAGGTCTCGACCGCAAGTTTGCCCGTGAGGGACAAATCCCATGTCAGTTCCGACCGTGAGCTTGCCGGTTCCGTCCTTCGTTCGATACTTGACGATCACACCGCTGGTAACAACAGAAGAAACCTTCGGGTTCTTACTCTTGAGGAGCAATGCAATTCCAGCTGAACCTGTGGCTACGTCGACTGCTGGTCCAGTTGGCTTCTTCCATGGGCCGCCCACTCCGAACTGTCCGGAGCGGTTTCCTTGGTCGACAAACCAGTCCAGAAGGGTCATTGAAGAGTCACTCGGCAGAGTCACCGAGGTGACCGTCACCGTTTCCTTGCCAGCATTCCTGACGCCGGCTGTATCGACCCCTATTTCACCGTTCTGAGAAAGCGGCGCACAAACGTACACATGGTGGCCGTCGTCAAGGCGAACGAGAGCACCGCTGGCGCCATCGCCACAACCTGCTAAAGCTGCCGATAAGAGGACTATGGCGGTGCAGGTTCCTGATCGTTTGCGCCTTTCTCTCACGAGCCGCGGACTTCGATGTCGTAGGCTGACGCATAGGGTGCTTGGGCTTTTCTGCCGCAGACATAGTGGCCGTGATTCGTTGCCATCTTAATCACGATTTTAGCGGAGGAGCTGTAACCCGTTTGGGTGCTGACTCCGATTCCGGCCGGTGCGGGAAGGCCAACGCCGTTAGACCAATTGGAGGCACTGCTGCGGTCTTTGGTGAACGTAACCCCCGCGGGATAAAATTGACAGTTCGACATTGGAAATGCCGTCGCGGTATCGGTCGCGTTGATGGTGGCGCCACCGTTGAATCCGTCGGCCCGAACCTGATAGTAAGTGATGACCTGGTGGTCACTCACGTATGAGACCCTGTAGTACCCGTAGTTGAAGCCTGACCGGTAATAGCGCGATCCGTGGGTCGAAAACATCGGATAACCGATTGTGATGGTAGATGAGACGCTATTTGTCCCACTGAACGAAAACGTCCCAGCCTTGCCACTGCCCCGACACGCCGACGCCAATTTCGGAACCTTGACCTTTGGAATACTCGACGGTTCCATCCCAGCCTGTTCCGCCAGTCGAGAACAGTGCGCCAACCAGTGTTGCCCTGTTCCCCAGGTTGCTAAGGCGAGTGTAGGCGCTGTTCGCGGTGACCGGCGGCGCGGCGTTGGCAGACCGCGTGGGGACTGCTGAGTGAGTGGCTGGAGCGAGGCGCAGTGTGACTCGACCATTTTTAGCCTGGCTCATTGGACGGTTAGCACGGCTGTTGCCCACGGTGCTCTGCCACGCTGCGGTGTGGGCCGCGCCGTCGGGCACGGTGTTCAGCGACATCGGGTCTGGCGATGCGGAGTTGACGGAAATTCGGCCAGATTTAGCATCGTCTACGGCTGCCGTGGTGTCGTAGACGGAGAAGTTCCCCTTCGCGTCGGTCGTCAAGAGGCTGATGTTGATGGCCTTCGGACTTCCTTGCTTGGCCACGAAAGCTTTCACCGCCGACGCATCGGCCGACACACTGAATTGACCCATGGCCCCACTCTTCGAGTGACCAAGTCGGACCATGCCGGATGTCGTAGGTGCGGCTTTGAGGTTACTGGGCCAAGCGAGAATGACAACGTCTGCTCCGGCTGCAGACGAGCCGTCCGAGGCGAATACCTGTCCACTGAGCAGGTTTTTCCCTGTGTCGCCAACAGCCTGAGCCGCTGGGACGCCGATCGACCCGAGCCCGACTATCAACGCTACTGCTGGAACGCAGGCTAACTTGTTCCCCTTCATTGCTACCCCCGAGATGTGCACCTAACCCGGCTGCGGTTTGAGCCGGATCTGTAGGGAACTTAGGGGTGCGGCGGCATGGGCGGGAATGGACTTGACCAACAATTTACTCGCCGCAATCCCACACCACGCCTAGTCAGTCGCTGCGACGCGCTCGACGAGCTTCGCCCGGGTCAGCACGGTCTGAATCTCCTCGCGATACGTCTGGTGTTTCTTCACCGTCGCGGTGAGCGTCACGGTGTCGCCGACCTCGACGTCGTACGACCAACCAGCGGCGGTGTAGATCTTCGCCAGCGTCGGTCCGGCATCGATGATCAGGAACCGTTGGGTTGAGTTGTACGCGAATCCGTCAACGGTCATCGCGATGGTAAGGACACCCGTGATCTGCACCTTGTCGCCGACCTCGCCCAGCGGCTTGCGTTCAACCTTTTCGGCTGCGGCCGTAGCCTGCTGAGCGGCGTCACTGACGGCGGTCTCGTAGACCTTCACCACCGAGGCCAACAGGCCGAACTGCTTGGTCTCCACAGCGTCGGCGGCCAGCAGTGCTCGCATGTTCGAGGCGTAGTCGCCTTCATTGTGCGCGATCGCTTCCTGGGCGGTCGTCAGCATGGACGCCAGATGCTGCTGCGCCCACTTGATCTGGACCGAGACGGGTCGCCGCCACGTCCCGGTCCGCCTGAGTGCGACCGAACAGGTAAGCGCTCACTGCGTCCGCGGGGTCTGCCCGTGAGGTGGTCGTCGCGCTGCTTGATCACCGCCGCCTTGGTCGGGCCGCGGAAGCGGACGCGCTTGCCGGGGGGAGATGGTCAGTTCCAGTCGGAACCGTCCGTCCTTCTCTTGGTAGATGCGCCCACGGGGATCTGCTTCGCGAGCCACTAGGACGCCTGCCGCAACGTGCTGAGGTAGTCGACCAAGTCGTCAGACAGGACCCGCCGGCTTGTCCCAAAGAGCACGCTGGGGATCGTCTTGGCGCCGACCATTGCCTTCACTGTGGATTCGCCGAGCCCGAGCATCGCGGCGACCTCGGCGACGGTGGACGCCTTCACGGGGGCGGCCGGGGTGACGTCCTCGGGAGACAGCGACAAGGCCTCCCGGAGAGCTGCTGCCTGGTCCGCGAATGCTCGAGCTTGAAGTTCGAGCTGCTGGGCCTGCGAGGCAAGAAGGGTGCGGGTGGCTCTATCCATGGTGCGCACGGTGAGACGGTCGCGCGCAGCGCGCGTGCCCTTAACGTGCCTGCCTCGGAAAGGGTTAGTCGAGACCGCAGGCGCCGACGAATCGGGTCAGCCGGCGACCACTGACTCCATCCGACGAACCGCCTCCGTGAGGGTCGCCGGCGACGTCGCGAAGTTCAGGCGGGCGAATCCACGGCCGGATGTGGGGGCGTACTGCGTGCCTCGGCCGAGGGCCACCCGACCACGTCGCAGCCAGACCGTGGCCGGGTCGTCCGGGAGGTCAAGGGAGCGTGCGTCGAGCCACGCGAGGTAGGTCGCGGCCGGCGGGGTATAGCGGATCGCCGGTAGATGTTCGGTCAGAAGTTGTTGCAGCAGAAAGCGATTGGCGTCGAGCTCGAGCCGCAGTTGACGCAGCCAGTTCCGCCCATCGGTGTATGCCGCGACGTGCGCCATGATGCCCAGGTGGCTGCCGCCGTGGGTGTGCATGTCATGCAGCCGGGCGAACGGGGCATCGGAACCGGAGACGACGATGGCTGCCTTGACCGCTGCCAGGTTCCACGCCTTCGATGCAGAGGTCACTGCGAATCCCCGCGCGGCGCCGGCCACCGTCAGGTAGGGCGTGAAGGTTCCGTCGTGGACCAGCGGTGCGTGGATTTCGTCGGAGACAACCGTGATGTCGTGGGCATCGGCGAGCGCCGCGAGGCGGGTCAGTTCTTCGCGGGTATGCACTGTGCCGGTCGGGTTCGCCGGGTTCGACATCAGGTAGGCGCTGCAACCGGTCGCCCGGGCGCGCTCGAACTGAGCGCCGAGCGCTTCGAAATCCAGTCGCCCGTCCGCCGTCAAAGGGGCATCCGCCGCTTTGCGACCGAGCATGTCGACGAACCCGTGGAAGGCGTCGTAACAAGGGGAGGAGACAACGATGGTGCCGCCAGGATCCGTCACCTCGCGCAACACTTCGGCGGCGCCGATCATCACGTCCGCGACCACGGTCGTACGCGCGGTGTCGACGCTCCAACCCCAGCTGTCTGCGGCGTACGCGGCGAAGGCGTCGCTGTAGCGCGGCCCCCAGCCGTAGCCGGTGTCGCCTCGGGCGATGGCGGCGGTGAGAGCGTCAACCACGGCCGAACACGGCTGCGCGTCCATCTCGGCGACCCACAGGGGTAGGACGTCCGGGTCGTACGCCGTCCACTTGACGCTGGTGTGGGTCGCGCGGGCTTGTTCCGGGTTGAACGTGAGGATCTCGTAATCCATGACGCCGAGCGTACGCAGCGTCGATGCTGCCAGGCCGCAGGGAGGCTCACTAGGCTGCGCGAGTGATCGAGACCGGGAGCAGGGCGCAGGTGCGCACACGCGTGTGGCGCGACGGAAAGCTGGTTGCCCAGGAGATCGACCGCGAAGACCTGCTGACGGCGGTGCACGATCCCACCGCGTTGGTGTGGCTGGACATCGCCGACGCGGTGCCCGCCGACATCGAAGGGCTGATCGACGCGCTCGACCTGACGCCCACCGAGGTCGAGGACGCGTTCGCTGCCCACGAGCGCCCCAAGGTCACCAGGCATGGGCAACATCTGTTCTTCACGGCCTATCAAGTGGCTCTCACCGGGGCGCCCGATGACATTCAAGACAGTCGGCTGGCCACCCATCGCATCTCGGGGTTCGTGCTCCCGACGGCTCTGGTCACTGTGCGCAGTTCGGGATTCGATCTGGCGCCTGTGCTTCAGGCGTGGGACGACAACATGAATCTGCTGGGCGCTGGCCCGCGCGCTCTGGTTCACGGCTTGCTCGACTCCGTCGTGGACGGACACTTCGACGCGATCCAGCAGCTCGACGACGAGTTGGAGTCGCTGGAGGACCTGCTGTTCGAGGAACGTCGAACCGGTCATGACTTCCTGCGCAAGGTCTATCGCCTACGCCGCGAGCTGGTCGATCTACGCCGGGTCGTGCTTCCCATGCGAGAGGTTGTCAACGGGCTGACGCGCCACAACGAGCATCCCGGCGGCGTCCTCGACGGGTGGTATGACGACCTCTACGACCACGTGTTGCGTGCTTCGGAATGGACCGAGTCGCTGCGAGACATGGTCACCTCCGTCTTCGAGACGAACCTGTCGTTGCAGGACGCCCGGCTCAACACGGTCATGCGGCAACTCGCGGCATGGGCCGCGATCATCGCCGTGCCGACGGCGATCACCGGATGGTTCGGGCAGAACATTCCCTACTGGGGCTTCGGCAAGATGTTTGGCTTGTGGCTGAGTCTGGGGCTGATTGTGTTCGGCAGCCTCGGCTTGTGGCGCGCGTTCAAGTCCCGCGGCTGGCTCTGAGTCTCAGAAGTCGATGCAGCCGGCGTCGCAGCCGTCGCATCCATCGAGGTCGCAGCCGTCCAAACAACCACCGGCCTCACTGAACAGGTCGCCGGCTGACGACGCGAAGTCGCTCCAGAAACCGCTGACGTCGGACAACCCCTCTCCGATGAGGCCGAGGGCATCGCCAGACCCGGCGAAGTCGAGCAGCCCACTGATGCCGTCGAGCGCCAAACCGCTGGTATTCCAGATCCCGTCGAGCAGCAGCCAGTCGCCGAGCCCCTCGGTCGAGACGTCCAGCCACCCTTCTGCCTGTGCCCGGCGCATGACGCTGCCCATCACCTTCGCCCACCGATCGGCCAACCCGAAGACGATCGCGTACGGCAGGTAGCGGCTGAACAGTCCGGCCGCCTCTTCGAACCGGATCTGATCAGCCTCTGCGGTCGCCAGATATTTCTCGAAGCCCATCGTCTGGATTCGGGCGGCGGTGCCGTCGGCCGTACGAGCGGAGCGTCCGCGGCCGAACACGAGGAACAAGATCGCCGCGACGCCGGTCGCCGCAGGAAGCGCGTAGGCGTACGGCGCATCGTCTTGGAGGTAGAGCTCGTGGGCGACGGCTCCCATGAACGCGGTGCCGAACAGCAGCAGCACACCGAACAGGGTCGGCAGCCGGCTGCGGGTGCGGGGGTGCTTGGTGTACCAGCCGCGCTGCAGCATCTCGCGGTAGAGATCGATCTGCACCTCCCGCAACGTCATCCCGAACCGCTCTTTGAGCAGCGACAGTCGCACCACGGGGCCTTGCGCGAAGATCGCCCGTGCCATGCGCTGCTCGGCGCCGGTCAGCTGGTCGTTCGGCGGGAGTGTGGGGGACTGATGGAACTCCCAGTCGTCGTCGATCTTCTCGATCTTGTAATAGCCACGCAGCGCTAGATCCACGAGCATGCCGGCCAAGTCGCGGTTGTCGACCCGTCCGTCGATGATCGTGCCGGCGACCGCGGGCCCGATGCCTTGCGGGGGCGCGAACGAGACGGCGACGGTTCCCTTCCACTCCAACCCACCTCGTACGCGGCGGGTGCGGGCATGGTTGCGATCGGCCGGCAGGAGCCCCGGGGTGAGCCCCACGTATTCCTTGTCACGGCGCCGCCAACGCAGCCAGCCAACGATCGTGCCTGCTACCACGATCAAGACGCCGCCGATCACCAGTGATCCGAGATCGATATCGGTCATCGTGTGGTGTCCCCTTGAACTGGCGTGAGTTTGTCGCAGCCTAGGCAATCAGGCTCTCCGACTTTGAGCGGGGTGTCCTGACCTGAGGGGGCTCGTGGCCCCGGTCATGCTGTTGGTCTCTACTCCTTCAGCAGCAACGAGGCCACGAGCATGATC
>NZ_BAAGZF010000014.1:0-82865 GCF_054778835.1 Calidifontibacter terrae
ACAAGAGCAAAACAAACCAAAAGGTCTGCTCACTACAATGTACAATCTCAACCAAACAAACAATTGGCATCAATCATTCGACACGCTGTTGAGTTCTCAAGAAACAACTGCTCACCTTGGTGATGAATCGCTTTCGCTTTTCACCCGTTCGGGGCAACTCGTTAACCTTAGCATTCGTTTTCTTTCCGTTCAAACCGGGCTTTTCGGCCGATTCGAAGAAATTCATTCGAATGTTTGTCGCCTTTCAAGTGAGCTGCCTTTCGGCTTCTCACCCGCTTGGGGCAACCTGTCAAACTTATCATCTGCTTGATTCTCGTTCAAATCGGCGTTTCGACCGATCTGGCTGAGTCTCAGCGGAGGATTCGTTTCCCGGGCCGGCCAGGCCTCTCGGCTTGTCCGTTCCCCTCGGGGCGACTCGGAGAACATTACGCGGCGCTTCGACGGATGCCAAATCGGGCCCCCGAGAGCCTCCTGTGGAGGGTTCCCGAGACCCCGACTCGTCAGTCATGGCACGGAACAATGCCTCTTCGACGCGCTGTCAGACGCGCCGCGCAGCCGCCTGGTGCTTGCGCCCACGCTTGATGATCGCGACGGAGCCGTGCAGAAAGGTGCTGTCGTCGAGCGCCAGTTCCTCGGAGGCGACCTTGACGTTGTTCACCGAGACTCCCCCGTCGTTGATCAGCCGTCGGGCCGAGTTGCGACTGTCCGCCACCCCCACTGAGATCAGCGCATCCACGATGTTCGTCCCCACGGCCACATCACCACCGGGCAGCTCGGCAGTGGCGTCGCGCAGGGTGTCGGCGTCAAGGCCAACCAGGTCACCCTTGCCGAACAAGGCTTCCGAGGCTGCCTGCACCTTTTGAGTCGCGTCGGCGCCATGGACCAGCGTGGTGGTCACGGCGGCGAGCTCCTTCTGGGCGGCCCGTCGGAATGGTTCTTCGGCCACCTGTCGCTCAAACTCCGAAATCTGCTCCGCGTCGTGATCCCCGAACACCTTCAGCAACTTGACCACCTCGGAGTCTTCGACATTGAGGAAGTACTGGAAGAACGCGTACGGCGACGTCATCGCCGGATCGAGCCAGATCGCGTTGCCCTCGGACTTGCCGTACTTGCGACCCGTGCTGTCGGTGAGCAGCGGGGTCGTCAACACGTGAGCGCGCGCCCCCTCGGCCTGCCTAATCAGGTCGACTCCGGCGAGGATGTTCCCCCACTGGTCGACCGCACCCGTCTGGAGCGTGCAGCCGTAGGTCCGAAAGAGGTGCAGGAAGTCCAGGCCCTGCAGAATTTGGTAGCTGAACTCGGTGTAGCTGATCCCAGCATCGGAGTTCAGCCGCGCCGAGACCGCGTCCTTTTTGATCATCGCGTTGACCCGGAAGTACTTCCCGTAGTCGCGCAGGAAATCCAGCGCGCTGATGCTCTCGGTCCAGTCCAGGTTGTTCACCATGGTCGCGGCGTTGTCGCCATCGAAGTCGAGGAACGCCTCCGCCTGGTGTCGGATCGAAGCGACCGCCTCGGCGACCTGCTCCTTGCTGCGCAAGACCCGCTCACTGTCCGGTTTCGGGTCACCGATCAGCCCGGTCGACCCCCCGACGAGGCACAAGACTCGATGGCCGGCGCGCTGCAGCCTGCGGGCGACCACCAGTTGGACCAGGTTTCCGAAGTGCAGCGACGGCGCGGTGGGGTCGAAACCCACATACATCGTGATGGTCCCGCCGAGCGCCTCCCGCAGCGTGGCCTCATCGGTGGTCTGCGCCACCAAGCCACGCCACTGCAACTCGTCCAGGATCTCGCTCACGGTGTTCCGCACTCTCATGTCTGATGACGGCGACGGTTGTCGCCGGGTCAAGCCTGCCCTACGCCCCGGATCCACTGCGACGCGGTTTCGCGGGGCGATAGGCCGACACGGTCGGATCGTCATGCACCCAAAACCGCCACGGGTAGTCCACTCCCCCGCCTGCACCGGAAACACCAACCCGCGGACCGCTCCGAATCCGTTGCGGCGCAACAGGATCGTAGAGCTCGAGGCGTACGGGGGACGCGGGATCGTGCAGGTCGACGCCGTAGTCGTCCAGGGTCAGCCCGAGTGCGCTGGTGAGCCGCGCGGGACCGCGCGCCAGATCGCGAGCGGGTCCCTTCGGCCGCCGCTGCTGTGCGAGCTCGAGGCCGTCCACCACCTCGCCGGCGCGCAACAACACTGCCGCGGCGGTTCCGTCGACGCCACAGACGTAGTTCGCGCAGACGTGCATGCCGTAACTGAGATAGGTGTAGAGCCGCCCGGCCGGTCCGAACATCACCTCCGTCCGTGGCGTCGGCCCACGGAAGGCATGCGACCCCGGGTCGTCGACGCCCTCGTACGCCTCGACCTCGGTCAAGCGCACCGTCACCCCACGCCCGTGCAACAGGGAACCAAGCAGCCGTGGCGCCACGTCGAGCGCTGAATCGGTGAGGGCGGCCATCTTCACGCCTGATCCGCGAACGCCACGATGCGGTCAGCCGACTCTGCAGGCGTCAGGTCGGTGGTGTCGAGCTGCAGCGCGTCGGCGGGTGCAGGCAGTCCGGGCCGTTTCAGCAGCTCGCGCAACACCGCCGGGTCGCGCAACTTGGCTCGCGCCCCGCGATCGGCCGAGGTCACCCGTCGCAACAGCTCCCGCTCGTCGCAGGTGAGCCAGATCGGCAGGAACTGCGCGCCACGCACGCGGGCGAGGTTGGCCAAGGTCTGCACGAGCTGCGCGTTCGAAGGCTCATCGGGCAGCCAGTTGGTGAAGATGTGCGAAACATGCGCCGGCGCCGCCTGGGCCGCTTCGAGCACCACCTCGTGAACGCGCTTGCGCAGCGCATCGGTGACCGAGATGTCGGTAGTGCGATCGACCCCCATCGGCACGAACACCGGGTCGTTGATCAAATGGTTGTCGATCAACGCGGCCCCGGTTCGCTCGCGCAGCAGGCTCCCGATCGTCAGTTTCCCGACGGCCGGCGGACCCACCAGGTAGTAGAGGACCGGCATCAATCAGACCTCGACGGCGCGCTGCTGAGTCCAGAGTCGAGCCTGAGCCGCAACGATCTTCGCGGCTTCGCGCTGTTCGGCGACGCGCACCGGGGCGGTGCCTCCTTGAGCGTCGCGGGAGCTCAGCGATCCCTCGACGCTCAGCACCTCCCGTACGGCGGGAGTGAGGGCCGGGTTGATCGCCGCGAGTTCCTCGTCGGTGAGGTCCCACAGCTCTTTATCCTGCTTCTCGCAGACCCGCACGCATTCACCGGCAACCTCGTGGGCGATCCGGAACGGGGTGCCCTGGCGCACCAGCCACTCGGCGATATCGGTGGCCAGCGCAAAACCCTGCGGCGCCAGCGACTCGAGCCGATCGGTGTTGAAGACGAGGGTGTGGACCATGCCGGAGAACGCCGGAAGGAGCACTTCGAGGGTGTCGACGGCGTCGAACACCGGCTCCTTGTCTTCCTGCAGGTCGCGGTTGTAGGCCAACGGCAACGCCTTGAGCGTGGTGAGCAGCCCGGCGAGGTCGCCGACGAGCCGGCCGGCCTTCCCGCGCGCGAGCTCGGCAACATCCGGGTTCTTCTTCTGCGGCATGATGCTCGACCCGGTCGAGTAGGCGTCGTCGAGCGTGACGAACGAGAACTCCTTGGTCGCCCAGAGAACGACCTCTTCGGCGATCCGGGAGATATCGACCGCGGACATCGCCGAAATGAACGAGAACTCCGCGACGAAGTCCCGGCCGGCTGTTCCGTCGATCGAGTTCATCGTCGACCGGCTGAACCCGAGGTCTCGGGCCACCGCGTTCGGGTCGAGACCGAGGCTTGAGCCGGCGAGGGCGCCCGAACCGTACGGGGATTCGTCGGCGCGCTTGTCCCAGTCGGCCAGACGCTGCACGTCGCGCAACAGCGCCCAGGCGTGAGCCAGCAGGTGGTGCGAGAGCAACACCGGCTGCGCGTGTTGCAGGTGGGTGCGACCCGGCATCGCGACGCCGTGGTGCTGTTCAGCCTGACCGATCAACGCCTCGACGACATCCAGCAGCAGGCCGCCCACGACCCGCGCGTGGTCGCGCAGGTACATCCGGAACAGGGTCGCCACTTGGTCGTTGCGGCTGCGACCAGCTCGCAACCGACCACCGATATCGGCGCCGGCCCGCTCGATCAAGCCGCGTTCCAGCGCGGTGTGGACGTCCTCGTCCTCCAGAGCCGGAGTGAACGCGCCGGACCGTACGTCGGTCAGCAGTCGATCCAGCGCCTCGATCATCGCGTCGCACTGGGCTTGGTCGAGCAGCCCCGCGGAGTGCAAGACCCGGGCGTGGGCCTTGGAGCCCGCAATGTCGTACGCCGCCAGGCGCCAGTCGAAGTGCGTCGACTTCGACAGCGCGGCCAGCGCATCTGCCGGTCCGCCGGCGAACCGACCGCCCCAGAGGCTGAGGCGTTCGTCGGTGCTGTTCGGAGTGTTCTCGCTCATCAGTTCCCTTGTGCCAATTCGAGGAAGTAGGCCGCGACCGATTCTGCCGTCCCGGTGCCGGACGCGATCACCAGGATGGTGTCATCGCCAGCGATGGTGCCCAGCACATCCGGCGGCTGGGCGTGATCGATCGCGGAGGCGAGCAGGTTTGCGCCGCCCGGAGGGGTCTTGAGAACGACCAGATTCTCCGAGAACTGCGACGAGACAAGGAAATCCGCGCAAATCCGGCGCAACCTGCCGCTGGGTTCTGCCAGCGAGAGCGGAGCGTTTCCGTCGCCACCCTCGGCGGCGATTGCATAGACCAAACCGCCGTCGCGCCGCAGCTTCACCGCGCCGAGTTCCTCCAGGTCACGCGACAGCGTCGCCTGAGTGACCGAGAAGCCGTGCGTCGCCAGCCGCTCGGCCAGATCGGGCTGGGAGCGTACGTCCTCGCTGCCGATGATCTGGGTGATCGCGCGATGCCGGGCGGCCCGGTTGCCGGTGTTGCCGGCGCTCACAAGACACCACTGTGGTTCAGCAGGAAGGCCATCAGTGCCTTCTGCGCGTGCAGCCGGTTCTCGGCTTCATCCCAGACCACCGACCGCGGCCCATCGATGACGTCGGCGCTGATCTCGTAGCCTCGGTAGGCCGGCAGGCAGTGCATCACGATCGAGTCGGGCGCGGCGTGGGAGAGCAGATCGCCGTCGAGTGCGTATTTGGCGAACGGGCTTGCCTCACCCTTGCGGCTGTCGCTCTCGTTCTCCTGCCCCATCGACACCCAGGTGTCCGTGATCACCGCGTCGGCGCCAGTGACCGCCGCAATCGGGTCATCGGTGACCGACACCGAACCGCCTGTCTCAGCAGCGATCTCGCTCGCGCGGGTCAGGATCTCGGGGTCGGGTTGGTGACTGCTCGGGGTGCCGATCCGAACGTTCATCCCGGCCAGCGCGCCACCGAGCAGGTAGGAGTGGGCCATGTTGTTCGCGCCGTCGCCGACGTAGGTCATCGTCAGGCCCGCGAGAGCGCCCTTGTGTTCGGTGATCGTCAGCAGGTCGGCCAGAATCTGGCAGGGGTGGAACTGGTCGGTGAGAGCGTTGACCACCGGAACCGTTGCCTGCGAAGCCATTTCGTCGATCCGCGACTGATCGTGGGTGCGCCACACGATGGCGGAGACCTGTCGGGTGATGACCCGGGTGACGTCGGCGATCGACTCGCGGGTGCCAATCTGAGCAAGGTTGCCGTCGACCACCGTGGCGATACCGCCCAACTCCGCGACACCGACCGAGAACGACAACTGGGTGCGCAGCGTCGGCTTGTCGAAGATCAACGCAACGGCTTGCGGACCGGCCAGCGGCTGCTCGGCATGCCGACTCGTCTTGAGCCGAGCAGCCAGTTCCAACACCTCGGCCTGCTCGGCCGGCGTGAGGTCGTCGTCGCGCAGGAAGTGACGGATCATGAACGGGACTCCTGAATCAGCGTGGGAAGAACGTCGAGGAACCTCTGCAGGTCGTCGCGAGTGAGGATCAACGGCGGCGCGATGCGCAACGCATCGGGCGCCACCGCGTTGACGATGAACCCCGCCGCACGGGCATGTTCGACGACAGTTGTGGCAATCGGCTCCTCGAG
Source organism: Calidifontibacter terrae (assembly GCF_054778835.1). Taxonomy (NCBI): domain Bacteria; kingdom Bacillati; phylum Actinomycetota; class Actinomycetes; order Micrococcales; family Dermacoccaceae; genus Calidifontibacter; species Calidifontibacter terrae. The sequence continues at coordinate 6,062 of NZ_BAAGZF010000014.1, forward strand.
CACGAACGCCTGCAGCAGGCCACGCCCACGGATCTGTCGTACGCCCTCGATCTCCTGTGTCTGCAGCCAGTCGCCCAGTTCCTGAGCGCTGGCCAGCAGGTGGTCGCGTTCGAGGGTGTCGATCACGGCGAGGCCGGCGGCGCAAGCCAGCGGGTTGCCGCCGAAGGTGGAGCCGTGCTGGCCCGGTTCGAGCAGCGTCGAGGCCCGCTCGCCGAACGTGATCAGGGCCCCGATCGGCACCCCGCCGCCCAGGCCCTTTGCGACGGTGATCGCGTCCGGCACGATCCCGCTGCGCTGGAAACCGAACCAGTCGCCGGTACGCCCAACGCCGGTCTGGATCTCATCGACCACCAGTAGCGCGCCGGCCGCGGTCGTGATCTCGCGCGCAGCGCGCAGGTAGTCGTCGTCAGCGACGATGACGCCGCCTTCGCCTTGTATCGGTTCCAAAAATACAGCCGATGTGTCCGCGCCGACCGCGGCGCGCAAGGCGTCAACGTCGCCGTACGGAACATGGCTCACGCCCGGCAACAACGGCTCGAAGGGTTCGCGGTAGGCGGCCTTGTAGGTCAACGCAAGTGCGCCGGTCGAGCGGCCGTGAAAGGCCGACTCGGCAGCAACGATGCCGGTGCGGTCCGTGCGGCGGGAGAGCTTGATCGCGGCCTCGATCGCCTCGGTGCCGGAGTTGGCGAAGAAGACTCGCGATCCGGCCGGCGCACCGCTGATCCGCACCAACGTCTGCGCGAGCTCGATCTGAGCGCGAGTGGTGAAGAAGTTCGACACGTGGACGCACTCCGCGGCCTGCTTTGAGACCGCGGTGACCAGCGCGTGGTGGTTGTGGCCGAGGGCGTTGACCGCAATGCCGCCCAGCAGGTCGAGGTAGCGCTTCCCGTCGGTGTCCCAGACGTAGGCGCCGTCGCCGTGGTCGATGACCAACGAGGGGCGGCCGAACACGCCCAGAAGGTTGTCGACGTACGCCTGCAGTTCGTAGTCCTGATTCATACCGATTCCTCCGGAACGATCATCGTGCCGATGCCGGCGTTGGTGAACACCTCGAGCAGCAGCGAATGGGGGCGACGGCCGTCGATCACGTGGGCCTGAGGTACCCCGCCCTCGATCGCGCGTACGCATGCCTCGAGTTTCGGGACCATCCCGGCGTCAACGGTTTGCAGGAGTTCGCGGGCCTGGCTGACCGGCAAGCTGGAGAGCAGGCTGTTGCGATCAGGCCAGTTTTCGTAGACGCCTTCGACGTCGGTGAGGACCACCAGTTTGCGCGCGCCGAGCGCGGTGGCCACGGCCGCGGCGGCGGTGTCAGCGTTGACATTGAGCACCTGTCCGTCGTGGTCGAGATCAGGCGCGACCGACGAGATCACCGGGATACGGCCCGCGTCGAGCAAATCTTGTACGGCGGCCGGGTTCACCGTTTCGACGTCGCCGACCAGGCCGATGTCGACCGTTTCGCCGTCGACGACGGCGCCGCGCCGCCGGGCACCGAACAGGTGGGCGTCCTCGCCGGACATCCCGACCGCGAGCGAGCCGTGACTGTTGATCAGCCCCACCAACTCGCGGGAAACCTGGCCGGTGAGCACCATGCGTACGACGTCCATTGTCTCTGGGGTCGTGACCCGCAAGCCGCCCTTGAACTCACTGCTCAGGTTGAGCCGATCGAGCATCGCCTGGATCTGCGGGCCGCCGCCGTGGACCACGACCGGGCGCAGTCCGGCGTATTTCAGGAAGGCGACATCCTCGGCGAACGCTGACTTCAGCGCGTCGTCGGTCATCGCGTTGCCGCCGTATTTGATCACCACCAGGGCGCCGCGGAACTCCTGCAGCCACGGCAATGCCTCGACCAGCGTCGTGGCTTTATCGGCCGCGGCGGCCAGAGAGGTGGTGTCGCGCAGACTCATTCGTGGTCCTCAGGTGCTGTAAGCGGAGTTTTCGTGGACGTAGTCGTGGGTGAGGTCGTTGGTCCAGACCGTCACCTCGTCGCTCCCGGCGTGCAGGTCGACGGTTATCGTCACCTCGCGGGCAGTGAGGTCGATCAGGGATCGGTCCTCCCCCACCCCACCGGACCGACACACCTGTACGCCATTGATCGACACATCAAGCTGGTGCGGTTCGAACGCGGCGCGGGTCGTTCCGACCGCGGCGAGCACCCGCCCCCAGTTCGGGTCGTTGCCGAAAACCGCACACTTGAACAGGTTGTTTCGCGCAATCGAGCGGGCCACCTCGAGGGCGTCGTCCTCTGTTGCGGCATTCGTGACCTGGATCGCGATGTCGTGGGCAGCGCCTTCGGCGTCGCCGATCAGCTGTCGGGCCAGGTCCAAACAGACCTGCCTGACCGCAGCGGTGAGTTCGTCGCGCGTCGGGCGCGCGCCGGAGGCTCCGGACGCCATCAGTAGCACCGTGTCGTTGGTCGACTGGCAGCCATCGGAGTCGATCCGGTCGAAACTGACGTGGGTCGCCGCCCGCAGGATCTCGTCGAGTTCGCCCGCGTCGACGACCGCGTCGGTGGTGATGACGACCAACATGGTTGCCAGGGCCGGCGCCAACATCCCAGCGCCCTTGGCCATCCCGCCGACGCTCCAGCCCTCGCCCGTCGCCACTGCCTGCTTCGAGACGGTGTCGGTGGTCATGATCGCCGTCGCTGCCGCGGATCCGCCCTCCCGCGCCAACTGTGTCGCCGCTTGAGGAACAGCCGCTTCGAACTTGTCCATCGGCAGCAGTTCGCCAATCAGTCCGGTGGAACAGACCACGACATCACCGGCCGAGACACCGAGGGCATCCGCGACCAACTCGGCGGTGTGGTGAGTGTCGAGAAAACCCTGGGCGCCGGTACACGCGTTCGCGCCGCCGGAGTTCAGGATCACGGCGTCGACCCGGCCGTCGTTCACGACCTGGCGGCTCCAGGTGACCGGAGCAGCCTCGACCCGGTTGCTGGTGAACACCGCCGCCGCGTGATGATCGGGGCCGTCGTTGACGACCAGCGCCAGGTCGGGCGAACCGCTCACCTTGAGGCCGGCAGTCATGCCAGCCGCGCGGAAACCTTGAGCTGCAGTGACGCTCATTCGGGCACCCCAGCGCAGTCTCGGAGCGAGGAATGAGCGGAGAACTTCGGGGGCTGGATCCTCACGGCGCCACTCCTGTCATCGGGAGACCCAGGGTCTCAGGGAGGCCCAGAGCGAGATTCATGCATTGCACGGCCGCACCGCCGGTGCCCTTGGTCAGGTTGTCGATCGCCGAGACAACGACCAGCCGCCCAACGCGCTCGTCGACGGCGATCTGGATCTGCACGTTGTTCGAGCCGAGCACGGCGCCGGTGTTCGGCCACTGACCCTCGGGCAACAGATGCACGAACGGCTCTGCCGCGTAAGCAGATTCGTACGCCGACCGCACCTTGTTCGCTGCGCCGGTCAGCCGTGCGGTGCAGGTGGCGAGGATGCCACGCGGCATCGGGGCGAGCGTCGGTGTGAACGAGACCGTCACGGGGGCGCCCGCTGCGGCCGACAGGTTCTGTTCGATCTCGGGGGTGTGCCGGTGGCCGCCACCGACGCCGTACGGCGACATCGAGCCCATCACCTCGGAGCCGAGCAGATGCGGCTTGAGTGACTTCCCAGCGCCAGATGTGCCCGAGGCCGCGACGATCACAATGTCATCGAGCGCGATGAGGCCCGCAGCGGCAGCCGGTGCGAGGGCCAACGAGGTGGCCGTCGGGTAGCAACCGGGAACGGCGATCCGATGCGCGCCACGGAGTGCCTCGCGGTGGTCGGGCAACTCGGGCATGCCATAAGGCCATGACCCGGCGTACGGGGTGGTGTAAAAGGTGGTCCACGCCTGCTTGTCCCTCAGCCGGAAGTCGGCGCCGCAGTCAATGACCACGGTGTCCGGACTCACCTCCCTCGCCACCGCGGCGCTTGCACCATGGGGTAGCGCCAGGAAGACGACGTCGTGACCCGACAGCGTCTCGGCCGAGGTCTCGACGAATGTCCGATCGGCGTAGGGCGTCAGATGCGGGTGGATTGAGGTGACTGGCTGGCCTGCGTTACTTCCGGCGGCCAAGGCGCCGATCTCGACCTGCGGGTGGCTGGTCAGCAATCGCAGGATCTCGCCGCCGGCGTAGCCGCTGGCTCCAGCGATGGCAATGCGCTTCATGTGATGATCATACACATTGATGAATGATCATCCACACGGTCTCCCGTGCCCGCCGCATGAGATACCTGGTCCGGTCCGTGGTGACGCGAAAATTCGCACTCCCTCGAACCGGACCAGTTATCTCAATGTGTTTCAGGCCCCGCGCAGCACCGCCTGTTTCAGGCCCCGCGCAGCACCGCCTGTTTCAGGCCCCGCGCAGCACCGCCTGTTTCAGGCCCCGCGCAGCACCGCGCCGTGAGCCTTCTGCGCCGCCTGCACCGTCGCATCCCGTACAGCGTTGACCTCTTCGGTCGTCAGCGTGCGGTCGCCGCGGAAGGTCATCCGGTAGGCCAGCGACTTCTTGCCGTCGCCCACCTGGTCACCCTCGTAGCTGTCGAACAGCACAATCGACTCCAGCAGTTCACCCGCTGCGCCACGCAGCGTGGTCAACACCTCACCGGCGCGAACCGCACTGTCGACCGTGAGCGCGATGTCGCTGTTGACCAACGGGAAGTTGGACAGCCCCTTCGCCTGCGGTGTCGTCGCCGCCGCGATCAGCGCGTCGAGATCCAGTTCGCCACCGACCGGCCGGCCCGACAACTGCAGCGCCGACACGACCTTCGGGTGCAGCTCACCGGCGACACCGATCACGGCACCGTTGACGGACAACTGCGCGCAGCGGCCGGGGTGGAACGGCGCCTGCGCACCGGTTGACACCTCGACCTCGACGCCGAGCGCTTCACCGAGTTCACGAGCCACGGCGATCGCGTCGGCCCAGTCTGCGACGCGGCCGGCGCCCCACCAACCGGCTCGATCGAACTCGCCGGTCATCGCCCAGGCCACCAGGCGCGGCTGAGCTGGAACGGCAGCCTCGATTTCGGCCACCGCCTCCGCGCCGGGATAACTGCCGACCTCGTACGTCGGGGCCACTCCGGCGGGACCGCCGATCACCAGGCCGTGTTCGAAGAGGGCGAGGTCCTTGGCACCGCGAGAAACGTTGCGGTGCAACGCGTCCAGCACACTCGGCAACACCGAGGTGCGCAGCAGCGGCTGCTCGTCGGACAGTGGGTTCGCCACTCGCAGCGTCCCGCGCCGCGGGTCGTCAGCTGCATAGCCGAGTTGGTCGAACAGCTTCTCGCTGATGAACGGCGCGCTCCAAACCTCCGAGAACCCCTGCGCGGCAAGGATGTTCGCCACCAACCGGCGGGTGGTCTGGGCGGCGGTCAGGCCACGACCACCGGGAGCCGCCGGGAGGATCGACGGGATCGACTCATAGCCCTCGATCCGGGCCACTTCCTCGATGAGGTCGGGGCCGGTGGTGAGGTCGGGACGCCAGGACGGCGCGGTGACCTTCCATGGCGAGACCGAGGTGTCGAGCCTGCAGCCGATCTGGGTGAGCACCGCTTCGACCTGGGCGGCCGAATAATCGACGCCGACCAGCCGGCCCGGGGCCGCCGGGTCGAGGTCGATAACCGTCGCCGGCAACGGCGTGTGGACGTCGGTGACTCCGTCATCGACGGTCCCACCCCCGAACTCCACCAGCAGGTCAACCGCCAGCTGGGCGGCAGCCGGAGCGAGCTCGGGGTCGACCCCGCGCTCGAAGCGCTTGGACGCCTCGGTGGTCAGCTTGTGACGACGAGCCGAGCGGGCGACCGTCACTGTGTCGAACCGGGCGGCCTCGATCAACACTGCTGAGGTGGTGGAGGTGACCTCGCCGTCCTCCCCGCCCATCACCCCGGCGATTGCCAGCGGCTTATCGCCGGCATCGGTGATCAGCAGGTCCTCCGGCAACAGCTTCCGCTCGACGTCGTCGAGCGTCTTGAGCTTCTCCCCCGCGCGCGCCCGACGAACCACGATCGGCCCGGTGAGGCGGTCGAGGTCGAAGGCGTGCAACGGCTGACCAAGAGCCAGCATCACGTAGTTGGTGACGTCGACCGCGAGCGAGATCGGTCGCATGCCAGCCTCGGTAAGTCGGGTGGCCAGCCACGCCGGCGTCGGCGCGTTCGGGTCGATGCCTCGTACGACGCGGGCGACGTAGCGCGAGCAACCGGTCACGCCGCGCAGCGGCTCCTCATCGCGGATCTCCACCGCGAAGCCACCGTCGTTCGCGGCAGGAGCCTTCTGCCCCAACGCGATTGCCGGATCGGTGAACTCGGCGCCCGTCGCGTGGGCGTATTCACGCGCAACCCCGCGCAGGCAGAAGCAGTAGCCGCGGTCGGGCGTGACGTTGACCTCGACGGTCTCCCGGTCCAGGCCGAGCAGCGCGATTGCGTCTTCGCCGGCAGTGAACTCCCGGCCGGGCATCAGGTCGGCCAGCCGGATGATGCCATGGGAGCCATCGTCGGGCAGACCGAGTTCGTCGGCCGCGCAGATCATGCCGGCCGAGGTGTGGCCGTAGGTTTTGCGCGCGGAGATCGCGAAACCGCCGGGCAAGGTGGCGCCCGGGAGCACCACGACGACCCAGTCGTCGACGCCGAAGTTGTGCGCGCCGCAGACAATGCCCTGCGGCTCGCCGCTGCCATTCGCGTCGCCGACGTCAACCTGACACCAGTTGATCGTCTTGCCGTTCTTCTGCTCCTCCGGCTGCTGGGAGATGACACGACCCACGACCAGTGGACCGGTGATCTCACCGCCGTGGAGGCCTTCCTCTTCCAGACCGACCTTCACCAGGGAGGCCGCGATGTCGACCCCGCGAGCGTCGGTCGGGACGGCAACGTAGTCACGCAGCCAATCGATCGGCACCCGCATCAGATCTCCATTCCGAACTGCGCGTTGAAGCGCACGTCGCCCTCAATCATTTCCCGCATATCGGCCTGGCCGGTGCGGAACATCAACGCGCGGTCGATGCCCATCCCGAACGCGAAGCCGGTGTATTCCTCAGGGTCGATGTTGCAAGCCCGCAACACGTTCTGGTTGACCATGCCGCAGCCGCCCCACTCGATCCAGCCGGTTCCGGAGCAGGCACGGCAGTCCGGGTCCTCGCCGCGACAGACGAAGCAGCGCAGGTCCATCTCGGCGGACGGTTCGGTGAACGGGAAGTAGGACGGGCGCAACCGGGTCACGATCCCCGGTCCGAACAGTTCAGCGGCGAGCCGGTCGAGCGTGCCCTTCAGGTTCGCCATCGTCAGGCCCTTGTCGACGGCCAGACCCTCGACCTGGTGAAAGGCCGGCATGTGGGTGGCATCGAGCTCGTCCGTACGGAAAACACGGCCGAGGCAGGCGATGTAAAGCGGTGCGCCGCGCTCGAGCATCGAGCGGGCCTGGACCGGGGAGGTGTGGGTCCGCAGGACCAAGCCGGCGTCGACCGGGTCGAGATAGAAGGTGTCCTGCATCTGACGCGCGGGGTGGTCGGCATCGAAATTAAGGGCGTCGAAGACGAACCATTCGGCCTCGACCTCGGGGCCTTCGGCGACCTCCCAGCCCATGCCGACCATGACGTCGGCGATGCGCTGGCTCATCAGCTCAATGGGGTGACGCCGACCCAGCGGGTGGCGAGCCGGGACCATCGTGACGTCGACGGCCTCCTCGACCAGGATCCGCTCATCGCGCTCGGTCTCGAGCTGCGCCTGACGGGTCTTGAGGGCCGCGCCGACCTGGCCGCGGGCCTGACCGACGCGTTTGCCGGCCTCGGCCTTCGCGCTCGGTGGCAAGGCACCGATCTCCCGGTTCGCCAGCGCCAACGGCGACTTGTCGCCTTGGTGCGCGGTGCGTACGGATTTGAGGTCGTCGAGGCTTTGGGCTCCCGCGATGGCGGCGAGCGCGGCTTGCACGGCCTGATCGATCTCGGCGGGGTCCAGGGCGCTCACCTCGACCGGGTCGTAATTCGTATTAGGTCCTGACACCCGGCGATCCTATCGAGCCACTCCGGATGTCCGTCATCCACGCCGCGACACGCCACCGAAGTGGCGGACAACCGCGATGGGAGTCAGGGACGCAAGACGCCCGCGCTGGCGTACAGGCAGATCGTCGCGGCCATCGCCAGGTTCAGTGACTCGGCCTGGCCGTAGATCGGCACCCGGACCACCTCGTCGCAGGCATCCCGAATCTCGGGCTCCAGGCCCCAAGCCTCGTTGCCCATCACCCAGGCGTGCGGCCGCGTGAGATCGGTGTCGGGCAGCAGTTGCTCCCCCACGCCATCAGCGGCCAGCAGCAGCAGGCCGGCCTCGCCACAGGCGGTGAAGATTTCCTCAATGCTCGACCCGGTGTGGATCGGCAGATGCCAGAGCGAACCGGCGGTCGAGCGGACGACCTTCGGGTTCTGGATGTCGACGCTGGAGTCGCTGATCAACACGCAGCGGGCGCCGGCCGCATCGGCACCGCGGATCACCGTTCCGGCGTTGCCGGGATCTCGTACGTTCGTCAGGACGACCACGAAACCCTCACCGGCCAGGGCCTCGGGAAGCGGCACGTCGACCGGGCGCACGACCGCAACAACCGGCTGCGGATGCTGCGCTTCGCACATCGCAGCGAGCACCTCTGGGGTGCACTCGCGGGTGGCGACCTGTTGCCCCGTCGCGAGCTCGACCAACTCGGCGCTGCGCGGTCCGCGAACGTAATAGACCGTGTCGACGGTGCGCGGCGCAAAGCGCAGCACCTCGCGTACGGACTGCGGGCCCTCGGCCAAGAACCGACCGGCCCGCTGACGCGACGAACGCCGGTGGAGCGACCGCACCTTCTTCACCCGATCTGAGGTCGGGTGGGAAAGGACGGTGTCCACCGGCGTTCGGCGTTGGTCAGGTGTCAGGCCACGGGCGCTGCGGCCGGGGCCTCAGCGGGAACGTTCGCCTTCGCGATCTCGACGAGCGCGGTGAACGCAGCAGCGTCGTTCACGGCGAGCTCGGCCAGCATGCGACGGTCGACCTCGATCTCGGCGATCTTCAGACCCTGGATGAAACGGTTGTACGTCATGCCGTTCGCGCGGGCCGCAGCGTTGATGCGCTGGATCCACAGGCGACGGAAGTCGCCCTTCTTCGCGCGCCGGTCACGGTACGCATAACCCATGCTGTGGGTGACCTGCTCCTTCGCCTTGCGGTAAAGGCGCGAGCGCTGGCCGCGGTAACCGCTGGCCTGCTCGAGAACTGTACGACGCTTCTTCTGGGCGTTTACTGCCCGCTTCACGCGTGCCACGTGAATCTCCTTCGGTGTGGTGCTGCCCCATCAGGGGCGGATGCAAAGTGGGCTGGGATTACTTGCCGAGAAGGCGCTTGACGCGCTTCTGGTCGGCCGGGGCGACGATGACCAGACCGGCCTGGCGACGACGCTCCTTGCGGCCACGGGGCGACGACGCGAACGCGGCACCGGCCTTGCGGCGAGCCTGCAGACGCGCAGCCTTACCGGAACCGGTCATCTTGATGCGCTTCTTGGTCCCGCTGTGGGTCTTCATCTTCGGCATGGGCCGATCTCCTTCATCTGCTGTGTTCCGGCTGCGATCGCCGGTTCTGTCCGTCGCGGGTCAAGACCCGCGAATGTGCGTTCCGCTCTATTCAGCGGTGGTTTCTGCGGCCTGCACCGGTTCGGTCGATTCGATCGACTCAGTCGATTCGATCGGCTCGGCCGGTTCGCCCTCTGCTGGCAGGACGTCGGTCGGCTCGATGACCGTTGCCGAATCCGCGGCTTCCTGCTCACGGCGACGACGCCCTTCGGCGCGTGCCTCGGCCTTCTTACGGGTCGGGCCGAGCACCATGATCATGTTGCGACCGTCCTGCTTCGGCGAGCTCTCGACGAACGCGAGCTCGGTGGTGTCCTGAGCCACCCGCTGCAGGAGTCGGAACCCCAACTCCGGACGCGACTGCTCACGGCCACGCAGCCAGATCGTCACCTTGACCTTGTCGCCGGCCTTGAGGAACCGGGAGATGTGGCCGAGCTTGGTCTGGTAGTCGTGCGGGTCGATCTTCGGTCGGAGCTTGATCTCCTTGATGACCGTGTTGACCTGGTTCTTGCGCGCTTCACGGGCCTTGAGGGCAGCTTCGTACTTGAACTTGCCGTAGTCCATGAGCTTGGCGACCGGCGGCTTGGCCTGCGGTGCGACCTCGACGAGATCGAGATCTGCTTCAGCGGCCAGTCGCAGCGCGTCTTCGACACGCACGATTCCGACCTGCTCACCGTTAGGACCGACCAACCGCACTTCCGGAACCCGGATACGGTCGTTGATACGAGGCTCGACGCTGATGTCTGCTCCTTGGGGCTGTTGATGTCGCACCGCCCGGAACGAGAAAAGGCTCCTCGTGACCGGAGTGGTCGAGGAGCCGACGCAGTGATCACGGGCCCTCACGATCTTCCCCATCGGGGATATCGCGAACGAACGCCGAAACGTTCTGCCCGGAACCGGAACCTTGGGGTATGCCTACCGCCAGAGGTGGAAGCGTCAGCTTCTCTTGCACACTTGCATGCGGAACACACAAGTCGGTGATGCCAGGTTAGCAGGACGGCCGCCGTGCCCCAAATCGAGGCAACGGCGGCCGTACGCGGTCAAGCGGCGAGGTCGACCTCGGCCACCGACAGCCGTCCCCGGCGACGCAATGCGACCGCTGCGGCGCCGACGACGGCCAGCGCCGCACCGATGAGGGACACAAGGACGAACCCGCCGGCGTAGCCCGCGCGGTCGATGGCCAGGCCGCCGACCGGTGCGCCGATCGCAGAACCGGCGGTCATGAACGAGCCGTGCCAACCCATCGCTTCACCGCGCGCCGACTCGGGCACGACGCGAGCGACGGCGTCGACGGTGGCGGTGATCGTCGGAGCGCAGAAGAGGCCAGCCACCACACCGGTGCCCGCGAGCCACCACATGTTGGGCGCGAAGCCCATCGGGATCGTGGTCACCGCCAGGCCGAAGAGCAGCAAGAACGGCGAGATCGGCCGACTCAGCGCGCCGTAGAGCAGACCGCCGACGACTGATCCGAGCGACCAGAAGAGCAGGACGGCACCCATCTTCGGAACCTGCCCGAAGTCACGCATCGCCGCAACGATGCCAACGTCGCTGCCGGTCAGGACGATGGTTGCCCCGACCGCCGCGCTGCAGACAGCCAGGAAGCGGCCCCGCAACCAGCGACTGCGTGGAATGGCGACCTTCATACCGCCCACCAGGTCAGCGTCTCCGCGCAGCGGCGGGTTGCTCCACCACAGCACAGCGCCGAAGACGACACCGATCATCTCGATGCCGAGCAACACGTAACGAGTGGACATCACCGTGCTCAGCCAGACCGCAGCCAGCGGCCCGACCATGAACGACAACTCGACCACGACTCCGTCGAGTGACAGAGCGGTGCGGCGTTGCGACTCAGGCACCGCCGCAATGACGCCCTGACGGACGATCGAGAAGGTCGGCACCACGAAGAGCCCGCCGATTGCTGCCAGCACGAGCAACCACCAGTAGCCCACGAACGGCGCGATCATCCAGACAACGGCCGAGACGATCAGCGAGGGCAGGACGACGCGGCGCAGGCCGAGGCGGTCCAGCAGCCGGCCACGCCACGGACCGGAGACCGCGATCGCGACGGTGGCCACGGCTGAGACCAGGCCAGCATCGGTATATGACCGGCCGAGGGTCTGCACGACGTGCAGCGTCAGGATGACGGCGGCGCTGAAAATCGGGATCCGCAGGATGAAACCGAGCAGCATGATCCGCACGGCGGACCTGTTGCCCAACACAGTGCGGTAGGGGCTGATCGACATGAGCCACATTGTTCCAAACCGAAATCTTCGAAATCAAATTAATTCTCGGTGAGTTCGCTCACCACCCGCAGGGATGGATCGGTGCTCGGGGACCAACCATCGGCTGCGCAGAAGTGTGAGGCTGGAAGAGATGGCTTTTCCACCGGCGAAAAGGACGTTCCCATGACCGACCAGCACCCCTCCCCCGAAGCCGAACTCGGTTCCACCACCGACACCGGCGCCCCAGCCCCCAGCGACCGCAACTCGCTCACCGTCGGTCCCGACGGGCCGATCTTGTTGCATGACACCCACTTCCTGAGCCAGATGGCTCACTTCAACCGCGAGCGCATCCCCGAGCGAAATGTTCACGCGAAGGGGTCCGGGGCGTTCGGCGAGTTCGAGTGCACTCAGGATGTGAGCGCCTACACGAAGGCCGCCCTGTTCCAGAAGGGCAGCAAGGTCGAGATGCTGGCGCGCTTCTCGACCGTCGCCGGCGAGCAGGGCTCCCCCGACACCTGGCGGGACCCGCGCGGTTTCGCGCTGAAGTTCTACACGCCGGAGGGCAACTACGACCTCGTCGGCAACAACACGCCGATCTTCTTCGTCCGCGACACGATGAAGTTTCCCCACTTCATCCGAAGCCAGAAGCGGCGCGGTGGATCCGGGCTGCGCGACAACCACATGCAGTGGGACTTCTGGTCGCTCACTCCGGAGTCGGCTCACCAAGTCACCTATCTGATGGGCGACCGGGGCATCCCGAAGACGTTCCGCCACATGAACGGCTACGGCTCCCACACCTATCTCTGGATCAATGACGCCGGCGAGAAGCACTGGGTGAAATATCACTTCCACAGCAACCAGGGCGTCGAAGGCCTGACCGGCGAGGAAGCCACCCGCATCGCCGGCCAGGATGCCGACCACCACCGGCGCGATCTCTACGACGCCATTGACGGCGGTGACTTCCCCAGCTGGAAACTGTCGGTGCAGGTGATGCCCTACGACGACGCCAAGACCTACCGGTTCAACCCGTTCGACCTGACCAAGGTGTGGCCGCACTCGGACTACCCGCTGATCGAGGTCGGCACGATGACGCTGAACCGGAACCCGGACAACTTCTTCGCGCAGATCGAGCAGGCCGCCTTCGAACCGAGCGCGCTGGTTCCGGGCATCGGCTTCTCGCCCGACAAGATGCTGCTCGGCCGAGCCTTCGCTTACGGCGACACCCATCGCTATCGGATCGGGCCGAACTACCACCAGCTCCCGGTCAATCAGGCCAAGGCGGTCAAAGACAAGAACACCTACAGCTTCGATGGCCCGATGGCCTTCGACCACACCGGCGACCAGCCGGTCTACGCCCCGAACTCCGAGGGACGCGGCTACGCCGACAATCTTGGCGAAGTCGAAGAGAGCTGGGAGAGCGACGGTCCGATGGTGCGCGAGGCCTACACGCTGCGCGCCGACGACGACGACTTCGGTCAGGCAGGCACCCTCGTACGCGATGTGTGGGACGACGATCAACGCGAGCAATTCGTGCAAACGGTCGCCGGGCACCTACTCGGCGGGGTGAAGTCGCCGGTGTTGGAGCGAGCGTTCGACTACTGGAAGAACGTCGACGCCGACACGGGCGGGCGCATCGAGAAGGCCGTACGCCTCGGCCAGGGTGGCGCGAACCCCGGCGGCGAGGCCGACGACGCCAAGGTGGTCAAGGACCCGATCGTCGAGAGCAACACCCAAGCAGGCAACTGAGCTCGACCCGTACGAGGCGGCCCGGCGCGTTCGACGCGCCGGGCCGTCGCGTTTGGCACCATCGACCTCATGGGTTGGAACACCACATTGACCGTCGTCAAGGAGTGCACCCCCGAAGACCTCGGGAAGGTGCTCACTTTTGGCGAGCCGACGTCCTGCGACCACGGCGCCGACGACGCGGTCGCCATTGCGGTCTCGGGTGCCGTCGTCATCGCCGGCAGCCACGATCGGTTGGCGGAGATCGGCAGTGCGCTTGCCGCGACCGAACGGCGAACGGTCACCGTTGTCTTGGGCAGCGTCAGCGACACGTACGAGTTGCGGGTGCAGGATGGCGACGCCGTCCTGCGCCACCTCGTGGAGTCCGCCGGCGACACTGTCGTTGACGAGGGCGAACCGCTGGCCCGCGAGCCGCTCGCCGCGCAAGAGCAGTTCGCCGAAGACCGGTTCCTGGCGCTCTGGCAGATCGCCGGCGGTTTGATGATCGGTGACTGGTATTTCGACCCGGACGGGCGCGCGGTGTCCCTGGCTGGCCAGCTACCCGCCACTCCCGACCGCGCCGATACGAATCGCGGACTGCGCCGGTGGTTCGGTCGTGCATGAACCCGTGGACTCTGTGAACCTCTTTCACCTCGCTGACCCGTTCGATTACGGACTGGCTTGTGTCACAGGTGAATACCGGATGTCGACTCGCGGGCGGACGCTCGAGGAGGTCGGCTTCGTGCACCTGTCTTACGCCCACCAGTGGCCCCTGACGCGGCAACGGTTCTACGCCGACGTCGACACCCCGCTGCTGCTGCTCACCATCGATCCGACCGGGCTCGACGTACGTCCGGAGGTTGGCAACCCGGCCTCCGGTGAACTGTTCCCGCACCTGTTCGGACCGCTGCCGCTGCGCAACGTCGTACGGGTCGAACGGCTCGATCCCCCGCACGCCTGAACCCCTCGTACCGCTCGGTTCGCCGGTCCCCGGCAACGCTGGGACCGACGGCGTTAGGCTCAGCTCGTGGCAGATCACTTTGACGTCGTTGTCCTTGGCGCGGGCCCCGGTGGCTACGTCGCCGCCATTCGCGCCAGCCAGCTTGGCCTGCGGGCCGCTGTGGTGGAGAAGAAGTACTGGGGAGGTGTCTGTCTGAATGTCGGTTGCATCCCCAGCAAGGCCCTGCTGAAGAACGCCGAGCTGTCCCACACCCTGACTAAGGAGAAGGACAAGTTCGGCATCGTCGGCGATGCGACGATGGAATACGGCCCCACTCACAAACGAAGCCGCGCGGTCTCCGACGGCATCGTCAAGGGTGTCCACTTCCTGATGAAGAAGAACAAGATCACCGAGATCGATGGCTGGGGCACCCTCAAGGACGCTCACTCCATGACGGTCGCGCTCAACAACGGTGAGACCCAGGAACTGACCTTCGACAACCTCATCCTCGGCACCGGAGCGACCACCCGGATGCTGCCCGGCGTTTCGGTGAGCCAGAACGTCGTCACTTATGAGGAGCAGATCCTCGACCCGAACTTGCCGAAGTCGATCATCATCGCCGGCTCCGGCGCGATCGGCGTCGAGTTCGCCTACGTCATGACCAATTTCGGCGTCGACGTGACGATCGTTGAGTTCCTCGACCGGATGGTGCCGACCGAGGACGAGGAAATCTCCAAGGAACTGGCCAAGCACTACAAGAAGCTCGGCGTGAAGGTGCTGACCGGCACCAAGGTCGAGTCTGTTGAAGACACCGGCTCAGGCGTGAAGGTCACCGTCTCCCCCGCCAAGGGTGGCGACCAGCAGGTCCTCGAGGCCGACCGACTGCTGTCGGCGATCGGTTTCGCGCCCCGGCTCGAGGGCTACGGCCTGGAGAACCTCGGCGTCGAGACCACCGATCGCGGCGCGATCAAAGTCGACGACTACGGCCGTACGAACGTCGACAACGTCTACGCGATTGGTGACGTGACCGGCAAGTTCATGCTCGCCCACGTCGCCGAAGCGATGGGCATCGTCGCCGTCGAGACCATCGCCGGCGCCGACACCCAGACGATCGACTTCCAGAACATCCCGCGCGCCACCTACTGCATGCCGCAGATCGGTTCGATGGGGTTGTCCGAGGCCCAGGCCAAGGAAGCCGGCCACGAGGTCAAGACCGCCAAGTTCCCGTTCACCGCCAACGGCAAGGCCATGGGCCTCGGTGAGCCGGTCGGCTTCGTGAAGGTGGTCGCCGACGCGGAACACAACGAAATCCTCGGCGTCCACATGATCGGCCCCGACGTCACCGAACTGCTCCCGGCCGCGGTCACCGCGACGACCTGGGACCTCACCGCCGCCGAAATGTCGCGGGTCGTGTGGGCCCACCCGACGCTGGGTGAGGCCCTGAAGGAAGCGTTCCACGGCATCGAAGGGCACATGATCAACTTCTGATCGATGCTCCTTCGCAGTCGAAGGGCCTCCGGCGCACGCGCCGGGGGCCCTTCACATATTCCGCAACGCCAGCCTCCGCTGGGGTGCGGTGGTTGTTCTCAGTGGTGCGGTGGCGCCCAATGCGGGTCTCGTCCCAGGAAAGCGAACAGCTTGTCCTGGTCGGTGGCGTCGTCGGCGACTGGTTGCTGCTGGCCGAACTGACCGCTCGGCCGGAGTTGCTCCTCGGCGGCCGACATCCCGACGTACGCGTCGTGCACCAGGTCCGCGTCGAGGGTGTCGTCCAGCCCGTTGGAGCGGGCCAGATCCCAGGTGTGGAAGAAGACGTCGCCGGTGAAGATGTTGTTGATCAACTCCGGAACCGGGTTCTGCCCGGTGTATTGGTGCGTGTGGATCAGATCCATCGAGGCGGGGTCGTCCAGGATCTGCTGCACCTGAGTGTCGAACGCAGCCCATGCCCCTACCGGATCGTCGGCTGCGGACGGGCCGGGCTGGATCGGAGCGACATCACCCAGCACCGCGGGCAGCCAGGTCACGAGGTGGTTCACGACATCGCGAGCCGCCCATTCCTGCACCGGGGTCGGGGCGTCCCAATCGCTGACGGCCCGCACCCGGTCGCTGAAACCAGCCGCGATGATCCGGTACTTCTCTGCAATCGGCTGATCGGGCAGGCGGGTCATGCGATGGTCCCGTCGGCAACGAGTCCATCGAGCTTGGCGTAGCCGTCGTTCACGCCGCGTTCCATGCCACTGTTCAGCCAGCCTTCACGCGCCTCGAACGAGTCAACTAGCGATTGTGCGTGCAGCCGGGTCCAGCCATCGCCGAGATCCTCAAAGGTCAACGTTTCCAACGAAACTCCGTCGGGTTCGCCCTCGAAGGTAAAGGTCTGGACCAGGCGGTCAGGCCGCACCTCGTGGAAGCTGCCGTGGAAGGCATACTCCTCGTCGCCCCGGGTGTTCACGAAGCGCCAACTCCCACCCGTACGCGCGTCCCAATGGTCGATCCGCACACCGAGGTCGTCCGGGCCCACCCACCGCTGATAGATCTCGGGGTCGGTGTGTGCCCGGAACAACTGCGCCGGCGTGGCGTGGAAGTCGCGGGTGATGTGAATGATCGGCAACTGCGGGTCGGCCTCAATCCGGGCCTTCTCCACATGCTGATCGGTGTTGCTGGTCATGACGTTTCTCCCTCTGCATCGGTGCGATTCAGGTCCTGCAGAACTGCGTCGAGGCGGCTGAGCCGCTGTTCCGCCCGGCGGTGGTGGCGGTCGATCCACTCGGTGAGTCCACCGAGAACCGCCGCTTCGAGGTGCACCGGACGCCGCTGCGCATCCCGGCGCCGGGTCACCAGACCCGCCGCCTCCAACACCTTGAGGTGCTTGCTGATCGCCTGCAGGCTCATGTCATAGGGCGCGGCGAGCTCACCCACCGTGGCGTCCCCGATCGAGAGCCGCGCGACGATGTCTCGTCGCGTCGGATCTGCCAGAGCCGCGAACGCCCTAGACAGCTGGTCCTGCATGATCGATCCCTTGTTCAACCGCTTGGTTGATAAAAGCTTTACGCAGCGTGTCCGGATTGTCAACCAGTTGGTTGATCACCGGCGGGTGAGCGCATCCAGGTCTCGGGTGGCGTAGCGCAAGTGCTCCCACCCTTCTTCGAGAATGGTTATGAGACAACCAAGGACCGTCTCGGAATAGTGCGGAGCCCACGGATGCGGGTGCTCCTCACCTAGGGTCTGGGCCGTCACGGTGGAGACGTAGTCGCGCACCATCGTGGCTCGCTCTGCGAACGCGGCCAACACCTCGTCGTACGCCGGCAGCCCGGGAGAGAAGACCGTCGGGTCATAGCCATCGGAGTAGTACTCGACGTTCGGCTGGCCGATCGGGTGGTAGGGCTCAGCGATCTCCAGCACCGCACCCCGCAGCCAGGTGTCGATCGCCATCACCAGGTGACGGACCGTCTGGGCGAACGACCATTCACCGTCAACCGAGACGTCCGGGATCTCCGGCGACATCGCGGATACTCGCGCGAACACTCCGGTCCACGCAGACTCGAGCGCCGCCCACGCCGCGCGCAGCTGATCGGAGTCCGCAGGTCGGCGCAGCGACCGACCGGGGAACCGGCGATCGAGCTCCGCGTTCACATATCCCGTGACATCAACTCCGTTGACCCACAATGGCTCTCCACTCTCAATGAGCCACGGCGCGTCGAGATCAGCGCGACCGAGCTGGACTCCACGCAACACCGCCCCGGACAGGTCCGAGCGCACGAATCGCGCGCCACGTAGGTCTGTCGCAATGAAGCGTGCGTCTTGCAGATCCGCTGACTCGAAGGTTGCCATGGGTCCAGCCTGTCAGTCACGGGGTGCGAGGTCCCCTTGGGCCACCGATGCGGTTGGCTGGACCCATGGCCACGCTGCTCATCGCTCACCACTCCCCCACCCGAGCGACGCGCGCACTCACCGAAGCGGTCGTTGCCGGAGCGACTGACGACGCGATCGACGGCGTACGAGTCGAGGTTCGCGAGGCGCTGACCACCACGGCCGACGATCTGCTCGCCGCCGATGGCTACCTGCTCGGAACGCCAGCGAACTTCGGCTACATGTCCGGCGCGTTGAAGCACCTCTTCGACAGCACCTTCCTGGCCATCGGCGGGGCTCTCGACGACTCCGGTTCCGCTGCTGGCACCGGCGCAACCACCGCGGGGCGGTCGTACGGGCTCTACGTCCACGGCCGTTACGACACGACCGGAGCTGTGCGCGCGGTGCAGGCAATCGTCGGTGCGCTTGGTTGGAAGCAGGCGGCGCCGGTGGTCGACATCACCGGCGAAATCGACGATGCGGCGATCGCGCAGGCGTACGAACTCGGAGCGACCCTCGCGGCCTTGCTGAGCGAGTGACGCCAGGTTGGATCCGCCCCCGACCGCCGGGCGGATGAATCCGCTTAGGGTGGGCGAATGATCGCTGCATACGCCGCCCGCACCGACGCCACGGACCCCCTGTCCGCGCTTGAAGTCGGCGAGCTCGACCAGTCGGCCGCCCCGGAGGGTTGGGTCACTGTCCGGATGCGGGCCATGAGCTTGAACCATCACGACGTGTGGTCGCTGCGCGGCGTCGGACTTCCCCACGAGCGGTTGCCGATGGTGCTCGGCTGTGACGGGGTCGGCGAGACCCCTGATGGTCGAACTGTCGTGTTGCACACCGTGATTCCGTCTCCCGGCTGGTCCGGCGACGAGACGCTCGATCCGAAACGCACGTTGCTCTCCGAACTGCATCCGGGCACCCTTGCCGAGCAGGTTCACGTTCCCGCAGCCAACCTCGTTCCGTTGCCCGACGGCCTCGCGGTCGAACACGCGGCCTGCGTCTCGACCAGTTGGTTGACCGCGTTTCGGATGCTCTTCGTGCAGGCCGGGGTGCGACCGGGCGACACCGTTCTGGTGCAGGGCGCCGGCGGTGGTGTGGCGACCGCAGCAGTACAGCTCGGAACTGCCGCAGGGCTGCGCATGTGGGTAACCAGCCGGGACGAGGCCAAGGGCGCCCGGGCGATCGAACTGGGCGCCGATGCGGCGTACGCCAATGGCGAGCGGCTGCCCGACCGCGTCGATGCGGTGCTCGAGACGGTCGGCGCCGCGACCTGGTCCCACTCCATCAAGTCGCTGCGCCCGGGCGGCACCGTGGTGATCGCCGGCGCCACGTCGGGCGATGCTCCCACGCATGCAGAGCTGACCCGAATCTTCTTCCAACAGATGCGAATTCAGGGGTCGACGATGGGCACACGAAGCGAGTTGCAGTCGCTGCTCGCCTTCATGGCGCAACACCAGATCGCGCCGACGATCGATTCCGTACGTCCGCTGGCTCAGGCGCGCGACGCCTTCGCCCAAATGATCGATGGAGACGTGTTCGGCAAGTTGGTCCTCACCGTCTGAGCCAGCTCCGCAGGTAGTGGTGGATAGGGTCGGTCGGGTGAGCAGCCAGAAGCCGCGTACGGCGTTCGTCCTGGGCGGCGGTGGGGCCCTCGGCGCGAGCCAGCTCGGGGCGTTGCGCGCGCTGGTCGAGCGGGAGATCGTTCCTGACGTCATCGTCGGGACCAGCATCGGAGCGATCAACGGCGCTTACTTCGCCGGGAACCCGAGCCTTGACGGTCTCGGCGCACTCGGATCACTGTGGAACAGGCTGACCTCGGTCCGCGGACTGCGGCAACAGTCCGGCTATCTGCGCCGGCCGAGAGCCGCCGACCTGCGCACCCACATCTATCCCTCCGGTGGGTTGCTGCAATTGCTGCGCGACGAACTACCGGCCCGCCGCTTCGAGGACCTCGCAATCCCGTTCCAGTGCGTCGCCGCCAGCGTCGAACACGCCATGGCCCACTGGTTCGACTCGGGCGAACTGGCCGCCCCCGTCGTCGCTTCCTGTTCCGTTCCGGGCTTGTTCCCACCCTTCCGGATCGCCGACGAGCACTACCTCGACGGCGGCTTGGTCCACTCGATCCCGGTCGGCCGCGCGCTGACTCTCGGCGCCACCCGGATCTATGTCCTCCACGTCGGCCGCGTCGAGCAACCGCTACGGTCACCACGCTGGCCGTGGGAGGTAGGTCAAGTCGCCTTCGAGATCGCCCGCCGACACCGCTACCTCGAGGAGCTCGCCACCGTTCCCGACTCGGTCGAGTTGGTGGTGCTTCCCACCGGTTCCGAACGCTCCCCCGCCGTCTCCCTCAGTCAGCTCGGCCGCAGCGCGATCAACCGACGCATCAACGATGCCTATGCCGCGGCGACCGCCCACTTGGATCGGGGCATCGAATGAATCTCCCCGTCCTGCCCCGCTGGGCTCGCCGCACGTTCCGCGACCCGATCTACGTAGCGGCCGCGCCCTTGGTGGGTGGTGTGCTGCTGATTGCTGGCGGGCTCGCCCGCATCCTGGAGATGCCAAGTCGACGAAAGCGCGCCTCACGCTTGCTTTGGTCCGGCGCGGCCGCCGTACGCCTGGATTACTTCGTGTTCGCACGTTGCGTCTGGCTGTGGTGCACAGCGCGTCCCGACGGTGGCGACAGTCTGTGGTGGAAGCAGCAACACAGTCGCGTTCTGGGCGAGGAACTGCACCGCTTCATGACCACGCTCGATCGGCTGGTGGGGATCGACCTGTCGATCACCGCGCCGCGGCTGCAGGACGACGTTCCCGTCTTGGTGTTGTCGCGCCATGCGGGTGCTGGCGACTCACTGCTGATGGTCTACGTGATCACCCACTACCTCGGGAAGATCCCGCAGGTGGTGCTCAAGCGCGAGCTGCTCTGGGATCCCGCGATGGACCTAGCCCTCGGTCGACTGGACGCATACTTCCTACGCAGCAACGGCGTCACCGCCGAGCAGCGCGCCGCGGAACTGGGTGCGTTCGCCGATCGGGTCGAACCCCAGGACGCGACGTTGTTGTTCCCGGAGGGACGCAACTGGACCCCGCGACGCCACGCGGACGAGGTCGCCACCGCTCTGGAGAAGGGTGATGAAGCCCGCGCGGCGTGGCTCCAGCGCAATCCACGGGTGTTGTCCCCGCGGGCGACCGGGGTTCGCCGCATCCTGGCCGCTTGTCCGGGAATCCAGGTCATCATCGCCGGGCATCAAGGCCTGGAAGACCTCATGTCGGTGCTGGCCATCTGGCAACAGCTGCCCCTCGAGCGGGTGCTGAGCATCGACTTGCGCGCGACCGAAGCGCCGGCCGACGAACACGTCGAACGCTGGCTGCACGAAGAGTGGGAACGCCTCGATGCCTGGACCGACGCCCTAGACGAAGATCAGGCCTGACGGATCGCGAATCCCACGGCGTCGATCCGCGCGCGGGTTTCCCCGTCGGTCGCCAGCTGCTCACCGATGCGTTGCGCCAGTTCACCGATTGCGCCGGAGTCAAGCCCCGGCCGCAGGCTCAGCACGATCCGGAGCGCACCCTCGCCGCCGTCCGCACACGTCGCCTCGACGACGTCCGGCTCATCCCGTACGGCCGTCTGCACCGCCGCTGCCACATGATCGTCCTCATGGGCCGGGACCCAAACACGCCCCATCGCCAACGCCCACACCATGCTCGGTCGCAGGGCCACACACAGGCCGGCGACGTCGATGACGATCGCCTCGCACTGCTCGCTCACGGCCGCCTGCGCGGCACGTTGCGCGGTCACCGGGCTGGGTCGCGCCTGTTCATCCCACGCGCCAAGGGACTCCATGGAGGTGAATGCCGGCAGCGCTCGGGTTCCGTCGGGAGCCACGAGAACGGCCACGGCCATGTCAGCCGCCTTATCAGCGGTCAACCCTCCGTTGTCGGTCACCTCGGTCGGCTCCGCCACGATCGGCACCAAGAGTCTGGCCGCTGCCACCGCGGCCACCATGGTGGCGTCGTCGGCGATGAGTGCCGCCAGCAATGCTGGGTCGGCGGACCCGTCGTCGTCGCCGAACCCGGTATCGGTTACCTCGCGCCCCTGCCAGGTCCGCCCGGCGGAGTCGGTGGGATCAATGCCGTGCTCGTCGCTCACGGGCGACCCGCCACGTCGAGGGCCTCCCGCAGCGTGAACGCTCCCTTGTAGAGCGCCGATCCAACGATGGCGCCTTCCACCCCCGCCGCGACCAAGCCGCGAATCGCGCGGACATCATCCAGGGTCGAAACACCTCCGGAGGCGATGACCGGACGGTCCGTACGGGCGCAAACATCCTGCAGCAGAGCAAGATTCGCGCCCTGCATCATGCCGTCCTTCGCCACGTCGGTGACGACGTAGCGGGCGCAACCCTCGCGGTCGAGGCGCTGCAGCGTTTCGTAGAGGTCGCCGCCCTCCTTGGTCCACCCACGGGCGGCGAGAGTGGTGCCGCGGACGTCGAGCCCCACGGCCACCCGGTCGCCGTGGTCGGCGATAGCTCGAGCGGTCCACTCCGGGTTTTCCAGCGCGGCTGTTCCGAGGTTGACCCGCCGACAGCCGGTCGCCAGCGCCCGCTCCAACGTCTCGGAGTCACGGATCCCACCGGAGAGTTCGACCTTGATGTCGAGGCGCTGCACGATCGAGGCCAGCAGTTCGTGGTTACTCCCCCGCCCAAAGGCTGCGTCGAGGTCGACGAGGTGGAGCCATTCGGAGCCTTGGTCCTGCCACGCTTTGGCGGCCTGCCATGGGTCACCGAACTCGCCGCCGGTGCCCGCTATGCCCTGCACGAGCTGCACCGCGTGGCCGTCGACGACGTCAACTGCCGGCAGCAGTTCGAGACGCGGTTCCTGCGGTGCGGTCATCTTCAGATCTCCTGGGTTCAACGACGGGTTGGACGAATTCACAATGAGTTCAGCCAGTTCCGCACCAAGGCGGCCCCGGCATCACCGGACTTCTCCGGGTGGAATTGGGTGCCGCAGAGCGGACCGTCCTCCACCGCGGCAAGAAAGGTTGCCCCGTGATCGGCGGTGCTCAGCACTCCGGCGGGCAACTCCCGACCGGCCATCAGCGGGGCGTAGGAATGCACGAAGTAGAAGCGTTCGTCGCCCAATCCGGCCAGCAGGGTCGACCCTTCACCGGCGGCGACCTCACTCCACCCCATGTGGGGCACGACTGGCGCGCGCAACCGCTCGACGACGCCCGGCCAGAAGCCGAGCCCCGGCCGTTCGACTGAGCTGCGTTCGGTCGAACCCGCGAAGAGCACCTGGTAACCGACACACACGCCCAAGACGGCCGAGCCGCGCGCAAGGCGTTGGCGGATCAGGTCGCCTGCACCGACCGCTGCGAGCCCGGCCATGCAGGCGTGGAAGTTGCCAACACCCGGAACGTAGAGACCATCAGCGGCAGCGACGGCGGCGGGATCGGCGGTCAGTTCGACCTGAGCACCGACTCGTTCAAGCATCCGGACCACGGAGCGTACGTTGCCGCTGCCGTAGTCGAGCACCACCACCGAGGTCACTGGTTCTCCCGGAGCTCGGCGGCCATCGCCGCCTCTTCGCCAGCGACCTTCTCGAAGTGACCGACCGCCTTTTGATCCGGTTCGACCAATACAGCTTCGACGTCGGACTTCACACCGTGTCCGGCGAGCATTTGGCCGCCGGGCAGCGCCAGGGCGGCAATCAGATCCTGCAACTGGGTCATCGGGCTGCCGCTGCGACGACCAAGAACAGCGCGCAGTTCGGTCACCCCCGATTCGACCAAACCAGCGGCTTCGGCCAACTGAGGCAGCCGCAGGGGCGGGAACCCGGGCACCGCATCGGCTCCCCGGCCGGTCTTCCAGCTGAGCATCCGGGGTTCTTGGCGCCAGCCCCGAGTTTGCAGCGTGACGACGGCGAGATCATCAATCACGAAGAACCCGAGGGCTGTTCGCAGTCGGGTTGGCACCGGCCGGTTTGCGGTCACCGTCAGGGCGTCGTCGTAGGGTGCCGTCGCCTGGCTGGGACCTGCGGGCACGACCGCGGTCCAGCCCGACAACGGAACGACATAACTCGGCACCACTCCGCGCCGCACCCAGGCATCGGCCAACCGGCCGTCGGCGTGCAGAAGAAGCAACCCGGGCAGCGTGGGGTTCATCGGTTCAGAGCACACCCTTGGCGCTGGGCACGCCTTGAACCCGCGGATCCCGCTGCACCGCGAACCGCAGCGCTCTGGCCACGGCCTTGAACTGGGCTTCGACAATGTGGTGCGGGTCGCGACCGGAGAGGACCCGAACGTGCAGGGCGATCGCGGCGTGGTGGGCGAAACTCTCGAAGACGTGTCGGGTCAGCGATCCGGTGTAGTTGCCGCCGATGATCGCGTAGATCTGCCCCTCGGGCTCACCTTCGTGGACGGTGTAGGGGCGCCCCGCGACGTCGACGACGGCCTGCACGAGCGCTTCGTCCAACGGGACGACCGCATCACCGAAGCGACTGATGCCGGACTTGTCGCCCAGCGCCTGCCGGATGGCTTGACCCAGCAGGATCGCGGTGTCCTCAACGGTGTGGTGCGCGTCGACATCGGTGTCTCCGTTGGCCTGGATGTCCAGGTCGATCAGCGAGTGCTTGGCCAGGCTGTGCAGCATGTGGTCGTAGAACCGCACCCCCGTCGAGATGGTGCTTTTGCCGGTGCCGTCGAGGTCGACGCGCACCTTCACCGAGCTCTCGGAGGTGGTGCGTTCCAGCTCCGCCACCCGGTGCGGCAGTTCCTGGAACGGTTGGGCCTGAACGGAGTTCATCCGATTTCCTTCCGGTCGTCGACAACGGCGGCCAGGGCCGAGAGTACGGCGTCGGTCTCGGCGGGTGTTCCAGCCGTGATCCGAAGGTGGTGCGGGATTCCGACGTCGCGCACCAACACGTCGCGGTCGAGCAGAGCCTGCCATGCCACGCCCGCATCACGGAAACCCCCGACCAACACGAAATTCGCGTCGCTCGGCACAGGGCGCAGGCCCAGGGCGGCGCAGCCGCGCACCAGGTGATCCCGTTGTTCCTTGATGGCCTCGACCATCGACAACATGGTGTCGGCATGGTCCAGAGCCGCGAGCGCGACCGCCTGGGTCACCGACGAGAGGTGGTAGGGCATCCGGACCAACCGGAGCAGATCGATGAACTCAGTAGACGCGGTGAGGTAACCGACCCGCGCACCGGCGTAGGCGAAGGCCTTCGACATGGTGCGGGTGACGACCAACCTGTCGCGCCCCTCGAGCAGGGCGACCGCGCTGGGGGTGCCCGGCCGGGCGAACTCGGCGTAGGCCTCATCGACGACCACGATCGCGTGGGGCGCCGCGTCGTAGACGGCCTTGACCACCGAGAGGTCCAGGGAGGTTCCGGTCGGGTTGTTCGGCGAACACAGGAACACGATCCGGGGGTCGTGTTCCTGAGCCTGCGCCACAGCGAGCTCGCGGTCGATGTCGAACTCACCGGTCGACTCGCCCGCGCGCGACCCGCGCAGACCATCGACCCAGGTCAAGCCGCTGACACCGCTGATGATGGGGTGCATCGAATAGGACGGAGTGAAGCCCAGCGCCACGGCGCCCGGCCCACCGAACGCCTGCACGATGTGTTGCAACACCTCGTTCGAGCCGTTACCGGCCCACACCTGGTCGGCGCTCCGCGAAACACCGGTGGTGCGCTGCAGATAGGCCGCAAGCGCCGCCCGAAGCTCACTGAACTCCCGGTCCGGATAGCGGTTCAACGAGCCGGCGACGGCGCGCACCCGCTCGGCGATGGTGTCGACGACCACCTCCGGCACCGGGTAGGAAGACTCGTTCGTGTTCAGCGCGACGGCGACGTCGAGTTGGGGGGCGCCGTAGGCCGTACGACCGCGCAGGTCCTGCCGCAGCAGGTCACCCAGTGCACTCATCGCGACCCCTCGAAACGCGCGGTGACCGCCTCACCGTGGGCCGGCAGATCCTCTGAGTTCGCGAGTGTGACAACGGTTTTCGCGACATCCTCCAGAGCGGAACGGGAGTAGTCGACGACGTGGATCCCGCGCAGAAAGCTCTGCACCGACAGGCCGCTGGAGTGGCAGGCGCAGCCGCCAGTCGGCAACACGTGGTTTGAACCGGCGCAGTAGTCGCCCAGGCTCACGGGGGCGTACGGGCCCACGAAGATCGCGCCAGCGTTGCGGACCCGCTCGGCGACGGCGGCCGCATCCTGGGTCTGAATCTCCAGGTGTTCGGCGGCGTAGGCATCGACCACCCGCAGGCCGGCATCGACGTCGTCGACCAGCACGGTCGCCGACTGCCGGCCGCGCAGGGAGACATCGACACGTTCGTGGTGCTTGGTGGCGGCCGCCCGGCGGGCTAGCGCGGCATCGACGGCGTCAGCCAACTCCGGGGAGTCGGTGACCAGCACCGCGGCGGCGAGTTCGTCGTGTTCTGCCTGGCTGATCAGGTCGGCAGCCACCAGTTCGGGGTCGGCCGAGGCATCGGCGAGGATCGCGATCTCGGTCGGCCCTGCTTCCGCATCGATACCAATAAGACCCTTCAGCAACCGCTTCGCGGCCGCCACATAGATGTTGCCCGGGCCGGTCACCAGCGTGACGGGCTCACACACCGTCGCACCGTCGGCATCGCGGGCGCCGTAAGCGAACATCGCGACTGCCTGGGCGCCGCCGACCGCGTGGACCTCGTCAATGCCGAGCAGCGCGCAAGCCGCCAGGATGGTCGGGTGTGGGTAGCCCACGAAGACCCCGGTGTTGTCGACCTGCGGCGGGCTTGCCACGGCGATCGAACCGACTTCCGCCAGCTGCGCCGGCACGACGTTCATGACCACGCTGCTGGGATAGACCGCCTTGCCCCCGGGAACGTAGAGCCCTACGCGCTCGACCGGGATCCACTTCTCGGTGACCGTTCCGCCCGGGGCGACCTGGGTGGTGACCGAACTGCGGCGCTGGTCGGCGTGGACCAGTCGGGCGCGGCGGATCGATTCCTCGAGGGCGGTGCGCACCTCCGGATCAAGCGCTGCGAGCGCCGCATCCAGCACCTTGGTCGGCACCCGCAATGAAGCTGGCCGCACCTTGTCGAACTGCTCGGAGAGGTCCAGCAGCGCTTCGACGCCACCATGCTCCACCCGCTCGCAGATCGGGCGGACCACCGACAGCGCGGCCTCAACGTCGAACTCGGCTCGGGGAAGGGTGCTGCGCAGCCCGCGGGCGTCCAGGGACGTCAGCGCCTCACCACGCAAATCGATACGGGAAATCACTCGCTCAGTCTACGAACTGCAGCCGATCACGCTCCGTGGTGTTCCGCCTCGTGACATCAGCGACCGCTGAGGTAGCGCAAGGGACGCCTTCACCGCGCCGCGTAGGGATCCCAGGTGCGGTCGTCGGGGGTCTCACCGTAGAAGACGCGCTCGACAACCGCCCGGGATTTGCGGGCA
Organism: Calidifontibacter terrae; assembly: GCF_054778835.1. Taxonomy (NCBI): domain Bacteria; kingdom Bacillati; phylum Actinomycetota; class Actinomycetes; order Micrococcales; family Dermacoccaceae; genus Calidifontibacter; species Calidifontibacter terrae. The sequence continues at coordinate 33,789 of NZ_BAAGZF010000014.1, forward strand.
GCGCGCAGGTAGCGCTCCCCCAGTTGATAGCCCGAGCCCACCGGCCACCCCATCACCCGCGCGATGCCGTTGGCATCCGTCATGTCGCTGGGCAGCGAGTCGACCGGGCGGCCGCGCCACAGCACCGACGCGTTGCGCAACCGGGAGGCCAACTCCCACGACTCGCGCAACTCGTCGGCTTCCTCCTGGGTCAGCAGGCCGTGTTCGGCCAGCAACCGCAGCGGGGTCAAGGTTCCGGGGTGTCGCAGCGGCGGAATGTCGTGGGCGTGCTGCAACTGCAACAACTGCACCGTCCACTCCACGTCGGACAACCCACCGTGGCCGAGCTTGAAATGCCGCTTTCGATCGCCGCCGCGCGGGATCCGCTCGGCCTCCATCCGCGCTTTGAGGGTCCGGATCTGGCGCACCGCCTTCTCGCTCATCCCACCCTCGGGATAGCGCAACGGGTTGATCAGCTCCACGAACTTCGCACCGACCTGCGCATCGCCGGCGATCGGGGTCGCGCGCAACAGCGCCTGCGCCTCCCAGCCCTCTGACCAGCGGTCGTAATAGGCGGCGTAGGACTCGAGGGTCCGGACGATCGGGCCGGCCTTGCCCTCCGGGCGCAGGTCCGCGTCGACCACCAGCGCCGGATCGGGGCCATTGCTACCGAGCTCCCGCCGTACGAAGTTCACGACGGTCTCTGCCTGCGACTGCGCCCGGGTGGCCACGGCCCCCTCGACCGGGTCGTGCACGAAGAGAACGTCGGCGTCGGAGGCAAAACTGCACTCCCGTCCGCCCAGACGCCCCATCCCGATGATCGCCACCCGGGTCGAAAGACGCTCCCCCAGGTCGCGTTCGACCTTGCGAACCGCAATCCCAAGCGTGGCGTGCAGGGTTGCCGCCGTCAGGTCGGTGATCGCTTTTTCCAGTCCGTCGACGTCGAGCGAGCCGGACAGTTCAGCCATCGCGATCCGGATCAATTCCGTACGCCGGGTGGATCGCAGTCCGAGCACCGCCCGGTCGTCGTCTTCCTGGCGCGCAGCTGACGCCTTCATTGCGGTGATGATCGCCTCGCGCTGCAACGGCACCAGCGCGCCGGCATCTCCCAGCAAGGCTGCGGCCGACGGAGCGCGTTCCAAGAGGTCCGCGACGTAACGACTCTTGGCCAGCACCCGGGCCAGGGTCTCCGCGGCGCTGCCCTCGTCGCGCAGCATCTTGAGATACCAGTGGCTGGTGCCGAGCGTGTCGCTGATCTTCCGGAAGGCGAGCAGACCCTGATCGGGGGCGGCTTCCTGGGCAAACCAATGCAGCATGACCGGCAACAGGGTGCGTTGGATCGCGGCTCGCCGGGTCACCCCGGCGGTCAACGCCTCAAGGTGGCGGATAGCGCCCTTGGGGTCGCGATAGCCGAGCGCCTGCAGCCGGTCGGCGGCGCTCTCCGGGCTCAGCCGAGCCTCGTCATCCGAGAGCCGCGCGACGGCCGACAGCAGCGGCCGGTAGAAGATTCGTTCGTGCAACCGGCGGACCTCGCGGGACTGCGCCTGGCGCAGTTGCTCGACCATCGTGACCGGATCGGAAAACAGCCGAAGCCCACGACCCAGCCGGCGCAACTCCACCTGCGAGGTTGGCATCAGATGCGTACGCCGCATCTTGGCGAGCTGGACGCGGTGTTCCAGGGCTCGCAACACCCGGTAGGCGTTGTCCATCGCCGCCGCGTCGGAGCGGCCGATGTAGCCCAGGCGCGACAGCGCGTCGATCGCCGCAAGCGTGGAGCGCAGTCGCAGTCGCTGGTCGGTGCGGCCGTGGACCAGCTGCAGCAACTGCATGCTGAACTCCACGTCACGCAGGCCCCCGGGGCCGAGTTTGATCTGTCGGGCTGCCTCGCCGGCGGGAACATGGTCCTCAACGCGCCGCCGCATGGCCTGCACGTCATCGACGAAGTTCTCCCGTTTGGCTGCCTCCCACACCATCGGGCCGACGGCGTCGAGATAGGCCTGGCCGACCTCGGGATCTCCAGCGATCGGTCGGGCCTTCAGCAAGGCCTGGAACTCCCAGGTCTTGGCCCACCGCTCGTAGTACTGCTTGTGACTGGCAACCGTCCGCACCAGCGGACCCTGCTTGCCCTCGGGCCGCAGCGCCGCGTCGACCTCCCACAACGTCCCTTCGCCGCTGTGTGTGCTGCAGATGCGCATGATCTCGCTGGCGACCCTGGTTGCGATCGCCAACGCTTCGTCTTCGTCGACGCCCTCGGCCGGCTCCGCGGCGAACACGACGTCGACGTCGCTGATGTAGTTCAGTTCGCGAGCGCCGCACTTGCCCATCGCAATCACCGACAGGCGCGCGCGATCACCGTGCGGATGTTCCCGTACGGCGATGTCGTGGGCGGCCTGCAGGGCCGCGCCGGCGATATCTGCGAGCGCCTCGGCGATCTTCGGCAGTTCCTCGACGGAGTCCCCCGCTACGTCGACGGCGGCAATCCGCACCAGGTGTCGCCGGTAGGCAATCCGCAGAGCATCGCAGGCCTCCTCACCGACTTGGTCGCCCACCGCGTCGCTGATCAGGGCGCGGTAGGTGGCCTCGTCCGCCAACTCAGCCCCGACCACGTCCCGCCACATCTCGGGGCGGCGCACCACGACGTCCGTCAGGGCGCTGGAGGCGCCGAACAGGTTGACCAGTCGTTCCCGACCCGATGTCGGGTCGGTGAGTGCCCGCGCCACCTCGGCGCGTTCGGGGCCGGCCAACTCGTCGTAGAGCCGACACAAACCAAGGGCGGCTTGGTCGGGGTCGGCGCTGCCAGCGAGGAGCCCCAGCAGCGCTTCGGTCGGCCAGTCCGGCAACGCGGAGAGCAACGACGCACCCCGGGTCGGGTCGTCGAATCCGGCGCGGGCGAGATCGGTGGCGCGCAGGGTCACAGTTTCGAGAGGTACTGATCGATCTCGAACTGGGTGACCTGTTCGCGGTAGAGCGCCCACTCGGCCTTTTTGTTGCGCAGGAAGAAGTCGAAGACGTGCTCGCCGAGGGTTTCCGCGACCAGGTCGCTTTCCTCCATCAGGTGGATCGCGTGGTCCAAGGAAGCCGGCAATGGGTCAATGCCCATCGCGCGCCGCTCACGGTCGGTGAGACCCCACACGTCGTCCTCTGCCTCGGGCGGCAGGTCGTATTCCTCGGTGACCCCCTTCAGCCCGGCGGCCAGGATGACCGAATAGGCCAGGTAGGGGTTGCAGGCAGGGTCCAGCGACCGAATTTCGACCCGGGTCGACTGACCCTTCATCGGCTTGTACATCGGGATGCGGATCATCGCGCTGCGGTTGTTGTGGCCCCAGCAGACGTGAGCGGGCGCTTCGGCGCCGCCCCACAGCCGCTTGTAGGAGTTGACCCACTGGTTGGTGACCGCGCTGATCTCGGGAGCGTGGCGCAGCAGGCCGGCGATGAAGCGGCGCCCGGTCTGCGAGAGCTGGTAGGGCGCACCCGGTTCGTAGAACGCGTTGGTGTCGCCGTCGAACAGCGAAACGTGGGTGTGCATGCCCGAACCCGGCTGGTAAGCAAGGGGTTTCGGCATAAAGCTGGCAAAGATTCCACGCTCGAGCGCGACCTCTTTGATGACCGTCTTGAAGGTCATGATGTTGTCGGCGGTCGACAGCGCGTCGGCGTAGCGCAGGTCGATCTCGTTCTGCCCCGGACCGGACTCGTGGTGGCTGAACTCCACCGAGATGCCCATCGTCTCCAGCATCGAGATCGCAGCCCGCCGGAAGTCATGGCCGACACCCTGGGGAACGTGGTCGAAGAAGCCGGCCTGGTCGATCGGCACCGGCTCGCCCTTGGCGTTCGGTTCCTTCTGGAAGAGGTAGAACTCGATCTCCGGGTGGGTATAGAACGTCAACCCCATGTCGGCGGCCTTCGACAGCGACCGGCGCAGCACAGCGCGCGAGTCGGCCGAACTCGGGGAGTCGTCGGGCAACCGAATGTCGGCGAACATCCGAGCGGTGCCCGGTCGGTCGCCGCGCCACGGCAGGATCTGGAAGGTCGAGGCATCGGGGCGCACCAGCATGTCGGCCTCGTAGACCCGGGCCAACCCCTCGATCGAGCTGCCGTCGAACCCGATGCCCTCGGCGAACGCGCCCTCGAGTTCGGCTGGCGCGACCGCCACCGACTTCAAAGTTCCGAGCACGTCGGTGAACCACACCCGGATGAAACGGATGTCCCGTTCCTCGATGGTGCGCAGCACGAATTCCTGTTGCCGATCCATGGCGCCCATCTTGTCGTACGTCCGGGTCACATGAAACGGCCCCGGGCGAAATTCGCCCGGGGCCGCTCACGATTGAGCCTGGATCAGTTCTTGAACTGGATCTTCAGCTGCATCGAATTGGCCAACTGGTTGAGCACCGTGATCTTGGTGCCGGAACCGGCGACCTTGGTGGATCCGTACTTATTGTCGGTCGTGTAGTACGCGTTCGCATCACTGTCGTCGAACACGCTAACCGGCGCCTGCGACGGCACCGAGGTCGGAACCCCTGCGCGGTGCAAGGTGAACGCGTCGGTCGCCTGGGTGCCGAAGGTCGCGTCGAACGGCTGGATGCGGTTGGACATCAACGCCCCGTCCGACCACTTCAGCGGAACCGAGTGAGCATCGACCGGCAGCACCAACCCACCACCGGGGTGCAGGTAGGTGTTGTTGTCTTCGTACTCACCGTTGACGAAGGTGATGAGCAGTCCGTCCTGGTAGGGGAAGTGCTCTACCCAGTCCGGCTTCGGCGCGGGGTTCCAGCCGAAGTTGTACGGCCCGGTCTGCAGCGTCTTGTCATAACCGGCGTAGCGACGGTATTCCGCGAGGTAGTACTGCGGCACCTGCTTGCTGGTCGAACCGTTCATCCGGGTGAAGCCGGCGGCCGTCCAGTCGGAGGTCGTCGACTCCGCACCATCGCTGGTGGTTGTGCCATCGATCGTCGTCGCGATGTCGTCGAGGAAGGCACCACCCTGGTTCACGCCACCGTCGGTGACGTAGAGCCAGCGGAACTTGACCTTCTTGCCCTTGTAGGCCGACAGGTCGTACGAAGCGGTCGACCAGGTCATGTTGGTGCCGGTCTTCGGCGCCGCGACGTCGGTCCAGGTCGAGCCGCCGTCGGTGGACACCTGGGCGTAGAGGAAGTCGTAGTCGTGCTCGATGTCATAAGCCAAAGCGGCTGAGACGGAGGCAGTCGAAGCACTCGTCAGGTCGAGATCACGGGTCAGGGAGGTGGTCAGGTTGTCGCCCCGACCACTCCACCATTCCTGCGAACCGGTCTTGGGAGTGTTGTAGCTGGTCGTGACCGTCTTGTCCGGCAGTGTCACTGCCACCGCCTGGGGCAGCTTCGAGTCGTCGGCGTCAGCCGGACCAGTGGCGACCACCTGGGTCGACTTGGCGCCGTACGGCACTGTCTTGACGTCGGCCCATCCGAGCTGAGTCTTCTCCCACGCACCCATGTAGCCCGGGGTCGTGCCGATGTCGTTCTTGCCGTGGTTCAACCAGGAGCCGGAGCTCATCAGGGTCCAGAACGAGGTGCTGTTGGTCGAGCGGTTGGTCGTGTCGTAGAGGTCCGGCAGACCGAGGTCATGGCCGAACTCGTGCGAGAAGACACCCAGGCCGCCGTTCTCCGGCTCGGTGGTGTAGTCACCGACCCACAGGCCGGTGGTGCCGATCTGCGCGCCACCCGACTTGTTGCTGGCCGGGCCGGTCGTGCCATAGCCGGCCTGAACTGCCCAGCGGTGGGACCAAATGGCGTCCTCGCCCTGCGCGCCGCCGCCAGCTTCCTCGCCCTCACCGGCGTGGATCGCCTGGAAGTGGTCGATGTAGCCGTCGGGCTCGTTGAAGTTGCCGTTGTTGTTGTAGTCGTAGCGGTCCCACTGGTCGAACTGCGCCAAGTAGGTCTTGATCTCCGCGTCGGTCTTGCCGGCCTTCTTCTGCGCGGTGTACCAGGAGTTCACGGAGTCCTGGATGAAGCTCCAGTAACCGCCGGCCTCGGTGGTGCCATCCCCGGCAACCGGGTTGTGGCCGTAGCGAGCCTCGTTGTAAGGCACGGTGACCCAGTCGCTGACGTCACCCTCGACGTCGAATCGCCCCTGCGACTGCGACTTGTAGAAGTTCTTGAAGGACTCCCCGTCACCAAACATCATGTCGAGGTAGTGCTGCCGGTCGAACTTCGGCTCCCAGTAGGTCGAGTTGTCCTGGGTGCGGTCCGGCTGCGCGATGCTGCCAGCCTGCGGGCCGGCGGTGCCACCCTGCGGGCTCTTGGCCTGGTCGCCGAACTGAACCAGCACGGTGAAGATCGAGGCGGTCTGGTTGACGTCGTATTCGACGTACTTACCCTTCTTGCCCTTCGAGCCCTTGTTCTTGTTGTCGCCAGCCTGCTTGCCCTGAACCTCGATCACGCGCTTGCCGTTGATCGTCTTGGTCGTGGCCTTGCCTTGCAGCAACTTGGTGACCGCATCTTGGCGCAATTGCGCCTGCGCCTCAGCGCGCGGGTTGGGCAGGTTGTCCGGTCGTGACGTCGCCGAGGCGGCCACGGTCGTGGCCTGCTCCGGGTTCGCCGGCGGTACGGCTACGGCACTCGGTGATGCGAATGCCACGGTCGCCGCGGTGGCGCCGATGGCAGCGCCAACAATGCGTCGATTCACTGTTCCTCCAGGGGGATCAGCCGGGTGACGAGGTGACCCGGCCCCAGGATTCTGGCCGCACTGACAGGAAAAATGTTGGCTTTTCCGAGGTTTCTTTAAGGTTTGTTTACCTTTGGCCACCCGCAGGGGTTAAAACCGCCGAGCGATAGCCTGATCCGTATGAGCGAAGAGCCCGCGCCCTACGGCGCCGCCCAGCCCGCGTCGAGGCCGCGTCGGCGGATCCGCACCGTCCATCTGCAACAGATGAAACAGCGCGGTGAGCGCTGGTCGATGCTGACTGCGTACGACCAATACACCGCGGCGATCTTCGACGAAGCCGGCATCGAGGTGCTGCTTGTGGGCGACTCCGCCGGCAACAACGTGTTCGGCTATGACACGACCCTGCCGGTCACGCTCGAGGAGTTCATCCCCCTGGTGCGCGCCGTCAGCGGAGCTGCCAAGCATTCCCTGGTGATCGCCGACATGCTCTTCGGAACGTACGGCGGCAGCGTGCAGCAGGGCTTCGATGCTGCCGTACGGCTGATGAAGGAAGGTCGCGCCCACGGCGTGAAGATCGAGGGCGGCGTCGCCATGGTGCCGACGATCAAGGCGATCACCGACGCCGGGATCCCGGTCATCGCCCACATTGGCTTCACCCCGCAGAGCGAGCACAACCTGGGCGGATATCGCGTTCAGGGCCGGGGCGACAGCGCCGAGCGGATGGTCGAGGAGGCCAAGGCGCTGCAGGAAGCGGGTGCGTTTGCGGTGTTGATGGAGATGGTTCCGGCGCCGGTCGCGGCGGCGGTCACCAAGTCGCTGTCGGTGCCGACGATCGGTATCGGCGCCGGGCCGGACTGCGACGCGCAAGTTCTGGTCTGGCAGGACATGGCCGGACTACGCACCGGCAAGGCACCCCGCTTCGTCAAGCGCTACGCGAACCTGCACGACGTGTTGCTGCAGGCAGCCACGGACTATCGCGACGACGTGGTGGGCGGCACCTTCCCGGACGAACAGACCTCGTTCGCCGACTGACCCCGCTCCCGTCCAAGTCCGCACGAGTTTCTGCCGGGAGACTTTCGTCTATCCGGCAGAAACTCGCGCCGATTTGAAGGGCCGGTTCTTGCGGGGCACCGACCGATAGAGCACCGCGGCGGCGCCGAGGCCGACGACACCGGTGGTGGCGATGGCCGGGCCGAGCGACACAGCGGCGGTGACGGCCGACAGCAATCCCGGGCCACCCACAGCGCCGAGGTCGGACAGTTCACGCCAGATCCCCAGGAACTGGGCTCGACCCACGTCGGGCGAGTAATCGGCTCCGAGGGTCATCACCATGCCCGCCCCGATCCCGTTGCCGAAGCCGAGCACACAGGCCACGATCGCGAACGGGATAACCGAGTGGGTGAACGGCATCGCGATCAGACTCGCGGCCATCACCAACATCGAGGGCACCGTCACCCAGCGACGGCCGTAGAGATCCATCACCTTGCCGGACGGATAGAACACGAGCATGTCGACGCCGCCGGCGATGCCGTAGACCAGTGAGGCCGCCTGGGGCGACAGCCCGAGGTGTTCGGCCCACAGCGGGATCACCGCCTGCCGGCTCGACCGCACCGCGGCAACCAGCAGGATGCCGATGCCGACGGTGAGGAAGGTGCGGCGATGTTCGACCAGCACCCGCCGCACGCTCACCGGCCCCGCGGCGCGGACCTTGTCGGTGGCCGGCAAGTCCGGCAGCGTCGCGGCAATTGCGCCCGCCGCGGCGACCGCCCCCAGATAGACGAGGTAGGAGGACCGCAGGCCGCCGAGGCCGATGGCGGCGGCGCCGAGGAACGGCCCGATAAAGACACCAATCCGCATGACGCCGCCCAGCGTGCTGAGCGCGCGGGCCCGGAATGCCGCTGGCACCGCCTCGGTCAGATAGCTCTGCCGGGCAAGCATGAAGACTGAGGCCGACGCACCCATCAGCAGGACACCGACGACCAGCATCCACAACTCGGTGGCCGCCCAACAGACCAACGCCGATACCGCGGCGGTGGCCGCCGCACCGACGATCGACCACCGCTCTCCGAACCGCGCGGTGACGATCGAGGCCGGAACATTGCAGAACAACGAGGCGACGTCGATCAGCATCACGATCAGCGCGGCTTCGGGGACGCTCGACCCCAGGTGACGGGCGGTCAGCACGATCACCGGCAGGGCCGCACCCTCGCCTAAACCGAACAGCAGCGACGGACCGTACGCAGGCAGCGCCAGGCGGCGCAGCGAGAACTCCGGCTCGGTGGACGAACTTGTCATCGGACAGACCGATGGCCCAGCGGAATCCGCTGGGCCACAGGGCTTTTCCTCACTTGGTCGCCGGAGCGATCGTGGAGGTGTCGATCACGTAGCGGTAGCGGACCTTGCCGGCGACGACGTCGTCATAGGCCTTGTCGACCTGGTCGGCGGTGATGGTCTCGATGGTGGCGCCGATGCCATGTTCGGCGCAGAAGTCGAGCATCTCCTGGGTCTCCGGGATGCCGCCGATCATCGACCCGGTCAACACCTTGCTGCGACCGACGACGGCGCGCGGCGGGATGACGTAGTCGCCATTGGGCAGACCGACGCTCACCAGCACCCCGAACGGCTTCAACAGATTCATGTAGTCGTTCATCGGCAGGTCGGCACTCACCGTGTTCAAGATGATGTCGAAGGTGCCCCGGTTGTCCTTGAAGGTTGCGGGGTCGCCGGTGGCGAGGTGGGCGCTGGCGCCGAGCGCCTCGGAGTCAGCAGCCTTGTCCATGGTGCGCGAGAGGCCGACGACCTCCGCGCCCATAGCGGCGGCGATCTTGACTCCGAGGTGGCCGAGGCCACCGACTCCAACCACACCGACCCGCTTGCCCGGGCCGGTTCCCCAGCGCTTCAGCGGCGAGTAGGTGGTGATGCCGGCGCAGAGCAACGGAGCGGCAACATCGAGCTCAAGCTCGTCGGGGATGCGGCAGACGAAACGTTCGGTGACCACGATCTGCTGGGCGTAGCCGCCCTGGGCGCGCTCACCGTCGTAGTTGACCGAGGCGTAGGTGAAGACGGCGGGCTTGACGCAGAACTGCTCGTGGCCGTCCTTGCAGTTCTCGCACTCACCGCAGGAGTCGACCATGCAGCCGACGCCGACTCGGTCGCCGACCTTGTATTTGGTGACGGTCGATCCGACTTCACTGACAATTCCGGCGATCTCGTGACCGGGAACGAGGGGGAACTCGACACCGCCCCATTCCTGGCGAACGGTGTGGATATCGCTGTGGCAGATGCCGGCGAACTTAATGTCGATCCGGACGTCGTCGTCGCGCAGAGCGCGTCGCTCGATGGTTGTCTGCTCGAAGGGTTTTCCGGCCTGGGTAACCGCAATGGCGGCAGTTGTCGTACTCATCGCTCCCCAAACTACTCCGCAGTCCCGGACCTCCCAAAGTCGAGCGCGGGTGATGGGATGGGCTGGTGCTGTCGACGTACGCCCCCCTACTGCGGGATCCCGCCGCTCGCCGATTCCTTGGTGGTTCGGCCATCGGCCGGTTCGGTTATTCGATGTACGGCATGGGCCTGGTCACCATGGTGTCGCTGCGCACGGGGTCGTTCGCCCTGGCCGGGGCGGTGTCGGCAGCCGGGTTGATCGTGTTGGCAGTCTCGGCAGTCATTTCCGGGCGACTCGTCGACCGCTACGGCCAGCGAGTCGTCGCACTTCCGCTGCTGGCGTGGTCCCTCGCATGGACCGTGGTCGTGGCGATTTCCTCGGCGAGCCACTGGCCGCACTAGACTCTCTTCGTTTCGTACGCCTTCGGGTCTGTGCCGGCGAACATCGGGACGCTGAGCCGGGCTCGGTGGGCCCATCGCCTGGCCGACTCCCCCGGCCGGCTGCACTCGGCGATGTCGTTGGAACAGGTCACCGACGAGCTGGCGTTTGTCCTGGGCCCAGCGCTCGCGGTGGGCCTGGCCACGCTCTGGTTCCCCGAGGCCGGCGTTCTCGCCGCCGGGGCGCTCGGCGCGATCGGCACGCTGCTGTTCCTGTCCGAGCGGGAGACCGAACCACCGGTCGATGCGGCCACCCACCACCAGAGCGCCCTTGCCGTCCGAACCCCTGGGATCGTGCTGCTGGCCGTCATCTTGTTCATGACCGGCACCATCTTCGGTTCGAATGAGGTGTCGACCGTCGCGGTTGCCAAGCATCTGGGTCAGGCCTCAAGCGCCGGACTTGTCATCGGGCTGTTCGCGCTCGGCTCTGCCGTTGCCGGGTTGTGGTTCGGAACCCGCACGCTCGGCCATTCCCTGCCGACCGCGTTGATCGCGGGCACGGCGGCGATGTTCCTGCTCGAGACCCCGATCCTGTTGGCAGTCGACCGGCTGACCGTGCTGGGCCTGGTGCTGCTCGTCGCCGGCGCGGCCACCGCACCGACGCTGATCATCGCGATGCAATTGGCTCAGCGCTGCGTTCCGAGGGCCCAGAGCAGCGAGGCGATGAGCGTGGTGCTCACCGGTCTGTTGATCGGTGTGGCCGTCGGCTCGGCGGCCTCGGGTTCTCTGATCCAGCGTTTCGAACCGGGCACCGGGTTCCTGGTGACACTCAGCGCAGGGGCGGCCGCCCTGCTCATCGCAGTGGTCGGCCGCCCCGTGTTGAAGCGTGGTCTCAACGGCTAATCAGCCGTCTTCCCACTCCTTGTCCTCGGCATCCCAGCGGTCGGTGTTGGCCTTGGCCTTCTCCAAGGCGGCGCGCGCCTCGTCCTCCGAGGAGTAAGGACCCATCAGGTGGTCCTTGGACTCGGTCGAGCCGTCTTGTTCGACTTGTCCGGTGTTGGTGTTGAACCAGTACGCCATTCGTCACTCCTTCTCATGGGCTGTCCTGGGCTGGGTCGCCCTTAGGCTGAACCCTATGTCGCAGCGAGCCAGGATGGTCCCCGGAAACATCAGTCCCCGCCGCGCCGTCCCGACCACGATCGCCCGTCCCGAATATGTCGACCGCCCCGAGCCCCGGCCGTACGACGGCAACGAGGTCAAGGACGCCGAGACGATCGAGAAGATGCGCATCGCCGGGCGCCTCGGGGCGCAGGCGTTGCAGGCTGCGGGGGCCGCGGTCGCGCCAGGAGTCACCACCGACCACCTCGACCGAGTGGCCCACGAGTTCCTGATGGACCACCGCGCCTACCCCTCGACCTTGGGCTACCGCAGCTTCCCCAAGTCGCTCTGCACCAGCGTCAACGAGGTCGTCTGTCACGGCATCCCAGACGACCTGCCGTTGCAGGAAGGCGACCTTGTCAAAATCGATGTGACGGCTTATATCGAGGGAGTTCACGGCGACAACTGCGGGACGTTCTTCGTCGGCGAGGTCGCGCCGGAGGTGCGCGATCTGACCGAGCGCACCCACGAGGCGATGATGCGCGGGATCAAGGCGGCCCTGCCTGGTCGCCAGGTCAACATCATCGGCCGGGTGATCGAGAAGTACGCCGCCCGATTCGGCTACGGCGTCGTGCACGACTACACCGGCCACGGCATCGGCGACACCTTCCATTCCGGCCTGGTGATCCCGCACTACGACGCGGCCCCGTCCTACGACGACGTGATCGAGCCCGGCATGACCTTCACCATCGAGCCGATGATCACCCTCGGTTCCGGTGACACCCAACTCTGGGACGACGGCTGGACCGTCACCACCGTCGACGGCTCATGGTGCGCGCAGTTCGAGCACACTCTGCTGATCACCGACGACGGCCCTGAGATCCTGACCCTGCCCTGATCCGCTCATCGAAGGAGATCGCATGACCAACACCCACCCCCTTGGCATCGACGTCGGCGGCTCCGGCATCAAGGGCGCCCCGGTCGATCTGAGCACCGGTCAGTTCGCTGCCGACCGGCTGCGGATTCCGACGCCGGAGAAGTCCACTCCGGAGAACGTCGTCAAGGTCATCGCCCAGATCGTCGAGCATTTCGCCGACCAGATCGGCAACGAGGCGGTGGGCATCACGCTGCCCGCCGTGGTCACCCACGGGGTCGTCCGCACGGCCGCCAACATCGACAAGTCGTGGATCGACACCGACGTCGAGAAGTTGCTGGAAAAGACCCTCAAGCGTGATGTCGTCGTGATGAACGACGCCGACGCCGCCGGGGTCGGCGAACTTCAGTACGGCGCGGCGAAGGGCCAGGAAGGACTGGTGCTGGTCTCGACGCTGGGCACCGGCATCGGTTCAGCTCTGCTCAACCACGGCGTCCTGGTTCCCAACACCGAATTCGGTCACCTTGAGATTGACGGACACGACGCTGAGTCCAGGGCGGCCGACAGCGTTCGCGATGCCAAGGACATGTCGTGGGAGAAGTGGGCCAAGCGGTTGCAGACCTACTACAGCCACATCGAGATGCTGCTCTCCCCCGACCTGATCGTGGTCGGTGGCGGTGTGTCGTCGAAGTCGGAGAAGTTCCTGCCGCTGCTCGACCTGCGCGCACCGATCGTGCCGGCAAAGCTGGAGAACGCGGCCGGGATTGTCGGCGCCGCCTGGAGCGCAGCGAACAAGTAGGGCTCGCCCCCGTCGGCGGCCGTCAGCTGCTGCGACGCTTGGCAACCGCCTCGCGTACGCCGGCGACGGCCGCCTTCGGGTCCTTCACCGCGGCCTTCGCCTGCGGCACAGTCGTTTTCACGACCTTGCGAACGGTCGGCAGCGCCCGGGAGAACACCGGGAACATCGGCGACAGCTGCCGATCGTAGGTTCCGACCAGCAGGTTTTCGTGCTTGGCGAACTGCCGCTTGAAGTCGCTAATACCGTCGTTCAGCAGGCCGTTGAAGTCGTAGCGGCTGACACCCTGCTCGCGAACGTGCTGCATCGCCCAGAACTTCAGTCCGTAGTTCAGTCGCAGCTTCATCCCGCGTTCGTTCACTCCGCCGTAGAGCTCAAACGCTGTCCTGCCCGACACGACGAGCCATACGAACGCGACGACCTGGTCGCCTTCGTACGCCGCAATCAGCTGCGATCGCTCGCCCAGGCACTCCCGGATCGCGTGGTGGTAGTCGTCGCTGTGCACGTTGAAGCCGGCGCGACGAGCCGTCTCGTGGTTGATCGCGAGCACCTGTTGCAGGTCGGCTTCGTCGGTGACGAGCCCGAACCGCACGTTCTCGGCCTTGAACGACTTGCGCACGTTTTGCCGGGCGCTCGAACCGAAGCCCTTCATCAGCGCGTCGTCGTCGAGGCTGCAATCAACGATCAGGGTGCTGGGGATCAGGCCCGTGTTCTCGCTGCGTACGAACCCCGCGCGAGTGATCGCGTCAAGCCACGGGGCGCTGGCCGAAGGGTCGGCCTCCTGCCCCTTCGGAAGCGGGGAATCCGGTGTCTCCCAGTCGGGTTCGACGGTCAGACCGATCGGTTTGCGGGTCTGCTTGATGTGGCCGGCAATCGCTTCGAGCACCACCACGCGGTCATCGTCGCTGCCGACCTGCGGCCCTCGTGGAATGTAGGCGAGTGACCGGAACGGCTGCGGGAGCTTGCGGAACAAGACCTGGGCCGAGCCGAGAACCTCAGCCCCGTCGCGCACGACCAGACGGTCGGCGCTCCAGTCGTAGCGAGACTTCAGCTCGCCCCAGCCCCACAATTGCAGCGGGTGGCCCCCAGAGCTGTTCACCAGCTCGTCCCATTCGGCGCGATCGGTGCACGGCGTCACACGAAGAGTCATGCGGTCAGGCTAACGGCCGCGGCTCAGCGGGCGCGCACCGACTTGGCGACCTTCTTCGGTGGCTTCGAGGTCACCGCGTAGAGGCGCGAGTCAACCTTCTTGGCGTGTCCGAGCATGGTGAGTCGGTGCATGACCACGGGGCACTTCTTGCAGCGTGGATTGCTCTTGCAGCACTTCTTCTTGACCTTGATCTCCGGCACGATCGCGATCTTAGGCCAGGCTAAGCTGAGTTGTTAAAGCATCTCAGTGGCTGGCGCACCCCGCAGGTCGCGCATTTCCACGCCGCCGTCGAGCCCGAACTGGCCGATGTGATGCAAATACACCGCGCGCCCGACGTCGGTCAGCAGACCGTCGTGGATCGGAATGACCGCCTTCGGCGCAATGCGGCGTACGAAATCAATCGTTTCTTTCACCGCGGCCCACGGCGCGCTCACCGGCACCGCAAGCAGGTCGACCGGCTCCAGCGGCTGCCCCTGGAGAGCATCGCCGGGGTGGAACAGCGAGGGTTGACCCGGACTGCTCAGCAGCAGTCCGACATTGGCGATCCGAGGAATGTACGGGTGGATCTCAGCGTGTTCGCCGCCCACCGGAGTGACCTCGACCGGCCCAAGGCTGAACCGCTGACCGGCCGCATTCGCGGTGACTTGGATGCCAGAATCCGTCAGGATCTGCGCGGTCTCCGGGTCGGTGCGCAGCTGTGCGTTGGGGTTGCGCTCGAGCAGTGCGTCGAGCTTGTCGGTGTCGAGGTGATCGGGGTGCTGGTGGGTCACCAGGATCGCGTCGACGCCGCTGACCGGCTCGAACGACGACAGATTGCCCGGATCGATCAGGATCCGCAGGTCTGGATATTCGACCAGCAGGCAGGCGTGTCCGAGATGGGTGAGGATCATGCTCGTCACGCTAATCGACGTAAGCCGTCCCACGACGTACCATCCCTCTACGTGAAACTCCTCGGTGACCTGCCCCCGTACGACCTCACGTACAGCGACGTCTTTATGGTTCCGTCCCGCTCGTCGGTGACCAGCCGCCTCGACGTGGATCTGACCACCCCGGACCTTGTCGGCACCACCGTCCCGCTCGTCGTTGCGAACATGACCGCGGTCTCGGGTCGTCGGATGTCGGAGACCGTCGCCCGACGCGGCGCGATTGCGGTGCTGCCCCAGGACATTCCGGTCCACGAGATCACCAAGACCATCGATTACGTGAAGTCGCGCCACACCGTCTTCGAGACCGCGGTGACGATCGCCCCCGATGCCCCGGTCGCCTCGGCAATCGCCTTGTTGGGCAAGCGAGCCCACGGCGCCGCCGTCGTGGTTGACGACGCTCACCGCCCGATCGGCATCGTCACCGAACACGACCTCAAGGAGGTCGACCGGTTCACCACGGTCTCCGACGTGATGAGCGCGGAGCTGTTCACCGTGTCGGCCGACGCGAACCTCGACGCCGTTTTCGATGACCTCACCCGCCACCACCTCGGGGTGGCCCCGGTGGTGAGTGACGGTGTGCTGCAAGGGGTTCTGACCCGTCGCGGCATCCTGCGCTCGGCGATCTACCAGCCGGCGCTGGACGCTCAGGGGAAGCTGCGCCTTGGCGTGGCGATCGGAATCAACGGTGACGTGCGCGCCAAGGCCGAGGCAATGCTGAAGGCGGGCGCCGACGTGCTCGTCGTCGACACCGCCCACGGCCACCAAGAGAAGATGATCGACGCCCTGTCGATCGTGCGCGATGCACGCGACGCGCATGAGGCAGAGACCGGCGTACGCGTTCCGGTCGCCGCAGGCAATGTCGTCACTGCCGATGGTGCGCGCGACCTCGCTCAGGCGGGCGCCGACATCATCAAGGTCGGCGTTGGTCCGGGCGCAATGTGTACGACCCGGATGATGACAGGCGTCGGCCGACCGCAGTTCTCTGCGGTTCTCGAATGTGCCGCCGCGGCAACTGAAGTCGGCGCTCACGTGTGGGCGGACGGTGGCGTGAAATACCCGCGCGATGTTGCGCTCGCCCTCGCCGCTGGCGCCGCGTCGGTGATGATCGGTTCGTGGTTCGCCGGAACGTGGGAGAGCCCCGGTGACCTCAACCGCGACGCTAACGGTCTCTATTACAAGGAGTCTTTCGGCATGGCGTCGGCGCGGGCGGTGCGCAACCGTACGGCGGGCCGTTCGGCCTACGACCGCGCCCGCTCGGCGTTGTTCGAAGAGGGAATCTCCTCCTCGCGGATGTATCTGGACGCCCAGCGCCCGGGCGTTGAGGACCTCATCGACTCGATCGTGGCCGGCGTCCGGTCCAGCTTCACCTACGCAGGTGCCCGTGACATCGCCGAGTTCCGCGAGCGGGCGACCGTCGGTGTGCAATCGGCGAGCGGCTACGACGAGGGCCGCCCGCGCGAAACGAGCTGGAGCTGACTCGGGGCTAGACTGCTGCGCGAACGAGTCGGCCAGGCGGCCGCGTCGGGAGTTCGCTCCCGCCGAGGAACGTCCGGGCTCCGAAGAGCAGGGTGGTGGCTAACGGCCACCCGGGGTGACCCGCGGGACAGTGCCACAGAAAACAGACCGCCTGCGCTTGCGCAGGTAAGGGTGAAACGGCGGTGTAAGAGACCACCAGCGCCCCAGGTGACTGGGGCGGCTAGGTAAACCCCACCCGGAGCAAGGCCAGACAGTGTGCGTTTGAGGGCTGCTCGCCCGAGCACACGGGTAGGCCGCTGGAGGCGACCGGCAACGGTCGTCCTAGATGGATGGTCGCTCAACGACAGAACCCGGCGTATCGGCCGACTCGTTCACTTCAGCTCACGACCCGAACCAGCCAGTCGGGCTAGGTCGCCTTGAGCGGCTCGCGCAGCGAAGTCGGCTCTTGCCCCGATTCTCTTGGCGCGGGCACCGGTTGGGCCGACGCGTACAACACACCGGCCACGATGATCACCCCGCCGACGATCTCGATCGGCAGCGGCCACTCCCCCAGCGCGAACCCGGCCGTCGTCATTCCGACCACCGGCACCAGCATTGAGTACGGCGCCACGACACCAGCTGGGTGGCGCGCCATCAGCCAGGTCCACAGCCAACTGCCGGCGACGGCGCCGAGCAGCACCGTGTAAGCCAGCCCGACCCAGGCGCCCACCGCATGGCCCGAGGTGGCGAATGCCGACCCGATGCGGTGTGGACCTTCGGCCACGAGTGACAGCAGACCGAGCGGGATCACCGGCACCACGGACATCCACAGCGAGAAGTGCAGCGGGTTCGGAGCGTGTGCCTGGCGACTGGCCAGGTTCCCGAACGCCCATCCAAGGGCACCGAACAGGGTGAGCAGGAAGGGCCACCAGGTGGCTCCACCGGTGTGGGCACTGGCCACGACCGCCAGCCCGAGGACGGCGACTCCAACACCCGCGCCGCGCCGCCCGCCCAACCGTTCACCGGTGAAGACAGCCCCGAGCAGGACGGTGAAGGGCGCCGAAGCCTGCAACACCAGGGACGCCAGTCCGGTCGGCATCCCCTGCGCCATCGCGGCGTAGAGGAAGGCGAACTGCAGGGTGCCGAATCCGGCGCCGTAGCCCAGCAGGTAACGCAGCGGAACCTGCGGGCGCGGAACGAGCAACACCGTCGGGATCGCGATCGCGACCCAGCGCATCGTCACCAACAGGAATGGCGGGAACTGTTCGAGCGAGGCATGAATGGCCAGGAAGTTCACCCCCCACAAAGCGGCGACAACCAAAGCGAGAAGACGGTGGCGAACGGGCATGCCTCGATCTTCGTCCAAGGATCTACTGAGGTCTACTGAATCTTTATGTTCTATAGGTTTAGCCTTCCTACATGATCGATCCACGCCACCTCAGCCTGATCCGCGAGTTGCAACATCGCGGCAGCGTGGCGGCCGTTGCGACCGCGACCCACCGCACCCCCTCCGCGGTCTCCCAACAGTTACGTACGGCCGAACGCGACCTCGGCGTACGACTGGTTGAGCCGGATGGTCGCGGGATCCGATTGACCGACGCCGGCCGACGGGTCGCCGAACTCGCGCTGGACGTCGAGGTCGCCCTCGAACGGGTTGCCACCGAGCTGGTCGATTTCACCCAGCGGACGGCAGGGACCGTACGTCTGGCGGCGCTGCCCAGCGCTGCCGAATATCTGGTCCCTGCCGTCCTGACTGCGTTGCGCGACACCGACATTCAGCTACATCTCGACGACGTCGATGTCTCCGAGGAACGCTTCGCAGAACTGAGCAACGACTATGACTTGGTCCTCGGTCACTCGATGAGGGACGCTCCGGAGCGCTCGGCCAGCTTGCTCACCAGGTCGTTGGTTCCCGAACCGCTCGACCTTGCCGTTCCCGACACGGCGGCCTGGGCCGGACGACGCACGGTGCGCGCCGCCGAAGCCGTTCAACACCCGTGGATCGTGCCGCCGCCTGGGTTCCCTTTCCGCGCGCTGCTGAGCCTCATCGAGCAGCGGGCCGGGCGAGAAGCGCACATCGTCGGCGAGGTGCGCGACAACCGCGTGGTGGAGGCGATGATACGAGCGGGCCACGGCGTGGCGCTCCTCCCCCGGTTCACGACCCGCGCACAGTCCGGCGTACGAACCCTCGCCCTCACCGACGTCCCGGCGGTCCGACATGTGGTCCTCACCGCGCGCCGGGACCGAGCCGAACGCGCAGCCGTCCGCCACGTGACGGACCTGTTCGTCCGCGTCGCCGAACAGCACGGCCGCTGACCCCATCGCCCAAACATCGCCCAAACGCGGGCGGTCAGGCGAGAACGAACTGAACCTTCCCGGCCGCGATGTCTGCCGACTCCAACCGCACCGAAACGGTCGAACCAAGCTCGGCCTGCCCCGCCACGTTCGCGATCACGGCGTGGTCGGTGAGCTGGACGAGGATCCCTGCCTTGCCGTTGTTGTCGACGACAGCAGCCTGGAAGGTCTCCCCGACGTGAGTCGACAAGAACGCGGCCTCCACGACGTCGGTAGCGGCCCGCTCGGCGGACCTGGCCGCCTCGTCGGACTTCTTCATTTCCTCCGGCAGGTGCGCCAACGCCGTACGAACCCACGCCGGCACCTCCGCATCCCGACTCAGCGCCTCGCAAATCACCAGACCGAAGCGGTCCACCAGCCGGCGCAGCGGCGCGGTCACGTGTGCGTACGGCGCGGCGACTGCAGCCTGCTCGGTCACCTCCGGGATGTCGCCGTCGAAGCAGGTGTAGCCGGCGCCACGGAACAGACTGGTTGCTTCGTAGATCAGCGCCAGCTGACGGGGGTCGTTGCGGTCGAGGGTGCGTAGGAACTCGCCATAGGTCAAGTCAGCGCGCCACTCGGCGCCGAGAGCCTGGGCGGCTCGTTTGAAGCTGGTGATGGCGTGTGTGTCGGGCGGCGGCATCGTGCGCAGGATCCCGATCTGGTTGTGCAACATCATCTCCGCGGCGGCCATGCCGGTCATCAACGAGATCTGCGCATTCCAGTCCTCGGCAGGGACCGGCGGGCGCAGGGTCAGGTCGTAGCCGGTCCCCTTGGGGTGAATCTCCTGCTCCGGCATCGGCAGGTTGGCCCCACCACGGGCTTGCTCGAGGGTGATCCGCTTCTCGCCGATCTCCTTCAACAGCAGCAACCGCTCGTCGGCAGATCCGTCGTCGATGGAGCCCTGGACACCGGTGTAGTCGAGCCGCGCGATGCTCTTGACCTTCGCGAGGTAGACCTCGCTGGCCGTGACCTCACCGCTGGCGTTCAGCCGGAAGTCCCACACGAACGCGCCACGCACCGCCCCCTCGAGCAAGCTCGCGGCGCCCTCACTCATCACGGTGGGGTGCAACGGGATTCGCGCGTCCGGCAGGTAGATCGTCTGGCCGCGGTGGTGGGTCTCGGTGTCGAGCGCGCCGCCGGGTTCGACGAAGGCCGGCACGTTCGCGATCGCGTAACGCACCCGATATCCGTCACCGTCGCGCTCCAGACACATCGCCTGGTCCAGGTCCTTGGACCCTTCGGGGTCGATGGTGAAAAACGGCACCGCCGTCTCGTCCCGATCGGGCAACGGCGGGTTGGCCGATTTCGCCTCGGCCTCCCGTACGGCGTCGGCTGGATAGTCGGTCGGAAGTTCCAAACGCTGTCGCAAGCCGTCGAACGCGGCCTTGAGTTCGGGACTGTCGACCCGATCGCTGGGTTCGTCGGTCGCAGGGCGGATGGAGATCACTCGCTTCACCATGGCGCCACTCTATGGACCATGGATGGTGGGTGAGGGGCTACTGCCTCGTAGACTCCTGCGGTGCTCGTTTTGTTGCCGCCGTCGGAGACCAAATCGACCCGCACCCGCGGCAAAACGCTCGACCTCTCCCGCCTGACTTTCCCGGAACTGAACGATGCGCGCGAGCAGGTGCTCGACGCCGTCGGCGCGCTGAGCGCCGCTGACAATGCGGCCGCGGTCCTCGGGGTCAGCCCCAATCTCATCACCGAGATCGCGCGCAACACCGCGTTGCGAACCTCGCCGGCGATCCCGGTCGAGCAGCTCTACACCGGCGTTCTTTACGACGCCCTCGACGTTCCGAGCCTGGACGCGGCCGCCCGCCGGCGGGCGCGCCGGTGGATCCATGTGCAGTCGGCACTGTTCGGGGTTTTGTCGCTGCGCGACAGCGCACCCTCCTACCGCCTGTCGATGGCCGTCAATGTTCCGGCGGTGGGACCGCTGGCCGGCCACTGGCGCACTGTGCTGGACGAACCGATGCAACAGCTGGCGGGCAAGGGACTGATCGTCGATTGCCGATCGAGCACATACGCCGCGGCCTGGACTCCCCCAGCCGACCTCGCCGACCGCTGGATCCACATCCGAGTTCCGGGCGCTACCCACATGGCCAAACACACCCGCGGCTTGGTGGCGCGAGCGATCTGCGAGCTCGGTCTTGATCCGCGCCGGCCGCAACGCCTCGCTCAGGGACTCGCCGATCGGTTTGAGGTGACTCTCACCGAGCCCGTGAGCTCAACCAAACCGTGGATCCTCGACGCGGTAGTCCGTGCCTGACCTCGCCGGCCTGCTGGAGCGCGTTGCACCTGTTCTGGGCTTTCTGGTTGCGCTCACCATCGTTGCCGAGATCGCTGATCGGGCCGGCCTGTTCGACGTCACTGGCCACTGGGCGGCCCGCGCGGCGCGCGGCAGTGTCGTGCGCCTCTGGTTCCTGGTCGTCCTGCTCGCTACCGCCTCCACGATCGTGCTGAGCCTTGACACAACCGCCGTCCTGCTCACGCCGGTGGTGCTGTCGATTGCCCACCGCGCGGGAGTGGACCGCGCCGCATTTGCCTTGACGACCGTCTGGCTGGCTAACACCGCATCCCTCTTGCTGCCCGTCTCGAACTTGACCAATTTGCTAGCGCTGCATCAGTTTTCGAGGCTTCCCGGGCATCCGTCGTACGTCGGGGTCATGTGGCGCCCAGCCCTCGCCGCGATCATCGCGACGGCGGTCGTCGCCTGGTTATTGCACTGGCGACAACTGCGCGGCCGGTTCACCGCCACCGAGCCCGCAGCGGCACACGATCGAGTGCTGCTGATCACCGCCGCAGTCGTCTGCGTGTCGCTGGCGCCGCTGTTCATCTCGGGTATTACCCCGGTCTACCCGGCGGCTGGCGCTGCCGTGGTGCTGCTTGGGGTTCTCGCCTGGCGCGACCGGGCCGGGCTGCGCGAGCTAGAGCTGCCGTGGACGACGGTCGTTGCGGTGGTGGTGCTCTTCGTCGTGGTCGATCTTGCCGGCAAGCACGGCCTGACCGAACTTTTGCGCAGCCTTGGCGGGGCCGGCAGTTCAACCGGTGACTTACTCCGCCTCGCGGCCACCTCAGCGGGGCTCGGCAACCTGGGAAACAACCTCCCGGCATATCTGGCGATGGAACCGGTCGCGGGGTCCGCCGACCGTTTTGCGGCGATCTTGGTGGGTGTCAACGCCGGCCCGCTGATCACCGTGTGGGGGTCGGTGGCCACTCTGTTGTGGCGCGACCGCTGCCGGCGCGCAGATAGCGAGGTCGCGCTGTGGACCTACACCTGGCGTAGCGCGGTGCTGGCTATTGCCTGTGTCACGGCGGCCACTGTGACGACAGCCCTTTAGGCGACGCGGCACCGCGATCGCGATCGCTATCCACGTTCGAAGTTCCCGCGGCCCCGGGACCAGACACCGGCGGACATTGAAAGGTCCACGCTGGCACGACCGTTGTGGTCAACCAGCCGCCGTGGCGCGCCCACCACCAGGTCGGCGGAATCCGCGGTGCGCCGATGATGGGCAAATGGGCGGGAAGCCGGCGTCCGACTTCATCGCGAGCGACTAACTCGCGCCCAGCAACCGCGCCAGCAGGCCTCATCAAGCTCAGGTCGACGGCCTGCTCGACCACGGCCAAGACGTAGCCCGAACCATCCAGCAGCCACCGGACCCGGTCGAAGGTCATCTCGCCACTGCGCCCAGCCTCCGCCCGCGCGATCACTGAGCGGCTGCACCCCCGAAATTCGGCGTATGCCCGCTGACTCAGCCCCAGCACCCGCCGCTGCTCTCGCACGGCGAGGGCGACGTCATCGGCGATAGTCAGCCGCGCAAACGCTTCATCCAGAGCCTTGTTGAAACCGCTCGTGGTGCCCAGGGGATTCTCGGTCATGGACAGATCCTCGAATGGCGGGGGGTCGTTTTGCCACGTCGGGGACGATGCGAGTGGATAACTACGTTGACAACTAGGTGCTGTGGACGACCAAGGCTGACGGTGATCTGATCGGCGGGACTACGAGGTGTCCGCGCACTGTGCAGTGGTTCGCGCCACGAGCCAGATCGGCAACGAACCGGCCGAGGGGAAATCACAAGGTGTCCGCGCAGTGCGCAGTGGTTCGTCTCACGAGCCACCTCCGAAGCCGACGGTGCGACTCGCCGGAAGTGGTTCACCAAGCGAACCAGTGCACACTGTCCACACACCACCCCATTCCGACCGTTTGGTCACGCCGGCTTTCGACGTGTCGCCAAGCGGTCGGACAACAGAACCAAGCCCGCGGCGATGAACGCGACAACAGCGCACGCCGGCCATAGCGCGTGGGGCGCCACGGCGTACAAACCGAGTCCGAGGGGCGCCGAGATGAGGCCGCCGGAGGTTGATAGCCCGGTGTAGAGACCGTGATATCGCCCGATCAAATGGTCTGGCGCCGCATCCTGAACATGCGCTGTAGCGGTGGTCTTATAGAGAATCTCGCCGGCCGTCAGAACCACCATCGCGAGCACCGCCGAGACAACTGAAACCGGAAGGCCGAAGAGCCCGAAACCGACGCCGATCAGCGCGTAGCCGGCCGCAATGATCGGGAGAGCTCGGTGGCCTCGCAAACGCAGCGCGATGACGATTTCGAACAGCAAAACCAACCCGGAGCCGACGGCGATCAGGGCGCTGTAAAGCACCACCGGTTGTCCACTGTCGCGCAGTTGGATCGGCACCGTTGTGTAGAGCTGCCGGTAGACGAGGTCGGCGAGCACGATCGCCGGAACCAGCCACAGCAGGTCCGGGCGCCGGCGCAGCGAACGCCAGAGCGTGTCTGCGCTGGCGACGAATTCGACGCGCGCAGGCTCCGGCTTCGGCTCCGCGGGCAAGGCGCGTAGGACGAGCAGCCGGACCAGCAACAGCACCCCACCGTCGACCAGGAAAATCGCTTCGTACGAGTGGGCCACCAGGAGTGCGCCGAGCAGCGGGCCAACGACGAATCCGGCGTTCGAGGCGGAGCGACTAACCGCAACCGCCGTACGCCGATCGCCGCGTGGCATTGCAAGGGCCGCCAAAGCTCCCGAGGAGACCGTTCCGGTCGCCTGCAGGTATCCGATGATCGGCAGCGTCACGGCCAGAAGCGACGACGGTTGCCACGGCACCGTCATGATCCCAGCGGCGCCCATCGCCGTCGCAATAAGCAACACCCGGCGATGACCGAGCCGGTCGCCCCACCGGCCGCCATGCAGATACCCGAACAGGGTTCCGGCCCCTGAAGCTCCAACCACCAGCCCAGCGACCGGGGCGGACAGCCCGCGCGGACCGGTGAGATAGAGCGTCAGGAAGAGCATCACGAAGGAACTGGCGGCGCTGAAGAACCTGCTTGCAGCGAGCAGCCAGACCACTCGTGGAAGCCCAAGACCAGTGAGTTTCATATTGAAACTGACCATACACTTACGGGGTGTCCAACGATGACTGCGGGATTGCCCACGCGAGCTCGGTGGTTGGCGATGGCTGGAACCTGCTCATCCTGCGGGACATCGCCCGCGGCCTCACCCGATTTGGCGACCTACTGGCCGAAACCGGTTGCTCGCGAAAGGTGCTCACCGAACGCCTTCGTGACCTAGTCGCAAGCGAGGTCCTCCACAAGGCCGCCTACCAAGACCACCCCGAGCGCTTCGACTACCTCCTCACACCGCGCGGCCACGCACTGGTGCCGGTGTTGGCCGCCATTCAGCAGTGGGGCGACACCTGGCTGCTCGGGGATGGCACTTCGCGGGCCGGCAGTGAGACCAATTCCGCTGAGACACATCGAGTTCGGGCCCTCGTCGGGCAGCGAGTTCCGCCAGTCGGGCCCGACCCCATCACGACCGAGCCACTCACCGTTGTCTACTGCTTCCCCGGGGCGGCGCTCCTCGGAATCAGCCAGGTTCCGGGCGGGCCGGGTTGCACGCTCGAATCTTGCACCTACCGCGATCGACTCGCCGACTTCGCCGCCCTGGGTGCCGCCGTCGTCGGGGTGAGCACCCAAACCACAGCGGAGCTCACTGACTTCCAAGTGGCGAATCGGATCCAGTTCCCGCTGGTGGCCGACCCCGGACTCGAGCTAGCCACCTGTCTGCGACTACCCACGTTCACGCTGAATGGGATGACCCGGCTCAAGCGACTCACGCTCGTCGTCGACCGCGAGCGCGTGGTACGAGCTGTTCAATACCCGATCAACGACCCGGCGGGCAGTGTCGAGGGCGCACTCGGGTTGGTCCGCGCCCTCCGCTAGCTGCTAGCGATCGCTCGCGCGCGCGACGTCGCCATCCCACGTCGAATCAGCGGTGCCACCCACGAGAAGGGCAGGCGCCGGCGCAGCCAGAAGTGCTTGGGCAACTAACTTCCGCGAACCAACGGGGTCAGCCACATGTCGGTGGCGCGTCGCCACCGACATGACGGACAGCTCAGCTCAGCCCTGCGCTGCGTCCAACGCCCGCCGCAGGTCCGCGACGAGGTCGGCGGTGTCCTCCAGCCCACACGACACCCGCAACACACCGTCGGTGATGCCCACGGCGAGGCGTGCTTCCTCACCCATCCGGCGGTGCGTGGTGGTTGCAGGGTGGGTGATCAACGACTTCGAGTCGCCCAGGTTGTTGGAGATATCGACGATCTGGAGCGCGTTCATCAACCGGAACGCCTCGGCCTTCCCGCCGGCCAACTCGAAGGTGACCACCGTTCCGCCGCCGGTCATCTGTCGGGTCGCCAGGTCGTACTGCGGGTGGGACTGCAGGAACGGGAACCAGACCTGGCGGACGGACTCGTGAGCAGACAGTGTTTGGGCGACCTCGAGCGCCGAACGCGACATCTGCTCAACGCGAAGACGCATCGTCTCCAGCCCCTTGGTCAGCACCCACGCATTGAAGGGCGACATCGACGGGCCGGTGTGGCGGATCAGGTTCTGCACGGGACCGTCGATGTAGTCCTTGCGCCCCAGGATCGCGCCACCGAGAACTCGCCCCTGCCCATCGATGTGTTTGGTCGCGGAGTAGACGACGATGTCGGCGCCGTGGTCCAGTGGGCGACTGAAAACCGGGGTGCCGAAGACGTTGTCGACGACGACCTGGGCGCCAGCTTGGTGGGCCAACTCCGAGACAGCGGCGATGTCGACCAGTTCCTGCATCGGGTTGCTCGGCGTTTCGAAGAAGACCGCGGTCGTCGGTTCACTCAGCGCCTGCTCCCACTGCGCCAGGTCGGGCCCGTCAACGAACACGGTCTCCACGCCCCAGCGCGGCAGGATCTCGTCGAGGATCACGAAGCAGGAGCCGAACAGTCCGCGGGAGGCGACAACGCGGTCACCCTTGCCCAGCAAGGCGGCCAGAGCCGTGAACACCGCGCCCATGCCGGACCCCGTGGCGTAGCAGCCCTCCGCGCCTTCCAGCAGCCGCAGCCGCTCCTCGAACATCGAGACGGTCGGGTTGCCGTAACGGCTGTAGACAAAGCGCTGCGATTCGCCAGTGAACGCGGCCTCGGCGGCCTCGGCGCTCTCGTAGACGAAACCCGAGGTCAGATACATCGCCTCTGCAGTCTCCTCGAAACCACTGCGGGTCAAGCCTCCGCGTACGGCGATGGTGTCGGGTGAGAACTGCTCGGTCATGACGTCCTAACGGGTTCGAAGGTGATTCGTATCGTTGACGAAGCTGATCGATGTGTGGCCGTCCGACCAGACTTCGAGACCGGTCAGCGAAGCAGGCGCGATCGCGAGCAACCATGCGGTGTCCAGATCGAGGCCCAAGACATCGGCCAACGCGACCATGATCGGCTTGCGGTGGCTGACCACGACCACGATGTTGCCCGGCTCGCTCGACGCGACGATTCGGTCCAGGGCGGCCCCGACCCGATGGGCGACGAGGTCATGGGTCTCTCCCCCGCCCGGAGGGGCGTAGGTCGGGTCGCTGCGCAGGCGGGCGAAATCTGCGTCGGCAACGAGGTCGCGGACGGACTGTCCGTCCCAGTCGCCGAAGTTCTGTTCGTCCAGGTCGACGTCGACCTCGCGGTTGACACCAAGTTCGGCAGCAATGGCGTCGGCCGTCTGCTGCGCGCGGGCCAGGCCGGAAGCAATGACGCGTACGCTGGCGCCGGGCCGAACCTTGGCGCGGACCCCGCGCGCGGCCGCCGCGGCCTGCTCCCGACCCTCAGCGTTCAGCGACGGATCGGCGCCACCCCGCCCGTCGAGACGGCCCTGCACCGTGAAATCGGTGACGCCGTGACGGACCAACAGGATCCGAACCGGCTGTGGCGCAGCAGATTTCACCGGGCTGACGACCTCGTCGACCGCTTCCTGCACGACTGGGGCGTCCTCGAGGTCCTCCTCAACGAACAAACCGTCCATGCCGTCGTTCGAGAGAGCGTCGGCGTCCTTGTTGATCTCCCGCGGGATCCAGGTCCAGGAGATCGAGCCCCCGGCGGCGCGCAACTGTCGCACCAGTTCTTGGCCCTGAATCGCGAGCCGCTTCATGTCCTCGTGCTTGATCTTCCATCGACCGGCCATCTGCTCGATGACCAGCTTGGAATCCATCCGCACCTCGATGGTGGCGGCGGGGTCGATCGCGAGCGCCGCGCGCAAGCCGGCCAACAGGCCTTCGTATTCGGCGACGTTGTTGCTCGCTTTGCCCAGCGGAGCAGCACGGCGGGCGATGATCTCGCCGGTCGCCGGGTCACGCACCAGCGCGCCATAGCCGGCAACCCCCGGGTTGCCGCGCGAACCGCCGTCGGCTTCGACGATGAGCGAACGCGTCACAGGCCGGATTCTGAAGTGCGTACGACGATGCGGCGGCAGTCCTCACAGCGCAGGATCTCGTCGTCGGGCGCCGAGCGGAACCGGCCCATCTCGGAAGCGTTGAGCTCCAATCCGCAACCGCCGCAACGGCGCTGGGAGAGCGCAGCGACCGCAAGACCGCCGCATTGCTCGCGCACCTTCTCGTAGAGGGCAAGCAGTTCGTTGCCGAGGCCCGGGGCCACCTGGTCGCGCTTGGCGCTGACCTCGGCGACCTCACGGTCGATCTCGGCAAAGGCGACGTCGCGCTGATTGGTCAGCTCGACGATCTTTTCCTCAGCGCTCTGCTTGGCCGCTTCGGCCTTGGCCAGATCGGCGCGCAACTGTTCGGCCTTCTCCATCACGGCCAGTTCGACGTCCTCCAGCTCCGATTGGCGGCGGGCGAGGGTCTGCAGTTCGTGTTGCATGCCCTGCAAGTCCTTGGGTGAGCCCTGACCGGCATCGAGGTGGCGCTGGGTGCGGACGGCACGTTCGCGGACGAGTTGCACGTCGGCGTCGGCCTTGGCGATCTCGCGCTCCACATCGTCGGCCGCGGTGCGGGCCAAAACGACCTCTTCGTAGAGCTTTTCGCGGCGGATCGATTGCGCTTCTACCGCGGCGATCGCTGGCATTGAGCGGCGTTTGTGGGCGAGCTGGGCAAGTTTGGTGTCCAGCGCCTGAAGATCGAGCATGCGCCACTGGCGGGCGAGGTCAGCTTTCATCGTCGGCTCCCGAGGGTTCGTTGCTGCCGACCAGGAAGTCCCACGGATCGGTGCGCACTGTGCAGATGTCGGTGTCCACCGTATATCCGCGCTCGGACAAAGTTCGACGGAGCCGGTCAGCGGCAGCGGCCAGCCAGAGTGACTCGGTCGCCCAGTGTCCGGCGTCAATCAGGTAGGGCGGGCCGCCGCGGCCCTCTTCTCGCGCTTCGAGGGCGGGGTGGTGGCGCAGATCGGCGGTGACGTAGACGTCGGCCTTCGCGGCGCGTACGTCGTCGAAGCGGTCGTCGCCCGCCCCGCCCAGAACGGCCACCCGGCGCACGATCGCGTCGGGATCGCCGCTGACTCGTACGCCGACCGGAGCCGGCGGCAGCGCCGCTGCCAACCGCTGGGCGAACGCGCGCAAGGTGACGGGCTCGGCAAGGTCACCAACCCGGCCGCCGCCATCGGCGGACAACGATTTGCAGTCCGCCGGCAGCCCGCAGGCCGCAGCGAGGGCGTCGTTGACCCCCGGCCGGGCGATATCGGCGTTGGTGTGGGCGGTGTAGAGGGCGATATCGCCCACCACCAAGGCGGTCACGGCTGCGCCCTTGGCATTGGTCGTGGCAACGGAGTTCACCCCGCGCAACAACAGCGGGTGGTGGCTGATCAGCAGGTCCGCGCCGCCCGAACGAGCCGCGTCGATGACCGCCAGGGTGGGATCCACCGCGAACAGAATGCGGCGTACGGGCTGCTCCGGGTCACCGGTGACCAACCCGACACGATCCCATTCCAGGGCCGTTGCGGGCGGATAGAACTCGTCGAGGACGGTCAGCACCTCGGCCAGGTTCGCGACCCGGTCGGCGCGCTCGGGTTCGGCGTTCATGTGGGCCCGGCCGGTCTCGAACCGACGACACCCGCGGTGTAAACGCGGTGCTCTACCAACTGAGCTACAGGCCCCTTCCGACGCGAGAACTCCGACGTCGGCGGCTCATTCTTACAGCAAACTGGAGTTTGTCCGTCATCGGCATTCGCTGACCACGCGAAGATGACGGGAAGATGACGGACACCCGCGACCCAGGAGGAGTCCGATGCAGGCGTACGACGCGATCGTGTTGGTCGGTGGAGCCGGTTCGCGGCTGGGCGGCATCGACAAGGCTGCCCTGCCGCTGGCCGGGGCCGCCCTGGTGAGCGGATCGTTCACCGCCATCGACGGTGCCCAGCAGATCGTGGTCGTCGGCCGGACGAGCGCTCCGGTTCCGCCGCGGGCCGTCGTTGTCCAGGAGAACCCGCCCGGGGGCGGTCCGGCCGCTGCTGTCGTTGCTGGTCTGGCTGCGCTGGCCGATCCCGCGCCGTGGATCGTGATCCTGGCTTGCGACCTCCCGGGAGCATCGAGCGCGCTGCCCCGAGTTCTCGCCGCGGCGAGCGGCGACGGAGCAGTTGCGATCGACGCTGACGGCCGGCGGCAATGGGTGCTCGGGGCGTACGCAGCCGGCCCCCTGATCGCGGCGGCGGCGGCGACCGCTGTTCCCAACGGACGGTCGATGCGCGCCTTGGTTGGCGACCTGAGCTTGGTCGATGTCCCAGTCGGTGACGACTGGCGCGACGTCGACACCTGGGAGGATCACACGGCCTGGACCAACCGACTCAAGCGAGGGAGCGACCGATGAGCGAACCGGAGCAGCAGTGGCAAGCGTGGGTCGAAAAGACTTGCGCCGCACTCGAATTGGATCCCACCTTGGTGGACATCGACGACGTTCACGCTCTTTCTCGGGATGTCGCTCGCGAGGTCGAACGGCCGCTTGCGCCGGTCTCGGCATTCATCCTGGGTCTGGCGATCGGCGCGCGGGCGAGCGCCGGACTGCCCGTCGACCGCGGGGTACGAGACGAGCTCATCTCCCGCTTCCCACTCGACTGAGCCAGACGCGAAAAGGCGCCGATGCCCGCAGGCATCGGCGCCTTTCACATCGAATCAGAGAGCTGCGACCGCCTCGTCATAGCCGGCGAAGTCACGCGCTTCGCCCGGTCCGTTGACCTGTGACCAGACGATCTTGCCGCTGGTGTCGACCAAGAAGGTGCCCCGAATGGCCATGCCGGCTTCCTCGTTGAACACGCCGTAGGCCTTGGCGATCTCGCCGTGCGGCCAGAAGTCCGACAGCAGCGGGAAGTCGTAGCCCTGCGCGTCAGCCCACGCCTTGAGGCTGAACATCGGGTCGCAGGACACGGCGGCAACCTGCACCTTGTCGTTGACGAATCGGGACAGGTCGTCGCGAATCGAGCAGAGCTCGCCGGTGCAAATGCCGGAGAACGCGAACGGATAGAACACGACCAGAGCCGCCTTCTCGCCGGTGAGCCCGGCCAGTGTCTGCTCCTGACCAAACTGGTCCTTCGCGCTGAACGCGGGAGCCTGGGCACCGACCTGCTGAGGTGAAGCCATCATCAAAATCCTTTCGAAGGGGACGGTCTCCCCCGAGCCTACGCACGCTTCGAAAGGGTGCTGCGCGCCGACCGCGTCCCGGTGATTTCAACTGCCTCAATCAACGCGAGCCGTCATCAACGCTGCTTCGCGTAGCCGCCCTGAACGAGCTTGGTCGCGATCCAGTCGGTCGCCTTGGCGGTCGAACTGGCCTTCAGGCCGGCGGTCTGCGCGGCCTCTTCGATCTCAGATGCCTCGACGTGGTCGTCCTGTCCAGCTTCTGGCACCAGCACCACCACGAATCCCTTCTCGGCAAGTGTGGTGAGCGCATCGACACAATCGTCGATGAGGTCACCGTCGCCGTCGCGCCACCACAGCAGCACTGCGTCGACCACACCGTCGTAGTTGTCCTCTTCGAGCGCGGAGCCAATCAGGCCCTCCACGTCTGCTCGCAGCTCGTCATTGACGTCGTCGTCCCATCCGAGCTCGAGCACGATCTGCCCCTGCTCGAAGCCAACCTTGCGGGCCCAGCCCCCACCAGCGTCCTTGTCCATAACCCTTCCTTGTGTCTCACGCACCCATCGAGGAGTACGCCGACGATCCGCGCCGAGTGCGCGAACACGCCCAGCCTATGGGCATGGTCGGGCCTCAGTGTCCCAGCCCGCCCACCCGGACAGGTGGCGAGCGCTACTGCAGGGTAACCGGAGTGGATATACACGCCACTTACCCGCGGTGTTTGATGGAGGTTGCGAATGTCGTATTCGAAGGAGCCAAACGTGTCACCTGACCCCACCTCGGGCCCGATCCTCAACGGCTTACCAAGCCAACTGCCGGACATTGATCCCGAGGAGACCGGTGAGTGGCTCGACTCGCTCGACGGCATCATCGAAGCCGGTGGGAAGAACCGCGCCCGCTACGTGATGTTGAAATTGTTGGAGCGTGCCCGGGAGCGTCAAGTCGGTATTCCGTCGCTGACCACCACTGACTACATCAACACCATCCCGCCCGAATCGGAACCGTGGTTCCCGGGCGATGAGGAGATCGAGCGTCGCTACCGCGCCTGGCTGCGCTGGAACGCGGCCATCATGGTTCATCGCGCGCAGCGGCCCGAGATCTCCGTCGGCGGTCACATCTCCACCTACGCCTCGGCCGCGACCCTCTACGAAGTGGGGTTCAACCACTTCTTCCGCGGCAAGAACCACCCGGGCGGTGGCGACCAGGTCTTCTTCCAGGGCCACGCCTCCCCTGGTATGTATTCGCGCGCTTTCCTCGAGGGCCGCCTCACCACCGAACAACTCGACGGGTTCCGTCAGGAGCACTCCCACCTGATCGGTGGCAAGGCTGCCGGGCTACCGAGCTACCCGCACCCGCGCAACATGCAGGACTTCTGGGAGTTCCCGACGGTGTCGATGGGCATCGGTCCGATGAACGCGATCTACCAGGCGCAGTTCAACCGCTACCTGCACAACCGCGGACTCCGCGACACCAGCCAGCAGCACGTCTGGGCCTTCCTCGGCGACGGCGAAATGGACGAGCCCGAGTCGCGTGGCCTTCTGCAGTTGGCGGCCGGCGAGGAACTCGACAACCTCACCTTCGTCATCAACTGCAACCTGCAGCGACTCGACGGTCCGGTGCGCGGCAACGGCAAGATCATCCAAGAGCTCGAGTCGTTCTTCCGCGGTGCGGGCTGGAACGTCATCAAGACCATCTGGGGTCGTGGCTGGGACCCGCTGCTCGCGGCCGACCGCGACGGCGCCCTGGTCAACGTGATGAACACAACCTCCGACGGTGACTACCAGACCTTCCGCGCCAACGACGGAAAGTACGTCCGCGACCAGTTCTTCGGCCGCGACCCCCGTACCCTTGCGATGGTCAAGGACTGGAGCGACGACGACATCTGGTGGCGCCTCAAGCGCGGCGGCCACGACTACCGCAAGGTCTACGCGGCCTACCAGGCGGCGACCCAGCATCACGGTCAGCCGACGGTGATCCTGGCTCACACGATCAAGGGCTACAGCCTCGGCAGCCACTTCGCCGGCCGCAACGCGACCCACCAGATGAAGAAGCTCACCCTCGATGACCTCAAGGGCTTCCGCGACTCCCTGCACATCCCGATCACGGACGCGCAGTTGGAGGAGAACCCCTACCTGCCGCCCTACTTCCACCCGGGCGAAGACGACGAAGCGATCCGCTACATGCGCGATCGCCGGGAGAAGCTCGGCGGTGGGTTGCCCTCGCGGCGCGTGCAGTCGACCAAATCCATCAAGCTACCGGCCGACTCCGCCTACGACGGCGCGAAGAAGGGGTCGGGCAAGCAGCAGATCGCCACGACCATGGCGATCGTGCGCATCCTCAAGGACATGATGCGCGACAAGGAGTTCGGCCAGCGGATCGTGCCGATCATCCCCGACGAGGCGCGCACCTTCGGGATGGACGCGTTCTTCCCGACGCTGAAGATCTACAACCCGCACGGCCAGCACTACAAGTCGGTCGACGCCGAGTTGATGCTCGCCTACAAGGAGTCGGTGCAGGGTCAGATCCTGCACACCGGCATCAACGAGGCCGGGTCGATGGCCGCCTTCACCGCGGCGGGCACCTCCTACGCCACGCACGACGAGCCGATGGTGCCGTTCTACATCTTCTATTCGATGTTCGGTTTCCAGCGCACCGGCGATGCGATGTGGGCCGCGGGCGACCAGATGGCGCGCGGTTTCATGATCGGCGCGACCGCCGGCCGCACCACGCTGACCGGTGAGGGCTTGCAGCACGCCGACGGTCACTCGTTGTTGCTGGCCTCGACGAACCCGGCGGTCGTGGCCTACGACCCCGCGTACGCCTACGAAATCGGCCACATCATGAAGGACGGCGTCCGTCGGATGTTCGGCGAGAAGCCGGAGAACGTCATGTATTACCTGACGGTCTACAACGAGCCGATGCAGCAGCCGGCGGAGCCGGAGAACCTCGACGTCGAGGGCCTGTTGAAGGGCATCTACAAGCTGTCCGAGGGCGAGGCCGGCGCGCCGGATGCGCCGCGGGCGCAATTGCTCGCTTCCGGCGTCGGTCTGCCATGGGCCCTGGAAGCGCAGCAACTGTTGCGCGACGACTGGGGCGTCGTGGCCGACGTCTGGTCGGTGACGTCATGGGGCGAATTGCGCCGCGACGCACTCGCCGCCGACGAGGCGAACTTCCTGCACCCGAGCGACGAGCCGGCAGTGCCCTACATCACCCAGGCCCTGCAAGGCGCGCCCGGCCCGGTGGTCGCGACCTCCGACTGGATGCGAGCGGTGCAGGACCAGATCGCTCAGTGGGTCCCGCAGGACTACGTCACGCTCGGGGCTGACGGTTTCGGTTTCTCCGACACCAGGCAGGCCGCGCGCCGCTACTTCCACATCGATGGTCCCTCGATGGTCGTCCGCACCCTGCAGGCGCTGGCCAAGAGCGGCGACATCGACGCCTCCGTTCCGGCGAAGGCAGCGGAGAAGTATTCGTTGCTCGACGTTCGCGCCGGCCGCAGCGGAAACGCCGGTGGAGACGCCTGATCCGACTGATCTCGAACGGCCCCGCAACGCTTCGGCGCGCGGGGCCGTTCGGCGTGTACGGCGCATTACAGTGCCGTCATGCCTGAACCGGTAACGCCCGAAGAGATCATCAAGATTCACTTCACCAGTGGCCCGCGCAAATACACCTACGACGAACAGGCGGTCGACGACTTCCTCGACTCCGTCGTGAGCGCGCTGCGCGATGGAACCTTCGATCCGAACATGGCCCACGGAGCGCTGTTTCCGACACCGAGTGGATTTGGCGTGCGCGGTTACAACAGCGCCGAGGTCGACGACCTCCTCGACCGGATTGCGGCAACGCCGCCGAGTTCGGCGGCCCGCTCCTACCAGCCGGTCCCGGCCGCGCAGCCCGGGGCAGGCAATGCGCCGGCGGACGCTCCGGACGCCGTCCCGGTGGAACTGACCCAGTCCGACGCGCTCGGTCTACCGGACCCGTACGAGAAAAGCAGTCCGGGCCTGCTGCGGCGGCTCTTCCGTAGCTGAACCAATTGGGGAACCTCTACAAATAGACTGAGCCGGTGACGTACGAGACCGATATCCAGCGACGCCTCGAAACGGCGGCCGGCGGCATGGCGACGGCCGCCGTGCAACGGATGGAGGACCGCCTCCCGTGGTATCGCGCCCTTCCGGCGGAGGAGCGATCTTGGGTCGGCATGGTCGCCCACGCCGGCATCGCCGCGTTCATCGCCTGGCATGCCGATCAACACAGCATCCCGCCGGTGGCCGCCGATGTCTTCGGCACAGCCCCCCGGGAGCTGACCAGGTCGATCACCCTGCAACACACGCTGGACCTCGTACGGACGACGGTCGACGTTGTCGAGGCCGCGGTGCCCGATCTGGCGCCGGCTGACCGGCAGTCCCAACTGCGCGAGGCCGTCCTGACCTACTCGCGCGAGGTGGCGTTCGCCTGCGCCCATGTTTACGCCCAGGCCGCCGAGGCGCGGGGCGCATGGGATGCCCGCTTGGAGTCACTCGTCGTCGACGCGGTGTTGCGGGCGGAGGCCGACGAGGCGCTGCGTTCGCGGGTGGCCGCTCTCGGCTGGGATGACGTCAAGGACATCGTGGTCGCCGTGGGTCGGTCGCCGCACAGCACCGGCGCTGAGGCAGTCGACGCCCTGCGCCGCACCGCCGCGCGGCTCGGCGTCGAGACCCTTGCCGCCGTCCAAGGGCGCCGGTTCATCGCCATCCTGGGCAACGTCGAGGACCCGTTGGCCACCGTCGGCGACCTGGCCGATCTGTGGGGCGACGGCCCGCTGGTCGTCGGGCCGCTGGTCCCCCACCTGTTCGCCTCCGGGCGCAGCGCTCGGGCGGCTCAGTCCGGTTACGCCGCCGCGATCGGTTGGCCGGCCGCGCCCCGCCCCTGCTCGGCCGACGAACTACTCGCCGAACGATCCCTGGCCGGCGACGCGCGGGCTCGGCGCCAGTTGACTGACCGGGTGAGCCAAGCGCTGGCTGCCCGTGCCTCGACCGAGTCGACGGTGTTGACCTACCTGGACGACCCGAACCTGGAGGCGACCGCTCGAGCGCTTTTCGTCCACCCGAACACCGTGCGTTATCGCTTGGGGAAGTTCACCGAGGACAGCGGCTTCGACTTGGCCGATGCGCGCGACCGGTTCTGCGTGCGGTTGGCGCTGATGTACGCCCGCCTGCCAGACCCGCGTTGACGATTCCTACAAAATTCGCCGGACAATCTTCGTCGGTTTCGATGACGACCTGAACGCCCGCAGACCGACACAGTGGACACGTGCTTGCGATTGTCTGCCCCGGTCAAGGTTCACAGACGCCAGGTTTCCTGGCCCCATGGTTGGAACTCCCCGGATTCCGGGACCGCCTCGGTTGGTTGTCCGCCGTCGCCGCGATGGACTTGGTTGCCCACGGCACCACCTCCGACGCCGACACCATTAAGGACACCGCGGTCGCCCAACCCCTCATTGTCGGCGCGGGCTTGGTCTCGCTTCTGGCGTTGTTCAACCACCCAGCCGATGGCTTCCGGGTGGTGGGCGCCGGAGCCGGCCACTCGGTTGGTGAGATCACCGCTGCATCTGCCGCCGGCGTGCTCTCTGCCGAACAGGCGATGGTGCTGGTCCGGGAACGCGGCAAAGGAATGGCCGCCGCCAGCGCGGTCCAGCCGACCGGCATGTCCGCGGTCGTCGGCGGTGACGAAGCCGAGGTGCTCGCCGCGATCGAGGCTCAGGGCCTCACCCCGGCCAATCGCAACGGAGCCGGCCAGATCGTCGCGGCCGGAACGATGGAACAACTCGCGGCCCTCGCCGACAATGCCCCGGCCAAAGCGCGAGTCATCCCGCTCTCGGTCGCTGGCGCCTTTCACACCCCCCACATGAGCCCGGCCGTCGAGCAGTTGGGCTCCTACGCCCGCGCCATTTCGACCCATGACCCGCGGGTGCCGCTCATCTCCAACCGCGACGGTCAGGTCGTCCACGACGGCGTCGATGTGTTGCGCCGTTTGGTGACTCAGGTCAGCAGCCCCGTTCGCTGGGACCTCACGATGGACACCATCGCCGCGATGGGTGTCACTGGGCTCATTGAGATCCCGCCGGCCGGAACCCTCGTGGGTCTGGCCAAGCGTGGCCTCAAGGGCGTCGAGACCCTGGCGATGAAGACGCCGGACGACCTCGAAAAGGCCCACGCGATGCTGCGCGAACACGGCCAGCCGCAGCAGGCGATGGACCCGACCTGGCGCCTGGTCGTCGCTCCCGCCAAGGGCATGATCGCGATCGATGACCTCACCCCAGGTGATGCCATCTCCCCCGGCGCCCAGGTCGCGACCGTCAGCACCCTTCGCGACAACACCCCCGTCGTTTCCGTTCACGGCGGCCAGGTCGTCGAGTGGCTGGTCAGCGACGGCGACCCGGTCGCCCCCGGCCAACCCCTTTTGCGTCTCTACCCGAGTGAGGACTGATCCGATGGGTTCCCCCAAGAACACCGGCGCCCTACAGGCATCCCAAGGCGCGACGTACGCCCGCGTTCGTGGCGTCGGCGGCTACCGGCCCGAGCGTGTGGTGACCAACGCCGAGGTGATCGAGTTCATCGATTCCTCCGACGAGTGGATCCGGGAACGGTCCGGCATCATCACCCGACGGATCGCCAACGAGCAGGAAACGGTCACCTTCATGGCCGAGGCCGCGGCCCGCGACGCCGTAGCCAACGCCGGGATTGCGATGGACGAGATCGATGCGGTGCTCGTCGCCACCGTGACTCACCCCTACCAGACTCCGGCGGTCGCACCACTGATCGCAACCAACTTGGGCCGCAACGGAATTCCCGCATTCGACATCTCGGCTGCCTGCGCCGGCTACTGCTACGGCATCAGCCTCGCCTCCGACATGGTGCGCGGCGGCAGCGCCCGCAACGTGTTGGTCATCGGCGTCGAGAAGCTGTCGGACTTCACCGACAAGTACGACCGTGGAACCGCTTTCATCTTCGCCGACGGAGCCGGCGCGGCCGTCGTCGGTGTCAGTGACGTTCCGGCGATCGGCCCCACCGTGTGGGGTTCTGACGGCGAGCAGTGGACGACCATCCAACAGCGCGAGTCGTGGATCGAGTTGCGCGAAAAGTGGAAGGCGGACGCCGACCCGGCCGCCCACACCTGGCCGACAATCGGCATGGCCGGGCAGTCGGTGTTCCGGTGGGCCGTCTGGGGCATGTCCCCGGTTGCGCAGAAGGCGCTCGACGCAGCTGGCATCACCGCCGACGACCTCGACGCCTTCATCCCCCACCAGGCGAACATGCGGATCATCGACGCGATGATCAAGCAACTGAAGCTGCCGGCCAACATTCCGGTCGCCCGCGACATCGCCGAGCAGGGCAACACCTCCGCGGCTTCCATCCCGTTGGCCACCGAACGGATGCTGCGCGA
The DNA here is from genome assembly GCF_054778835.1 of Calidifontibacter terrae. Classification (NCBI taxonomy): domain Bacteria; kingdom Bacillati; phylum Actinomycetota; class Actinomycetes; order Micrococcales; family Dermacoccaceae; genus Calidifontibacter; species Calidifontibacter terrae. The sequence goes on from NZ_BAAGZF010000014.1 coordinate 72,102, forward strand.
AGGCGAAGCGCCCCACGGCGGGCTGGCCCTGCAGATCGGATTCGGCGCGGGTCTGGCTTACGCCGCCCAGGTCATCGTTCTGCCTTAGCGAACTCCCGCGACCCGGCGGGCAATCCGGGTCACCGAAGCCCCTGATAAATCGCACAGTTGAAGGAGTCATAACGATGGCAAGCAGCGACCAGGAGATCCTCGAGGGTCTGGCCGAAATCGTGAACGAGGAAACCGGCCTCGACCCCAAGGAGGTCCAGAGCGAGAAGTCCTTCACCGAGGACCTCGACATCGACTCGCTCTCGATGATGACCATTGTCGTCAACGCTGAGGAGAAGTTCGACGTGCGCATCCCCGACGATGAGGTCAAGAACCTCAAGACCGTCGGTGACGCTGTCGCCTACATCAAGAACGCCCAGGGCTGACGCCCACCGGTGGACCGGTCAGCACGACCGGTCCACCGGACCCGCAACCTTCGCGCGCAATCTCGAGGAGCAGCACCGCAATGAGCGCAGACACCCGCATCGTCGTCACTGGCGTCGGGGCCACCACCCCTTTGGCCGGGACCGCGACCGAAACCTGGGACGCGTTGCTCGCCGGCCGCTCCGGAGCACGCACCATTGAGGCCGATTGGGTCGCCCAATACGACCTGCCGGTCACCTTCGCCGCGAGCATCGCCCAGAACCCGACCGAGGTCCTCGCCCGCGTTGAAGTGCGCCGGATGGACCCCTCCGCCCAGTACGCGCTGATCGCCACTCGCGAGGCGTGGGCCGACGCCGGCACCCCACAGGTCGAACCCGAGCGGCTCGGCGTCGCTATCGGCACCGGCATCGGCGGCGTACACACCCTGCTCGACCAGTACGACGTGTTGAAGGAGAAGGGGCCGCGTCGCATCTACCCCCTCACCGTCCCGATGCTCATGCCGAACACCGCCTCCGGCAACGTCTCCCTCGAACTCGGCGCTCGCGCCGGCGCCCACACCACGGTGTCGGCGTGCGCCTCCGGCGCCGAAGCCATGGGCTACGCCGCCGACATGATCCGCGCCGGCCGGGCTGACGTCATGGTGGCCGGTGGCACCGAAGCCGCGATCCACCCGCTGACCGTCTCCGGCTTCGCCGCGATGCAGGCGCTCTCCAAGCGCAACGACGACCCCGCTGCCGCCTCCCGGCCGTACGACAAGGGTCGCGATGGTTTCGTGATGGGCGAGGGCGCTGCCGTGATCGTGCTGGAGTCGTACGAACACGCCAAGGCCCGCGGCGCCAGGATTTACGCCGAGCTCGCCGCGGTCGGAATGTCCGCGGACGCCTTCCACATCACTGCGCCCGAGCCGGAAGGCGCCGGCGCGAGCCGTGCGATGAACGAGGCCGTCGAACGCGCCGGCTTGAGCCACAGCGACATCGTCCACATCAACGCCCACGCGACGTCGACCCCGGTCGGTGACATTGCCGAGGCGAACGCGATCCGGCGCGCCTTCGGCGCTGCGACCGACGGCATCGCGGTCACCGCCACCAAGTCGATGACCGGACACCTGTTGGGAGCGGCGGGCGCGCTCGAGGGACTCATCTCGATCCTGTCCGTCCATCACCGGTTGATTCCGCCCACGATCAACGTGGACGAACCCGACCCGGACATCGCCCTCGACATCGTCAGCGGCAAGCCCCGCGCGCTGCCCGACGGCGACATCGCTGTTCTGAACAACTCGTTCGGATTCGGCGGCCACAACGTGGCCATGACGGTGAAGAGCATCTGATGGCGCGCCAACCCAATCAGGCGTCGGCCGCGGCATCGGCGGCATCGAAGCCGAAGATCGATCCGGAAAAGGACCCTCGCAATCCGCGCAAGCGGCTCGAGGCGTTCTTTGACGAGGGCAGCGTCGAGTTGCTCACCGAGCAGGACACCAGCGGCGCGCTCACCGCGATCGGCACCGTCGCGGGCAGCCCCGCGGTCGCGTTTGCCAGTGACGCCACCATCCAAGGTGGCGCCATGGGCGTCGAAGGCTGCAAGGCCATCCTCGTCGCCTATCGGCGGGCGCTGGCCGACCAGATTCCGGTAGTCGGCCTCTGGCACTCCGGCGGGGCCCGGCTTGCCGAAGGCGTGGTCTCCCTCCATGCCGTGGGCGAAGTCTTCGCGATCATGACGCACGCTTCGGGCAAGATCCCGCAGATCTCGGTGGTCATCGGTGCGGCGGCCGGCGGTGCGGCCTACGGGCCCGCGCTGACCGACATCGTGATCCTCGGACCCGACGGACGGGTGTTCGTCACCGGACCCGACGTGGTGCGCTCAGTCACCGGCGAGCAGGTCGACGCGTTGCGCTTGGGCGGACCCGAACCCCACGGTCGCCGTTCCGGCGTCGTCCACGTCGTCACCGAATCGACCGAGGAGGCGTTCGCTCGCGGTCGCAGCCTGGTGTCGTTGTTCGCCGACCAGCGCGAGATCAACCTGGCGGCGGTCACCGACCGCGATCTGTCCGCTACCTTCCCGGAGTCGCCCAAACGCGCCTACGACGTTCACCCGCTGATCACCGATCTCCTCGACGAGGACTCCGATTCCGTTGAGTTGCATGCCCGTTGGGCACCAAACGTGGTGACGACGCTGGGTCGGTTCGGTGGTCGTACGGTCGGGGTCATCGCCAACAACCCGATGCGCCTCGGCGGCTGCCTGGACTCCTCCTCCGCGGAGAAGGCGGCCCGCTTCGTACGGATGTGTGACGCCTTCGGCGTGCCGTTGATCGTGTTGGTCGACGTTCCCGGCTACCTTCCCGGCGTGGGCCAGGAGTGGGACGGCGTCGTGCGTCGTGGCGCCAAACTGCTGCACGCTTTCGCTGAGGCCGTCGTTCCGCGGGTCACCCTGGTGACGCGCAAGACCTATGGCGGTGCCTACATCGCGATGAACTCCCGATCGTTGGGCGCCACCCGGGTGTTCGCGTGGCCGGGCGCGGAGATCGCCGTCATGGGCCATGTCGCGGCCATTCGGATTCTGCACCGCCGCCGGTTGGCGGAGGTCGATGAGTCCGAGCGCGCAGCGGTCGAGGACCAGCTCGCCGCCGAACACGCCGTGTTGGCCGGTGGCCTGCCGCGCGCGGTCGAGATCGGCGTCATCGACGAGATCGTCGAGCCGTCGGCGACCCGCAGTGAGATCGCGAAGGCGATCGCTGGCGCACCTGCCCGGCGCGGCGATCACGGCAACATTCCGCTCTGATCCCCAGCAGGACAGACGAAGCGCCCCGCCCGGAAAATCCGGAGCGGGGCGCTTCTTTGGTCTGGATGATCAGCTGACGCGGTGTAGCCAGCGCACGGTGGCGCCGTCGCCGGCGTAGCGGAACGGCTCTAGTTCCTGGTCCCAGGCGACACCGAGAAGCTCGGCCATCTCGCCACGGAACGCCTCGGGATCGCCCTTGCTGGCGGCCAGGGCCGAGCGCAGACGGTCCTCGTTGACGACCGCGTCACCGTTGGCGGAGGTCCAGGTGTGATGGATGCCAAGGGCGGGGGTGTGTGACCACCGCGAACCGTCGCAGCCGGGGCTGGGTTCCTCGGTGATCTCGAAACGGATGTGTTCGGAACCGCGCAGCGCGCTGGCGAGCTTGGCGCCTGTTCCGGGTTCACCCATCCAGGACAATTCGGTCCGCAGGAGTCCGGGCGCCATGGGCTGGGCCGTCCACTCCAGGCGTACGGCCGAGCCGAGCACGTTCTCAAGCGCCCAGCTGACATGTGGGCACAACGCAGAAGGGGTGGAGTGCACAAACACCACCCCGCGCGTGACGCGCGAATTCACCGCAGACATCCTGGCCTCCTTGGTTGCGAGGGACGTCTTCCCCAACGGCCTCGCGGGCGCCTATGTCTGGCGATGCTTGAAGTTGTGGTCCCATTCTGCCGTACCGCACCACATTTGCACCACCCGCCACAGGATGCGAGAACCGACACACCCAATCTCGGCCCGCAGCAAGGGTTTTCGTGACGGGCTCGCCTCCGGACATGAAGAAGCCCGGGTTGTCGGGACAGGGGGGAGGTCGACAACCCGGGCTTCTGGCTTACACGGTACGAACCATTTCTGATATTTCGCTGGGAGCGGTTTGACGCGGTCGATCGCAGCGGCCAGCCGAACTCAGCGCCGCTTGAACACGGCTGAGAACACCACACCCAGGGTGAGCAGGCCGCAAATCAGACACATCCACAGACCCACTCCCCCCGACAACGGACTGGGGTTATCGGTCGTCCCGTCCACGGCGGCGTAGGCGGCGAACCAGATCAGGCCAGTAAGCAGCGACATTCCCAGGGCGCCAAGACTGAAACCGATGTGACCCCTGCCGAGCGCTTGTGGCAAACCGAGGCCGGCGACGATCAGGGTGCCGATCAGAACGAAGACGGCCGCGCCGGTGCCACCTGATGAGGGGTCGTACGACGCCGCGGTGTCGAGCTGGAACGCGGTCCAACTCTGCGACCCGAGCTTCGCCCACGGCAGCGCAAAGCTGACCAGCACCAGCGCGCAGCAGCCGATCCAGGCCCACCCCAGGGTGCGAGCCGTCCGGTCACCCACCCGGGGCGGCGCCTTCATCGGGATGTACGGCGTTCCGTACGTCATCTGTTGCGGCTGCAGCGGGTGGCCATAGCCATGCGGTCCGGACGTCGGACCGCTCTGGGGGCCTGGGTTCGGTCCGGAAACGGGTCCAGCCCACCCGCCGTGGGTCGGTTGCACGGGCATCGGCCGCGGCGTGTGCGACAGGCCCGCGCGCAGTTCACGGGCGAAGTTGCCCACCCCACGTTGGCGATCCCAGGGGTTCTTGGCCAAGCCGTGCAGGACTGCATCGCGTACGGCGGGAGGCACCGGGACCGTGATGGGTGGCGGCGGCTCGTTGACGTGCTTCATCGCGAGCGTGACCGCGGAATCGGCGTTGAACGGACGGCGGCCCTGGAGCGCCTCGTATGCGACGACGGCCAGCGAATACAGGTCGCTCTGACCAGTCACCTCATGGCCGAGCGCCGCTTCAGGCGGCAGATATTGGGCCGTTCCCATCACCTCACCGGTGCGGGTCATCTTCGCCTCACCCATCGCTCGAGCAATGCCGAAGTCGGTGAGCTTCACCGCGCCCTTCTCAGTGATCAGGATGTTGGCGGGCTTCACGTCTCGGTGGACCACGCCAGCTTCGTGAGCGGCTTCCAACCCGGCGGCCGCCTGGGTGATCACGGAGACGACCTGGTCGACCGGCAGCGCGCCGCGCTCATCGATCAGGCCAGCCAACGAGGTGCCTCGAACGAACTCCATGACCAGATAGTCGACACCGTCGTCACGACCGAAGTCATGAACGGCGGCGATGTTCGAGTGGCTCAGCTTGGCGGCCAGGCGGGCCTCGTGGTGGAAGCGCCGAGCGAAGTCGGCGTCGTCGGCCAATTCCGGGCGGATGACCTTGACCGCAACAGTGCGATCGAGGACGTTGTCTTCGGCGGACCACACCTCGCCCATGCCGCCACCGGCGATCCGGGTGCGCAGTTCGTAGCGCCCCCCCAGTGTGTCTCCAGCTTTCATCCGTCCGCCCCTTCCGACGATCGTCACCAAGCATGCCGCAGGCAGGGCCGAATCGACCGGTCCGGCTCGCCTACGGCCTCGGATGTGACGTAATCTCAGCGGGCTCGTTCCGTAGGTTCCGGACGAGCGCGAGGGGCGGTAGCTCAGCTGGTTAGAGCAGCGGACTCATAATCCGTCGGTCCTGGGTTCAAGCCCCAGCCGCCCCACCGAACGTTGTCGCAGGTCAGAGGCTGTTTTGCAGCCTCCACCGTGTCGTCCTCGGGCTCGTCAGAGTCGCTCGTGGTCGTCAAATGGGCGCTTTCATTTTCGGAGTGAGTCTCGATGAGCGCATCCAGGAAGTCCGTTGCTCGCTGCAGACCGTTGCCGACGATGTGGCTGTAGATGCCCAGCGTGACCACCGGCGAGCTGTGGCCCAGGATCGCGGACACGTCGGTGATCGCTGCGCCGCCGTGCAGCAGCAGGCTCGCGCAGGTGTGCCGCAGGTCGTGCGGCCGCAACCCGGGTCGGCCGATCTCGGCGGCGGCATCGTCCCAGCGAGACAGGCGTCGCCAGTTGCTGTAGCGGATCGGCCCTCCCCCGGGCGCCGCGAAGATCAGGCTGTCGGGATCCCTCGTCGCGTCGCGCCGGATCGCGAGCATCGGACGCAACGTTGAGGCGACGGGGATCCGTCGCCGCTGCTTCGACTTGGGCAGCCCGTAGCTCAGCTCGCCGTTGATCTCACGGCTGGCACGGGCGATCAGAACGGTCGAACAGTCTCGAGCGACGTCCCGGCGGCGAAGTGCCACTGCCTCGCCCCACCGGGCGCCGCTGTAGGCGAGGAACCGGACTAGGTCGGCGACTCGTGGGTCCACCTTGTCGGCGAGGTCCTCGACCTCGGCGACATCGAGTGCGACCGCTTGCTCGCGGACGATCCGCGGCAACGGCACGCCCTTCGCGACATTCGTCCCGATGAGTCCCTGCTCGATGGCCGCGTCCAGCAGCAGGGACAGGACGCGGTGCACATGCCGCGTCATCTGTGCCGAGCGACGAGCACCGACGTCGGTGACCAGCGCCGTCACGTCCGCGCGAGTGATGCTGCCGACCCGATGCTCCCCGAGCACTGGACGCAGGTGGGTGTCCCAGACCGAGGTGTAGCTCGCGACGGTGCGCGGCGCCAGGTCCTGGCGGCCGGCGAGGCCGCCAGCGGTGGGAGCCCGGAAATGCGAGACGATTCGCTAATGGAGCAACAACCGCATCAGGCCGCGGCCGTGTCGATTGAACCAAGTCAGTACGGGTTCGCCGTCGTTTGGCTGCTTGAGGGTGCCGAACCAGCCGTAATGCTTCATCGGCAAAACGAGCTCGATGCGCGAGCAGAAGGCAACCGGATTGTTGCGTTCCTGGTTCGCGTTCACGGCTGGGAGGAGTCCGGCACGGCGGGCTCGACGACTCGGCTAAGACGCGTCCTGCCACCTGACGCGTAGCCGAAGGCAGGGAGTGAATGCGACCACTTGAGTGCGTGGACGCGTAGCGCGTATGAACACGCGCAAGCGCGCCGGCGCAGCCCGTGAATCGTCGGTGTTCTTACCCGCCGCGCGCGCCGTGCTGTCGACGACGGTCCGTATCGAGGACTCATCCGGCGGCCAACCGGATCCCGAACAGCATTGGCGAGTGTGGGCCTGTCATCTCAAGCGGAAGCCCAGGCGGAGGGCAGTAGACCTCCCGCGGCACGTGCGGATGAAGCTAGTCATGTCCCTCGCGTGGCAGGACGGCGTAGTCAATGACTTCGTCGCGAACCTTCAAGTGCCCGCCGAGTGCTGCCCGGATCCGTCCGATCGTGTCGACAATCTCGCTGTCAAAGGATGGCTGTGCCCCATCAGGATCGATGACCAAGGAGGATCCAACGACCCGGCCGCCCGCGCGCCGAAGCACCACTCGACTCGGGCCGATCAGTGCCCGAGCGGCGACATCGAGACGCTCTAAGAGAACCCCGGCCCGGTCGGCATCGTCATAAGCAAAGTCCATCCCGACATGCCCAGCGATCTCCGCACTGAACACCTCCAGTCCCGGCCGCACCAGGACTCGTGCGGCTCGAAGAGGATCAGCCCGCAGAGACAGCTCACCTGTCAGACTCCCAGACACCGAGACCTCGCAATGCCAGGAACGCTCGGGATGCCTTGCCATCGCGGTTGGTACCAGTTCGGCCAGGTCGCTCACGTCCACGCGGACTAGTAAACGCGAACGACCCCGGGACACCGACCGATATCCCTGCCGAGGGCCTGTCGGCGGCATGACCGGACGGCCGACTACGGCGCCTGGCCAGCCGCGGCCGGACTGCCGACTGGATCGGCTCGGTCTAGAGGTGACCGGGCAACGGCTCGAGCCAGGCCGGGGCGGTGCAGGCCTGCCGGGTCGTCGCCGGCGCTGTGCGCCGGGTAGTAGGTCCGCTCACCCCACCGCAGGTAAGAATGGCCTTCATGGTCGGCTCCTTACCCATCCCACTCATCGCCACGACGCCAGCCCCCCTTGACCGCGAATGAGCCTCCGGAGCACACTGATAGTCGTCGGAGGCACGCCATCTGTGTCAACGGCATTTCAGCGGATGGCTGACAGGGGGACGAGGCGTTCATGAAGAACCCCATTCACAAAAGACTCTGGCTACTCGCGGCGGCGACCTGTGTTCTCGGCGGAATCCCGACGTCAAGTGCTGGCGCTGGCCCTGGGATGCGAATCGCCGTTAGCAATTCCATTGCTTCGTGCGGCGGTGCAAAAATCAACAGTCTGGCCGATGGCTAACGTGCCTCGCTCAACGACATGAAGCGCAACAATGCGAGCCCTAGACATACTCGCAGCGACCCAGTTGATGATATGAAGATGACCTGGGTCTCATCAATGAATTGTAGATCTCAACCCTCGCGCACCGTGCCGATCCAGAAGACAACCCTCACCGCGGGGACCTCCGGTAATTGGTCCGGATACATATTCACGAAGGCTCTATCAAACACCTACGGCGACGTTCGAATGGACTGGGTTGTTCCTAAGCTCCTATCACATACTGGGACAACCAACAACTACAGTTCGATCTGGCCCGGTATTGGCAGTGGCACAAATACGTCGAACGAACTCATCCAGGCAGGCACTGAACAGGACGCCGTGTGCAACGCGGCGGCCTGCGCTGACGGGACGTGGCATCAGAGTAACTACTTTTGGTTCGAATACGTCCCGGGTGCCAACCAGTTGGTGCCAACGAACTTCCCCGTCGGCACTGGACAGTCGGTCTTTGCCGAGGTCTCCGACTTGCACGGCGAAGCTATCTATGATCTGTGCAACGTCTCCACGAACCGTTGCGTCGAGTTCACTTCAACCCATGGGACGCCCGGCGACCAGTTCGAGTGGATTGTTGAGCGCAAAACTGTGTCCTGGGGCCTGCCGCCCCTTGCAAACTATGGAAGCGTCGCGTTGACCAATGCGACATGGGAGACTCCAGAAGATACCTACGGATACGTTCACAGTGCGCAAGACCGGGTCACCATGACGAACAACGGTAGGGACCTCTCCGACTGTCTGCAGAACGCAACCGACCGATTTACGTGTACCTGGCATGCGGCATCGTAAGATCCTTGCGGGCATCGGCGCTTTGGGGGCGGCTGGCATGGTTGGCGGATGCTCAGGACCGAGCGCCCACGTAGGCGAAGGATCCGGATCGCAATCCGTAACAACAGTGGCGAGACCCGCGAGGACGAGCATAACGATCTGTGGCGCCACCCTTACGGTCAACTCGGGGACGGCAATCTGGCATCCGTCAAATATTACCTCAGGCGGGACGCACCTGATCTATAACGACGATCCGACGCGGAATCTATTCTACCCCGGGACAGGATGCAAAGACGGTGCAGCCGTCGCGATACGCCCGGCCGGATCAGGAACAATCTTCGTCCTTGCCCGCGATTCTGTCGGGCGACCCAGCCTCATTCGTCTTTCAGCAAGCGGCGAAGGACAGCTCGTCGCATCGACGCCGGGGTCAGCGACCACCATTCGATTCAAGCCAGCCACATAGAGTGCCGCGCATCGGAAACATTATCGTCGCTTCTCATTAGGGGCTCATCCCAAATGAGGGTGTAGTTGTGCCCGGAAGCCGCCGGCTTCGAGCAGGCTCCTTGCGATGTAGTGGGTCGGATTGCGGAAGCCGAGAGCGCTGCCACGTAGGTGCTCGAGGCGGCCGTTGATCGCCTCGGTGGGGCCGTTGCTGGTGCCAGGCCGGTCGAAGAAGGCGAGGACATCAGCTGCACGCTTAGCCAGGGTCCGGCCCAGGGTGATCAGCTCGACCAAGGGTTTCGGCACGCCGGTGCTGATCGAGGTGATGAGCTCGGTCATGAGGGTTTTTCCGGTGGCCCGGTTGGGGTGCCGGTACGCGGCGATCATCCGTTGGTAGATGCCCCAGGTGCACTCGACCTGCACGTGTTCCTCGACAGCGAACAGTGCGGTGAGTCGTTCATGCTGCCGGTCGGTGAGCAAGTCCGCCCCGGTATGTCGGGTCCGCCGTGCTCGGTACAGCGGATCTGTGGTGCGGCCGCGGTGGCCGTGGAGATCTTGCTGGACACGGCGGCGGCACCGGTCCAGGGCGTCCCCGGCCAGGCGGACGACGTGGAAGGGATCCATCACAGCGGTCGCGTGGGGCAATTCCTCGCTGGTCGCGGTTTTGAAACCGGTGAACCCGTCCATCGCGACGACTTGTAATCCGTTGCGCCACAATGGGTCACGCGCTGCTAGCCAGCTCTTGAAGACTGCTTTGGAGCGGCCCTGGATCATGTCGAGCAACCGTGCTGGGCCAGTGCCGTTACGCACTGGTGTCAGGTCGATGATGACGGTCACGTACTTATCACCGCGGTGAGTGTGGCGCCACACGTGCTCATCGACCCCGATGGTGGTGACGCCGTCGAACCTGCTCGGATCGTCGATCAGGACCCGGTGCCCCTCGGCCAACACCGCGTCGTTGGCGGTGTCCCACGCGACTCCGAGCCCCTCAGCGACCCGGGCGACGGTCAGGTGCTGACACACGATCGCGGCCAGCGCCCACGCCATCGCACGCCGCGACAAGGTGGCTCGCGGTTCGGCCGCGCGACTGGTGTCTTGGCGCCACACATGCCCGCACTCGGTGCACCGGTACCGCCGCACTGAACCACCCTGGGTTGCTTGGAGGCTCCCGACCTTGGAAACGAGGATGGAGCCATGGGAAACAAGAGCACGTCGGGGAAGCCGACTGCGCGGCGGTACTCGCCT
>NZ_BAAGZF010000015.1:0-95814 GCF_054778835.1 Calidifontibacter terrae
AAACGCCCGGTTACATTCCGAACCCGGAAGCTAAGCCCTTCAGCGCCGATGGTACTGCACTGGTTACGGTGTGGGAGAGTAGGACACCGCCGAACACACATTCCCAGAACGGGGTCATCTCAGGATGACCCCGTTCTGCATTTATACTGAAAAGTGCTTGCTCGACCGACGATGCGTCGAGCCATCGTTAGGAGCTTGTCGTGGCTGACTCTGAGAACCCGCAGGACCCAGACCGTTCGAAGCGTTCAGATCGCTGGTCCCGTTCTGGCAGCGGGAGTGATGCGGGTCGGCGCGGCGATTCTGTTCCCGGCCGATCAGATCGCGGCGGTGACCGGCGCGACGACCGACGTTCCGGTGACGGACGTAGAGACTCGGGTCGAGACAACAACCGTGGCTACGACCGCGGACAGGCCCGCCGATCGGATGACCGTCGTGACGATGGCTTCCGTCGCCGTGACGACCGCGATGCAGGTCGCAGTGACCGCGACGGATCCCGCTCCGATGGTCCCCGCCGTGAGGGTGGTTACCAGGGTCGTGATGACCGTCGTGGTTCTGGCCGTCCCCAGGGCGGTGGCTACCAAGGTCGTGATGACCGTCGTGATGGTCCCCGCCGTGACGGTGGTTACCAAGGCCGCGATGACCGTCGTGGTTCCGACCGTCCTCAGGGTGGCGGCTACCAAGGTCGTGACGACCGACGCGGCGGTTACCAGGGTCGTGACGATCGTCGTGGTTCCGACCGTCCCCAGGGCGGCAGCTACCAAGGCCGCGATGACCGTCGTGGTTCCGACCGCCCTCAGGGTGGCGGCCACCAAGGTCGTGACGACCGACGCGGTGGTTACCAGGGTCGTGACGATCGTCGTGGTTCCGACCGTCCTCAGGGTGGCGGCTACCAAGGTCGTGACGACCGACGCGGTGGTTACCAGGGTCGTGATGATCGTCGTGATGGTCCCCGCCGCGAGGGCGGTTACCAGGGTCGTGATGACCGTCGTGGTTCCGACCGTCCTCAGGGTGGCGGCTACCAAGGTCGTGACGACCGACGCGGTGGTTACCAGGGTCGTGACGATCGTCGTGATGGACCCCGCCGCGAGGGCGGTTACCAGGGTCGTGACGACCGACGCGGCGGTTACCAGGGTCGTGACGATCGTCGTGAAGGACCCCGCCGCGAGGGCGGTTACCAGGGTCGTGATGACCGTCGTGATGGCCCCCGCCGCGAGGGCGGTTACCAGGGTCGTGATGACCGTCGTGATGGCCCCCGCCGCGAGGGCGGTTACCAGGGTCGTGATGACCGTCGTGGTTCCGACCGTCCCCAGGGCGGCGGCTACCAAGGTCGTGATGGCCGTCGTGACGACCGCCGTACAGATCGCCGGGATGACCGCCGCGACGAGCCTCGCCGCGACAGTGACTCCACGCAACGTCGGGGTCCGCGCAGCTGGGACCGCACCGGCAACGAGCCGGCTGGCGCGACGCGCACCAAAGAACCGGTTCTGCCCGATGAGATCACCGGCAAGGAACTCGATCGTGCGGTCTGGCAGCAGCTGCGGACGCTGACTAAGGAGAACGCGGACGGTGTCGCTCGACACGTCGTCGCTTCGGCCCTGTTCCTCGAAGACGATCCGGATCGTGCTCTCGAGCACGCCGAGCACGCTGCCCGGCGGGCCGGCCGTGTTCCGGCAGTTCGCGAGGCACTCGGCCTCGTTCGCTACCGCCGCGGTGAGTTCACCGACGCACTGCGGGAGTTCAAGACCGCGCGGCGTCTTTCCGGTTCGGAACACCTGCTGCCCTACATGGTCGACTGCGAGCGTGGGCTCGGCCGGTTCGACCGCGCTCTCGACCTGGCGTATTCACCGGAGGCCAAAAAGCTCGCGACGAATGACGCCATCGAGTTGGCCATTGTCGTGTCCGGTGTACGGCGTGACATGGGTCAGCCGGACGCCGCGGTTATCGGGCTGCGCATCCCGGCGCTTGAGCGCGCGACGAGCCAGCCGTGGGCCGCGCGGCTGCTCTACGCCTACGCCGACGCACTCTTGGGCGCCGGCGACGCCGATGGTGCCCGCGATTGGTTCAGCAAGGCGGCTCTCGCCGACCATGACGGGGAGACGGACGCGGATGACCGCCTCGCCGAACTGGACGGCGTCGATCTGGTTGATCTGATGGCAGACGACGAGTTCGGCGATGATGACGCGGATTCGGATGACGAATTTGATGATGATGACGCGGATTCGGCTGACGAGTTCGACGATGACACCGATTCGGATGACGAGTCCGACGGCGACGACGTTGTTGACGACGAATTCGATGATGACGAAGAGTCTGACCAGTCGCAGGACCAACGCGCGGATGATTCTGCTGGCGGGTCGCCCGACCGCGCTACCGCTGAGGACGACTCCGAACCCACCGACTGATCGGGCTTTCCACAGGCCCTGAACTGAGGTCCGATTGTCCACAACGCGTGGAGAATCGGACCTCGGTCTGTCATGCGCAGCCCATCGTGGACACATTCCCGAGACAGGAGCCGCGGATGGCAACAACGACGAATGACAGTCAGTCCAAGACATCGCCCAGCAACATCGCGCCGTGCAACGAGGTTCATCTCATCGGTGAGGTGCGCGGGATACCGGAGCTTCGCCGGTTGCCGAGCGGCGATGAGATCCTCGCGCTGCGTGTTGCGGTGCCACGGCCCGATAAGGATCGCCGCTCAACCCGCAGTCCTCACAATGACCTGTTCGATCTCACCTGCTTTACCGCGGCTGCCCGCCGGACCGGCCTCTCGTTGACGGACGGTGACGTGGTGGAGGTCGAGGGTGCGATGCGCCGGAGTGTGCGACGCGGGGCCGGCGGCGTCACGAGTCGCATGGATCTCGAGGTGCACAGCCTGAGGCGGTGCTCGCCCAAGCGTCGCGCCGGGTGAGAATGGCGGGCATGGATTCCCTCCTCGCCCGCTACGACGCCCTGGTCTGCGATCTTGATGGGGTCGTGTATCGCGGTCCGGAAGCTGTGCCACATGCGGTTGATGCGCTGAACGCGGCTGCGCGCAGTGGGGTTGGCATCGCGTACGCGACGAACAACGCATCTCGGCCGCCGGCCGAAGTTGCAACACACCTGCGCGAGCTCGGTGTTGACCTCGCCGACGACGCAGTGATCAATAGTTCGCAAGCGGGTGCGACAGCGCTGGCGGAGACGATCGACGCCGGGGCTGTGGTCCTGGCGATCGGCGGCGCTGGGGTTGCGCTCGCCTTGAAAGAACGAGGCTTCCGCGCGGTCACCGAGGCCGGCGATGAGCAGGTTGCGGCAGTTCTTCAGGGCTACGGTCCGGCGGTCACGGCCGACGATCTGGCGCAGGCCGCGTACGCGATCCAAGGCGGCGCGCGGTGGGTCGCCACCAACACCGACCTCACCCTGCCCACTGCTCGTGGCACCGCCCCGGGGAACGGGTCGCTTGTGGCAGCAGTGCGTGCGGCGGTCGACATCGACCCCGAGGTGGTCGGCAAACCGGGTGCCTTGATGTACGTCATGGCGGCCCGTCAGCTGCGTACCACGCCCGCTAAAACTCTCGGCATTGGCGATCGGCTCGAGACCGATGTCGCCGGAGCGACCGCGGCGGCGATGGACTGCTTGCATGTCTTGACCGGTGTGCACGGCCCAACCGACCTGGTGATGGCTGCTCCGGGGCTGCGCCCGCGTTATGTCGCCGCCGACTTGCGAGCTCTCGCGCTGCCCTACGACGAACCACAGCAACAGGGTGATCCCCGGTCGATCAGTTACGCCACGGAAACCGTCACCGGTCGACTTGTGTTCGGTGAGGGGGCGCCCTCGTTGGTGATCGAGGGATCAGCGGATCCGATCGAGCGGTTGCGAGTCACGCTGCGCATACTGTGGGACGCCCTCGATGCAGGAGTGGTCGATCAGGCCGCAGCTCGTTCCTGGGCTGGCGATGCGCACTAGTCTGAGCGAACACCCCTCGAGCAAGGAGAAGTGATGGCTCTGGACAGCATTCGCGCGGCGTTGCAGGTTCTCACTGGAGCTGGTGAACTGACGCGAGCCAAAGCGATGGAAGCGGCATCCAGCCTGGTCAACGTCACAGGTCTGGACAAGCAAGCGAATCGAGCCGGCGCAGCAGCCGGTCAGGTGAGCGCCGTTGCGGACGAACTCCTTGCTGCTGCCGCAGCCAACCGGCAATTGCTGCGCGACACCGTGCGTGCCGAATTCGACAAGCTGGGTGTTTCGGACTTGCCTGGTCGCAAAGAACTCACCGCAGTGAGCGATGAACTCGACCGCCTTAAGGCCGAGGTCTTTTCACTGCGCCAGCTTCTCGGCGGTGCCTCGCCGACAGCCCTGGCCGGTCTTGCTGTCTCGAGTGCGAAGCAGGCCGTCGGTGCACTGCCCGGTGTGGGCGGCGGGTCCAGTTCGGGCTCCGTGACCCCACGGTCCGTAGCCACCCCCGTGGCCCCTGCCGCACCGGCGGTGAAGAAGGCCCCCGTTCAGCGATCCGCAGTGAAACGGACGCCGAGCAAGGCAGCCAAGTCGACGGCAACGACAAAGGCCGCTGCGACAACGCCCACGGCGGCAAAGAAAGCAACGCCGGCGCGGAAATCGGTGGCCACCAAGGCTGCTGCGGCGACCAAGGCATCCGCCAGCCCGACAGCGACGAGGACTGCGGCCAAGAAGGCCACCCCGGCCAAGAAGGCCACTGCGTCGACGCCGAAGAAGGCCACGGTTGCGCGGGCATCGGCGACAAAGAAGACGTCAGCGACGAACGTCGCGAGTTCATCGACTCCTTCGAAGGCGGCTGCCGCGCCCACGAAGACGGCTGCGAAGGCGGCTGCCGCGCCCACGAAGACGGCTGCGAAGAAGGCATCCGCGACGAAGTCGACTACGGCAAAGGCTGCCGCAACCAAGGCCTCGCCCACAAAGACGGCTGCCAAGAAGGCTCCGGCCACGAAGGCTGTCGCCACGAAAACGGCCGCCAAGAAGGCCGCTGCTCAGCCTTCGACCAAGGTCGCCGACCCATCGACCGCTTCATCGAACACCGCTGCGCCGCAACCGTCCTCAGCTCCGTCGACGACGGCCGACTCGGCCACAACGAACACGCAGGTGGAGACTGTGCCGACAACCGGTGGTGCGGATGAGTGACCAGGCCAGTTCGGTCCCCGGCGGTCGTCCGGTTCCGACCCCGGGGCCAACCCCGGGTCCGGTAACCACTCCGGGTCCGGTTCCCACCCCCCGACCCGGTCCGGTTCCGGCTCCGAACCCCGGTCCGACACCGGGCCCTCGGCCCGGTCCGGCGCAGACCGCCGACCAGCGCAGCGAGGCAGAGCTGAGCAGCGCGCTGGCAGCGGTGCGGGATCTGCCGACGCTTGATGCTGTGTCGACAACACCCGAGCAGATGCAGGCACGCATCGAAGCCTTGTCCAACGCTCACGACACGCTGCGCGGGCAGTTGTCGACTCTTGGCCGCTGAGGGTTCGGCCCGGCTCGATCAGCGTTTGGTCGAGCTCGGCCTGGCTCGAAGTCGTGCGGTCGCCGCCGAGTTGATCGCACTGTCCCGCGTCACGGTCGACGGATCGACGGCAGCAAAGCCGTCCGTGCGCGTGACCGCCCACGCCCGGGTCGAGGTCATCGGTGAGGTGGACCCGTGGGTGGGGCGGGCGGCGTACAAACTCCTGGGTGCACTCGCCGAGTTCGCAGCCATTGACCCCGCTGGAAAGCGGGCCATTGACCTTGGCGCAAGCACCGGCGGTTTCACTCAGGTATTGCGCAGTAGGGGAGCAGTGCAGGTCGAAGCGGTCGACGTCGGCCACGATCAACTCGCTCCGGTCGTCCGCGACGATCCAGCGGTGCGCGACTGGAGTGGCTACAACTTGCGCGACCTCGACCCAACAACGATCGGTGGCCCCGCCGCGCTGGTCGTCGCCGACCTCAGCTTCATTTCATTGCGGTTGGTGCTGCGCCGGATGGCGGCTTTGTTGGCGCCGGGCGGCGATCTCGTCGTTTTGGTGAAGCCGCAGTTCGAGGTCGGGCGTGAACGACTTGGCCACGGCGGCGTCGTGCGTTCATCGCGCGAACGCGCCCGCGCCGTACGCGAGGTGTTGGCTGAGGTGATCGCGGTCGGACTCACCGTCCACGGCCTCGCACCCAGCACAGTCGCCGGTTCAAATGGCAACCAGGAGTACCTGCTGTGGGCCCGCCATGAGTCGGTCGGCAAGATGGACCCGGCACGGATCGAGGCATTCGTAGCCGCCATCGAGCGTGACAAAGCGGACGGCACCGCTCACGACGCCGAGAGCCAGACCGAGCAGAACATCGAGCAGGAGGACCCATGACCCGACGTGTGTTGCTCATTGGTCACCCCGGACGCCCGCGCGCTGCGGAAGTGGCGGCGACACTTGTCGACGAATTGAACGAGCATGGCCTGCAGGTTGTCGGGGCGGCCGACGAACTCGGGGCGTTCGGTCTGCTGGGCCGCGCCAACGTCAGCGCAGAACCGGATGCCGACGGCACCGGCTGTGAACTGGCGGTGGTGCTCGGCGGCGACGGAACGATTCTGCGCGCGGCCGAACTGGTGCGCGAATCAGGCACTCCACTGCTGGGCGTCAACCTCGGCCACGTCGGGTTCCTCGCCGAAGCCGAACCGGACAACATTCACCACATCGCGCGTCGGATCGTCGACGCTTCGTGGAGTGTTGAGGAGCGCGAGACGCTCGAGGTGGATGTCCACGTTGACGGCGAGATCGTCTGGCAGTCCTGGGCGCTGAACGAGGCGTCGGTCGAGAAGATCGCGCGCGAGCGGATGATCGAGTTGGTCGTCGAGATCGACGGTCGCCCGCTGTCTACCTGGAGCGGCGACGGCGTGGTCATGGCCACGCCCACCGGCTCGACCGCCTACGCTTTTTCCGCTGGTGGCCCGGTGATCTGGCCGGGTGTTGAAGCGCTGTTGCTCTGCCCGATCTCGGCCCACGCGTTGTTCGCTCGACCGCTGGTGCTTGGCCACGAGGTGCGGATCGCCGTCGAGTTGATCGCGGAGTCCGCCGGTCGCGCAGTGGTTTGGTGCGATGGCAGGCGCAACTTCGACCTACCGCGCGGGGCGCGGATCGGCGTACGACGTAGTCCTGTTCCGGTGCGATTGGCTCGCATTGCCGACGCTCCCTTCACCGATCGACTCGTGGCCAAGTTCGACTTGTCGGTGCACGGTTGGCGCGGCGCCCGCGAAGATCGGTGACGCGGCGGTGTTGCAGGAGATACGAATTCGCGACCTCGGCATCATCGACGATGCGACCCTCGAGCTTGCTCCGGGGCTGAACGTCGTCACCGGGGAGACCGGCGCAGGCAAGACGATGGTTGTCCACGGGCTGGGCCTGTTGCTCGGCCGCCGAGCCGCCGCGTCGATGGTGCGTTCGGGCGCCGAGGCGGCTCTGGTCGAGGGCGTTCTCGATCTGCCGCAGGACCACGCGGCCCTTCATCGTGCGGTTGAGGCCGGCGCTGATCTGGACGACGCGTTGCTGCTGGCCCGGTCGGTGTCGCCCGCTGGGCGCTCCCGGGCGTGGGTCGGTGGGCGCAACGCGCCGATCGGGGTTCTCACCGACATCGGCGAACTTGTCGTGGCCGTGCATGGTCAGGCCGACCAATGGCGACTGCAGCGGCCCGACCAGCATCGACAGGTGCTCGACGATTTCGGTGGAACACCACTGCGCACAGCGTTGTCCGGTTATCAGGACCTGCACCAGCAGTGGCGTGATGTGCGCACCGAACTCGAGGAACTCACCACCAAGGCGCGTGATCGCGCCCTCCGGCTCGACCTGCTGACCGCTGGGCTCAACGAGATTGAAGCTGTCGACCCGCAGCCGGGAGAAGACGCCGACCTCGCGGCCGAAGCCGAGCGGTTGGAACATTTGGACGCGTTGATGTCGGCGGCCGGCGGCGCTCACAGCGCCGTCTCCGGCGTCAGCGACGGTGACGCGGGAAGCGCTCTCACCGTCCTGGGTTCGGCCTCCCATTCGCTGGGCCGCGCCAGTGAACACGACCCGGCATTGGCCGAATTGCGGGTGCGTCTCGACGAGGTGATCGTGCAACTGACCGATGTTGCCGCAGACCTCCAGGGCTATGTGGACGATCTCGACGCCGATCCTGCGCGGGCCGATGCGGTCAACGAGCGGCGCGCCCAGTTGACCGGTTTGCTGCGCAAATACGGCAGTTCTCTGGACGAAGTCATCGACTGGTCGCGCAACGCGGCGGCCGAGGTGACCACCCTGGAACACAGCGACGAACGCATCGGGCAGTTGCGTGATCAGGAACAGCGGGTGCAGGCGAAACTGACTGTCGCCGCGACAACCCTGACCGCCGCCCGGCGCAAAGCCGCCACCGCTCTCGGCAAGGCAGTCACCCGTGAACTGGGGCATCTGGCCATGGGTTCGGCCCGACTGGAGGTGCAGGTCGAGGATCGACCGGGCGACTTCGGGTCATACGGCGTCGACGATGTCGAGATTCGACTGGCCGCCAACAAGGGCAGCGCCGCGCAGAACGTGGCCAAGGCTGCCTCGGGCGGTGAGTTGTCCCGAGTGATGCTGGCGATCGAGGTCGTCACTGCCTCCGGGGATATGCCGACTTTTGTGTTCGACGAGGTCGACGCGGGTGTCGGTGGCAGCGCCGCGCTCGACATCGGTGCGCGGCTCAAGCGACTCGCGTCCGACGCACAGGTGATCGTCGTGACCCACTTGGCTCAGGTGGCCGCCTACGCCGACAATCACCTCGTCGTCGCCAAACAGGACGACGGTCAGGTGACCGTCAGCGGAGTACGGGTGGTCACCGGCGCCGACCGGCGTACGGAGCTGGCCCGAATGCTCGGTGGAACACCGGACGGCGCGGCGGCCTTGGCCCATGCTGACGAACTCCTCGAACGGGTCGCGTCGGATTCGAACAATCGCCCCTGACCCTGACACGATGATCGACGTGCGCATGGCATTCCGGCGTGGCACCACGCCCTCCGAACAGGTCGACGGGACTATTCGCGTCGACCGGCGCACGAAGGACCTCACCAAGCGGTTGCGCCCGGGCGACATCGCCGTCATCAACCACCGTGACCTCGACCGGGTGAGCGCCGAAGCACTCGTCGCCTGCCGCCCGCATGCGGTCGTGAACGCGGCACCCTCGACTAGCGGCCGCTACCCGAACGTCGGCCCGGGAATCATCATCGCGGCCGGTATTCCGTTGCTGGACAACGTCGGTGAGACGGTGATGACGGTCGAGGAAGGCAGTCGTGGCCAGGTCCTCGAGAGCGACCTGCGGATCGGCGACACGGTGGTGGCCACCGGAGTTGCGCTGACCCCGGAGCTCGTGGAGGAATCACTCGAGGTCGCGCGCGCCGGGCTGTCTGAGCAGATCGCGGCGTTCGCTGAGAACACCATGGACTACCTCCAACAGGAGAAGGACCTGCTGCTGAACGGCATCGGCGTCCCCGACATCCGCACGAAGATCGACGGGCGTCCGGTGTTGATCGTGGTGCGCGGCTACCACTACCGCGAGGACATCGCCACGCTGCGCTCTTTCATCCGCGACTTCCGGCCGGTGCTGATCGGCGTCGACGGCGGGGCCGACGCGCTGCTTGAGGCCGGCCATCGCCCCGACATGATCGTCGGCGACATGGACTCCGTGAGCGACCGGGCCTTGCGCAGCGGCGCAGAACTTGTGGTCCACGCATACCGGGACGGTCGGGCGCCGGGTCTGTCTCGCGTCGAAGAGCTCGGGATCACCGACGCCATCGTCTTCCCGGCAACCGGGACCAGTGAGGACATCGCGATGCTGGTCGCTGACGACGCAGGCGCGGATCTGATCGTCGCGGTCGGCACCCATGCGACCCTGGTTGAGTTCCTCGACAAAGGACGATCGGGAATGGCCAGCACCTTCCTCACCCGGCTGCGAGTCGGCAGCAAGCTGGTCGATGCCAAGGGCGTGAGTCAGCTTTACCGCAACAGCATTGGCTGGCCGGCTCTGGTCGGCCTCGTGATCGCTGGCGTCGTGGCCCTGGTCGTCGCGATGCTGTCGACGCCCGCCGGCCAGGCGCTCTTCCAACTGCTCGGTGCGCGCTGGGACACAGCGTGGAACTGGATCGAGGGCATCGTCAATGATTGATTTCCGCTACCACGTCGTCTCTTTGGTGGCCGTGTTCCTTGCCTTGGCCACCGGCATCGTCATCGGTGGGTTCTCGCTGCGCGGCACCGTCGCTGACCAGTTGAACGGCCAGGTGGTGCAGCTGCGCAGTGAGAAGTCGAGCTTGCAGAGCCAGTTGAACCAGTCCGGCGCCGTCGCCCGCAAACACGACGACGCGGTCACCGAGCTGACCCCGACGGTGCTCTCCGGCACGCTGCGCAACCAGACGGTGGCGATCCTGGCTCTGCCCGGAACGGACGGCGACCTGCTGAAGTCCGTCGGTTCCACCCTTCGTACGGGCGGTGCAACCGTCGTGTCGACCACGACCTTGGACGAGTCGTTGGTGCAATCGGGCGGTCCGTCGGAGTCGACCTGGCGGTCAGACGCCGGCAAGCTCGGCCTGTCGGCCACCGAGGTTCCCACCGACCGACTCCCGGGCGCTGTCTTGGCCAGAGCGCTGACCCGCGACGATCCGGTATCCCACGCGGTGCTCGACCAGCTCGCTCAGGAGGGCGCTCTGAAGGTGGATTCGAAGACGTCGAAGGCGGCATCGGGCATCGTCGTGGTGTGGAACGGAATGTCGGCTAAGGCGAGCTCGGTCAAGAATTGGGGCTCGGTGATCTCGGGTGTCGGGTCGACAGTCAACGCGGTCGTAGGCGTGTCGCAGGGCCAGGCCAACACCACTGACGGCTCGAGCCCGGATGCGCTGATCGGGCAGTTGCGGGACACCCCCGACACCGTCGCGGCGATGAGCACCGTTGACGACGGCTCATCACCGCTGGGCCAGCTCGCGCTCGGCCTTGCCCTCCGCGACGAGGTCGCCAACAAGTCCGGCCAGTACGGACTGGGTCGCGACGCGAGCGCGGTTCTGCCCCGTGTGGTCGGCGGCCCGTGAGCCTGGCCCGCTCCGCCCTCGTTGCCAGCGTGGCTGCTGCCGCGACGTACCAGATTGTCTGTCGCGGTGGGGCTAAGTCGTTGCAACGCAACAACTTCCGTGGCGATCCGGTCACGCTCGCCGAAGGTCCTGCGGCAATCGTCGGGCTGGCCACCGGGGCTCACGGTGTGCCCGTTGCCGCCCTCACCGCGATCGGCAGTGGGGCGCTGGGGCTCCTGGACGACGTACGAGGATCGGGCGACCGCCGCGGCCTTGGCGGACACCTGCGGGCGCTTGCCGGCGGCGAAGTCACCACTGGATCCCTGAAGGTCCTCGGCCTCGGTGCCATCGCTTTGACGGCGGCGCTCGCAACTGACCGAGGAGTTGTTCGCCCGGTGTCCACTGCCGCGGCCACGGTGGTCATCGCTGGTTCGGCCAATCTGATCAACCTGTTCGATCTGCGCCCCGGGCGGGCGCTGAAGGTGGCCACGTTGTGTGCGTTGCCCCTGGCCCCGACACAGCCGCAGCTGGCCGGGGCCGTGATCGGCAGCGTCGCAGCGTTGTCCGCGAACGACCTGGCCGGGCGTTCGATGATGGGCGATACCGGGGCGAATCCACTGGGGGCTGTGCTCGGAGTCGCCTTGGTGCGGGCTACCGGACCACGCGGCCGACTCGTCGCGGCGGCCACGGTCACCTGCCTCACCCTCGCGTCCGAGCGGGTCAGCTTCAGCGCCTTCATTGCTTCCCGACCGCTGCTGCGGACGCTGGACGAATGGGGCCGACGATCTTGACCGGGCGCGGCGGTGGACTGCTTGCGGCTGCCGGCCTGATTGCCGGCGTCACCCTCGCTTCCCGCGTGGTCGGCTTCGGGCGGTGGCTGGTTTTTTCCCGGGAGGTCGGCGGAACGTGCGTCGGTCAGGCCTACGCGACGGCGAATCAGCTTCCCAACGTCCTTTTCGAGGTTGCGGCCGGTGGCGCTTTAGCCGCGGTCGTGGTGCCGCTGGTCGCTGGTGCGCTCGCCGACGGTCGCCGCGACCTGGCCGACCGCGCTGCCTCCGCACTGCTGACCTGGGCCCTGGCTATGCTGCTTCCGCTGGCGGTCCTGCTCGGAGTGCTCGCCCGGCCCATCGCCTCCGCGATGACGGGTTCGGCCGGCCAATCGTGCGCCGGCGCCACCAGCACAGCCGCGAGCATGTTGGTGGTCTTTGCGCCACAAATGTTGCTCTACGGCGTTGGGATCGTGCTCGCTGGAGTGCTGCAGGCCCATCGACGGTTCTTGGCCGCAGCCCTTGCGCCACTGCTGTCGAGCCTGGTCGTTATTGCGTCTTATGTTGCCTATCACCAGCTCGCAGAACGGGATTGGGCGCAGCAGTGGGTGTTGGCCGGCGGCACCACGGCGGGAGTCGTTGCGCTGAGCCTGCCGCTGCTGTGGCCGGTCCGCCGGGCGGGCATTCGGCTCCGGCCGACCCTGCATTTGCCACCGGGAATGGCCGGTCGCGCCCGAGCCCTCGCCACCGCTGGGGTGGTTCAACTGGTCGCCCAACAACTGGCCGTGCTGGTGACGATCCGCCTGGCGAACGACCGCGGGCAAACCGGAGCGGTGAACGTCTACAACTACGTGCAGGCCGTCTATCTGCTGCCGTACGCCGTCGCGGCCGTTCCGCTGGCCACCTCCGCTTTCCCGCGGCTTGCGGACGCGGCGGGGGAGAAGGTGCTCGGCCGAGTGCTGCCGCTGGTGGCAGCGGCAGGCGCGCTTGGCGCCGCGGTGCTGTTCGCGACCGCGCGGCCGCTGCAGTCGTTCTTCGTCGCGCTCGATGCTCGCCCTGCCGCCATGTCCGCCCTCGGCGACGCGGTGCGCGCGTACGCCCCCGGCTTGCTGGGGTTCAGCCTGATCGCCTTGCTCGGACGCGCCCTGTTCGTGCGCGGTCACGCGCTGCAGGCCGGCCTGGCGACCGCGGCGGGTTGGCTGGTGGCGGCCGCCCTGCCCTTCACGATGTTGCGGGGAGTCTCGGGTGATTCCGGGCGCACCCTGGTGGCGCTCGGCGTCGCTTCGTCGGCTGGTCTGCTGCTGGCCGCCATCCTGCTGCTGTTGTTGGTTCGGCGAGACTGGGGCACAACGGTGTTCACCGGTCGCGTCCGCTCGCTGGTCACCGTTGTCGTCGCCGCGATCGTCGCCGCGGCCGCCGGATCGCTGGCGGCCCGTCGTACGCCCTCCGGCCTGAGTGGTTCGGTCTTTGGCGCGGTGGCCGTAGGGTTGCTCGTCGTGATCGTGTTCGTGATGGTGGCCGCCCTGCTGGATCGCCGATTGTTCGCCTCGCTGCGAACCGTCGGCGCTGGAAAGGGATCGCAATGACCGTACGCGTGCTGTTGGTTGTCGGAACCGTCGCTGGCGGCGCCGGGCAACACGTTCTGAATCTGGCTGCGGGTCTGGTCGAGCGCGGTCACGGGGTCACAGTGGCGTGTCCGACCGTTGTCGGCGAACGTTTCGACTTCGCTGCGCATGGCGCGCGCGTCGAGCGGATCGAGATCAGCGAACGGCCTTCACCCACCCGTGATGCGCGCAGCATGCGCGACCTGCGACGCCTGACCAAGCTGGCCGACGTGGTCCACGCGCACGGCGTGCGGGCCGGCGCACTCGCCTGCTTGGCGACCAAGAAGACACCGGTCGTGGTGACCTTGCATAACGCCTCACCCAGTTCGTCCGGTTTCAGCCGGGTCGCCTTCGACACCTTGCAGCGGGTCGTTGCCGGCCAGGCCGACGCGGTGTTGGCGGTCTCCAGCGACCTGGTGAATCGCGCTCGTGAGCTGGGCTGCTCGAACCCGCAGTTGGCGCTCGTTCCAGCCGGGACGCTGTCGGCTCCGGTGCGCGAACCCGCAGACGTACGAAGCGAATTCGGTGGTGACCAGCTCATCTTGGTCGTAGGCCGGTTGGCCGAGCAGAAGCGAATCGATCTGGCTGTCGACGTGGCAGCGGAACTGGCGACGGACCATCCGGAGAGCCGTTGGGTCGTGGCCGGCGATGGACCGGAGCGTGCCGATCTGCAGTCCCGGATCGAGCGCCAGGGGGCGCCGGTCACCCTGCTCGGTCACCGCACCGATGTTCCCGATCTGCTGCGCGCCGCCGATCTGGTCGTCTCGACGGCATCGTGGGAGGGGCAGCCCGTCTGGCTGCAGGAGGCGCTCCAGGCGGGCGCCGCGATCGTGGCAACGGACGTCGGCGGAACAGCAGACGTGGTCGGCGACGGCGCTTGCCTCGTGCCATTTGGCGATTCAGCGGCCCTGCGGAGCGCGATCTCCCGACTGCTGGGCGACGAGGCAGATCGTACGGCGTTGAAGCAGCGGGCATCGGCCCGCGCCGACGCGTTGCCGACGGCTTCGGATGCGCTCAAACAGGTCGAATCGACCTACCGGTCCCTGCTGCCAAACTCGATCGCGTAGGCTGGCAGCCCGTGGCGGAGACGACGAAGCACATCTTTGTAACCGGAGGCGTTGCCTCCTCGCTCGGCAAGGGCCTGACGGCCTCTAGCCTCGGACATCTTCTGGGAGCGCGTGGCTTGCGGGTCACCATGCAGAAGCTCGACCCTTACATCAACGTCGACCCGGGAACGATGAACCCGTTCCAGCACGGCGAGGTGTTCGTGACCGACGACGGGGCCGAGACCGACCTCGACATTGGTCACTACGAACGCTTCCTGGATCGCAACCTCGCCGGTAGCGCGAATGTGACCACCGGAGGGGTCTACAGCGAGGTCATCGCCAAGGAACGCCGCGGCGAATACCTCGGTGACACGGTGCAGGTGATCCCGCACATCACCAACGAGATCAAGTCCCAGATGCGGGCCCAGGCCGGCCCCGACGTCGACCTGATCATCACCGAGATCGGCGGCACCGTCGGCGACATCGAGTCGCTGCCGTTCCTCGAAGCCGCGCGGCAGGTGCGCCAGGACCTCGGCCGCGACAACGTGTTCTTCCTGCACGTGTCGCTCGTGCCCTACCTCGCTCCGAGCGGCGAGCTCAAGACCAAGCCGACCCAGCACTCCGTTGCGGCCCTGCGCCAGGTCGGCATCCAGCCCGACTCGCTGGTGCTGCGCGCCGACCGGGAACTGCCGGAGTCGATCAAGAAGAAGATCGCGCAATCCTGCGATGTCGACCTGGAAGCCGTGGCGGCCTGCGTTGACGCGCCGAGCATCTATGACATTCCGAAGGTCCTGCACGGCGAGCGGCTCGACGCCTATGTTGTGCGCCGGCTCGACCTGCGGTTCAAGGACGTCGACTGGGACAGCTGGGACAACCTGCTGCGCCGTGTTCACAACCCCGAACACCAGGTCGAGGTCGCCCTCGTTGGCAAATACATCGATCTGCCCGACGCCTACCTCTCGGTGACTGAAGCCCTGCGTGCCGGTGGTTTCCACCACGACGCGAAGGTCACGATCCGTTGGGTCGCCAGCGACACCTGTGCCACCGACGCCGGTGCTAGCAAGTCCCTCGGCGGCGTCGACGCGGTGCTCATCCCGGGTGGATTCGGCGTACGAGGCATTGAGGGCAAACTTGGCGCGCTCAAGTGGGCCCGCGAACACGAGGTGCCGACGCTGGGCATTTGCCTGGGCCTGCAGTGCATGGTCATCGAATACGCCCGCAACGTTGCCGGCATCGAGAACGCTTCGTCCTCGGAGTTCGACCCGGACACCACGGCACCGGTCATCGCCACGATGGAGGAGCAGAAGAGCTTCGTCGAGGGCGCCGGAGACCTGGGCGGAACGATGCGCCTGGGCGCTCAGACCGCGACCCTGGTCGAGGGATCGGTCGTTGCGGGAGCCTATCGCGCCACAACTGCGGTGGAGCGTCACCGGCACCGCTACGAGGTCAACAATGACTACCTGCCGCAGCTGACCGAGGCCGGTCTGGTGATCAGCGGAACCCACCCCGAGTGGGGCCTCGTGGAGTTCGTGGAGCTGCCGAAGGACGTCCACCCCTACTACGTCGCGACGCAGGCTCACCCGGAGTTCAAGTCCCGTCCGCACCGCGCCCACCCGCTGTTCGCCGGGCTGATCGGAGCCGCTATCGACCAGCAGCGCGCCGCGCGCCTCGTTGAGGTGGAGCGCGACGCCGAGCCGTCCGCATGAGCCTCGCGGATCGCTTCGACCCGCAGCCCGTCGTACGCAGCGTGACTGCGTTTGCCGGCCACGTCTGGGACGTCGTGACCCAGGATGTCGACCTCGGTGCAGCCGGGGTGGTCACCCGGGATTTCGTGCAGCACACCGGAGCCGTCGCCGTGGTAGCCCTGCGGGAGGGATCCGACGGTCCCGAAGTACTGCTCATTCAGCAGTACAGGCATCCCGTGGGCACCTATGACTGGGAGGTCCCGGCCGGCCTGCTCGACATCGCCGGAGAGGACCCGCTGGCGGCTGCGCAGCGAGAGCTGGCTGAGGAGGCGGATCTCGGTGCGGACCGCTGGGGGGTGTTGCTCGACTTGTTCCTCTCACCGGGCGGCAGCTCGGAAAACATCCGGGTGTTCCTGGCCCGCGATGTTCACGAGCGCACCCTGGACGACTTCATTCGCGAGGGTGAAGAGGTCGACATGCCAACCGTGTGGGTGCCGCTGAACAAAGCCATCGAGGCGGCGTTCGATGGACGGCTGCACAACGCGACCACCATCAGTGGGGTCTTGGCCGCCGCGCGCGCGGTCGCTGATGACTTCGCAAGTCTGCGACCGGCCGACGCGCCCTGGACGACCCACCCCGCCTACCGCTGATGGCCCGGCTGTCGCAGCGGGGGAGCGTGCCGCCCTTCCATGTGATGGAACTGCTGGCCGCAGCGACGCGGCGGCAACAGACTCACGGCGACGCGATTCTGCTCTGCGTCGGCCAGCCGTCGACACCCGCGCCGGCACCCGTACGCCGTCGGGTGCGCGAGG
Source organism: Calidifontibacter terrae (assembly GCF_054778835.1). Classification (NCBI taxonomy): domain Bacteria; kingdom Bacillati; phylum Actinomycetota; class Actinomycetes; order Micrococcales; family Dermacoccaceae; genus Calidifontibacter; species Calidifontibacter terrae. Next base: position 16,929 of record NZ_BAAGZF010000015.1, read on the forward strand.
CGCTGGAATCGCAGACTCTTGGTTACACGGAGGCGAAGGGCATCAGTGAGCTGCGATCGACGATCGCAGGTCACTACGACCGTTCGTACGGTGTATCGGTAGACCCGGAACAGGTGGTGATCAGCTCCGGTAGCTCGGGCGGCTTCAGCACCCTGTTGATGGCGGCCTTCGACGCTGGGGCAACGATCGCGATGACCCGGCCCGGATATCCCGCCTACCGCAACACGATCCGGGCACTGGGCTTGACAGTGCTCGACCTGGAATGTGGTGTGCAGCAGCGGTTTCAACCCTCGGTGGCGCAGCTTGAGGCGTTGCCGACCAAGCCCGACGGGCTGATCATCGCCAGCCCGGCGAATCCGACCGGAACCATCATCGACCCCCTCGAGCTCGCCGCGATCGCCCGCTGGTGTGAAGCCAACGAGGTGTTGTTGCTCTCCGACGAGATCTACCATGGCATCGCCTTCGGCCGCCCGACCACCAGCGCTTGGAAGACTTCGCGCGAAGCGGTGGTGCTCGGCTCGGTGAGCAAGTTCCACTCGATGACCGGTTGGCGGCTCGGCTGGAACCTGGTGCCCGAATACCTCGTACGCCGGGTCGAACTGCTGCAGGGAAACCTCGCCATCTGCGCGCCGGCGGTGTCGCAGGTCGGCGCCGTCGCCGCCTTCACCGACGAAGCCACCGCAGAACTGACCGGCCACGTCGAGCGTTATGCGCGCAACCGCCAGGTGGTGCTCGACCGGCTGCCGGAGCTCGGCGTGACCTCCTTCGCGCCACCCGATGGAGCTTTCTACGCGTACTGCGACATCGGTCACCTCACCGATGACTCGCAGCAGTGGTGCCTGCAGGTGCTGGACCGTACGGGTGTGGCGTTGGCGCCGGGCATCGACTTCGACCCGATCGACGGGCACCGCTTCATGCGGCTGTCGTTCTGTGGGTCGACCGAGGATCTGCACACCGCTTTCGACCGGCTGGCAACGTTGCTTTGACCGCACCCCGGACTGCAATTCGTCAGGTCCGGGAGTTGGGTTCCCCGGATTTCCGGGCACGTCGATCGACGCGGGAAGTGAACTGCAGTCCTAACTGCTGGCTGTGGAATTCCGCCACCAGCCTGTGGGATGGCTCAGACTCCCGGGATGACTTCGACAGCTGACTCGACCGCCTGGCTCGAGGGCCAGATCTCTCCCCACCAATATGCCGACCTGCTCAACGAGTTCGTCTCCGTGAAGAGCCGAATGCGTCGCTCGATCGGATTGATGATCCTCGACGAGGACGATTACCTGACGCAGCCGATGGTCATCGAGGACGTGCCGTTTCCGGCTCCCGACCCCACTCTCATGTTGCGGCAGCTCGGCGACCTGGTCGAAGAGGACGGCTGCTCTGTGATTGCCGGCTACGCCCGGCCCGGCGGTCCGGAATTGACGCCGGAGGATCTGCGCTGGCAGACCTACCTGGCGGCGTCGTTCCCGGGCCGACTGCTCGGTTGTTATCTCCTCACACCACGGTGCGTGCGGTCATACACCGATTGCTCGGTCGCAGACTGATCAGCGTGCGTCGTCCAGCTGCCGCGATCGGCGGCGGCCCTCGTCAGTCGGTTCCGAGGTCGAACGCCGCGCGGTCCAAGGATTCCTCGTCGGATCCGGAGGCCGTCGGGTTCGAGGAGATCTGTCGCGCACCGCCCGGCTCGAGTTCACCGACGAGGTCGTGTTCGCGCTGCGGCAGCGTTCCCTGCTGGGCATAGAGCTCCAACTTGGAGCGCGTGTCGGCGATGTCCAGGTTCCGCATAGTCAGCTGGCCGATGCGGTCGACCGGACCGAACGCGGCATCCTCGGTGCGTTCCATCGACAGCTTGTCCGGGTGGTAGCTGAAGCCCTCGCCGGTGGTGTTGACGATCGAGTAGTCCTCGCCGCGCCGCAGTCGCAAGGTGACCTCGCCGGTAACGGCCGAGGCAACCCAGCGCAGCAGGCCCTCGCGGAGCATCAGCGACTGCGGGTCGAACCAGCGACCTTCGTACAACAACCGACCCAGCCGGCGACCGTCGTTGTGATACGCAGCGACAGTGTCCTCGTTGTGGACGGCGTTCAGTAGGCGTTCGTACGCAGCGTGCAACAGGGCCATGCCCGGCGCCTCGTAGATGCCGCGGGACTTCGCCTCGATGATCCGGTTCTCGATCTGGTCGCTCATGCCCAGGCCGTGGCGGCCACCGATCACGTTCGCCTGGTGGAACAGCGCAACCTGGTCGCCGGCGAACTCGTCGCCGTTGATCGCAACCGGCATACCGCGTTCGAACCTGATGACGACGTCTTCGGTCTCGATCGCAACCGTGTCGTCCCAGAACGCCACGCCCATGATCGGTTCGACGATCTCCAAGGAAGTGTCGAGGTGCTCAAGCGTCTTGGCCTCGTGAGTGGCGCCGAGGATATTGGCGTCGGTGGAGTAGGCCTTCTCCGCGCTGTCGCGATAGGGAAAGCCGTGTTCGACCAGCCACTCGGACATCTCCTGGCGGCCACCCAGCTGGCTCACGAAATCGGCATCGAGCCACGGCTTGTAGATGCGCAGGCCGGGGTTGGCCAGCAACCCGTAGCGGTAGAACCGCTCAATGTCATTGCCCTTGTACGTCGATCCGTCGCCCCAGATCGAGACGCCGTCCTCGGCCATGGCGCGGACGAGCATCGTGCCGGTCACGGCGCGACCCAACGGCGTGGTGTTGAAGTAGGTTCGGCCGCCAGAGCGGATGTGGAAGGCGCCACAAGCGATCGCGGCCAGACCCTCCTGGACCAGCAGCGGCTTGCAGTCGACCAGCCGGGCCAACTCGGCGCCGTACTGAGTGGCTCTGCCGGGCACCGAGTCGATGTCGTCCTCGTCGTACTGGCCGAGGTCGGCGGTGTAGGTGCACGGGACGGCGCCTCCGGCGCGCATCCAAGCGACAGCACAGGAGGTGTCGAGACCTCCGGAGAAGGCGATGCCGACGCGTTCGCCGACGGGCAGGGAGTTCAGAACCTTGGACACGGGTCCATGGTAGGAGGCGGTCCCGTCGGACGTTGGCGCGGTCCCCGTTCGCCCGGACGGGTGTTTCTCCGGCGGCGGGTGCGCGACGGTCCTGCCCACCTCGCCAGCGTCTGAGCGAGACTGGGGGAGTGACCGACGTTCAGTGCCCCCTCTGCCCGTGTGACTCCCTGCTGCCGTACGACGCCTGTTGCGGCCCGCTGCTGACGACCGAACGCTTGGCGCAGACGGCGGAGGAACTGATGCGCTCGCGCTACACCGCGTACTTCTATGGCAACCGGGAGCATCTGTGGCGCACCTGGCACCCCCGTACGCGCCCGACCGAGGTCACCCTCGACCACGACACCGTCTGGACCGGACTCACCGTCCAGGAGACAGAAGCCGGTGGCCCCGACGACGACGCGGGCATCGTCGAGTTCACCGCGACCTACGAAGGTGGGCAACTGCACGAACGCAGCAGCTTTGCGCGGCGCGGTGGGCGTTGGCTCTACCTCGACGCTGTGCTCTAACATTGGCGACGTTCGCAGTGATGGAGTGACGATCCGTCGGAGCCTCGGCTCGGCTGCGCACCGCGCGTACGGCGTATCGACGAGCGAGGCCGGAGATCTTCCGGCGAAGGTGTGGTGGCACCGCGACTTAGCCCCCGCCCACACCTCCCGGGCTGCCGTTCCGCGAAGGAACCGCAGATCCGCGGTTACCTTTCGTGGACCCGACCCGAAAGGCACGACGATGCTTCGAACCCATCAAGCCGGCACCCTGCGATCCAGCGACGCCGGCTCCACCGTCACCCTCACCGGCTGGGTGGGCCGCCGCCGCGACCACGGCGGTGTGGCCTTCCTGGACCTGCGCGACGCCAGCGGCTTCGTACAGGTGGTGGCTCGTGACGAGGTGTTGACCGGCACCGCCCACGACCTGCGCAACGAATATTGCATCAAGGTCACCGGCACCGTCACCCCGCGCGACTCCAAGGACGTCAACCGGGACCTGCCCACCGGTGAGATCGATGTCGTCGCCGACGAGATCGAGGTGCTGAGCGAGTCCGCCGCATTGCCGTTCCAGATCGACGAGCGGATCACCGTCGGTGAGGAAACTCGACTGAAGTATCGCTACCTCGACCTGCGACGCCCCGCTCAAGGCGGCGCGCTGCGTCTGCGCAGCAAGGTGAACGCCGCGGCCCGCTCGGTGTTGGCCGAGCGTGACTTCGTCGAGATCGAAACCCCGACGCTGACCCGTTCGACCCCTGAGGGCGCGCGCGACTTCCTGGTGCCGGCCCGCCTGGCGCCGGGCAGTTGGTACGCCCTGCCGCAGAGCCCGCAGCTGTTCAAGCAGCTGCTGATGGTCGGCGGCATGGAGCGTTACTTCCAGCTCGCCCGCTGCTATCGCGACGAGGACTTCCGCGCCGACCGGCAGCCGGAGTTCACCCAGCTCGACATCGAGATGAGCTTCGTCGAGCAGGACGACATCATCGAGCTCGGTGAGTCGATCGCCAAGGCGCTGTGGCAGGTCATCGGCGTCGAGCTGCTGACCCCGTTCCCGCGGATGACCTATGCCGACGCGATGGCTCGCTACGGCTCGGACAAGCCGGACCTGCGGTTCGGCAACGAACTCACCGAGTGCACCGACCTGTTCAAGGACACCACCTTCCGGGTGTTCCAGGCGCCGTACGTCGGTGCGGTTGTCATGCCCGGTGGTGCCTCCCAGCCGCGTCGCCAACTCGACGCCTGGCAGGAATGGGCCAAGCAGCGCGGCGCCAAGGGTCTCGCGTACGTCCTGTTCACCGCCGAGGGAGAGCTCACCGGACCGGTGGCCAAGAACCTGACCGACGCCGAGAAGGCGGCGCTGCCGGCGCACGTCGGCGCGCAACCGGGCGACTGCATCTTCTTCGCTGCCGGTGACGTGAAGTCGTCGCGTGCGTTGCTTGGCGCGGCCCGGTTGGAGATCGGCAAGCGTTGCGAGCTGATTGACGAGTCGGCCTGGTCGTTCCTGTGGGTCCTGGACGCTCCGCTGTTCGAGCCGGCCGCTGACGCCGTCGCCTCCGGTGACGTCGCCGTGGGTTCGGGCAAATGGACCGCGGTTCACCACGCGTTCACCATGCCGAAGAAGGAGTTCCTGGACACCTTCGACACCGAGCCCGGTGAGGCGCTCGCCTACGCCTACGACATGGTCTGCAACGGCAACGAAATTGGCGGCGGCTCGATCCGTATTCACCGGCGCGACATCCAGGAGCGGGTGTTCAAGATCATGGGCTTGTCGCAGGAGGAAGCGCAGGAGAAGTTCGGTTTCCTGCTCGAGGCGTTCTCCTTCGGCGCCCCGCCGCACGGCGGAATTGCCTTCGGCTGGGACCGCATCTGCTCTTTGCTGGGTGGATTCGACTCGATCCGTGAGGTGATCGCGTTCCCGAAGTCCGGTGGCGGCTACGACCCGCTGACCGCTGCCCCGGCGCCGATCACGACGCAGCAGCGCAAGGAGGCGGGCGTCGACGCGAAGCCGGCTGCCGCGAAGGACGCCGTCGAGCAGGCGTGAGCCAAGCCTGACCTGAGTGGATGCAGTTCCACGTCGACACCGACGTGGAGCTGCATCCACTGGTGGTTTGTGGGTTAACCGGTGGCAACCGCCGCTGGCGCCTGGCAGGGTGGCCGGATGCTGCCGCGCCGAGACATCGACCCGCGCGCGGTGCTGGCAGACATTGCCCCGTCGTACGCCGACCAGCCGCTGGTTGAGCTGGGTGAGGGTTTCGACAACATCGCGTACGCCGTCGGCGAGAGTTTCGTGGTGCGCATCTCGAAGATCGCCGACCCGTTGCTGCGCTCGCGAACGGCGACGCAGGACATCGCGTTGCTGGACTTCGTGTCGCAGCATTCGAGTCTGGGCACCTCACGGAATCTTGCGGCAGACATCGAACAGGGGGTGCTGTTCGGCACTCTGGTTCCAGGCGCCGGCGCAGACCTTCGGCCGCCCGCTGACCTTGCCGAGTTCGCGGCGACGATGGCGCAGTTCCTAGCTGGGTTGTGGTCGGTTCCGGTCGCAGAGGTTCTCACCGTTGTCGCGGGCCCAACAACGACCGCCAGGCAATGGTTGGTCGAGACAAAGCGATCCTACGAAGCGGTGGCTCACCTGCTTCCGGTGACCGACCGAGGCCAGATCGAAGCCTTCCTGGCCGAACCAATTCTTGCGGCAGATGAGCGAATGTCTTTCAGTCACAACGACCTCGGTGACGAACACGTGATTATTGGCGCTGACGGTCGGGTGAGCGGCATCATCGACTGGAGTGACGCCGTTGCCGGTGACCCCGCGCGTGATCTCGCCTTGTTGATGTTCGACCTCGGTCCGCAGGTGGCCGAGCGGATAGTCGCCGACCTCCCGTCGCCGGAATCGGGTCTGCTGGAACGCGCACGGTGGTGGGGTCTGCGCGCCGGGGTCGAGGGCGTGGCGTGGAGAGCCGCAAATGGCCGGTCGAGCCTGGACGTCACGCTGTGGAAGCTGCGGCGCCTGCTGGCTGGCTGACGCCGTTGCCGTAATGTCGCGGCCGTGATTGAGGCGATTTTGTGGGACTGCGACGGCGTGCTCCAACACCCGAGCCCGGATTGGGAAGACGCGACGGCGCAGTTCGGCGGAACCGACTTCATGTACGACCTCTACATGGCTGAGGTGCCCGCGCTGCGTGGTCAGCAGCCGCTGCGGGTGGTCATCGGGGAGTTGCTGGCGCAGCGATACCCGACCTTTGACCTCGACGACGTCCTCGGGCTATGGGCAATGTTCGAACCCGACGAGGCGGCCTGGCAGGTGGTCGATGACGTGCGAGCCACCGGGCTGAAGTGCGTGTTGGCGACCAACCAGCACGACCTGCGACGGGAGCTGATGGGCCGCAAACTGGGTTATGACCGGCGCGTCGACGGCGCCTACTACTCCTGCGAGGTGCGCGCGATGAAGCCGGACGGGGACTACTTCACTGCGGTGCTCGACGACCTCGGTCTCGAGCCGGAGCAGACGCTCTTCGTCGACGACAACCCGCGCAACGTCGACACCGCAATTGCGTTGGGCCTGAACACCATTCACCACGACCCGCGCAGTGGCGCTGCTGAGTTGCGCCGCGAGCTAGCCCCCCACCTACACCCGTAGTAAAGGAATCTGGTCGTTATAGCGACCAGTTTTCTTCAGCAGCCGTGTCAGTCGGCGAAACGCGCCGACGCGAGTTGGCGAGATTGCGCAACTAACCGGCCGGTTGAGTCCCACAACTGCGCGTCCTCCTCGAGCAACTCACCGGTCACGGTCGAGGTGCTGATTCGCAGCGCCAACCAGCCCGGCGCCGGCTCGGCGCGCACATAACCGGTGAACTCGATCGTCGGGACCCAACCGACCGAGCCGAGGTCGAACGCGACCGGCGGAAACGCGTCAAGAAACGTCAGCAGCGAGATCGCATCGGGCTCGCGTCCGTCGGCGAAGCGAATCCACCCGCGAATCTCACCCGCACCGGAGGGTTTCCCGAGCGCCCATCCGACCGTCGCGGGGTCGAGCCGCATGTCGAAGCGTTTGAGCAGGTCAGCCTTGGTGAGTTCGCTCGGCGGCGCGTCCTGCGCCGACACGCATTGCTCGACCGGAGCGATCTGCGCCATCGGTTCCGTCCGCCGTACCGGGGCAGCGTGGTGGGCGAGATCGCCCAGGGTCAGCAGCGCTCGTACGCGTTCGGCATCGCCTTGGTGAACGCTGACCTGCGCCGTGCTCATCCGCCGGCCCTGCCGCAGGACGGTCGGCGTGACGGTCGCCGGCCCGGCGGCGCCGGGGGAGAGGAAGACCCCGCTGTACGTCAACGGGTGGGGGTGCTGCGGGGTCAGTTGCGCGGTGGCCGCCGCGGACAGCGACATGAGTAGGCCGCCGTTAATCGCCTCGCCGATCGCCCAGTCATCGCTGAGTTGCGCGGTGAATCCACTGTCGGCCGCGGTGAGTTCGAGCGCGTGGTCGTAGTCGGTCATGAGGACATTTCATCAGGACCAGGGGAAGTGGTCGCTATTGCGACCAAAAAGCATTACTACGGACGTAGGGGGCGGGAGGCCCAGGCGTGGGCGGTGCGGTAGCCAAGGCGGTGGTAAAGCCGGCGGGCGACGTCGTTGCCGCTGTACATCCCGAGCGTGCAGACCCCGTCGCTGGCGATCGCTGCCGCCGTCAGGGCAGCCGTCACCGCCGCGCCCAAGCCCTGCCCGCGCGCCCTGGGGTGCGTCACGATGCCGGTCAGGTGCGGCGCTCCGGCGCCCGTACGGTGCAGCGCACCTGCCGCGAGGATCCGCCCCGCGGTGCGCACCCCGAGCCACCGCTCGGTGACGCCCTTTCCCGGCTCAGACTCCGCAGTCGGGTTGCCGATCTCGTTGAGCCGCAACAGTTCCGGCGCATCGCTGGTGTCGTTCAGTTCAACCACCTCGATGCCGGCCGGCAGCGCCGGTGCGGTGGTCGTCCACATCCAGTCCCAATCGCCACCCTGACCAAGGGGGAGCCGGTCCTCCATCAGCGAAAGGTGTTCTTGGTCGACCGATACACCACTGACCTCCGGCCAGCCGTTGGCAAGCAGTGCGTCGACCAGCGCGGCAATGTCGGCGCCCGGGCCGACGAGGTTCAGCTGGGTCATCCGCCGGAATGGACTGCGTCGACGAAAGCCCACCGCGTCGCCGAATTGCCACGCCACCTCGAGCAGGTCGGCCGAACACTCCCACCGGATGTAGGGATCGTTGTCGGTCGTGGCGAGCAACTCGTCGCGGCCATGCAGGGTGCGGAGGTCGTCGGTCACGGCCGATAGCGTGGCAGTTGTGTCCGACGATCTGTTCTCCACCCCCGCTGCGATCGGCGCCGTGGGCGGCAGCCTGCCCCCGCTCGCCGTCCGGATGCGCCCGCGCACCCTCGATGAGGTGCGCGGCCAACAGGACGTGTTGAAAGTCGGCAGTCCGTTGCGCCGGTTGGTCGAAGGCGCCGCCGGAGCTGCCGGGCCCGTCTCGGCGATCCTGTGGGGTCCGCCTGGAACCGGCAAGACCACGCTGGCCCACCTGGTCGCCGGCGCCACGGAGCGCCGGTTCGTCGAACTGTCGGCGATCAGCGCCGGGGTCAAGGATGTGCGCCTGGTGCTTGAACAATCGGTCCGGGAACGATCGCTCTATGGCCGCGACACGGTGCTTTTCCTCGACGAAATCCATCGCTTCACCAAGGCGCAGCAGGACGCCCTGTTGCCTGGGGTCGAGAACCGCACGATCATCCTGGTGGCCGCCACGACCGAGAACCCTTCGTTCTCAGTGATCGCCCCGTTGTTGTCCCGCTCGGTGATGATCACGCTGAAATCGCTGACCGACGACGATGTCCGCGACCTCGTCCGAAGCGCAGTGGAAGACGAGCGCGGCCTCGGCAACGATTTCGAGCTCGACGAGGAAGCCCTCGATCACCTCGTACGAATGGCCGGCGGTGACGCTCGCCGGTCACTGACCGCGCTCGAGGCGGCGGCCGGTGTCGCCCAAGACCGCGCCGGCAGCACACTGCCGGTGACCATCACCGTCGAAGACGCGGCTCAGGCGATGGACGCCGCGGTTGTGCGCTACGACAAGGGTGGCGACCAGCACTACGACGTGGCCTCGGCGTTCATCAAGTCGATGCGCGGCAGCGACGTCGACGCGGCCCTGCATTACCTCGCCCGGATGCTTGAAGCGGGGGAGGACCCGCGGTTCATCGCGCGCCGGATCGTCATCTCCGCCTCGGAGGAGATCGGGATGGCCGACCCCACCGCGCTGCAGACCGCGGTGGCCGCGATGCACGCCGTCGCCCAGATCGGAATGCCCGAAGCGCGACTGATCCTGGGCCAGGCAGTCGTCCACAATTGTCTTGCGCCCAAGTCGAATGCAAGCTATGCCGCGGTCAACGCGGCGATTGCCGACGTCCGTGCGGGGCGCGGTGGGGCAGTGCCGAGCCACCTGCGCGGAACGGGCTATGCAGGGGCTGCCGCGCTCGGTCACGGCGCGGGCTACCGCTACACCCACGATGAGCCGTACGGCGTTGGGCCACAACAATTCCTGCCCGATGACCTACTGGGCGTGGCGGACTACTACCACCCGAGTGACCGCGGGTGGGAATCTTCCCTCGGACAGCGCTGGGAAACCCTGCGGGCCACCATCCGTAACCCGTGAAAGAGCCGTGCGGACACTTGGTAACAATTGTGTGACCGTCGGCCCCCGCCGGGTTGAACTTCAAAAATCCTGTGGCAAGTTGTCTCACGGCGCGGACGCCGGGGAATCATTCGTAGAGCCTCCACAGGAACTCGAGTGGCGTGTCCGCACCGCATCGCGACACCAACAGGTGTCGATCAGGCAACGGACGAAACCGCCACCACGGAGGATCCATGAGCGTCAACCCGCAGACGGTCGCAGAAGCGACTCCCGACCCCTTGCAGGAGATGCCTGCGCCCGGTCGGAGCGGGAAGAGCGGCGCGAGCAAGTCGCCCACCAGGATCGCCTGGGAACGGTTGAAGAAGGACAAGGTCGCCATCGTCTGCGCGTCCATCATCGTGCTCTTCGTCCTCATGGGCATCTTCCAGGACGTCATCACCAACATCGTCGGTGTCGACTCGGCGCCCCACCAGGACCTGCTGAACCCGGACACGACGTTTCCGAACTTCACCGTCAGCGGAGCCCACCCGTTGGGCATCGAACCGCAGACGGGGCGCGATCTCTTCTACCGCTGGGTCCACGGCGCTCGCCCCAGCCTCATCGTTGGCATCGTGGGTGCTATCGCCACTTTGATCGTGGGCGTGACGATGGGCCTGCTGAGCGGTTTCCTGGGTGGGTGGATCGACCGAACGGTGTCCTGGATCATCGACTTCCTGTTGTCCCTGCCGTTCATCCTGATGGCGTTTGCGGTCGTACCGATCACCGTCGCCCGGTTCGGCAACCCGGATGTCAGCGGCTACGTGGAGCCCGGCAAGCAAGCGACGATCCAGTTCATCGCGGTGATCGTCTTGTTGGTCACCTTCGGGTGGCCGGGTCTTGCCCGGTTGATTCGAGGTGAGGTGCTTTCGCTGCGCGAACGTGAATTCGTGCAGGCTGCCCGTGCGTTGGGTGCGCCGACCAACCGCATCGTCTTCAAGGAGATGCTGCCCAATCTGCTGGGCCCGATCATCGTGAACCTGACCGTTCTGATCCCGGGCTACATCGCGACTGAAGCCGGTCTGTCCCTGCTGGGTATCGGGTTGCAGGACCCGATCGTTTCCTGGGGCCAAACCATCTCTGCTTCCACGTCGTACTTCGACACCTACCCCATCTGGTTGTGGGTGCCGGTGCTGAGCATCGCCCTGCTGGTGCTTGCGCTGAGCCTGCTCGGAGACGCCGTCTCCGATGCCTTCAACCCGCAGACCCGCCGATAAAAAACATCGTGACCGGCATACGCGCCGGTCGCCCCCAACACCGCTACGACCAACAGGCTCGTAGGGATCAAGAAGGAGAAACAATGCGCTGGACCAAGGTTGTCGCCCTCGCGGCGGCAGGATCCCTGTCCCTCGCCGCCTGTGGTGGCGGAAGCAAGAGCAGTTCGTCGACCAGTGGCACTGGCGGGGCGGGTAACACCTCCCAGGGCCTCGGCGACCAGTACGAAAAGGTTCCGGCGAGCGCGGCCTTCCAGCCCGACGCCAAGGGTCCGGCTGCCGACGTGTCCGGCGCCAAGAAGGGTGGCACCATCACCCTGAACGTCAACTCGATTCCGGAGTCGACCGACCCGTCGTCGCAGTACTACCAGGACACCGCGGCGATCATGCGCCTGACGACCCGCACCCTGACCACCTACCGGGTGCTCGACGGCAAGTCGGTGCTGGTGCCCGACATGGCCACCGACCTGGGTGAGCAGTCGAAGGACGGCCTGACCTGGAAGTTCACCCTGAAGAAGGGTCTGAAGTACGAAGACGGAACCGCCATCAAGGCCTCCGACATCGCCTACTCGTTCGAGCGTTCGTTCGCCCAGGAAGAGTTGCCGGGCGGTCCGACCTACCAGCTTGAGTACATCAAGGGTGGCGACAAGTACAAGGGTCCCTGGAAGTCGGGCGAGAAGTTCGAGGGTGTCGAGAGTGACGACGCGACCGGCGTCGTGACCTTCCACCTTGCGAAGAAGATGCAGTCCTTCCCCTACTTCGCGGCGTTCACCATGTTTGGTGCAATCCCGAAGGCCAAGGACGACAAGACCAACTACCAGCTGCACTGGGTCTCGAACGGTCCCTACAAGATCAAGCAGTACACCAAGGGCGCCTCGCTGACGCTGGTCAAGAACACCAACTGGGACGCCGCGAGCGACCCGGCGCGTCACCAGTACCCCGACACGTTCCAGTTCAACTTCGGCAAGGACATTCCGACCACTGCCAAGTCGATCATGGCCGACAACGGCACCGACCAGACGACCCTGTCCTACGACGGTGTCGACGCGTCGATCCTGAGCGATGCACTCGGCGCCAAGAAGAACCAGGTCGCCAACGGTCCGTCGCCGTGTGTCTCGTACGTCACGATGGACACCCAGGTGATCCCGCTCGAGGTGCGCAAGGCGATCGCCGTGGCCTACCCGTACAACCAGATCCGGATCGCCGGTGGCTCGACCAAGTTCGACTACACCCCGGCAACCACCCTGGGTGCGCCGCAGGTCCCGGGCTTCACCAAGTACACCGACCCGATGTTCCCGGGCACCGGCAACGGCGACCCGGCCAAGGCCAAGCAGATGCTTGCGGCTGCCGGTAAGTCGAACTTCGAGTTGTCGTACTACTACCGCAACGACGACGCGACCGCCAAGAAGGTCGAGGCTGTGCGTGGTCCGCTGCTTCAGGCTGCTGGCTTCAAGGTGAAGGCGATTGGTGTCAGTGGCACCGAGCTGCGCAAGAAGCGCCGTGAGACGACCCACAACGTCAACCTCTACCAGGGCGTCAGCGGTTGGTGCTACGACTGGCCGGCCGGTGACTCGATCTACCCGCCGCTGTTCAGCAGCACCAACCCGATCAACGGTGGTGTCGGTAACCTGAAGGACACCGGCCTCGACAAGGAGATGTCCGACATCGCGGCCCTCCCGATTGAGCAGCAGGGCCCGAAGTGGACCGCGCTGGACAAGAAGATCCTGACCACGATGCTCCCGGCGATCCCGACGTCCTACTCCAAGGGCGCCACGATCTTCGGCACCAAGGTGCACAACGTGCTCATCGACCCCAACGCCGGCATGCCTGACCTGCCGTCGCTCTGGGTCGGCTGATCACCGAAGCTACCCAACGGGTGGGGGTGCCGGCAGCTTGCTGCCGGTGCCCCCACCCACCGTGTGCATCACCGCGGCCGCGTCTGACGACGTGACCGATCGAACGAGGAGCCTACGTACGTGCTGATCTACATCTTGCGCCGTTTGGCCTTGGGACTCAGCGTGATCCTGGCGGCGATCATCGCCACCTTCGCGCTGTTCTACTTGGGCCCGAACGACCCGGCCGGAGCGTTGTGTGGTCGCAACTGCACCCCCGACCGCATCGTTCAGATCGAACACAATCTGGGGCTGGACAAGCCCAAGACACAGCAGTTCGAGCGTTACCTCAAGGGCATTGTGGTCGGCACCGACTCCAAGACCGATGACGGCGCGCAGGACTGCTCCGCACCGTGCCTGGGATGGTCGTACGTGCAGAACCGGCCGGTGACCGACGAGGTGTTGCAGGCGTTCCCGGTGACCGTCTCGATCGTCGCGGGTGGCATGGTCGTCTACAGCATCCTCGGGATCGGGATCGGGGTGTTGTGCGCGAGATTCCGCGGGCAATGGCTCGATAAAATCATCGTCGGTGGCTCGCAGGGCGCTTCCGCGGTGCCCTACTACGTGCTCGCGACGATCTTCTTCTTGTACGTCATGAAGTTCTGGGGGCTCATCCCAGTCAGCACCTACACCTCGATCATCGACAACCCGTGGGCATGGTTCACCGGGCTGTTGGGTGTGTGGCTGTTCTATGGCGCTTATGTCTCGACCGGGTACATCCGCTATGTGCGCGCGTCGATGATCGACACCCAAAACCAGGACTACGTCCGAACCGCCCGCAGCAAGGGCATCTCCGAGTTCGATATCACCATCAAGCACGCGCTGCGCGCTGCCATCGCGCCCTTCCTGACCCTTGTCGGGATGGGTGTCGCCATCGAGCTGACTGGCGCGATCTTCACCGAGACCATCTTCGGACTGCCCGGGATGGGCCTGCTCGGCTTCCGTTCGTCGCAGACCGGTGACCTTCCCACTATCTCGGGTGTGGTTATCGTCGGTTCGATACTTATCGTCCTCGCCAACCTCCTCGTCGACCTGCTCTACGGAATTGTGGACCCCCGCGTGAAGCTGTCATGACCGACAACCTCAATCTGAACAACACGGCTGAACCCGCCTCCGGCTCGACCGCGGTCCCGACCGGGGCGATGCGCGGTCGCGGTGACCGGCAGCGCAGCGGCGAGGTCGTACTGAAGGTCGAAGACCTCTCGGTGCAGTTCCCGACCGCCGACGGACTGGTCAAAGCGGTGTCGGGCTTGTCCTACACGGTGGAACAAGGTCGCACCCTGGCTATCGTCGGGGAGTCGGGCTCGGGCAAGAGCGTGTCGAGCATGGCCGTCATGGGTTTGCACGACACTCGCCGCACGCGAATCTCCGGATCGATCATGCTCGACGGACAGGAACTGGTTGGCGCGTCGCTGTCCACCTTCCGCAAGGTGCGCAGCGAGACAGCCGCGATGATTTTCCAGGATCCGCAGAGCAGCTTCCACCCGTTCAAGAAGATCGGGCCGCAGCTCTCCGAGGCCTACCTGGCCCACCACAAGGTGAGCAAGCGCGTCGCGCACAAGCGTGCGGTCGAGATGCTCGAACGTGTCGGCATCCCGAACCCGGATCGTCGGGCCAAGCAGTATCCGCACGAGTTCTCCGGCGGTATGCGCCAGCGCGCCATGATCGCGCTCGGCTTGATCAACGACCCGAAGCTGCTGATCGCCGATGAGCCGACCACCGCGCTCGACGTGACGGTGCAGGCGCAGATCCTCGATCTGATGAACGACCTGCAGAAGGAGTTCGGCTCGGCGATCATCATGATCACCCACGACCTCGCGGTCGTGGCCGAGGTCTCCGACGACGTGCTGGTCATGTACGGCGGTCGCGGCGTGGAGTTCGGCACCACCAAGGAGGTGCTCGCTACTCCGCGGCACCCCTACACCTGGGGCTTGTTGAGCTCGGTGCCGTCGCTGACGTCCGACCCGAAGGAACCGCTGCAGCCGGTGCGCGGCAACCCGCCGAGCCTGCTCAACCTGCCTCCGGGCTGTTCCTTCAACCCGCGGTGCGACTACGCCTCCCGGGTGCCGGGGAACAAGTGCACGACTGTGTTGCCGGAGTTCGAGCCGGTGCCGGGTGAACCGGGCCGCCGTAGCCGTTGCCACCTGGCCGAGCCCGCCGAAATCTTCGCGGACGAAATCGCTCCGCGGCTGGGAGTGTGACCGAGATGGCTGACCTCGACAAGAGCAGCAGCAACGAAAAGCCCTACGACGACGCGTCCCTCAGTAAGGCCGCACAGGCCGACCCCGTGCTGCACGATCGCAAAGCGACCGCGGGTCGGGAGCCGTTGCTGGTCGTCAGAGACCTTGTGAAGCACTACCCGGTGAAGGAATACTCCGGTATCTTCCCGACGACCCTGCAGGTGCGCGCGGTCGACGGCGTCTCGTTCGATCTGGCCGCGGGGGAGACCCTCGGCCTAGTGGGGGAGTCCGGCTGTGGCAAGACCACCACCGGTCGTCTGATCACCCGGCTGATCGAGCCGACCTCGGGAACCATCGAGTTCCAGGGGCAGGACATCTCGCACATGAAGGAGCGGCAGTTGCGTCCGCTTCGGCGCGACATCCAGCTGATCTTCCAGGACCCGTACGGTTCTTTGAACCCGCGCTTCACGGTCGAGCAGATCATCGGCACCGCGCTGCAGTTGCACGACATGGTGCCGAAGAACAAGACGAAGGCTCGCGTCGAGGAACTGCTCGAACTGGTCGGTCTGAACCCGGAGCACATCAACCGCTACCCGAACGAGTTCTCGGGTGGGCAGCGGCAGCGCATCGGCATTGCTCGCGCGCTGGCGGTGGAGCCGAAGGTCATTGTGGCCGACGAGCCGGTCTCCGCGCTCGACGTCTCGATCCAGGCGCAGGTCATGAACCTGATGAGCAAGCTGCGCGCCGAACTGAACATCGCGTTCGTGTTCATCGCCCACGACCTTGGGGTGGTGCGCCACTTCTGTGACCGCGTCGCCGTGATGTACCTCGGCAAGGTGATGGAACTGGGCGACCGCGAGGAGATCTACGGTCGGCCGGAACACCCGTACACCCAGGCGTTGCTGTCTGCGGCTCCCGACCTGGATGTCGTACGCGGGCACGTTCCGGAGGAGCGGATCCGGTTGAACGGTGACGTTCCCAGCCCGATCGACCCGCCGAGCGGCTGCCGGTTCCGTACCCGCTGCTGGAAGGCCAAGGAGATCTGCGCGACTCAGGAGCCGCCGCTCGAAGGCGGGGGCAACCTGTTCGGTCACGGGATCGCCTGCCATTTCCCTGAGCCGAAGACCTCGTTGACCGCGGAGACACCGGTCGGCTGAAGAACTGCGGCGACGGTTGTCATCCCCGGCCGATAGGCTGGCCCGATGATGACCGGAATCTCACCGTGGCCGATGGCCGCACAGGCGGGGTCGACCGGTTCCCGGGAAGCGCGAGCTACCTAGGGCCGAATCGGCCCCGCCTCGTCATGCCCACCGCCGGCAACGCCGATGGGCGTGTGTCCGCTCCCGAATGTTTTGTAACCCCAAAGGAATTCGCATGGATACCGCCGAGATCCGGCGCCGCTGGCTGACCTACTTCGAGCAAAACGGCCACGCCGTCGTTCCCAGCGCCCCCTTGATCTACGACGACCCGAACCTGCTGTTCGTCAACGCTGGCATGGTGCCGATGAAGCCCTACATGCTCGGTCAGCAGAGCCCGCCGTGGCCGCGGGCGACGAGCGTTCAGAAGTGCGTGCGCACCGGCGACATCGAAGAGGTCGGCAAGACCTCCCGCCACGGCACCTTCTTCCAGATGAACGGCAACTTCAGCTTCGGCGACTACTTCAAGCAGCAGGCGATCGAACTCGCCTGGGGCCTGGTGACCACGCCGCAGGCGCAGGGTGGCTATGGCCTCGACGCCGACCGGATCTGGCCGACCGTCTACGAAGACGACGACGAAGCGTGGGACATCTGGACCCGCATCATCGGTGTGTCGCCGGACCGGCTGACCCGCCGCGACAAGGCCGACAACTACTGGCATATGGGCGTTCCCGGCCCCGGCGGGCCCTGCTCGGAGTTGTTCTACGACCGTGGCGCGGAATACGGCGCCGACGGTGGCCCGGCGGTCGACGAGGACCGCTTCATGGAGTTCTGGAATCTGGTCTTCATGCAGGACGACCTGAGCGCTGTGCGCAGCAAGACCGATTTCGACATCGCGGGTCCGCTGCCGGCAAAGAACATCGACACGGGCATGGGCTTGGAGCGCATGGCGACGCTGCTGCAGGGCAAGGACAACCTCTACGAGATCGACGAGGTTTTCCCGGTGTTGGCCAAGGCGGCCGAGATGACCGGCAAGGACTACGGCGCCAAGTCGGGTCACGCAGCGGGCCAGTCCCATCCTGACGACGTCCACCTGCGCGTCGTTGCTGACCACGTACGTTCCTCGTTGATGCTGATCGGTGACGGAGTCACCCCCGGCAACGAGGGTCGCGGTTATGTATTGCGCCGGATGCTGCGCCGTGCTGTGCGCGCGATGCGGTTGCTCGGCTATGCCGACCCTGCGCTGCCCGAGCTGCTTCCGGTTTCGATGGAGCGGATGAAGGCGAGCTATCCGGAGCTGGCTACCGACTTCGCGCGGATCAGTCAGATCGCTTATGGCGAGGAGGACGCGTTCGCGCGCACCCTCGGCCAGGGCACGATCATTCTCGACACCGCGGTCACCAAGGCCAAGCAGACCGCGGCCTCGACCGGTGGCGGCGCGCCGCAGTTGGCCGGCGAGCAGGCGTTCGCGCTGCACGATACCTACGGCTTCCCGATCGACCTGACCCTGGAAATGGCGGCCGAGCATGGAGTCCAGGTCGACGAACCTGGTTTCCGTCGCCTCATGCAGGAGCAGCGTGACCGGGCGAAGGCCGATGCGAAGTCGAAGAAGAGCGGCCACGCCGACACACACGTGTGGCGCGAGCTGCGCGATCTGGGCGCCACCGACTGGCTCGCTTACCAGGGCCTGAACACCGAAGCGGCCGTGCGCGGCATCGTCGTTGACGGCGTACGGGTGCAGGAGTTGCAGCCGGGTCAGACCGGTCAGGTCATCCTGGACCGCACCACGTTCTATGCCGAGTCCGGTGGCCAGGTTGCCGACTCCGGCGTGATCGTCGGGCCGTCGGGGGAGGTCGTCGTCCGCGACGTACAGCGCCCGGTGAAGGGTCTTGTCGCCCACACCGTCGAGGCCACCGAAAGCGGCCTCGCGGTCGGCGATGCGGTCGAGACCAAGGTCGATGCCGACTGGCGGCTGTCTGCGTGTCAGGCACACTCGGGCACCCACGTGATCCACGCCGCCCTGCGGCAGGTGCTCGGTTCGTCGGCGCTGCAGTCGGGCTCGTACAACAAGCCCGGCTACCTGCGGCTCGACTTCGCGTGGAACTCCGCGCTGTCGCCCGAGACCCGCAGCGAAATCGAGGAAGTGGCCAACCTCGCGGTGCGCCAGGACCTGCCGGTGTCGGCCCAATACATGACCCTGCCGCAGGCCCGCGAATGGGGCGCCCTCGCCCTGTTCGGTGAGACCTACGACGAACAGGTCCGGGTCGTCGAGATCGGCGGACCGTGGTCGCGCGAACTGTGTGGTGGCACCCACGTGGCCCACTCCTCGCAAGTCGGCGCCCTCACCCTGACCGGTGAGTCCAGTGTCGGATCGGGCGTACGCCGCGTGGAAGCCTTCGTCGGCATCGAAGCATTGCGCTACCTCGCCAAGGAGCGTGCCCTGGTGGCGCAGCTGTCCGGGCTGGTCAACGTGCCCGCGGCCGAGCTGCCGGGCCGAGTCGAGGACCTCCTCGGCCGGGTGAAGGAAGCCGAGCGCGAGATCCAACGACTCCAGTTGGTCCAGGCTCAAGCGGGCGCGGCCTCCCTGCTGCAGCAGGCGAGTGTGATCGGCGGTGTGAAGGTGTTGACCCATCACGCCGGTGAGCTGCCGGCTGACCAGGTGCGTTCCTTGGTGCTGTCGCTGCGCGATCAGGTCGGCGACGCGCCGGCTGCGGTCGCCGTGACCGGCTCCGCTGCGGGCCGTCCGGTCATCGTCGTGGCCACCAACGCCGGTGCTCGTGACCGTGGTGTTCAGGCCGGTGCGCTGGTCAAGACCGCGGCCGGGGTTCTCGGTGGCGGTGGCGGCGGCAAGCCGGATGTCGCCCAAGGCGGCGGCACCGACGTGACCAAAGTCGAGGATGCGCTGAAGGCCGTCGAAGCCGCCGTACGGCAGACGGTAGGCGACTGAGTCGTATGCGACGCGGGGTGCGTATCGGGATTGATGTCGGATCCGTCCGGGTCGGGGTTGCGATCAGCGACCCGGACGGAGTCCTGGCGACCCCCGAGACCACCCTGCCGCGCGATGCCGGAGGCGGTAGTGATGTCGCCGCAGTTGTCGCCTTGGTGCAGGAACGCGCGGCCCTCGAGGTCATCGTCGGGCTGCCCCGAAGTCTGGATGGTCAGGAGCGGGCGGCGGCAGATACGGCCCGCTCCTGGGCCCGGGCTCTGGTGGCCCGGATGCCGGAGACCGGGGTGCGAATGGTCGACGAACGACTGACCACCGTCGATGCACACCGCGCCCTAGGAGAGGCCGGGATCTCGACACGTCGGCGGAAGAACGTGATCGACAGCCAGGCTGCTGCCATGATTCTCCAGGTTGCGCTTGACAGGGAACGCACAACCGGGATGCCACCGGGTGAATCGGTGGGGGGACGCAAGCCGCGGCATCGAGGACGGACGACCAACTCGGAAGGGCGAGCTGAATGAACGACTCGGGCCTGTCGGACTCCATTTTCGGTGGAGACGGCGACGGCGGTGAGCCGGTCGGCAAATTGCCCGACCGCAAGAAGAAGGATTCCGTGACCTCGCGCGCGGAGGCCCGTCGGGACCGCGTTTCAGCCACGCCACCACCCAAGTTCAATCACGATCAGGTCAAGCGGCGACGTCGCTCCTGCCTGGTGATGTTCCTTGCGGTCGTTGTCTTCGTGGGCGCCGGTGGCCTGGCCGCCAAATCAATCGGGTCGAGCTTCCTGCCTAGTTTCGGCGGCGGCTCCAACGGTGGTGGCGACTACGCGGGCCAGGGCGATGGCTCGGTCGACATCATCGTGAAGCAGGGTGACTCCGGCTACTCCATCGGTCGCACGCTGACCCAGGCTGGCGTGGTCAAGTCGGCCTCGACGTTCGGCGCGGTGGCTGGTGCCACACCGGAGTTCGCGAAGGTGCAGCCGGGCAAATACCGGATGAAGAAGCGGATGAGTTCGCAGGCAGCAGTCGAACTGCTGTTGACCCCGAGCGCGCGACTCAGCACCCGCGTCACCATTCCTGAGGGTTTGTGGGCGACCGAGATTTACGCGCTGCTGTCCAAGCGCACCAACACCCCGCTGGCTGACTACACCAAGATCAAGCCGTCGCAGCTTGATCTGCCACCGGCTGCTGGCGGCAAGATTGAGGGCTTCCTGTTCCCGTCGACCTATGACTTCGATCCTGGCACCTCTGCGGTGGATCAGTTGCGCGCCATGGTGAAGAACGGCACCCGCCAGATGAACGCCCTTGGTGTCACCGGCGACCAGCTGCGCGACACGGTGATCGTTGCCTCGATCGTGCAAGGCGAGTCGCGCCTTGGCGCCGATGGTCCGAAGGTGGCGCGGGTCGTTCTGAACCGGGAGACCAAGAAGATGCCGCTGCAGATGGACTCGACCATTCACTACCTGTTGCACAAGCGCGGCACCGTGACGACCACCGACCAGGACCGCAACAGCAGCAGTCCCTACAACACGTACAAGCATGCTGGCTTGCCTCCGGGTCCGATCAACAACCCAGGTCTGGAAGCGCTGAAGGCGGCGGCGAAGCCCGCGGCCGGCGACTGGCTCTACTTCGTCACGGTCAACCAGAGCACCGGTGAGACCAAGTTCACCGCGGACTACGGCCAACACCAGCGCAACGTCGCCGAGTTCCGGCAGTGGTGCCAAGCGAACCCGGGCAAGTGTTGAACCGGGCAGCGGTTCTCGGTCTCCCGATCGAGCATTCGTTGTCACCGGCCTTGCATCGCGCGGCCTACGACGCGCTCGGTCTGACGGACTGGACCTACGGACGCTACGAGGTCGACGCGCCGGTGTTGCGCGATTTCGTGGAGTCGCTGGACGACAGTTGGCGTGGCCTCTCATTGACGATGCCGTTGAAGGAAGAGGCGCTGCTCGTCGCGCGGGAATGTTCGGCGACCGGTCTGGAGACTGGCGCGGTGAACACTCTGGTGCGCGGTCCCAGCGGCTGGCTCGGCCACAACACCGATGTCCATGGCGTCGTGTCTGCGCTCACCGATGCCGGAGTGGGCTCGACGACGCCAGTCGCGGACGCGCTGCTGCTCGGCTCGGGCGCAACGGCGCGCTCGACGTTGGCGGCCCTGGCCCAGCTTGGCTGCCGCTCAGTGACAATGGCCGTACGATCCCAGCCGCGGCAATCTGCGTTAGCGCAGGCTCGCTCCCACGGGTTGGGGGTGCGGGTCATCCCGCTCGATGATGCTCACGAACACCTGAAACCGGTGGTGATCTCGACCCTGCCACCAGGCGCGGCCGACGGCTTCTCCACCGAGGTCTTGGCTGGGTGGGCTCGGCCGGTGCCGGGCGCGGTCTGGCTCGACGTCGTCTACGCCGGTTGGCCGACCGTGTTCGCGCTCGCCGCGGGTCAGACCGGTGCGCAGGTCGTTCCCGGTATCGAGATGCTGATCCACCAGGCGGCCCGACAGATCGAGCTGATGACCGGTCATCCGGCACCGCTGGGCGCGATGCAGGAGGCAGGACGCTCGGCGTCAGCCGACCGCTGACCGTCCGCGGACAGGACGCGCCGCGGACCGAGCGCGGCGACATGGAAGGATCGAACCCATGCTTCGTTGGCTGACCGCGGGTGAATCCCACGGACCCTCATTGACCGCAATCCTGGAGGGACTTCCCGCCGGGGTCGAGATCGGTTCGAACGACCTGGCCGACGCGTTGGCCCGGCGCCGCCTCGGCTATGGCCGCGGCGCGCGGATGAAGTTCGAGCGCGATCAGGTCGAGTTCGTCGGTGGTGTCCGACACGGCGTCACGATGGGATCGCCGGTCGCGATCACTGTTGCCAACACCGAATGGCCGAAGTGGCAGGCCGTCATGGGCACTGACCCGGTTGATCCGGACGCGTTGGAGGCCGCCGACGACATCGGTGCGCCGCAGGAGTTGGCTCGGAACCGACCTCTGACTCGGCCGCGACCCGGTCACGCCGATCTGGTCGGCATGCAGAAATACGGCTTCGACGAGGCTCGACCGATTCTGGAACGGGCGTCCGCGCGCGAGACCGCTGCTCGCGTGGCGCTCGGCGCCGTGGCCGAAGCCTTCCTGAAGCAGGCCTATGGCATCGAATTGGTCTCCCACACAGTGTCCATCGGCGCCGCGACGACCAGCGACGATGCGGTCTTGCCGACGCCGGCCGACGTGGTGGCGCTCGACGCCGACCCCGTCCGCTCGCTGGAACCGGCAGCGTCCGCTGCGATGGTGGCGCAGGTCGATGCCGCCAAGCGCGACGGCGACACCCTCGGTGGCGTCGTCGAGGTGCTCGCCTATGGCCTCCCGCCGGGTCTGGGTTCACACGTGCACTGGGATCGCCGGCTCGATGCCCGTCTCGCCGGCGCGTTGATGGGCATTCAGGCGATCAAGGGTGTCGAGGTGGGTGACGGATTCGTGACTGCCGGCCGGCGCGGCTCGGCGGCGCATGACGAGATCGACCGCACCGACGGGGTGATCCGGCGCGACAGCAACCGGGCCGGTGGCACCGAAGGCGGCATGTCGACTGGCGAACCGCTGCGCGTACGAGCGGCGATGAAGCCGATCTCGACGGTGCCCCGTGCCCTGCGCACGATCGATGTCGCCACCGGGGAGGCCGCGACCGCGATCCATCAGCGCTCCGACGTCTGCGCGGTGCCTGCCGCCGGGGTCGTCGCGCAAGCGATGGTCGCGCTGGTGCTGGCCGAAGCCTGCGTGGAGAAGTTCGGCGGTGACAGCGTGGCCGAGACTGCCCGCAACCACAAGGCTTACTTGGCCGCGATTCCGGAGACGATGCGGTCGTGGTGAACTCTGCGCCGATCGCGGTCCTGATTGGTCCGCCGGGAGCCGGCAAGACGACGGTCGGCGGTCTGCTGGCTGCGGCGCGCGGGGTCGACTTCATCGACACCGACGCATTGATCGTTGCCCGAGACGGTCGGGAGATCTCGGACATCTTCATCGAAGACGGTGAACCCGCCTTCCGCCTTCTTGAGGTCGCTGCGACCCGGGATGCGCTGCAGCAACCCGGCGTTGTGGTGGCCCTGGGCGGTGGTGGGCCGATGCAACCGGCCATTCAAGACCTGCTCGCCGATCACCGGGTGGTCTTCCTCGACGTCACCATTGCCGACGCCGCTGGTCGGGTCGGCTTCGACGCCTCCCGGCCCCTGCTCGCAGTGAACCCGCGCGCGAGCTGGACCCGGATGATGGGGGAGCGGCGCCCGACGTACGAACGCCTCGCGACGCTGCGGGTCGACACCGGCAAGCGCGCTCCGGCCGACATCGCCGCACAGATCGACGCCTGGCTCGGGCAGTCATGACCACCATTGCGGTCGGCGATCGTTACGAGGTCCACATCGGTCGCGGGCTGATCGGCGAGGTCCCGAGCTGGGTGCCGTCGACAGCGATGCGGGTGTTATTGGTCCACGCGCCGGCCTTGGCCGACCGTGCGGAAGCGCTGGCGGAGAGCCTGCGCGCTGATGGCCGACAGGTGGTGGTCGAGCAGTTACCTGACGCCGAATCGGCGAAGACCGCCGACACGCTCTTGCGGCTTTGGTCGGTGCTCGGCCAGCAGGGCTTCACCCGTACGGACGTGGTGGTCGCCCTGGGCGGCGGCGCCACCACCGACCTCGGTGGGTTCGTCGCGGCGTCTTGGCTGCGCGGCGTGCCGGTCGTGCAGGTTCCGACAACGCTGCTCGGGATGGTCGATGCCGCGGTCGGTGGGAAGACCGGAATCAACACCGCCGAGGGCAAGAACCTGGTCGGTGCGTTCCATGAACCGGCGGTGGTGGTCTGCGACCTCGACCTGCTGCGTACGCTCCCGCGCCGCGACCTGGTGGCCGGCGCGGCGGAGGTGGTGAAGTGTGGCTTCATTGTGGATCCGCAGATCCTCGAACTGGTCGAACGTGACCCGGTGGCGGCGCTGGATGTAGACGGTGAGGTGTTGCCGGAGCTGGTCGAGCGAGCGATCCGGGTGAAGGCTGAGGTGGTCACCGAGGACCTGCGCGAATCATCACTACGCGAGATCCTGAACTATGGCCACACCTTCGCCCACGCGATCGAACAGGTGGAGCAATACCGCTGGCGCCACGGCGATGCGGTCGCTGTCGGCATGGTGTTCGTTGCCGAACTTGCTTGTCGCGCAGGGCTGCTCAGCCCTGAACTGGTCGAGCGGCACCGCAGCGTGTTGACCTCGCTTGGCCTGCCGACCTCGTACGACACCGGTCGCTGGGATGCCCTGCTGACGGCGATGGGCCGCGACAAGAAGACTCGCGGGGCGAGGCTTCGGTTCGTGGCGCTGACGGACATCGGCGCCCCGACGCGGCTGGAAGCGCCGCAGCAGGAGTGGTTGGAGCAGGCGTACGCGGCGGTGTCGGCGCCTGGCTTCGACCCGGGCCTTCGCTGACGCTCCGGCTCAACCGACCAGCCCAAGAATCACCGCGTTGGCTGCGGGTCGTCGCGAGGCGCTTCGCCACACATGATCTCGGTGATCTGGCTGCGCCACGGTTCGCCGAGAACGCCCCAGCCGGGCTGGTAGCGGTAGACGTCGCGCAGGGGAGTGCCGAGGCGCTGCCCGAGCAACAACTCGACGTCGTCGGTGTCGATCAGGGAGGGATGGACCACCCCGACGGCCTCGCTGACCTTGACCAGGTCGCGCCGCATCGCCTGCAGGTAGTTCGCCAATCGCACCGACTTCAGCTCGGGGTCGAGCCCGTGGGAGAGCCACTTGTTCTGGGTGGCGACACCGGTCGGGCATTTGTCGGTGTGGCACCGCTGGCTCTGAATGCAGCCGATCGCCAGCATGGCCTCCCGGGCAACGTTCACTAGGTCGGCGCCGAGCGCGAACGCCGTGACGGCGTTGCGGGGCAGACCCAGCTTCCCCGAACCGATGAAGGTGACCCGGTCGGTCAGGCCGCGCACCGCGAACACTCGATAGACCCGGCTGAACCCGATGTAGAACGGCAACGCGACACCGTCGGTGAACACCAGGGGAGCGGCGCCGGTTCCGCCCTCGCCGCCGTCGACGGTGATGAAGTCGACGCCTCGCTGACCATCAACCATCGCGTCGGCGAGCACCTCCCAGAACTTCAGGTCACCCACGGCCGATTTGATCCCGACCGGCAGCCCGGTCTCGGTGGCCAACAACTCAACCCAGTCAAGGAGGCTGTCGACGTCATGGAACTGGGTGTGCCGCGATGGGCTCACGCAGTCCTGGCCTTGTGGGATGCCGCGAATCTCCGAAATCTCCGCGGTCACCTTCGCGGCCGGCAGCACCCCTCCCAATCCGGGCTTAGCGCCCTGGGAGATCTTGATTTCCAGCGCTCGTACGGGCGCGCTCGCCGCGGTTTCTTTGAGCCGCCCGAGGTCGAACACGCCGCGTTCGTCACGGCAGCCGAAGTAGCCGGTGCCGATCTGCCAGATCAGGTCACCACCCTGCCGGTGATACGGCGACAACCCACCCTCGCCGGTGTTGTGCATCGCGCCCGCCAGCCGTACGCCCTGATTCAGGGACATGATCGCCTGCGACGACAGCGACCCGAAACTCATCGCGGACACGTTGACCACCGACTCCGGGCGGAACGCCTTCGCGCGGCCGCGCGGGCCACCCAGGATCTTCGCACCGGGCAGTCGAACGGTGTCGCCGTGGTGGGGGTCAGCAGGCGGCGGCATCAAGCTGAAGGTCCGCTGCTTGATGACCGGATAGCCCTCGTCGTCCTCAACGTTGTTGTCGGTGCCGAACCCGACGTAGTTGTTTTCGCCCTTCGCGGAGGCGTAAATCCACGCGCGTTGATGCCGGCTGAACGGACGTTCCTCGTCGTTGGAGGCAACGATGTATTGGCGCAGCTCGGGACCCATGGTCTCGAGCAGGTAGCGCGCATGCCCGAGAAGTGGGAAGTTGCGCAAAAGGGAGTGGTCCTTTTGCGTGAGATCGCGAGCTGCCACACCGGCCGCGCCGAGAAGTGGGAGGAGGGCGAGTGCCTTTGCCTTCATGGCGCACAGTCTGCCTCTGAACCAGGCTTGCGCGCCGATTTCAGACGTTTGCGCCGCGATCGGTAGACTCCTGCTGCTCCCGAACGACAATGCGGGGCGCCGTCGCGCCCTGAAGAGATACGAGGAAACGCGTGGCAAGCACGAACGAACTGAAGAACGGCACCGTGCTCAACCTCGAAGGCCAGCTGTGGTCCGTGGTCGAGTTCCAGCACGTCAAGCCCGGCAAGGGGCCGGCCTTCGTCCGTACGAAGCTGAAGAACGTCCTCTCCGGCAAGGTCGTCGACAAGACGTTCAACGCCGGTGTGAAGGTCGAGACGGCCAGCGTCGACCGTTCGGACATGCAGTACCTCTACAAGGACGGCAACGACTTCGTGTTCATGGACACGAAGACCTACGACCAGATCAACATCGCCTCCGAGACTGTTGGCTCCGTGGCCGACTACCTGCTGGAGAACCAGGAAGCCATCGTGGCGCAACACGAAGGCAATGTCCTCTACGTCGAGCTCCCGGCCTCGGTCGTCCTGGAGATCACCCACACTGAACCCGGCCTGCAGGGCGACCGCTCCAGCGGTGGCACCAAGCCCGCGACCCTGGAGACCGGCGCCGAGATCGCGGTGCCGTTGTTCCTGGAGATCGGGACCAAGGTGAAGGTCGACACCCGTGACGGCTCCTACCTGGGTCGGGTCAACTGATCAGTGGGCGCTCGCACCAAGGCGCGTAAGCGCGCCCTCGACCTGCTGTTCGAAGCCGAACAGCGTGGCGTCAACGCCGTCACCCTGCTCGATGAGCGGGTGGCCGCCCCAGTGACCCCGGCTCCGTTGCCCGACTACACCGGCGTCCTCGTACGCGGGGTCGTCGGTCACTGGGCCGCGATCAACGAGGCGCTCACGACGTACAGCAAGGACTGGCCGTTGGACCGCATGCCGGCCGTCGATCGCAACTTGCTGCGCTTGTCGACCTACGAGTTGCTGTTCAACGACGAGGTGCCCGACCGGGTGGCTATTGCTGAGGGCGTGGCCCTGGCGACGGAGCTGTCGACCGACGAGTCCCCGCGATTCGTCAACGGTCTGCTGAACCGGCTCGCCGAGGTCAAAGACACGCTGGTCTGAGATTTCGGGCGGGAGTGAAGAAGTTCGGGCCGGGGTCGGCGACCACCGCGACCGTGTTGGTTCTGGCGCTCAGTGGCTGCGCTCCAACCGTCACGGTGACCTCGGCGACCTCGGGCGCTAGCCGCACCAGCGTGACCGGTGCGGCGCGCCCCGCGGCGGCGGCCACTGAATCCTCGTCAAGCGCAGCCTGGAAGCAGGATTTTTCTGACGCCGGGCTGGATGACATCGTCAACTCCGCCGGCTCGGGCTTCACGGTCGTTGCGGACTCACACTTCGTGGTGGCTGGCGATGTCGACTCCGCCCATCTGCGCGAGGTCTTGAAAGTTGCTGCGCAGCGCGACGCCTCGATCCAAGCGTTCTGCGGCAGTCGGCCGAAAGGCCGGCAGGTCATCCTGGTCAGCAAGGATGTTTCCCAGTTCGCCGCTTGGACGCTGTCCGACGTCCCGGACGTCGAGGGCAGCGACGGGGTGACGGTGCCCAGCACCCGGTTCGAGCGGACGTACGTCGTTTTGGCGCCGGATCTGTGGGGCAGCGACGTCGAGACCGACTACCGCGACTACGTCGTGATCCACGAACTGATGCACGCCTACACCGATCCCCGTCCGGACGTCACGACCTGGGTGGTCGAAGGTTTCGCCGAGCTCGGCGCGATGGACCTGACCGACCAGGACTGGCGCAGCGAGCCACCGAGCTCGGCTCACCTGCCGGCCGACAAGGAGTTCGATTCGTCGGACCCCGACAAGGTCGCCGACGCCTACTTCCTTGCCTCCGACTTTCTGCAGTTCCTGGAGATGAAATACACCCGCGCGGAGGTCCGCACCTTTTATCGGTCGGCCCTGACCACCGGTATCGACGACGCCTTCAAGAAGGCGTTCGGGGTGAGTCTGTCGGGCGAGGTGGCCAACTGGAAGGCCGACTACGCCGACACCTTCGGCTGAGCAGTTCGCGCCGCGGTCCACTCAGTGACGCCGATGTGCGCTGTTCGGTCTGCGGCGGTAGCATCAGCGGCGTTCGACATCCTTTAACGATTCCGTCCTGTGAGGCGGCGAAGGAGGTCCTGACGTCATGGCACGTCCTGACTTTTCCTCCTCGGAGGCAGCTGGGCCACCAGGCCCCACCCCGGGTCGAGTAGTTCTCAACGACAGCGATATTCGTCGCGCGATCCGGCGGATCGCCCACGAGATCGTCGAGCGCAACAAGGGCGTCGACGACCTGGTCGTGTTGGGCATCCCGGCGCGCGGCGCGGTGTTGGCCCGTCGCTTGTCCGAAACGCTCGAGGTCATCGAGCACTCTGCGATCCCGACCGGCACCCTCGACGTGACGATGTATCGCGACGACCTGCGCCGCCACCCGGTTCGTACGGCGGCGCCCACCTCGATCCCCGACTGCGGGATCGATGACAAGGTCGTAGTGCTGGTCGACGATGTGCTCTTCTCCGGCCGTACGGTGCGGGCCGCTCTGGACGCACTAGGGGATCTCGGCCGCCCGCGCGCCGTACGGCTCGCGGTGCTGGTCGACCGTGGCCACCGCGAACTGCCAATTCGGGCTGACCACGTCGGCAAGAATCTGCCCACCTCAAGCTCCGAGCGAGTCTTCGTGCGCCTCACCGAGAGTGACGGCAGCGAAGAGGTTCGCATCGAAGGCCCGACGAAGGAGGGCGCGTGAAACATCTGCTTTCGGCTGCCGACCTGACCCGCGACGACGCATTGCAACTGCTGGAGACCGCGGCGCAGATGCACGACGTGCAGCACCGCGAGGTGAAGAAGCTGCCCGCCTTGCGCGGCCGTACGGTTGTCAACCTGTTCTTCGAGGACTCCACCCGCACCCGCTCGTCCTTCGAGATCGCCGGCAAGTGGCTGTCCGCCGACGTGATCAACATCTCTGCCAAGGGTTCCTCGGTCAGCAAAGGCGAGTCGCTGCGTGACACGGTGATGACTGTTGGCGCGATGGGCGTCGACGCGATGGTGATCCGCCACCACGCCAGCGGCGCGCCGGCGCAGACCACACAATGGATCGACGCCGGGGTGATCAACGCCGGTGACGGCACCCATGAACACCCGACCCAGGCTCTGCTCGACGCTTACACGATGACCCAGCGGTTGGGTGATCTCGCCGGCAAACATGTCGCAATCGTCGGGGACCTGACCCACTCCCGCGTCGTGCGCAGCAACCTGATCCTGCTGAAGACCCTCGGCGCCTCGGTGACGCTCGTCGCCCCGCCGACCTTGATGCCCAGCGGCATCGGCGACTGGGCCGCAGCCGAAGGTTTCGCGACGTCGTACGACCTGGACGAGGTTCTGCCGCAGGTCGACGCGGCGATGATGCTGCGAGTCCAGAAGGAGCGGATGAGCGGCGGCTTCTTCCCGACGGCACGCGAATACACGGTGCACTACGGCCTGACCCGCGACCGGCTGAAGCTGCTTCCGGCCCATGCCGTGATCTGCCACCCCGGGCCGATGAACCGCGGCCTGGAAATCACCGCCGACGCGGCCGACGAGGCTCGCTCGGCGATTCTCGACCAGGTCTCCGCCGGTGTCGCGGTCCGGATGAGTGTTCTCTACCACCTGCTGGGAGGCAGCAATGACTGAATCGGTGCTGATCAAGGGTGCCGATCTGGTCGGCGACGGCCCGACCGACCTGCTGCTGCGCGACGGGGTGATCGACCAGATCGGTGCCGGTCTCGACGCCGCCGGGGCGACCGTTGTCGACGGCGATGGACTGGTCGCGTTGCCCGGACTGGTCGACCTGCACACCCACCTGCGTGAGCCCGGCCGCGAAGACGCCGAGACGGTTGCCACCGGCTCAGCGGCGGCCGCGGCGGGCGGGTTCACCGCGGTGCTGGCGATGGCGAACACCAACCCGGTCACCGACACCGCCGAAGCAGCGCTGCACATTCTGGAACTCGGCGAGCGAGCCGGACTGGTCGACGTGCAGCCGGTGGGGGCGGTCACCAAGGGTCTCGGCGGGGAGGAATTGGCCGAACTCGGGTTGATGGCGCGCAGCCGAGCCAGGGTTCGGGTGTTCTCCGATGACGGCAAGTGTGTTCACGACGCCCGCCTGATGCGCCGTGCACTGGAATACGTCCGCAGCTTCGACGGCGTGATCTCCCAGCACTCCCAGGACCCGCGACTGGCCGACGGCCAGGCGTGTTGCCATGAGGGTGAATTGTCCGGTCGGCTCGGACTGCCCGGGTGGCCGACCGTGGCCGAGGAAGTCATCGTGGCCCGCGACATCGCGCTGGCCCGCCACACCGGCTCCCGGGTTCACGTCGCCCACGTCTCCACCGCCGGATCCGTCGCGCTGATCCGTCAAGCAAAGGCCGACGGCGTACGAGTGACGGCAGAGGTCACGCCGCATCACCTGCTGCTGACGACGGATCTGCTGGCTGGCTATGACCCGACCTTCAAGGTGAACCCGCCGCTGCGGCCGGACGCTCACGTCGAAGCGCTGCGCGCGGCCCTCGCTGACGGCACCATCGACGCGGTCGCCACGGACCACGCGCCCCACGCCCGCCACGACAAGGAACACGCGTTCGCCGAGGCGGCCTTCGGGATGCTCGGACTGGAGCAGGCCCTGCAGGTCGTCCACACCGTGATGGTCGAACCCGGCCTGTTGGACTGGGCCGGGGTTGCCGACCGCATGTCCATCGCTCCGGCTCGCGTTGCGGGCCTCACCGGGCAAGGGCAGGCACTCGCCGCGGGCGCCCCAGCCAACCTGACCCTCTTCGACCCGGCCGCCCGGGTCACGGTTGATGGCGCTGCGTCGCAGTCGCTGTCGCGGAACAACCCCTGGCACGGCCGTACGCTCCGCGGGGCCGTCGTCGCCACCTTCCTGCGTGGTCGGGCCAGCGTGCTCGACGGAAAGGTTCAACTGTGAACTCGGTTAATCCACTGCTTGCGACCCGTGAGCCGGCGGTGTTGGTGCTGGAAGACGGCACCACGATGCATGGCGAGGCCTACGGCGCGATCGGCAGCACCTTCGGCGAGGCGGTGTTCTCCACCGGGATGACCGGCTACCAGGAGACCCTGACCGACCCCAGCTACCACCGCCAGGTGGTCGTGATGACTGCTCCGCACGTCGGGAACACCGGCATGAACGATGAGGACCGCGAGTCCGATCGCATCTGGGTCAGTGGCTATGTGGTGCGCGACCCGGCGCTGCGCCCGTCGAACTGGCGCAGCCAGCGCAGTTTGGAGGACGACCTGCGCGACCAGCAGGTGGTCGGCATTTGCGGGATCGACACCCGGGCCCTGACCCGCCATCTTCGTGAGCGCGGCGCGATGCGTGTCGGCATATTCTCCGGCGCCGACGCCGCGCGATCCGACCTGGTCGCGGTCGTCGCAGATCAACCCGCCATGGCCGGCGCCGAGCTCGCCTCGCAGGTTTCGACCGAGGCCACCTACGTGGTCCCGGCGCAGGGGGACAAGCGGTTCACGGTGGCCGCGATCGACCTTGGCATCAAGGCCATGACTCCTGAGCTGATGGCCCGCCACGGGATCGAGGTCCACGTCATGCCGGCCACGAGTTCGGTCGACGACATCCGCGCCATCGCGCCCGACGGTGTGTTCTTCTCCAACGGCCCCGGCGACCCGGCCACGGCTCCGCAGGTCGAGGTCTTGCAGCAGGTGCTGCGCGACCGAACCCCGTTCTTCGGGATCTGCTTCGGCAACCAGTTGCTCGGGCGAGCCCTCGGCTTTGGAACGTACAAACTGAAGTACGGCCACCGCGGCATCAATCAGCCGGTGATGGACCGCGGAACAGGCAAGGTCGAGATCACCGCACACAACCACGGCTTCGCGGTTGACGCACCCCTGGACGGGGAGACTCAGGCGCCTGCGGGCGCCGAGTTCGGCCGCGTACGGGTGTCGCATGTCTGTCTGAACGACGACGTTGTCGAGGGGCTGGAATGCCTCGACCTGCCGGCCTTCTCTGTGCAATATCACCCGGAGGCCGCTGCCGGCCCGCATGACGCCGGCTACCTGTTCGACCGATTTGTGGCGTTGATGGACGGGGTTGCGACACAGACTCCTTCGTCGCCCGGCTCAACCAACGAGGAGACCAACTGATGCCGCGCAACCCGGACCTGAAGTCCGTCCTGGTGATCGGATCCGGTCCGATCGTCATCGGTCAGGCCTGCGAGTTCGACTACTCCGGCACCCAGGCGTGTCGGGTGCTGCGCGAGGAGGGCCTGCGGGTCATCCTGGTCAACTCCAACCCGGCGACGATCATGACGGACCCGGAATTCGCCGACGCAACCTACGTCGAGCCGATCACCCCCGAGGTGGTCGAGGCGATCATCGCCAAGGAACGTCCCGATGCGGTGCTGGCGACCTTGGGTGGCCAGACCGCGCTGAACACCGCGATCGCGCTGCATGAGCGTGGGGTGCTGGAAAAGTACGACTGCCCCCTGATCGGAGCGAACGTCGAGGCAATTGAGCTCGGTGAGGACCGGGAGCGGTTCAAGGGCGTCGTCGAGCGCTGCGGCGCCGAGTCGGCCAAGTCGACGATCTGCCACTCGATGGACGAATGTCTCTCCGCGGCAACCGAACTCGGCTATCCGGTAGTCGTCCGTCCGTCGTTCACGATGGGTGGCCTCGGCTCCGGTTTCGCCTACAACGAGGCCGACCTGCGCCGCATCGCCGGCGCCGGATTGCAATACAGCCCGACCACCGAGGTGCTCCTGGAGGAGTCCATCCAAGGGTGGAAGGAATACGAGCTCGAGGTCATGCGCGACCACGCCGACAACGTCGTGGTGGTGTGCTCGATCGAGAACTTCGACCCGATGGGTGTCCACACTGGCGACTCGATCACCGTCGCCCCCGCCCTGACCCTCACCGACCGCGAATACCAGCGGATGCGCGACGTCGGAATCGCCGTCATCCGCGAGGTCGGCGTCGACACCGGCGGCTGCAACATCCAGTTCGCGATCAACCCGGCTGATGGTCGGATGATCGTCATCGAGATGAACCCGCGCGTCTCGCGCTCGTCGGCGCTCGCTTCGAAGGCGACCGGCTTCCCGATCGCGAAGATCGCGGCCAAGATGGCGATCGGTTACACCCTCGACGAGGTGCCGAACGACATCACCCGCGAGACCCCGGCCAGCTTCGAGCCGAGCCTTGACTACGTCGTGGTCAAGGTGCCGCGGTTCGCCTTCGAGAAGTTCCCGGCGGCCGACCCGACGTTGACGACGACGATGAAGTCGGTCGGCGAGGCGATGGCTTTGGGTCGCAACTTCACCGAGGCGCTGCAGAAGGCGCTGCGTTCCATGGAGCGCAAGGAGTCGACCTTCCATTGGCGCAAGGACATTGCGCCGACCCCGGAGGCGGGACGTGCCCTGCTGGAGCAGGCGAAGATCCCGACCGACGGCCGCATTGTGTTGGTGCAGCAAGCACTGCGCGCCGGGCTGTCGGTGGAGGAGGTTCACGAGGCCACCAAGATCGACCCTTGGTTCCTGGACCAGATCGAGCTGATCAACCAGGTCGCCCAGCTGGTGGAAGACGCCGACCGGCTCAGCCCGGAACTGCTGCGTCTGGCGAAGAAGCATGGCTTCTCCGATGCGCAGATTTCCCAGCTGACCGGAAACCCGGAAGCGGTCGTACGCGGTGTTCGGCATGCGCTGGGGGTCCGGCCGATCTACAAGACCGTCGACACCTGCGCCGCGGAGTTCGCCGCCAGCACGCCCTACTACTACTCCAGCTACGACACTGAGACCGAAGTTCTACCGCGCGAGAAGCCGGCGGTGATCATCCTCGGGTCCGGCCCGAACCGGATCGGTCAGGGCGTCGAATTCGACTACTCCTGCGTGCACGCCTCGTTCGCCCTGCGCGACGCCGGCTTCGACACCGTGATGGTCAACTGCAACCCGGAAACCGTGTCGACCGACTACGACACCTCCAGCCGGCTCTACTTCGAGCCGCTGACCCTGGAAGACGTGCTCGAGGTCGTCCACGCCGAGAGGCAGGCCGGCCCGATCGCCGGTGTGATCGTGCAGTTGGGCGGCCAGACTCCGCTTGGCCTGGCCAAGGCGCTCAAAGCCGAAGGGGTCCCGATCGTCGGCACCTCGCCGGAAGCGATCGACCTCGCCGAAGACCGCGGTGCGTTCGGTCGAGTGCTGGCTGAGGCCGACCTGCCCGCGCCCAAGCACGGCCTGGCTTACAGCAGCGCCGAAGCCCTCGAGGTCGCGCGCGGCATCGGTTATCCGGTGCTGGTCCGGCCCTCGTACGTTCTGGGTGGGCGCGGCATGGAGATCGTCTACGACGACGCCACGCTGGTGGAATACGTCGACCGCGCGACCGCTGCGTCGCCAGAACACCCGGTGCTGGTCGACCGCTTCCTGGACGATGCGATCGAGATCGACGTCGACGCGCTCTTCGACGGCACCGACATGTATCTCGGCGGGATCATGGAACACATCGAGGAGGCCGGCATTCACTCCGGCGACTCGGCGTGTGCGCTGCCGCCGGTCACCCTCGGCGTCGAGGAACTGGAGCGGGTGCGAGTCTCGACTCGCCGCCTGGCCGAGGGCATCGGCGTACGCGGTCTGATGAACGTGCAGTTCGCGCTCGCCCAGGACATCTTGTATGTCTTGGAGGCGAACCCGCGTGCCAGCCGTACGGTGCCCTTCGTCGCTAAGGCGACCGGAGTGCCACTGGCGAAGGCCGCGGCCCGAGTGATGCTTGGTGCCTCGATCGCGCAGTTGCGCGAGGAAGGGATGCTGCCGCCGAATGGTGACGGTTCCGCGCTCCCGGCGCACGCACCGATCTCGGTCAAGGAAGCTGTGTTGCCGTTCAAGCGCTTCCGCACTCGAGATGGCGACGTGGTCGACAGCCTGCTCGGGCCGGAGATGCGCTCGACCGGCGAGGTGATGGGCATTGACACCACCTTTGGATCGGCGTTCGCCAAATCGCAGCTCGGCTCGACCAGCGGGCTGCCCACCGAGGGCACGATCTTCATCTCGGCGGCCAATCGTGACAAGCGCGCAATGATCTTCCCGGTCAAGCGGATGGCCGATCTCGGGTTCACCGTCCTGGCCACCGCCGGAACAGCAGACGTGTTGCGCCGCAACGGGATTGCGAGCACAGTCGTGCGAAAGCACAGCGACGGTCGCGGGCCGGATGATGAGCCGACGATCGTCGATCAGATCCTTGCGGGCGAGGTTGACCTGGTCTTCAACAGCCCCTCGGGCAGTGGCGCCCGCGCCGACGGCTATGCCATCCGGGCGGCCACCACCAGCATGGACCGCCCGATCATCACCACCGTGCAGCAGTTGGCGGCGGCGGTGCAAGGGATCGAGGCGCAGCAGGCCGGACCGTTCGAGGTGAAGCCGTTGCAGGAACACGCGCGCGACCTGAATCTGTACGGGAATGCTCCGCACAGCAGCTGAGGTCATCGCAACCCGGCGAACGGGGGCATTCCGGCAGTTGACGCTGGTTGCCCCCGACATCGCCGACGGTGCACGGGTCGGCCAACTGGTCTCCGTCGCGGTCGGCGGGCCGGCCTCGGCGCTGCTCGGGCGACGTACCGTGCCGATCGCCGCGGCGTCGCCGAGCGGAACGTACGGCGGCACGGTCGAAATCGTTGTCGACACCGACGGTGACGCCGGCATGCAGTGGTTGGCCGAGCGGCGCACGCACGACGAGATCGAACTGATCGGCCCGCTGGGGCGACCGTTTCCACTGCCGACCGGGGCAGTCGACGCCCTGGTCGTCGGCGTGGGTGCGTCGGCAGCGGCGGTGACCTGGTTGTCCGGGGCGTTGCGGGACCGCGGCTGCCGGGTCGACCTTGTTCTGGGTGGGGTCGATGACCGACACCTCGTGGGTGTGGTCGAGGCCCGCCGCGTCGTCGGCAATGTCGCGGTAGTTCTGCCGACCGCCGAAGCCGACCTGATCGAGGGCCTTTCCACCGTCGTACGCCGTCAGTTGCGGGCGCGCGAGATCTCGGTGGTCTATGCCGCCGGAAGAGCCCGCGAACTGGCGGCCGTCGCGGCCGCGGCGAGCCCCTTCGGCGTCGTGGTGCAATGCTGCATCGACGAGGAAATGCCTTGTGGCACAGGGCTGTGCGGCAGTTGTGAGGTTCCGGTGGTGACCCGGTCGGGGGAGCGCCACACGATTCGTTGCTGCACCGAGGGTGCGGTGGTGCGCGCCGACCGGGTGCGCTGGCCGCTTTACCTGCGGGACCTCGCATGAGCAGAGCAGAGCGCGCGGCCCGGTGGGGGCGACGATGAGCGCTGACCTTGCCGTCGACGTCGGTGGGCTGAAGCTTGCCCTGCCGGTGATGGGCGCGTCGGGGTGTGTCGCGTTCGGCCGGGAGCTCGTGCGGCTGTCGGTCGAGGGTGACCTCGGCGCGATCGTCACCCCTTCCTTCACGACCACGACCCGCGCAGCAGCCCACCGCGGCGTGGTTCGCGAGTCACCCAGTGGACTGCTCGCTCCCACCGAACGACCCTCGCTGGGCGTCGACCGGTTGAGGCCGACCGCGCTGCCCTGGGACGCCGAAGACCTGCCGCCCACCGTCGTTTCGATCGCCGGCAACAGCGGCGGTGATTACGCCGAGGTGGCCAACCTCCTGCGCCGGAACTCGTTGATGCGCAAGGTGGTTGGGGTCGAGATCAATCTCGCTTGCCCCGACCACAAGAACTCCGGCCGACCGTTCTCCCATGACGAGTTCCAGGCCACCAAGGTCGTGGGTCGGGTGCGCGAGGAGCTCCCGCGCCACGTGCCGATCTTCGCCAAGATCAGCGCCGATGTCACCGACATCGTCGAGATCGCGCGCGGCTGCGTGAAGTCGGGTGCCTCGGCGATCGTCGTCGGCAGTCCGCTACGGGCGATCGGCCTGCCGATGACCCCGGGCGGTCGGATTGATGTCGGCGCGCCGTCGGGCGGGTTGAGCGGTCCGGCGATCCTGCCGATCACGCTGCGCGCGATCTGGGACCTACGGGCCGGCGTACGCAGCGGGCGCATGGCCCCGGTGCATCTGATCGCGGTCGGTGGCATCGACTCGCCCCGTGCCGCCCTCGCGGCGTTTGACGTCGGCGCGACCGCGGTCCAACTGGGCACCGCCCTGCTGCACGACCCGGGTAGCGCGGGACGGATTGTGGCCGGGGTGCGAGAACACTTGCAAGAGCGCGGAATTGACAGCGTGCTGGACCTTGTCGGTCTAGCCCACGAAAGGTGATCGGGATGGGCTTCGGACAACGGTTGAGTGCGGCGATGGCAGAACACGGCCCGCTCTGCGTCGGGATCGACCCACACGACGCGTTGCTCGACGCCTGGGGTCTGAGCCGTGACGTGGCGGGTCTGCGTGAGTTCGCCCGGCGCTGTGTTGAGGCGTTCGGGGGAGAGGTCGCGATGGTCAAGCCGCAGAGCGCCTTCTTCGAGCGGTTCGGGTCCGCCGGCGTCGCGGTGCTGGAGGAGACCCTCGACGGACTGCGGGCGGCCGGCACCCTCACGTTGCTGGACGTCAAGCGGGGTGACGTCGGTTCGACCATGGACGCCTACGCCGCGACCCACCTCGGCGAGTCGGCACCGATCCGCGCCGACGCCATCACGGTGAGTCCCTACCTCGGCACAGGCAGCCTGCTGCCGGCAGTGCAGCGGGCGCGCGCGGCAGGGGCGGGACTGTTCGTTCTCGGGCTGACCAGCAACCCCGAGGGCGCGCAGGTCCAACACGCGAGGGGCGAGGACGGTCGGACGATCGCGCAGCAAGTGATCGAGACGGTGCAGGACTGGAACGGGCAGGTGCCGGCCGACCAGGTGGTCGCCGATTTCGGGCTGGTTGTCGGCGCGACCGTCGGCAAGGACATCGCCGATCTCGGCCTCGCGCAGGCGTTGGCCGACTGCCGCGGGCCGTTGCTCGCGCCGGGCGTCGGAGCGCAGGGCGCGACCTATGACGACGTGGCGCGCGGTTTCGGCGTCGCCGCTGGGCAGGTCCTTCCGTCGTCGTCGCGGGCCGTGCTCGCGGCCGGTCCGGACGTCGCCGCCCTGCGGGCAACCGTCGTACGGGAGCGGGACAACGCGCGCAAAGCGCTGACCGCCGGCTGACCCTCGTGACCGGGCCGGGTCCCGCACACGACCTCGCCGCGAGGGGCTAGGGTCGGGACCGCGCAAGCCGACCTCCGGCGCGCCGACCGTGACAGCAGCTGCATCAAGGAGACGACAGGTGGCACTTCCCGAGTTGACCCCGCAGCAGCGGGCGGAGGCGCTGGAGAAGGCCGCTGCAGCGCGCCGCGAGCGCGCCGCGATCAAAAATCGGTTGAAGAACTCGCAGGGGTCCCTGCGTGAGGTGATCGACGCCGGCAAGAAGAACGAGGTCGTCGCGAAGATGAAGGTGTCGGCCCTGCTGGAGTCGATGCCGGGCGTCGGTCGCGTTCGCGCCCGCCAGATCATGGAGGAAATCGGCATCGCCGAGACCCGCCGGGTCCGCGGTCTGGGAGCTCACCAGATCGCCGCGCTGCTGGAGCGATTCGCCGACTGATGTCCAACCTGTTCGTACTCGCTGGACCGACTGCGGTCGGCAAAGGCACCGTCGCGGCCCATATCCGCGAGAACTATCCGAAGGTCTGGCTGTCGGTGTCGGCGACCACCCGTCCGGCTCGTCCGGGGGAGATCGACGGCGTCCACTACCACTTCGTCACCCAAGCGCAGTTCGACCAGATGGCCGCGGCCGGGGAGTTGCTCGAATACGCGGTCGTGCACGGTCGGGCGAGTTATGGCACCCCGCGTGGCCCCGTTCTCGAGGCGATTGCGGCCGGCCGGTTGCCGCTGCTGGAGATCGACTTGCAGGGCGCTCGACAGGTCCGCGAGCGGATGCCGGACGCCTACTTCGTGTTTTTGGCCCCGCCAAGCTGGGACGAACTGGTCCACCGGCTTGTCGGTCGCGGCACCGAAAGTGCCGCTGAGCAGGAGGTTCGGCTCGAAACCGCGCGTCGTGAATTGGCCGCGCAGACCGAGTTCGACGCGACCATCGTGAACGAGGATGTTGGGGTTGCGGCGCAGGAACTCGTAGACTTGA
Organism: Calidifontibacter terrae; assembly: GCF_054778835.1. NCBI lineage: Bacteria > Bacillati > Actinomycetota > Actinomycetes > Micrococcales > Dermacoccaceae > Calidifontibacter > Calidifontibacter terrae. Next base: position 56,618 of record NZ_BAAGZF010000015.1, read on the forward strand.
TGGAGCGGCATTCTTCTGCCGCTGACTAGAACACCCGCGAAACGAAACGAGAGCATCTTCGTGTCTGGCACCAAGGCTGCCCCTGAGGGCATCACCAACCCGCCGATCGACGACCTGTTGCAGGTCGCCGATTCCAAGTACGCGCTGGTCGTGCTGAGTGCGAAGCGCGCCCGCCAGATCAACGCTTACTACTCGCAGTTGTCCGAGGGTCTGCTCGAATACGTCGGCCCGTTGGTCGACTCGCAGATCAACGACAAGCCGCTCTCCATCGCGCTGCGTGAGATCAACGACGGCCTGCTGAACCTCGACAAGGTCGAGGCCTGAGGCCACCTGCGCCGATGCGCATCGTCCTAGGCGTCGGCGGCGGGATTGCGGCCTATAAGGCCTGCTCGCTGCTGCGCCTGTTCACCGAGGCCGGCCACGACGTCACGGTCGTCCCCACCGCCTCGGCGCTGAACTTCGTCGGCGCACCCACCTGGTCGGCGCTGTCCGGCAAGCCGGTGCAGACCGACGTATGGACCTCGGTTCACGAGGTTCCCCACGTTCGTCTCGGCCAGCAGGCCGACCTGGTCGTGGTCGCCCCGGCGACCGCTGACCTGCTCGCGAAGGCCGCTCACGGCTTGGCCGACGACCTGCTGACCAACACCCTGCTCACCGCGCGCTGTCCGGTCGTGTTCGCTCCCGCGATGCACACCGAGATGTGGCTTCACCCCGCCACGGTCGCCAACGTCGCCACACTGCGCGAACGCGGCGTCACGGTCATCGACCCGGCCGCAGGACGGCTCACTGGCGCCGACACCGGTCCCGGGCGGTTGCCGGAACCGGTCCAAATTCGTGATGCAGCCTTTGCTGCCTGCGCCCAGACCGGCGATCTTGTGGGTCGACGGGTCGTCGTCACCGCCGGCGGAACCCGTGAACCGCTCGACCCAGTCCGTTTCCTCGGCAATCGCTCGTCCGGCAAGCAGGGCCACGCGCTGGCTGCGGCGGCCGCGCGACGCGGTGCGGATGTCACCTTGGTGACCACCTCCGATTTGCCGACCCCCGCAGGCGTCCACCGCGTCGCGGTGGAAACCGCGCGTCAGATGCAGGACGCCGTACGAAGTGCTTCGGCCGACGTTGTCGTGATGGCCGCCGCGGTGGCCGACTTCCGTCCGACGCAGGTGGCGACGGCGAAGATCAAGAAGGGCTTCGGCGCGGGCGATCCCGACGCGCCGGCCGTCGAACTGGTCCGCAATCCCGACATCCTCGCTGAGCTTGTTGTCGACCGCGGAAGTGCGACGACGCCGTACCTCGTCGGGTTCGCCGCCGAGACCGGCGACAAGGATCACTCGGTGCTCGACTACGCCCAGGCGAAGTTGGCGCGCAAGAAGTGTGATCTGTTGGTAGCCAACGAAGTTGGCGAGGGCGTGACCTTCGGACAGGACCACAGCACGGTCCATCTGATGCGCCTTGGACAGGAGCCGATCACCGTCGGTCCGGCCGATAAGAACGTGATCGCAGACGCAGTGTGGGATTCGATCTCAGCCGCGTTGTAGCGACCCGTACACTCACCTGCGGAACCCGTCAGTAACGACGGTCCAAGTCAGCAGCCGCTGCAGCGAAGGAGACATACCGGTGGCACGCCTGTTTACGTCCGAGTCCGTCACCGAGGGACACCCCGACAAGATCTGCGACCAGATCAGTGACTCCATCCTCGATGCCATGCTCGCGGAGGACCCCAACTCCCGCGTCGCGGTCGAGACGATGGTGACGACCGGATTGGTCCACATCGCCGGTGAGGTTCGCACCAAGAGCTACGTTCCGATTGCTCAGCTGGTGCGCAAGACGATCACCGACGTCGGATATGACTCCTCGTTGAAGGGTTTCGACGGTGCCAGCTGTGGTGTCTCGATCTCGATCGGTGACCAGTCGGTCGACATCGCTCAGGGCGTCGACGTTGCGCACGAGCACCGCACCGAGGGCGGAACCGAAGCCCTTGACGCGCAGGGCGCCGGCGACCAGGGCTTGATGTTCGGCTACGCCTGCGACGACACCGCCGAACTGATGCCGCTGCCGATCTTCCTGGCCCACCGCCTTGCCGAGCGTCTGACGGAGGTGCGCAAGAGCGGCGAGTTGGCCTACCTGCGCCCCGACGGCAAGACCCAGGTCACCATCGCCTACGAGGGCGACAAGGCGGTCAAGCTCGACACCGTGGTGCTCTCCACCCAGCACTCCGAGGACATTTCGCTCGATGGAATGCTCGCTCCCGACATCGACACCCTGGTCATCCAGCCGGTGTTGTCGCAGCTCAAGGCCACCGGCATCGAGCTCGACACCGGCAGCTACCGCCAGCTGATCAACCCCACCGGCAAGTTCGTCATTGGTGGTCCGATGGGCGACGCCGGGCTGACCGGCCGCAAGATCATCGTCGACACGTACGGCGGCATGGCCCGCCACGGTGGCGGCGCGTTCTCCGGCAAGGACCCGTCGAAGGTCGACCGCTCCGCTGCCTACGCCATGCGTTGGGTGGCCAAGAACATCGTCGCCGCGGGCCTGGCTCGTCGCTGCGAGGTTCAGGTCGCTTACGCGATCGGCAAGGCACAGCCGGTCGGTCTCTATGTCGAGTGCTTCGGGACAGAAACCGTCCCGCTGGACAAGATTCAGAACGCGATCGACACCGTGTTCGACCTGCGTCCGGCGGCCATCGTTGAGCAGCTCGATCTGTTGCGCCCGATCTACAAGCCGACCGCGGCCTACGGCCACTTCGGCCGCACCGAGGCCCCCGGCGTGGACAACGCGTTCACCTGGGAGCGCACCGACCGGGTCGAGCAGCTCCTGGCCGCGGTCCGCTAGTCCATTCCGCGCTCCTTCGGCTCGCTGGACAACTAGGCTGTCGGTCGCTCCTGATAGGAATTCGTCCATGGGCGATGAGGTGCATCCGGCGACTGTGCAGCAGTTGGAACTGCTGCACACCTCCGCACGGCGTGCGCCGAAAGCTAAACCTGCTGCGGCGCTCGCCGAAGAGCTTCCGATTGCCCGGGTGCAACTCGACCTGGGCATCGCCCACCTGGACCGCATCTTCGAATACACCGTCCCGGCGGACCTCGACGACCAGGTTCGGCCCGGCGTACGGGTGAAGGTGCGGTTCGGCCCGAAGGATGTCTCGGGTTTCGTCGTTGACCGTGTTCAGGAGGCCGACCACGTCGGAACCCTGCGTTCGCTGCGCACCGTCGTCAGCGACGAATCGGTCCTGACGCCAGCGGTGCTCGGCCTCTGTCGGGCGGTGGCGGCGACCTACGCCGGGTCTGTTAGTGACGTCACCCGTCTTGCGGTGCCGCCGCGACACGCTCGCGCTGAGAGTGCGTTGCCCCTCGAAGCCCAACCACCGGTGGTGCAGCCGCTCGAGCATTCTGCGGCTTGGGAGCGATACCCCGCCGGCCCGACGTTCCTGCGCCGCGTCGCGGGCGCCGATGCCCCGGCCGCGAGCTTGCTCGCCATCCCGTCCGTCGACCCGTCGACCGATTGGCCGCAACTTTTTGCCGACGCCGCCCAGACCGCGCTCGCCGCGCAGCGCGGGGTTCTGATCACCGTTCCGGACCACCGCGACGTCGAACGGGTTGCCGCCCGGATCGAGCAGCAGCTCGGCAAAGACGCGGTCGTCCGATTGACCGCCGACCAAGGTCCGCAGGCTCGCTACACCGCCTGGTTGAAGGTGCTGCGCGGTCACGTTCGTTGCGTGGTCGGCAACCGAGCGGCGGCGTTCGCCCCGGTGCGAGATCTCGGGCTCATCCTGTGTTGGGATGACGGCGACGACCTGTTGACCGAACCGCGCGCGCCCTATCCGCGCACCCGCGACGTCCTGCTCCAACGACACCGCAGCGAGGGCGCCGCTCTGGTGTATGGCGGCTACGCGCGCTCGGTCGCGGTGGAGCAGCTGCTGCGAGACGAAGTCGTACGCCCGGTTGAAGGGGCCGCGTCGCGCTCCACGCTGCCGCGAATCACCGTCGGTGGTGACGAGCGCGAGGTGGAGCGCCAAGGCGCCGCCTCGCGTGGCCGGCTGCCGGTCTCGGCATGGAAGGCAGCTCACCGGGGGCTGGCTCAAGGCCCAGTGTTGGTGGTCGTTCCGCGACGTGGATATGTGCCCCGGCTGCGCTGCACCACCTGTCGTACACCCGCCGCCTGCACGGTCTGCCATGGCCCGTTGCAGTTGCCCGCTTCGGAAGGGATGCTGCGCTGCGCGTGGTGTGACCGACCTGAGCCCGACTTCCGCTGCCCGGAATGCCATGACACTCGTTGGCGGGCGTCCGTGGTGGGTGCCCGGCGCACGGCGGAGGAACTGGGGCGCGCTTTCCCCGGCGTACCGGTCATTCGGTCCGGGGGCAGCGAGGTGTTGGCGACCGTCTCCGACAAGCCGGCGCTGGTGATCGCAACCCCGGGAGCCGAGCCGGTCGCCGATGGTGGTTATCGCTCGGTGGTGTTGCTTGACGGGTGGGCGATGACCGAGCGGCAGCAGTTGGGTGCGGGGGAGCAGGCGACCCGGCAGTGGCTGGCGGCGGCCGCTCTCTGCCGACCGGTGGTTGATGGTGGTGAGGTCGTGCTTGCCGGCATCGCCGCCGACCACCCGATTGCCCAGACGATGGTGCGGTGGGCCCCCGGCTGGTTCACCGCGCGCGAATATGACGAACGGGCCACCCTCGACCTGCCCCCGACCACCTGGACCGCAACCGTTGTGGGGCCCGAGGCGGCGGTCAAGACGTCGGTCGACGAACTGCCGGGGTGGATCAGACGGTTCGGTCCCGCGCCGTTGCCCGACGGGAAGGTCAGGCTGTTGTTGCGCGCCGACCACCAGCGCGCGGCTGAGGCTGCTGAGGCGCTGCGGGCGTGGAGGATGGCGCGGAGTCTGGCGAAGGTGAAGGACGAGGTATCGGCGAGAGTCGACCCGGACGGCGCGACGTTGTGATTGCGGGTGGTGATCCCACGTTGTAATCGCGCGGTGGTGATCGCGGGGTCGTGATCTCGATGTTGTGATCGCGCGGTGGTGATCGCGCGGTGGTGATCCCACGTTTAATCGCGCGGTGGTGATCGCGGGGTCGTGATCTCGATGTTGTGATCGCGCGGTGGTGATCGCGCGGTGGTGACTGGCCCGTCGGCTTCGGCGGCTTCAACGCCTCCGGCGACCCCGTCGATGTAGACCTCGACACCGCGAGAGTCTCGGCTGAGTGCCCACCGCTTCGATTCAGCAGGAGCGCGCACCCGCCGATTCGGAACGTGGGTGGCGGCCCGATAGATTTGGGCGCCATGGACGTCATCGACGGAGACTTCACCCTCGACCCCGACTTCGCCCCGACACCTGCCGAGGCTGTGGTGTTCGACTTGGGCAACGTGCTCATCCGATGGATCCCGCGCGACGCCGTCGAACCCGTCGTCGGTGCCGCGGCAGCCGATCAGTTCTTGGCCCACGATGAGTTCGATTTCCACGAGTGGAATCACCGCAACGACACTGGTCGGGCATTGCCGGAGGCGTTGGCCGAGGTGCGGCAGCGACACCCCGAACTGGCGGCGACAGCGCAGGCCTATGTCGATAACTTCGCTGGTTCGTTGTCGGTGATTGAGGAGTCGGTGAGCGTCCTCAAGGAGCTCGCCGAGCAAGAGATTCCGCTTTACGCGATCACCAACTGGTCGGCAGACCTGTTCCCGAAGGCGGTCGAGCTGTTCGATTTCCTCGACCTGTTCGAGGAGATCATCGTTTCGGGCGAGGAGGGTGTCGCTAAGCCCGACCCCGAGATCTGGGAGATCCTCGCCGAGGCCACCGATCACATCGGTGGCCTCGACGAGTTCGTGTTCATCGACGACACCCTGCAGAACGTGCAATCGGCGGTGGAGGCCGGGTTGGACGGCATCCAGTTCACCTCCGCGCAGGATCTGCGCAACGACCTCGTGGTGCGTGGCCTGCTGGCGGACAGAGCATGAGCATTCAGCGGATCCGACGATTTGGCGACGAGGTTCTGCGCCGCGTCGCTGAACCTGTGGTCGACTTCGACCGGCAGGTGCGCGAGTTGGTCGCCGATCTCACCGACACGATGATGGCCGCGCCGGGCGCTGGGTTGGCCGCACCGCAAATCGGGGTGGGCCTGCGCGTCTTCACCTATTACGTCGATGGCGAGGTCGGTCACCTCATCAATCCCGAACTCGACTTGTCCGCCGACGAGGTAATCGATGACGAGGGTTGCCTGTCGATCCCGGAAATCATCGTGCCGACCTCCCGGGCGCGCTCGGTGGTCGCTCGAGGCTTCGACATGTACGGCGAGGCGGTGACGATCGAGGGCAGCGATCGCCTGGCGCGCGCCATCCAACACGAGACCGACCACCTCGACGGGATCCTGTTCATCGATCGACTCGATGTCGACCAACGTGAGCTGACTCTGGCGCAGATCCGCGCTGCGGACTGGTTCACCGACGATGTCGTGGTCAAGGACAGCCCACACCCGACCCGAGGACTGGTGCTGTGATGCGTAGCTTCGTTCCCCATCCCGGCCGCACCCTGTGTCGGCCCGACCAACGGACGGAGCGCTGATGCGCATTGTCTTTGCGGGAACCCCGCAGGTCGCGGTCGCCTCGTTGGAAGCGCTGATCGCCTCGACGCATGAGGTTGTCGGCGTCGTGACCAGGCCGGATGCGCGGGCCGGCCGTGGCCGGTCGTTGCGGCCGTCGCCGATCCGCGATGTCGCGGAGGCCCACGGCCTCGAGGTCGCGACCCCGAAGCATCCGCGCGAGAGCGACTTCCAGGAATGGCTTCGCGGGCTCGCCCCAGACGCCTGCCCGGTGGTTGCCTATGGCGCGTTGGTGCCGCCCCCGGTCCTGGACATTCCGTCGTACGGCTGGATCAATCTGCATTTCTCGCTGTTGCCTGCGTGGCGTGGTGCTGCGCCTGTGCAGCACGCCGTGCTGCATGGTGACCAGGTCACCGGAGCGACCACCTTCCGGCTCGACGAGGGCATGGACACCGGTCCTGTGCTGGGCACCATGACCGAGACCATCCGTCCGCACGACACCTCCGGTGAGTTGCTCGATCGGCTGGCTGAGGCTGGGGCCGGCCTGTTGGTCGCGACCCTGGACGCGTTGGAACAGGGCACGCTGGTCGGGGTCCCGCAGACCGATGACGGGGCATCGCGAGCCCCGAAAGTAACCGTCGAGGACGCCGAGATCCGTTGGCACGAGCCAGGTTTCGCGGTCGATCGACGGATCCGGGCGTGCACACCAGCGCCCGGCGCATGGACTATGTTCCGCGGTCAGCGCCTCAAGGTGCTCTCGGCCAAGCCAGCAATGCACACAGACCTGGCGCCCGGCCAGTTGCGGGCGTCGAAGAACGACGTGGTGGTCGGTGCCGGCTCCGGCGCGATCGAGTTGGGTGTCGTGCAGCCGCACGGCAAGAAGGCCGTGGCCGCCGCCGATTGGGCGCGCGGTGCACGGTTCGAGGACGGGGAACACCTGGGATGAGCGACGACAACGGCTACCGCAATGCGCAGGGGCGGCAGCGCCCCGACGCGCGCCGACGGAACGATCGGGCGCGGTCCGCGCAGGCTCCCTCCGAGCGCCGCCGCGAGGGCGACTCCGCTCGGCGCGCGGCCTGGGATGTCTTGCGTGCGGTGTCGACCAAGGACGCCTACGCGAACATCGTGATGCCGAAGGTGCTGCGCGAGGCGCGGCTTAGCGGCCGGGATGCCGCGTTCGCCAGCGAGCTGGCTTACGGCACCCTGCGCATGCACGGGCTGTACGACCCGATCATCGAGCGGGCGGCCGGGCGACCGGCCTCGCAGATCGACCCGGCGGTTCTGGACACGCTGCGCCTGGGCACCCACCAGCTGCTGGGCATGCGGGTGCCGTCTCACGCCGCAGCGTCCGAGACGGTTGCGCTGGCCCGCGAGGTTCACGGCGCGGGAGCGGCCGGTTTCACCAACGCTGTCATGCGTCGAGTGAGCGAACGCTCGCGCGAGGAGTGGGTGCGGGAGGTAACGGCGGGTCGCAGCGGCACAGACGCCCTGGCCGTCGAACACTCTCACCCGGAGTGGATCGTACGAGCTCTGCGCGGTTCGCTCATCAACTCCGGTGTGGCTGACCAGGATTCGGTTGACGAACAGCTGAAGTTGCTTCTCGACGCCGACAACACGGCGGCGCCGGTGGCCCTCGTGGCTCGCCCGGGGCTTGCTTCGGTCGAGGAATTGGAACATGCGGGTGCCCACCGCTCGAAGTTGTCGCCCGTGGGCGCGCTGCTCGATGGGGGAGACCCAGGGGCGATCGGCGCCGTACGGCAGACGCGGGCAGCCGTGCAGGACGAAGGCTCGCAGCTGGTGGCCCTCGCGGTCGCCGCGGCCCATGTCGAGGGTGGCGAGCAGCAATGGCTTGATCTCTGCGCGGGACCCGGCGGAAAGGCTGCGTTGTTGGCTTGCCTCGCGGCCGAGCAGGACGCAGTGTTGTTCGCGAACGAGGTGAGTGAGCATCGCACCGAGCTGGTGCGGCGCACCGTTTCCGCAGCCACCGACGCCGGAATCGAAGTGATGGTCGGCACAGGCGACGGGCGCGAGCTGGGCGAAGACGAGCCAGACACTTACGACAAGGTGCTCGTCGATGCGCCGTGTACGGGCCTGGGCGCCTTGCGTCGTCGCCCCGAGGCTCGGTGGCGCAAGACGGCCGCCGATGTGTCGACGCTGACGGTCCTGCAGGGCGAACTGCTCGACTCGGCGATCGCGGCAACCAAGCCGGGCGGCGTGATTGCCTATGCGACCTGCAGCCCGCACGTCGCCGAGACCACCCAGGTGGTCGCGGACGCGCTCAAGCGTCATCCCGAGGTGTCGCAGGAGGATGTTCGCCCGTTGCTGCGGGATGCCGCCGGCGCCCAGGTTGAGAATCTGGGTGAGGGCCCGTCGGTCCAGCTGTGGCCGCATCTGCACCACACCGATGCCATGTTCCTCGCGCTGCTGCGCAAGAACCAGAACTGACCGAAGGCGTTGTCTGACATGCAAATTGCTCCGAGCATCCTGTCGGCCGATTTCGCCAATCTGGCGAGCGAGCTGGATCGGATCAAGAACGCCGACTGGGCCCATGTTGATGTTATGGACGCGCACTTCGTGCCCAATCTGACGCTCGGGCTTCCGGTGGTGGAGTCGTTGCTCAAGGTCGCCCCGATGCCATTGGACTGTCACCTGATGATCGAGGACCCCGACCGGTGGGCGCCGTCGTACGCCGAGGCCGGAGTCCAGAGCGTCACCTTCCACATCGAGGCGGCGAAGGATCCGGTAAAGCTCGCGCGAACTCTGCGAGCTGCCGGCGCACGGGCCAGCATGGCGATCAAGCCGGGCACCGACTTCGCGCCGTACGAAGACCTTCTGCCCGAGCTGGACATGGTGCTGGTGATGACGGTTGAGCCGGGGTTCGGCGGGCAGTCGTTCATGGCCGACCAGATGCCGAAGGTGCGTCAGGTACGTGAGGCGGCTCGACGCCATGGCGGCGAGATCTGGGTGCAGGTCGACGGGGGAGTCTCGGCGAAGACCATCGAACAGTGCGCGGAGGCTGGTGCGGATGTATTCGTCGCCGGCTCCGCGGTGTACGGCGCGGAGGACGCCGCTGGCGCGATTGATGAGCTCCGGTCGCTCGCTTCAAACTGCGAGCACTGACTGGATCTTCGGCTGGCTGGGCTTCGGCCGACTGACTCTTCAGCTGGGCTTCGGCCGACTGACTCTTCAGCTGGGCTTCGGCCGACTGACTCTTCAGCTGGCTGGCTGGCTCGATCGGCTCAGGTGAGGTCGGGGAAGTTCATGTGGGCGAGGTCGTCGAACAGGCCTGGCCGGCTGGTGTAGCTGCGACCGGTGGGAGTTGTCCAGGTTTCGATTCCGTTGGGGTGCAGGGTGATTCGCCACGCGGCATGTTTGGCGCGATGGTGTCGACGGCAGAGGCAGTGCAGGTTTGCCAGGGTTGTTCGACCGGCTGGCCACGGGGTGACGTGGTCGATGTCGGTGTAGCGGGCCGGGCGGCTGCAGCCAGGGTGGCGGCAGGTTCGGTCTCGAGCTCTCACTTTGTCGCGGAGCGATTCGCGGGGCCGGTAGGCGGCGACATCGCTGCTGCTACTGGTTCTGCGATTGGTGCTCGTGTCCTTGGTGAAGTCGTCGAGGGTACGGACGCGGACTCTGACCTTGGTGCCTGGCAAGGCTGTCAAAAGGCGGGTCAGCGCGCCGAGGGACAGGGCACCGGTGTGGTGGAACGCGAGGGCGTCGGGCTGAGAGAGGGAGCTGGCGAGTTCGGGTGTTGATCTGAACTCGGCGGGTAGCCCGGCCTCCACTCGCGGCTCAGTCCGAGGCTGGCCGGCACTGTCTTCGTGGCCAGTCTCATCACGGTCGTATGCGTGGCCACCTTCGTCGCCGTTGTCTTCGTGGCAGCCGCTATCCCTGCTGGGGACGACGATGTCGAGGTTGGCATGGAGGGTGACGTTGCGCATGGCGAGCTCGAAGAGGGCGTCGGTGCGGTGTTGACCGAGGAGTCGGTCCGAGTCATCGGCTCTGTCGCGACTGTTGCTGTCGACCGCGCCGGCGTGGGTATGCAGGTTGTGGGCATGTTCTTCGATAGCGGCCATCAGGGCGGTGGCACGTTCGGTGTCCAGGATTGCGGTGAGTAGCGACAAGCCGGGGTCGGGGATCGGGTCGAGCCACACGCCCTCTTTTTGGGCGGTGGTCTTTTTCGCGGTGCTCCGGGCGGCGGCTGCTTCGTGTTTGGTCACGAGGGTTCGGGTGGAGCGGCCGGCTTCGCGACGGGTGGTGTGGTGGATGCCGCGGCGCAGGACTGCGTCTTGAACGGTTTCGCAGGTGTCGGGATGGGCGTCTTGGAGTTCCCGGGCGATCGCGGCGACGGTGTCGAGGTTGATCGGGGCTGCTGCGGCACGGCCGGTCACGTTTCGAGCCTTCGCTCGGCACCGGCGACTCTGACTCGCGGCGACAGTGTGGTCGCCGTTCTCGTCATTGTCGCCAAGTGGCCGGGGTCCCTGGTGGGCGACTTCGTCGAGGAGGTTAGGGGTGCGGGTCCGCATCCAGGCAGCTTCTTCGATGAGTCGGGCAGCTTGGTAGGGACCGAGGCCGAGGGCGGGACCGAGGTAGGAGTCGGCCCATGGGGAGATGTGGTCGGCGGGATGTTCGATGAAATCGGAGGGCGCCATCGCGGGGGTGCCGGCAGGCGGGTCGTAGGCGGCGAAGCGTGCGGCGGCCAGGGTTCTGATGGCGCCGGAGATCTGCATGATGCGATGGGCGGAGACGGTTGCTTGTTCGTAGCGGGCCCATTGCGCGACCCCGGACCGGTCATCACCGCTGGCACCAAAAACACCGGCACCATCAACCCTCGCGGCGTCACTGTCGAGGTCATCGGCTCCCACAAGCTCACCCGCGGCCCGGCCGTCCAGGGCGGCATGCATCAGGGCTGGAATGGGGGCGGGGGACCAGTAGTCGTCCCCAGTGTCTTCGTCGAAGGGGTCGGGGTTCTTGAGGCGGTCGTACAGGCTGGCTTGGAGTAGTTCCATGATCAGCAGGTGGCGGGTGATGGGGTCGATGCTGGGCAGCAGGGTGGGGCTGGTTGCGGCGTCGACGGCTTCGGCGACGCCGTCTTCGTGCAGGACGTTTCGCAGGAATTCCTTGGCAGCCCGGATGGGCGCTTCGGGGTCGGTGTTCCTGCCGTGTTTCATCTCCGTATCGTACACCTGTTCCCATTGAGAAGGAAGAGGTTCATCGGTGAATTTCGTTCGCTCTCAGCGTAATTGGTGATTTCTGAGGTTGTCGGTGGTCGCCGGTAACGTCGACGTTGACTGCCCGAGCAGGCGCCTTGCGATGTCCGACTGGTGAGTGCTTGCTGACGTGTCCAGGAAGGTGATGCATACTGATCAGCGATACGTGCTCCGGGGTCAGTGAAACTCTGAGCCGGCGGTTATAGTCCGCGACCCGCGATCCTCGCAAGAGGTGACCGGTTGACCTGGTGGAATTCCAGGACCGACGGTTAAAGTCCGGATGGGAGGCGCACTATCGATCGATGCTTCGGCGTCGGTCGATGACGCAGGGTTGCCTGCAGGGTCTTGACGTCCTTGCAGGTGTTCGGGATCGATGAACCCGAGCGGCCCTTGGCGTCTGCATCGCCCCCGGTTCACGTCCATGACGGACGACCGGGAGAGGCGATGAACACCATCACCCCCAGCGACACCAGGTGGCTCGATGCTGCCTTGGAGTTGGCCGCACGCGGTCCAATTGTCGATCCGAACCCACGCGTCGGATGCGTCCTTGTTCGCGAGGAGCGGGTTGTCGGTGAAGGTTTCCATCGTGGTGCGGGCACCCCACACGCCGAGGCGATGGCACTGCGCGCGGCTGGTGAATCGGCCCGTGGCGCAACGGCCTACGTCACTCTTGAGCCCTGCTCGCATGTCGGCCGTACGCCCGCCTGCGCCGACGCGCTGATCGCGGCAGGTGTCGAGCGTGTCGTCTTTGCGGCTGCGGATCCCTCGCCTCGGGCGGGGGGAGGCGCCGAGCGGTTGCGCGCTGCGGGTGTATCGGTCGAACGGGCACACCAGGTGGCGGACCGTAGTCGTGCGTTGAACGAGCGTTGGGAGTTTTCGGCGCTGCACGGACGGCCACGCGTGACGTGGAAGTTCGCCGCAACGCTCGATGGACGCAGTGCTGCCGCCGACGGCAGTTCGCGGTGGATCACCGGGGAGGCGGCCCGGGCCGATGCGCACCGCCTACGGGCGAGTGTCGGAGCGATCGTGGTGGGGACCGGCACTGCGATTGCCGACAACCCGGCATTGACTGTTCGGGTCGCGGGTCCGGAAGTTTCGACACGCCGCTCGTCCCTCGCGGCGGCTCAACCAACGTCCCTCGCGGCGGCTCAACCAACGTCCCTCGCGGCGGCTCAACCAACGTCTCTCGCGGCGGCTCAACCAACGGGCAGTGCGGCGAGTCCGCTTCGCGTCGTCGTCGGACTCCGCGACCTCCCCGCCGGCGCGCAATTGCTCGACGGTCGAGTCGAAACGATCCACCTGCGTACCCATGACCCGCGTGAAGTCCTTGATGAACTGCACCGCCGCGAGATTCGGGACGTCCTGCTCGAGGGCGGACCGACCCTGGCCGCAGCGTTCCTGGCGGCCGGGCTCGTCGACCGGGTGATTGCGTACGTCGCCCCTGCCCTGCTTGGCGCCGGACCGACTGCCGTCGCAGACCTCGGCATCACCACGATCGGCGACATTCGCCGGTTCACCATCCGCGAGGTGGAGCTGCTGCAGCCCGACCTGCGCATTGTGCTCACTGATGAGCGCCACGAGAAGGGAGCCGCCTGATGTTCACCGGAATCGTCCAGGAGCTGGGCACCGTACGAACCATCGATCAGCAGGGTGATTCGGCCGTGTTGACCATCGCCGCGCATGAAGTGTTGCGGGACGTTGCCCATGGCGCGTCGATCGCCGTCAACGGCGTTTGCCTGACCGTCACCGACTTCAGCGACCACGCATTCTCGGTCGATGTGATGGCGCAGACCTTCGCCCTCACCGGCCTGGGCAAGCTGGAGAACGGGAGCCGGGTGAACCTCGAACGGGCGATGCGCGCGGACGGCCGGTTCGACGGACACATCGTGCAGGGCCATGTCGACGGCACCGCGCAGATCCTCGCGATCGAGCCGGATGAGCACTGGACGAAAATCTCGCTACGCATCCCCGCCCACCTCGAGCGCTACGTGGTGGCGCAGGGATCGATCACGCTCGACGGTGTCTCGCTGACGGTCGCGTCGATCGACGCGGACCGGGTCACGGTCAGCCTCATCCCGACCACGCTCGAACTCACCAACCTTTCCCACCACCGGATCGGCGATCCGGTGAATGTGGAGGTCGACGTCCTGGCGAAATACGCCGAGCGTCTGCTGCAGCCGAAGGAGCCAGCATGAGCCACCCCATGAACACTGTCTCGGCCGCGCTGGCCGCACTGCGGGCGGGCGCCCCTGTGCTGGTCACCGACGACGAGTCCCGCGAGAACGAGGGCGATGTCATCCTCGCCGCGCAGACCACCACCCAGGAGTGGATGGCCTGGACCATCCGAAACACCTCCGGATACCTCTGCGCGCCGCTGCCCGGCACCCTCGCCGACCGGCTCGACCTGCCGCTGATGGTCGCGAACAACGCAGACCCGCTGCGTACGGCCTACACGGTTTCCGTCGACGCCGCCGAAGGTGTGACGACCGGAATCAGCGCTGCCGACCGGCTGACGACCGTCCGCCAACTGGCTGCGTACGACGCCTGCCCCACCGACTTCGTACGCCCGGGGCACGTGTTGCCGCTGCGGGCCCGCGACGGGGGAGTGCTGGAGCGGCGCGGCCACACCGAGGCCGCGGTCGACCTCTGCCGCCTCGCCGGCCTCGCGCCCGTCGGCGTCATCGGTGAGCTGGTCCACGACGACGGCTCGATGATGCGTCGGCCGGCGGTTCTGGAACTCGGTGCGACAGAACAGATTCCGGTGATCACCATCGAGCAGCTCGCCGCTCACCGCGAACGCTACGACCGGGTCGAGGCGGCTGCCCGAACGGTGCTGCCGACCGCGCGCGCCACCTTCGAGATACGCGGTTACGCCGACAAGGTGACCGGCGCCGAGCACCTCGTCCTCATCTCGCCGCTCGGCCTTGGCGACCGCCCGCTGATTCGGGTGCACTCCGAGTGCCTGACCGGCGACGTCTTCGGCTCGTTGCGCTGCGACTGCGGGCCGCAGTTGGAGGAATCACTCGCCCGGATCTCCGCCGAGCCCGGCGCCGTCATCTACCTACGTGGCCATGAAGGCCGCGCGGTGGGGCTGCTGTCAAAACTGGCGGCGTACGCCCTCCAAGACCAAGGCGCCGACACCGTCGAGGCGCAGGAACAGCTGGGCCTGCCCGTTGACGGGCGCGAATACGGCGCCGCGGCAGCCATCCTGTTCGACCTCGGCGCCCCCACGATCCGGCTGCTGACCAACAATCCCGACAAGCGGACCCAACTCACCGCGGCCGGCATCACGGTCGTCGCTGTCGAACCGGTGGTCGTGGCCGCCGGCGACGCGAACCTGCACTACCTGCGCACCAAACGTGACCGTCTCGGCCACGATCTGCCGGACAACCTCGGACAAGGAGCCTGACGCGTGAGCGGTCACGGAGCACCAACCATTACTACCGACGGAACCGGCCTGCGGGTCGCCATCGTCGCCGCCTCGTGGCACGTCCAGGTCATGGACGGCCTGCTCGCCGGGGCCCTTCGTGCCCTGGGCGACGCACACGTCGCCGACCCGACGGTCGTACGAGTTCCGGGGTCGTTTGAGCTGCCCGTCGCCGCGGCGCGGTTGGCCGCAACCCACGACGCGGTCGTTGCGCTCGGCGTCGTCATCCGCGGCGGTACCCCACACTTCGACTACGTCTGTTCGGCGGCGACCCAGGGGCTCACCCAGGTCAGCGTGAATACCGGGGTGCCGGTCGGTTTCGGCCTGCTCACCTGTGAGAACGAACAACAGGCACTCGACCGGGCCGGGCTGCCTGGATCGGTGGAGGACAAGGGCCATGAGGCGGCGACAGCGGCCATCGCGACCGCCCGTACACTCGCCGAACTGCGCTGAAACAACAGGAGACTCACGTCATGCACGCGCTGCACACCGCCGCCACGAACTCGAACGCGTTCCAGAGTTTGTTGGACTGGCATATCGACATTGGCAAGTATCAGTTGCACTGGCTCGAGCTGATCGGGGTGCTGATCGGCGTCGCGTCGGCCTACCTCGGAATGAAACGCCTGGTGTGGGCGTGGCCGGTCGGCATCGTCGCCAACATCATGTTGTTCTTCGTCTACACCGGTGCCGCGTTCGGCACCGACACCCGCACCCCGCTGTTCGGCCAGGCGGGGCGCCAGGTCTTCTTCATCGTCACCAGCATCTACGGCTGGACGCGCTGGCAGCAGCACCGTCGCAACCGCCATGCCGACAACGATCAGCCGGCGGTCAATCCGCGCTGGGCGACGGCGAAGGAGCGGCTGTTGATGGTTGCTTTCTGGGCTGTCGGCACCGTCATCGCACACTTCGTTTTCCAGGCCATCTTGGACGCCAACAAGAGCCCCTACTGGACTCCGCAGTGGTGGTACTCCTGGTGCGACGCATGGGTGTTCGTCGGCTCGATCGTCGCGACCTACGCCATGGCCCGCGCCTGGAACGAGTTCTGGTTGGCCTGGATCGTCGTCGACTTGGTCGGGGTGCCGTTCGGTTTCGCGACCGACTACGTCCCGACGGCCGTGATGTACATCTTCTATGGCGCGTTCGTGCTTTACGGATTCGCGCAGTGGGCCCGCCTCACCCGGGTCCAGCAGGCGAAAGATCCGGCGACGGCCTGAGAAATGGACGCAGGGCACGGCTCAGCCCATGCCCTGCGTACCCTTGTCGACCGTGAAGAGCTTCGAGCAGTTGTGGGACGAACTGGGGCGCAAGGCGCAGGATCGCCCCGAGGGATCGGGAACGGTCGCGGAGCTGGACGCCGGGGTGCATTTCATCGGCAAGAAGATCGTCGAGGAGGCCGCCGAGGTGTGGATGGCCGCCGAACACGAAGGCAATGACGCGGCCGCCGAAGAGATCAGCCAACTGCTCTATCACCTGCAGGTGCTGATGCTGGAACGCGGCATCACCCTCAACGACGTCTACAAGTACCTCTGAGGAGTTCCACCGATGTTGCGTGTGGCGATGCCGAACAAGGGCAGCTTGTCCGAGCCTGCCGCCGAGATCCTGCGTGAGGCCGGCTACCGCGGGCGCCGCGAGAGCAAGGAACTCGTTGTTGTCGACAGCGACAATGACATCGAGTTCTTCTACCTGCGTCCGCGGGACATCGCGGTCTACGTCGGTCGTGGCCACCTCGACGTCGGCATCACCGGCCGTGACCTGCTGCTCGACTCTGAGTCCCCGGCCAGCGAGATCCTCCAGCTCGGCTTTGGTTCCTCCACGTTCCGGTTCGCCGGACGCCCGGGCGTTGCGACGTCGGTGGAAGACCTGGGCGGCAAGCGGATCGCGAGCAGCTTCGACGGTTTGGTGCAGTCCCACCTGACCGACCGGGGCGTTGAGGCATCGGTCGTACGCCTCGACGGCGCCGTCGAAACTGCCGTCACCCTGGGCGTGGCCGACGTCATCGCCGACGTCGTCGAAACCGGAACGACCCTGCGCAACGCCGGCCTTGAGGTCTTCGGCGACCCGATCCTGACCAGCGAAGCGATCCTGATTCGTCCGCAGAGTGCCGCGGTGAACCCGGCGGTCGAGGTCCTGATCCGACGCCTTCAGGGCGTCTTGACCGCGCGCGACTTCGTGATGCTCGACTACGACATCGCGGTCGAACTGGTCGAAGCGGCCTGCGCGTTGACCCCTGGTCTGCAGTCGCCGACGGTGTCGCCTCTGCACAACAGCGCCTACGCCGCCGTACGAGCCATGGTTCCGCGCCGTCGAACCAACGCCCTGATGGACGAGCTCTACGACATCGGCGCCCGCGCCATCCTGGTCACCGAGATCGCCGCATGTCGACTGTGACCGACCCGTACGCGGTGTTCCGGCCGCGCGTCGGCCGCTGGTTCGCGATCGGTTCGTCGGCCGCATGTGTTGTCGGGTTCGCGGTGCTCGCGTTGAGCCTTCCCCGCGGTGGCGCGAGCGGTTGGACGGACCTCGACGCGTTCTTCGTGTTCCTGTTCGGCCTGGCGTTTGCCTCCTTCCTGCTGCGCTACGCCTTCATCAAGGCGGTGCCGACGCCTTCCGGACTGCTGGTCCGCAACCTTTTCGTCACTCGCGAACTGGACTGGGCGCAGATCGTCGGGGTGCAGTTCGGCGGCGGAATCCCGTGGCTCACCCTCGACCTGGCCGACACCGAACAACTCGCCGTGATGGCGGTGCAGCGCGCCGATGGCGGTTTTGCGACGGCGGAATCGGAGCGGATGGCAGCGCTTGTGCAGGCGCTCGGATCTGCCGCATCCGATTCGCCCGATTCGCCCGAAGCGTCGGACTGAACCCGCCTCAGACAGCGCGCGCCTCGTTCATCAGCCTGTCGCGATGATCAACTGCGCGTGGTCGCGCGTGAGGTCGGCCGTGAACAGAGCCCGTTCCTGCGCGGCCCAGGTCTCCCACTCGCCGCCATAGCCACCGGTGCGAGCGCCGCCGCGGCTTTGGCGAACTGGCGCGGTTGCTTCCACCCAGACTCGAACGTCCGTCAGCCGCCGAGCCTCGCCTGTTGAACTGCCGCAGCCCTCGATCACCGCGAATCGCGTGACCGCAACTTCGTGAATCTCGGCGAATTGCCCTGAGCCCCAGTCGAACCGGCGGTACGTTCCGGTTTGGCCATCGTGCAGGGGGTGCAAGATCTGCTCGACCAACAGGTCGACACCAGCGACCAGACCGTCCCATCCGGGGTAGAGGTCGTCGAGGTGAACCACCGGCGCCTTCCCGAGCAAACCAGCGACCAGTTCGGCCAGGCTCGACTTTCCAGCGGCCGACGGTCCATCGATTGCCACAATGACGGGGCGCGCCCGACCGATGTGCTCGCTGGCGTCGTACGCCATGTCGGCCACGCGCCGGGCATCGATGGGGTCGGCCAGGTTCGGGCCGTGTAGATGGACGCTCATCCGCGCCACCGTACGGCGCAACTACGCTGTGCGCCATGTCCGTCGCGGTCCGTGTCATTCCTTGTCTCGACGTCGACGCCGGCCGAGTGGTCAAGGGCGTCAACTTCGCTGATCTCCGCGACGCCGGTGACCCTGTCGAACTGGCCCATCGCTACGACCAGCAGGGTGCCGACGAGCTCACTTTCCTCGACATCACGGCAAGCTCCGCCGGGCGCGACACGACCTATGACGTGGTCGGGCGAACCGCCGAAGAAGTCTTCATCCCGCTGACTGTCGGTGGTGGGGTGCGCACCGCGGACGACGTGGACCGGTTGTTGCGCGCGGGTGCCGACAAAGTCGGCATCAACACCGGTGCGATTCACCGGCCCGAGGTGATCCGCGAGATCGCCGACCGGTTCGGTTCGCAGGTGCTCGTGCTGTCAGCCGACATACGCCGCGACGAGCGGGGCAACTTCGAAGTCACCACCCATGGCGGTCGCAAGTCGGCCGGGCTGGAAGCGATCGAGTGGTGCCGGCAAGCGGTCGGACTCGGCGCTGGCGAGATCCTGTTGAACTCGATGGACGCCGACGGCACCAAGGACGGCTTCGACCTCGAGCTGATCCGCGCGGTCCGCGCCGAGGTGGACGTTCCGCTGATCGCCAGTGGGGGAGCAGGCCGAGTCGAGCATTTCGTCGATGCGGTCGAGGCGGGCGCCGATGCGGTCCTGGCTGCCTCGGTCTTCCACTTCGGCGAGCTGACGATCGGGCAGGTCAAGGACGCGTTACGCGCGGCCGGTTACCCGGTGCGCTGATTCAACAGCACGGGTCTCAGGGGCCGCCACGAAGAGCCCCGCAGGTCGAGCTCCAGCCCGTGGGCTCAACCACCCAGCGGCGTCTGGCGCAGTTCCTCAACATCGTGGTCCGCGCCGTCCAGCTCCACATCGGTGACCGCCCCGCGACCGTACGCGTAGAGCAGCACCTCCTGCGGCTCGCCCAGCAGCACCACGTTCCCGTGTCCGTCCTTCGGCGACTTCAGCGAGCGCCGACCGATCGAGCCGCAGTCGGCGACAACTCCCGTACGGGCCTCGCGCAGCGTGAGTTTCGCCATGCGGGGCAGCAGCGCAAACAGGGCGGAGCTCAGGTCCTTGTCGAGCGTGCGGCGAGCTCCCGGGTCGGCCGCCCGCAGGATGTCTTCGTGGTGGATGAAGTATTCGCCGAGGTTGGCTGCTTCGTCGATTCGGCCGAACGCGAACGGGCTCCACTTCGGCGGGCCTGAGCCGATGGTCTCCAGCAGTTCGTCAAACGGGTGCTGGGCGAACGCCTCCTGCACCTTCTCGGTGCGGCCGGCGAGCGGCGCGAGCATGATGCCCAGAGCGGCGTCGGGTCGACGCTCACGCAGGATGAGGTGAGCCGCGAGATCGCGGACCTTCCAGTCGCCGCAGAGAGTCGGCGCATCCGGGCCGACCTCCCGCATCGTGGCCACCAGGCCGGCGCGCTCGCTTTGGGCAAATGAGGACATACAAGGAATCATGGCGCACATGACCGGAACCCTGCGCCTCGGCGCGTCGATCGTCGGCCGCGGGTTCCGTGAACAACCCCTCACCCTCGGCATCGCGGTGGTTGGGTCCGCCGTCTATGGCGTGATGACGGTCTGGACCGCGCGGGTCATCGGCAACCTGCTGGACACCGTGGTGCAACCCGCCGTCGACGCTCACCGGATGACCTCGTCCGACACCTGGACGATCATCTGGCAGCTGGGAATCGTGGTGTTGATCAATGTGATTGGCGTGATCGGTCGCCGCGTTGCCGCCGGGGTCGCTTTCTTCAACCTGAACGCGAGCTACCGGCGCAAGGTCACCGGGCAATACCTGCGGCTGCCGCTCTCCTGGCACCACCGGCACCCCTCGGGTCAACTGCTCTCGAACGCGAATGCCGACGTTGAGGCCACCTGGAACATTTTCCAGCCGCTGCCGATGGCGATCGGCGTGCTGGTGATGCTCGCAGTGGGCTTGATCGAGATGTTCCGGGTTGATCTGTGGCTCGCGCTGGTCGGCTTGGTGGTGTTCCCGCTGTTGTTCGTCACCAACCTGGTGTTCCAGCGCCACATGTCGCCGCGGGTGATGCGGGCGCAGCGGTTGCGCGCGACGGTCAGCGAGGTCGCCCACGAAAGCATTGAGGCCGGTCAACTGGTGAAGGTGATGGGCCGCGAGGAGCAGGAGACCGAGCGCTTCGCCATACGCACCCGGGAGCTGCGGGACGCCGCCGTCTCCGTCGGCAGGATCCGCGGCATTTTCGATCCGTTGGTGGAAGCGATCCCGACGATCGGCACCCTCGCTGTGCTCGGCGTCGGCACAGCCCAAGTCGCGGCCGGCGCGCTCACCTCGGCGCAGGTCGTACAAGTCGCCTATCTCTTCTCCGTTCTGGCCTTCCCGGTGCGCTCCTTCGGCTGGGTCCTGGCCGGGTTGCCGCAATCGGTCGCCGGGTGGATCCGGGTGCGCAACGTCCTGGACGCGCAAGGACACATGGCGTACGGCGACACCCACCTGTCCGGTGACACCGCGGCCGCGGTGCAGGCTCAGAGGGCCGGCTATTCCTACGACCTGTCCGGATCGGTTGACCTCAGCGCGGCCGACCAGAGCGAGGGTGGGCAGCGCTGGACGGCGCTGCAGGACGTTGCGCTCGACCTGCAGCCGGGCAGCCTGACGGCGATTGTCGGCCCAACCGGTTCGGGGAAGTCGACGCTGATGAGCTTGCTGGTGCGGTTGATGGATCCCGAGCAGGGCGCCGTACGCCTGGATGGTGTCGCCGAACCCGACCTCGCCGATGGACAGATCCCGGCCGCCGCCGTACTGGTCACCCAGCAAACGTTCGTGTTCGACGACACGGTCGCCGGCAACGTCACCCTCGGCGCCGACTTCACCGACGAACAGGTGCGGGCGGCCCTGCAGGTGGCCCGCGCGGAAGACTTCGTTGCTGAGCTGCCCGACGGCGCCGCGACCCGTGTCGGTGAGCGTGGAGCGAGCCTGTCTGGCGGCCAGCGGCAACGAATCGCCTTGGCGCGTGCGGTGATTCGCCGCCCGCGCGCCCTCTTGCTGGACGACGCGACCTCTGCCGTTGACCCTCAGGTCGAGCAGTCGATCCTGCGTGGCCTGCGCGAGAGCACCGCCGGTTCGACGGTGGTCATGGTCGCCTACCGGATGTCCAGCATCGCGCTGGCCGACCAGGTGGTGTTCGTGGCCGATGGCCGGGTCAGGGACCGCGGCACCCACGACGAACTGTTGGCGCGTAGCCCTGGATATCGAGATCTGGTGACCGCATATGCGCAGCGGGCCGAGCAGGACGCCGAGCTGGAGGCAGCCAAGTGACCGCCGTCTACGAACGGGTCGGCGACGCCTCGGAGATGACCACCTGGCAGACGCTCAAGCGCGGTTTCGCGTTGTCCCCGGAATTACGCCGCGGGTTGTGGGTCACCGTCGCCCTGGCTGTCGTCTCGACGCTGGGCCGAGTGATGGTGCCGATCGCGGTGCAGCAAACCGTTGACCGCGGCATCCTCGCCAAGGGCGGACCGGACACCACGTTCGTCACCCTGATGATGGTGGCGACGGCGATCGGTGTCGGGCTGACCGGAATCGCTTCGTACGTCGTCAATCTGCGGCTGTTCCGCAGCAGCGAGGGCGGCCTGGCGACGTTGCGGGTGAAGGGCTTCCGACACGTCCACGACCTGTCGCTGCTTACCCAGAACGCGGAGCGTCGTGGCGCCCTGGTGTCGCGGGTGACCAGCGACGTCGACCAGATCAGCCAGTTCGTGCAGTTCAGCGGCCTGATGTTGCTGATGGCAATCAGTCAACTCGTCGTTGCGACCCTGCTGATGCTGGTCTACAGCCCGTTGCTCGGCGCCCTCGTCTGGATCTGTTTCGTGCCGATGTTCCTGGTGTTGCGCTGGTTCCAGGGCATCGTCGGGCGCGCCTACACCCAGGTCCGCGAGCGCGTCGGCGACATGCTCGCGGCGATCGGAGAGTCGGTGGTTGGGGCGGCGACGATCCGGGCGTACGGCGTGCAGGACCGCACAGCGCAGCGCATCGACGTCACGGTCGAGGCTCACCGGAAGGCGGCGTTGTGGGCTCAGGTCAAGGCGGTCGGCGCGTTCACCACCGGCCAGCTGGTGGCCGGGATCACGACCGTCGCGGTGCTGGTGGTCGGTGCTCATCAAGCCGCCGGCGGCGACCTCACCGTCGGTGAACTGGTTGCCTTCCTGTTCATCGTCAACCTGTTCACTCAGCCGGTCCAGATGGCCACCGAGAACCTGAACGACCTGCAGAACGCGGTCGCCGGCTGGCGGCGAGTGATCGGTCTGATCGACACTCCGGTCGCAGTTGTCGATCCGGCGAACGACCTCGACGAGACTGCCGTCGACCTGCCAACCGGCCCAGTCACCGTGGACTTCAACGGCGTCACCTTCAGCTACCCGGGTGGGCAGCCGGTGTTGCACGACGTTGACCTGCACATCCCGGCCGGCGCCCGCGTCGCGGTCGTGGGCGAGACCGGGTCGGGTAAGTCGACGATCGCGAAACTCCTTGCGCGACTGATGGATCCGACATCCGGCAGCATCCGGGTCGACGGGGTCGACCTGCGTACGGTTCCCTTCGAATCGCTGCGAGCGCGCGTCGTGTTGGTGCCGCAGGAAGGCTTCCTGTTCGATATGACGCTGTTGGACAACGTGCGATTCGCGGTGCCGAAAGCCGGCCGCGAGCAGGTGGAGTCGGCCCTGACCGAGCTCGGTCTGGCCGATTGGGTCGCCGGCTTGCCGAACGGGATCGACACCGGCGTCGGGCAACGGGGTGAATCGCTGTCGGCAGGGGAGAGGCAGTTGGTCGCCCTGGCCCGCGCCTACCTCGCCCGCCCCGACCTGCTGCTGCTCGACGAGGCGACCTCCGCCGTCGACCCAGGAACAGAAGTACGGATTCAGCGCGCGCTCGACATCGCAACGGCCGGACGTACGTCGATCTCGATTGCCCACCGCCTGGCCACCGCCGAGGCGGCCGACGTGGTTGTGGTCGTGGACCGCGGCCGAATCGTCGCGTACGGGCCGCACCGCGAGCTGGTGGGAGAACCCGACTCGATCTACGGCCGGTTGCATGCCAGCTGGGCCCGCTCGTCGCACTGATCCCTAGCCCGGGGCCGTCGCACTGGACACGGTGACCTCGCCCGCAGCGGATGCGGGACAATGGCCGACATGCTCGAAAGCCCCCTGCCTGTCGACCTCGCCGCGCGCCTGAAACGGGACGACGAGGGCCTCGTCGCGGCCGTGATCCAGCAATACGACACCGGTGAGGTGCTGATGCTGGGCTGGATGGACGACGAAGCGCTCCACCGCACCCTCACCACCGGCCGGGTGACGTTCTGGTCGCGCAGCCGCTCGGAGTACTGGCGCAAGGGCGACACCAGCGGACACGTGCAACACGTGAAATCGGTAGCAATCGACTGCGATGGCGATGCCCTGTTGGTGCGCGTCGACCAGGTCGGTGCGGCCTGCCACACCGGCGAACGCACCTGCTTCTTCACCGACCTCGAGGTGAGCGCGTGAGTGATCTGCAGGCCGATCTCACCTTCGGGACAACGTGGCCCAGCGTCGACCAGTTCGCGCTGCTGGCCGGCCAGCGACGGGTCATCCCGGTCGTGCGCCGTCTGCTGGCCGACGCTGAAACCCCGCTCGGCGTCTACCGCAAGCTCGCCGCCGGTCGTCCTGGAACCTTCCTGCTGGAATCTGCCGAACACGGCGGCGTCTGGTCGCGCTACTCGATCATCGGCGCCGCCAGCCGCGCGACGCTGACCGAGTCAGGCGGTCAGACCGACTGGATCGGCGACCCGCCGGTCGGGGTGCCGACCACCGGCGACCCGCTCGCAGCGTTGCGGGAGACCGTACGAATCCTGGCGACCGAGCCGCTTCCCGGCTTGCCGCCGCTCACCGGCGGGATGGTCGGCGCGGTCACCTACGACGCCGTACGCCGATGGGAGTCGTTGCCCGACAACGGGATTGACGAACTCGAGCTGCCCGAGTTGTCGATGATGTTGACCACCGACCTGGCGGTCTTCGACCACGGCGACAACTCGTTGCTCTTGGTCGCGAACGCGATCAACTACGACGACACCGACGAGCGGGTCGAGTGGGCCCACGCCGACGCGGTGGCCCGCCTCGACCGGATGACCACGCAGTTGATGGAGCCGGCGCCCTCGACGGTTTCGGTGCCGGAACAGGTCGAACTCGACACGACCAGCAGCCACACCCGCGACGAATATCACGCGATGGTCGACGAGTGTAAGGAAGCGATTCGCGCCGGCGAGGCCTTCCAGATCGTCGTCTCGCAGCGTTTCAGCACCCCCTGTAGCGCCGACCCGCTGGACGTCTATCGCGCGCTGCGCGCCAGCAACCCGAGCCCGTACATGTATCTGCTTCGGTTGCCGCTGCCCGACGGCACCTCGTACACGATCGTCGGCTCCAGCCCCGAGGCGTTAGTGAAGGTGACCGACGGTGAGGTCATCACTCACCCGATCGCCGGCTCGCGGCCGCGCGGCAAGACTCCGGAACAGGACGTGGATCTGGCTCAGGAGTTGACCGAGGATCCCAAGGAGCGCGCCGAACACCTGATGTTGGTCGACCTTTCGCGCAACGACCTGCAGCGGGTCTGCGCCGCCGGAACGGTCGACACCGTCGAGTTCATGCAGGTGCGGCGCTACAGCCACATCATGCATCTTGAGTCGACGGTCGTCGGCTCGCTCAAACCGGGCCGGTCCGCCTTCGACGCGCTGGTCGCCACCTTCCCGGCCGGAACCCTGAGCGGCGCTCCCAAGACCCGCGCGATGCAGATCATCGACCGGCTCGAGGGCCTGCGCCGTGGTGTCTACGGTGGGGTCGTCGGCTATCTCGACTTCGCCGGCGATCTCGACATGGCCATCGCTATCCGTACGGCGGTTCTCCACCGCGGCGTCGCCCACGTTCAGGCGGGCGCCGGCATCGTGGCCGACTCCGTTGCCGAGAGCGAATATCAGGAAACCATCACCAAGGCCGCATCCGCGCTCCGCGCCATTGCGACCGCAGAAGGGATGCGACCACCCCAGTGACAGACCCCGAAACGACCCCCGCAGAAAACCTGGCTGAAAGCCCCACCGAGGCGCCGAAGCGCAACGCGTCCTCCAAGCGCTCGGTGCTTTCCGCGGCCGCGATCTTGACCATCGCCCTGCTGCTGCTGACGACTCGATCCTGGGCCACCGGCACTGTGTCCGACACGATCACCGGAACCCTTCACGCGAGCGCGCGCGGCAGCAGTGCCGCGCCGACCGCCGTCGCCGGGGCCCTGGTGGCCGGGGCGGCGATCATAGCCTTGCTCGCCTCGCGGCGAGTGGGCCGCATCGTCGCAGCGCTGGGCCTGACGCTCGGCGGCGCCCTGGCTGCGTACGGCGCCGTGCACGTCGCATTAGACCCGTCGACCGTCCTGCGGGAGAAGATCGCCGGCGAGTCCGGACACGCCGCGGCGAGCGTCGCCGGCGCAAGCGCTAGCTTCTGGGTCTGGTTGGCGGCGTTCTGCGCCATCGCGCTGGCCGCGCTGGGCGTCATGGCTCTCGTGGTCGGTGCCCGTTGGTCGGGACTTGGGCGGCGCTACGACGCCCCCACGCGGGCCGTCACCTCAGACTGGGATCAACTCACCGCCGGAACGGACCCGACTGCAACCGAACGCGGCGAAGACTGACACAATGGGCCTATGCACGAAGGAGCGAACATGACGCAAGAGCATCACGACAACGAGGGCAAGAGTGTCGCCTCGTGGACTGCAGTCTGGATCCTGTTGGTTGCGGCCACCGTGATCGGGTTCGGCGTCATGTTCAACATCACCGCGCTGTGGATCATCGGCGCCGTGCTCGTGCTGATCGGTGTCGTCGCCGGCAAGGCGCTGACCGCGGCCGGCTTCGGCTCCCCGCCCCACGCGGCGCCGCAGGCCTTGGCCGACGAAGCGACCCAGCGCTGACCCGCGGGTCGGTGCAACACCTGTGACAACAGTTCTCGACGACATCATTGTCGGCGTTCGGGAAGACCTTCGTGATCGGATGCGTGTCGTTGGCACCGTCGAGATGGTCGAGCGCGCCGCATCCGCTCCGGCGGCTCTCGACGCCTACGCCGCCCTCGGCGAACCCGGCCCGGTGCGCGTCATCTCCGAGGTCAAGCGACGCAGCCCGAGCAAGGGCGACCTCGCCGACATCACAGACCCGGCCGCGCTAGCTGCTTCGTACGAAGCCGGCGGCGCCACGGCGATCTCCGTCCTGACCGAGCAGCGCCGCTTTGGTGGCAGCCTCGACGACCTTGACGCAGTCCGCCGTCGGGTGGGAATCCCGGTGTTGCGCAAGGACTTCATGGTCACCGAATACCAGCTGTTCGAGGCCCGTGCGCATCGCGCCGACATCGTCCTGTTGATCGTCGCCGCGCTCGAACCCTCCCGACTGCGTGACCTCTTCCAGCAGGCCCACGACCTCGGCATGGCTGCCCTGGTCGAGGTGCATGACGAGGCCGAGACCGTCCAGGCGGTCGATCTCGGTGCCCGCCTCGTTGGTGTGAACGCCCGCAACCTCAAGACCCTCGAGGTCGACCGGAGCGTCTTTCCCCGGCTCGCCGCGCAGATCCCCGGAGACCGCATCAAGGTGGCCGAGTCGGGGATTCGTGGACCGCGGGATGTCGCCGACTATGTCGCCGCCGGTGCCGACGCTGTGCTCGTCGGTGAAGCCTTGGTTATCGGCGGCGATCCCCGCGGTGCCGTCCGTGATTTCGTCACCGCGGGCGCCGAGACCCGATCAGTTCGCGGGGGAGTGCAATGACCAACGACGACCTGACCGCAAAGGTCACCGGCGAACCGACGATCGGCCGGGCCGGCATCGGGCGCTTCGGCGACTACGGCGGCCGCTATGTGCCCGAGGCTCTGATCGCGGCGCTGGAGGAACTGGATGAGGTGCGCAGCAAGGCCGCCCAGGATCCGCAGTTCCTCGGCGAGCTGGCTCAGCTGCACAAGACCTACACCGGTCGCCCGAGCATCCTGACCGAGGTTCGGCGCTTCGCCGAACACTGTGGCGGCGCGCGGGTCATCCTCAAACGAGAAGACCTCAACCACACCGGGTCCCACAAGATCAACAACGTCCTGGGTCAAGCCCTGCTGACCAAGCGGATGGGCAAGCGGCGGGTCATTGCCGAGACCGGGGCCGGCCAGCATGGCGTGGCCACGGCCACCGCCGCCGCCCTGATGGGGCTGGAGTGCGTGGTTTACATGGGTCGCGTCGACACCGAGCGTCAGGCGCTGAATGTCGCGCGGATGCGGTTGCTCGGCGCCGAAGTCGTGCCGGTCGATCACGGCTCGCGCACCCTCAAGGACGCGGTCAACGAGGCGTTCCGCGACTGGGTGGCCAACGTCGACCACACCCACTACGTGCTCGGCACAGTCACCGGTCCCTACCCGTTCCCGGAGCTGGTGCGTGACTTCCACCGCATCATCGGCGTCGAGGCGCGCGGCCAGATGCTCGACCAGTTCGGCCGGCTGCCCGACGCGATCTGTGCGTGCGTGGGTGGCGGGTCCAACGCGATGGGTATTTTCCACCGCTTCCTCGACGACGAGGGCGTACGGCTGATCGGCCTTGAGGGCGGGGGAGAAGGCGTTGAGTCCGGTCGCCACGCCGCCCGGTTCACCGGCCAGGCCACACCCGGTGTGTTGCACGGCGCCTACACCTACCTGCTGCAGGACGACCAGGGTCAAACCATCGAGTCCCACTCGGTGTCCGCCGGTCTGGACTACCCGAGCGTGGGTCCGGAGCATTCGTTCCTGCGCGATACCGGTCGCGCCGAATACCAACCAATCACCGATAACGAGGCGATGGAGGCGTTCGGTCTGCTGGCTCGCACCGAAGGCATCCTGCCCGCGATCGAGAGCGCCCACGCTTTGGCCGGGGCGATGAAGATCGGCCGCGAACTTGGCCCCGACGGGGTGGTGCTGGTCAGTCTGTCCGGTCGTGGCGACAAGGACGTCCACACCGCCGGCCGCTGGTTCGGCCTGCTTGACGATGACGGGAACCTCACCTGATGACCGACCTGTCCGACCGTCTGGCGCGGCTGAAGGCGCAGAACCGTGCGGCGCTGGTCGGCTATTTGCCGGTCGGTTTCCCCAGCGTTGATGAGTCCATCGAGGCGATGGTTGCGATGGTGCACGCCGGTGTCGACGTCGTGGAAATCGGGATGCCCTACACCGACCCGTTGATGGACGGTCCGGTCATCCAGACCGCCGCGACGCGCGCCCTCGACAACGGGGTCGAGGTCCACGACGTCTTCACCGCCGTACGAGCTGTCACCGCCGCGGGTGCCTCCGCCGTGGTGATGATTTATTGGAATCTCGTTCTGCGCTACGGCGTCGATGCCTTCGCCCGCGACCTCGCGGCCGCTGGCGGCTCCGGGCTCATCACGCCCGACTTGGTGCCCGACGAAGCCGCCGAATGGCTCGAGGCCAGCGAGAAGCACGACCTCAACCGGATCTTCCTGGTCGCGCCGAGTTCGATGCCCGAGCGCTTGATCTACACGACCTCGCATTGCTCCGGGTTCGTCTATGCCACCGCCCTGATGGGTGTCACCGGGCTGCGCGACTCGGTCGGGTCCGCGGCGAGTGAGTTGGTTGAACGACTGCGCCCGGTCACCGATTTGCCGATCTGTGTCGGGCTCGGCGTCAGCAACCCCGACCAGGCCCGCCAGGTCGCCGGCTTTGCCGACGGAGTCATCGTGGGAACGGCCCTGGTCCGCACCCTTCTCGACCACGACACCCAGCCCGAGCGGCTCGACGCCATCCGTACGCTCGCGGGCGCATTGTCCGACGGCGTTCGGCAGGCGAGGCGATGATCAGCTCCTATCTACCCAGCCCCACGACCGGTGTGTTGTGGATCGGGCCGCTCCCGCTGCGCGGCTACGCGCTGTGCATTTTGGCGGGCATCGTGGCTGCCGTCTACATCTGCGGTCGGCGCCTGGAGGCCCGTGGTTTCCAACGCGACGACGCGATGTCCGTGGCCTGGTGGGCGGTGCCGTTCGGCATCGCCGGCGGCCGGCTTTACCACGTGATCACCACCCCCGAGCCGTACTTCGGTAAGGGTGGCCACGCGATCGACGCGTTCAAAATCTGGAACGGCGGCCTCGGCATTTGGGGTGCCGTCGCCCTGGGAGCCGTCGGCGCGTTGATCGGTTGCCGCAAGGCGGGTGTGCCGTTCTTGGACTATGCCGATGCCGCAGCGCCCGGGATCGTCCTTGCCCAGGCGATGGGCCGCTGGGGCAACTGGTTCAACAACGAGCTCTACGGGCGAGCGACCGACCTGCCGTGGCGGTTGCAGATCCACGAGTGGGACGAGTCAGCTGGCCACGCCGTCCGAGACGCTTCCGGCCACGCGATCGTCCTGG
Organism: Calidifontibacter terrae; assembly: GCF_054778835.1. Classification (NCBI taxonomy): domain Bacteria; kingdom Bacillati; phylum Actinomycetota; class Actinomycetes; order Micrococcales; family Dermacoccaceae; genus Calidifontibacter; species Calidifontibacter terrae. Next base: position 86,695 of record NZ_BAAGZF010000015.1, read on the forward strand.
GCTACTACCAACCCACATTCCTGTACGAGTCGATCTGGTGTCTGCTCATCGCGCTGCTCATCGTGGCGTGGGACCGTCGGCGCGGACTGCAGCGCGGGCGCAGTTTCGCGCTCTACATCATGGGCTACACCGCGGGCCGGCTGGTCTTCGAGCTGATGCGCTCTGACTTCGCCAACAAGATCCTCGGGCTGCGGGTGAACGTCTGGGTGGCGTCATTGGCATTCCTGTTCGGGCTCGCCCTCTGGGTGCGCTTCGGTCGCAACGAGGTGACGGTGCCGGCCGGGGAAGGTGACGCGTCGACCGCCGAGGACGCCGAGGTCGCCGAGGTCGCTGACGCCGTCGATCCCGACAGAACCGACGGCGACTGACCCTCCCCTTTCAGTCCCACCCATTGAGACAAAGCGTCCCAGCCGGTGGAACGCGGAGCGCCGCTTGTAAGCTGCGTTCTGCATGCTCGGCCAACGTCGTCCGCCATGTGAGTTGATCGGTGCCACTCCCTGGCATCACGGATGACGAAGGATGGTGATGGACGACATGGGTCAGTCCTCTTTCTCCGCGGTTCCCGCGGCTCAAGGTCTCTACAACCCGGCGTTCGAGAAGGACGCCTGCGGTGTAGCGATGGTCGCGACGATGCGCGGCTGGGCAGGGCACGACATCCTGCAGCAGGCGCTGACGGCGCTGGTCAACCTGGAACACCGCGGTGCTACCGGCGCCGACCCCACAGTCGGGGACGGTGCAGGGATCCTCACCCAGATGCCCGATGAGTTCCTGCGCGCGGTGTGTGACTTTGACCTGCCGGCCAAGGGTGAATACGCCGTCGGTATCGCGTTCATGCCACAGGACCCCGACGAGCAGTGGCATGTCGGTGAGCGCTTCGATCAGATCGCCCAGGAAGAGCAGCTGCGCGTCGTCGGATGGCGCGATGTGCCGACCGATGGCAGCTCGATCGGCGAGGCCGCTCGTGCCGTGATGCCGGTCTTCCGGCAGCCGGTGGTGACCTCCGCCGAGGGCGGGGTGACCGGCCTGGACCTCGAGCGTCGCGCCTACGCCCTGCGCCGCCGGATCGAGCGCGAGACCTCGGTCTACTTCCCGTCGTTCTCCTCGCGGACCATCACCTACAAGGGCATGCTCACCACCGCGCAATTGGGCACCTTCTATCCGGACCTGTCCGACGAGCGCTTCGTCACCGAGCTCGCTTTGGTCCACTCCCGCTTCTCGACCAACACCTTCCCGAGCTGGCCGCTGGCCCACCCCTACCGATTGATCGCCCACAACGGTGAGATCAACACGGTGCGCGGCAACCGCAACTGGATGGCGGCGCGCGAGTCGACGCTGCGCAGCGAATTGCTCGGCGACATGGAGCGGTTGTTCCCGATCTGTGCCGGTGAGGTCAGCGACTCCGCATCGTTCGACGAAGTGCTGGAACTGCTCCACCTCGGCGGCCGCAGCCTGCCCCACGCTGTGCTGATGATGATCCCCGAGGCCTGGGAAAACCACGCCTCGATGGACCCGGCTCGGCGCGCGTTTTACGAATACCACTCCGCGTTGATGGAACCGTGGGACGGGCCGGCATGCGTGGCGTTCACCGACGGCACCCTGGTCGGCGCGGTCTTGGACCGCAACGGTCTGCGCCCAGGCCGCTATGCCGTCACCGACGACGGACTGGTCGTGCTCGCTTCCGAAGCTGGGGTGCTCGACCTCGACCCGGCCAAGGTGGTCCGCAAGGGTCGCCTGCAACCGGGCAAGATGTTCCTGGTCGACACTGAGGCCGGTCGCCTCGTCGGCGATGAGGAGATCAAGTCCCAGCTCGCGGCCGAGAAGCCGTATCAGGAGTGGTTGCACGGCGGACTGATCCAGTTCGAGGACCTGCCCGAGCGCGAACACATCTGGCATTCGCCCAAGTCGGTCGAGCGTCGTCAGCAGACGTTCGGCTACACCGACGAAGAGATCCGAATCCTGCTGCGGCCGATGGCTGCCGGCAAGGGCGAGGCGCTCGGCTCGATGGGCACCGACAGCCCGATCGCGGTCCTTTCCGATCGTCCTCGGCTGATCTTCGACTACTTCACCCAGCTCTTCGCGCAGGTCACCAACCCGCCGCTCGATGCGATCCGCGAGGAACTGGTCACCTCCCTGGGCGGCTTGATGGGGCCCGAGGGAAACCTGCTGGACGCGTTGCCGCAACACGCCCGCCAGGTTGAGTTGCCGTTCCCGGTGATCGACAACGATCAGCTCGCGAAGATCCGCCACATCAATGCCGAGGGCAACTTCCCGGGCTTCGCGACCTACGTCATCCGGGGAACGTACGACGTGCACGGCGGGGTCACCGCACTGCGCGCACGTCTGCGCGGCATCTGTACGGAGGTCTCCGCGGCTCTCGCCGACGGCTACCGCTTCATCGTGTTGTCCGACCGTGACAGCAACGCCGACTTCGCGCCGATCCCGTCGTTGCTGCTGACCTCGACCGTCCATCACCACCTGATCCGGGAGAAGACCCGCACCCAGGTCGGCCTGCTGGTTGAGGCCGGTGACGTCCGCGAGGTGCACCACGTTGCGCTGCTGGTGGGTTATGGCGCCGCCGCGGTCAACCCGTACCTCGCGATGGAGACTGTCGAGGACCTGGTTCGCAGCGGCGTGCTGTCCGACGTCACCGCCGAGCAAGCAGTCAAGAACCTCATCAAGGCGCTCGGCAAGGGCCTGTTGAAGGTGATGTCGAAGATGGGCATCTCGACCGTCGCGTCCTACCGCGGCGCTCAGGTGTTCGAGGCGATCGGCCTGTCGCAGGATCTGATCGATGACCACTTCACCGGAACGGTCTCCCGCCTGGGTGGCATCGGCCTGGACGCCGTCGCCAAGGAGGTCGCCGCGCGTCACTCCAAGGCCTATCCGCGCAGCGGCCAGCTGCAGGCCCACCGCACCCTCGAGGTCGGTGGCGAATACCAGTGGCGCCGTGAGGGCCCGCCGCACCTGTTCGACCCGGAGACGGTCTTCCGCCTGCAGCACTCCACGCGGCAGCGCCGCTACGACATCTTCAAGCAGTACACCGACCGGGTGAACGACCAAGCGCAGCGATTGATGACGCTGCGCGGCCTGTTCAAGTTCGATTCCCAACGACCGTCGATCCCGATCGAGGAGGTCGAGCCAGTCAGCGAGATCGTCAAGCGGTTCTCCACCGGCGCGATGAGCTACGGCTCGATCTCGCAAGAGGCCCACGAGACGATGGCTATCGCGATGAACCGGCTGGGGGGACGCTCGAACACCGGTGAGGGTGGCGAAGACGCCGATCGGCTGCAGGACCCGGAACGTCGGTCCTCGATCAAGCAGGTCGCCTCCGGCCGCTTCGGTGTCACTTCCCATTATCTCACCGAAGCCGACGACATCCAGATCAAGATGGCCCAGGGCGCCAAGCCCGGCGAGGGTGGCCAGCTGCCCGGCAACAAGGTCTACCCGTGGGTGGCCAAGACACGTCACTCGACGCCGGGTGTCGGGCTGATCAGCCCGCCGCCGCACCACGACATCTATTCGATCGAGGACCTGGCTCAGCTGATCCACGACCTCAAGAACGCCAACCCCTCGGCTCGCGTCCACGTGAAGCTGGTCGCCGAGATGGGCGTCGGAACGGTCGCGACGGGCGTGAGCAAGGCCCATGCCGATGTTGTCCTGATCTCCGGCCACGACGGCGGAACGGGTGCGGCCCCGCTGACCTCGCTCAAGCACGCCGGCGGCCCATGGGAGCTCGGCTTGGCCGAGACCCAGCAGACGCTGTTGCTGAACAACCTGCGCGACCGCATCGTGGTGCAGGCCGACGGCCAGCTGAAGACTGGTCGCGACGTGATGATCGCCGCGCTGCTCGGCGCGGAGGAGTTCGGTTTCGCGACGGCACCCTTGGTCGTCAGCGGTTGCGTGATGATGCGCGTCTGTCACCTCGACACCTGCCCAGTGGGTATTGCCACCCAGAACCCCGAACTGCGGGAGCGGTTCAGCGGCAAGCCGGAGTTCGTCGAGACCTTCTTCGAATACATCGCCGAAGAGGTTCGGGAGCTGCTCGCCGAGCTGGGCTTCCGCACCCTGGAGGAGGCGGTCGGCCACCGTGAGTCGCTCGACGTCGTCGATGCGATCAACCACTGGAAGGCTGCGGGGCTCGACCTCACGCCGATCCTGGCCGGCGTCGACATCCCCGAGGGCGCGCCGTTGCACTGCGTCACCACGCAGGACCACGGGCTCGACAAGGCCTTGGACCAGGAACTGATCCGACTGAGCGCGGATGCGCTCGACCGGCAAGAACCCGTACGGATCGATCTTCCGGTCAGCAACGTGAACCGGACCGTCGGCACCATGCTCGGCCACGAGGTCACCAAGCGTTATCCGCAGGGTTTGCCCGACGGACTGATCGACGTGTCGCTGCGTGGATCGGCCGGGCAGTCGCTCGGCGCGTTCCTGCCCGCCGGTGTCACTTTGCGGATGTTCGGCGAGGCCAACGACTACGTCGGCAAGGGACTGTCTGGCGGACGTGTCGTCGTACGACCCCTGCCGGAGGCATCGTTGGTCGCTGAAGCGAACGCGATCGCCGGAAACGTCATCGCCTACGGCGCCACCTCAGGTGAAGTGTTCTTGCGCGGCCTGGTCGGCGAGCGGTTCTGCGTTCGCAACTCCGGCGCCAGCGCGGTCGTCGAGGGTGTCGGTGACCACGGGTGCGAATACATGACCGGTGGAACAGTGCTGGTGCTCGGGCCCACCGGGCGCAACTTCGGTGCCGGCATGTCCGGTGGCGTCGCTTTCGTGCTCGACCTCGACGAGTCGCTGGTCAACACCGAGCTGGTCGACGTCAGGGCATTGCGTGAGCGCGACAAGGAGGTCGTGCACACGCTGCTGCGCGACCACCACGAATGGACCGAGTCGACGGTCGCGAGCAAGCTGCTCGCCGACCTCGACACCGCGTACGAACGACTGTCGTTGGTGCTCCCACGGGACTACCAGCGGGTGTTGGACGTGCGTGAAGAAGCGAAGACCGAGGGCCTCGACCTCGACGGCACCGAGGTCTGGGGACGAATCATGGAGGTGTCCGGTGGCTGATCCGCGCGGATTCTTGAAGCATCGCGAACGTGAACTGCCCGCTCGCCGTCCGGTGCCTGTGCGCATCAAGGACTGGAAAGAGGTCTACGAAGAGCAGGAGCTCGGTCAGTTGCAACGGCAGGCCAGCCGCTGCATGGACTGCGGAATCCCGTTCTGCCACAACGGTTGTCCGCTCGGGAACCTCATCCCGGAGTGGAACGACCTGACCTACCGTGGCGACTGGAGCGACGCGATCGACCGGTTGCACGCGACCAACAACTTCCCGGAGTTCACTGGTCGCCTCTGCCCGGCGCCCTGCGAGACGGCCTGCGTGCTCGGTATCAGCCAGCCTGCGGTGACCATCAAGCAGGTCGAGGTGACGATCATCGAGAAGGCCTTCGACGACGGCACCGTCGAACCGCAGATCCCGCACCGCCTGACCGGCAAGACCGTCGCGGTCGTCGGGTCGGGACCGGCCGGTCTGGCCGTTGCCCAACAGTTGACGCGCGCCGGTCACACCGTTGCGGTCTACGAGCGGGCCGACAAGCCGGGTGGCTTGCTGCGCTATGGCATCCCCGAGTTCAAGATGGAGAAGTCGGTCGTCGATCGGCGGCTGGCCCAGATGACCGCCGAGGGCACCCGGTTCCGCTGCAACACCGAGATCGGTGTGGACATCACCGGTGAGCAGTTGCGTCAGCGCTACGACGCGGTCGTGCTCGCGATCGGGGCCACTGTTCCGCGCGATCTGCCGACTCCGGGCCGTGAACTGAACGGCATCATGCAGGCGATGGAGTTCCTCCCGCCTTCGAACCGCGTCGCAATCGGCGAGATGGTGGAGAACCAGGTCACCGCTGAGGGCAAGCACGTCGTGGTCATTGGCGGCGGCGACACCGGTGCCGACTGCATCGGCACCTCGCACCGGCATGGCGCGAAGTCGGTCACATCGCTGGAAATCATGCCGCAACCCACCACGGAGCGCGTCCCGAACCAACCCTGGCCGACCTACCCGATGCTCTTCCGAGTGGCCAGCGCACATGAGGAAGGTGGCGACCGGGTCTACTCGGTCAACACCACCGAGTTCGTTGGCGACGGCAACGGCAACGTCAAGGGGTTGAAGCTGGTCGAGGTCACCAAGGGTGACAACGGCTTTGCTGAGGTGCCTGGCTCGGAGCGCGAAATCCCGGCCGACCTGGTGTTGCTCGCGATGGGCTTCCTCGGCCCGCAGGGCGAGGGTCTGGTCGAGCAGTTGGGCGTGCAAACCGACGAGCGGTCGAATGTCCGCCGCGACGAGCAGTTCATGACCAGCGTCCCGGGCGTCTTCGTCTGCGGTGATGCCGGCCGTGGTCAGTCGCTCATCGTGTGGGCGATCGCCGAGGGTCGCTCCGCGGCTGCGGGAGTCGACCAATACCTCGGTGGGGCAACCGAACTGCCGTCGCCGATCCGGCCGACGGATCGTCCGCTGACCGTCTGAGAACGGTCGCCGGCACCCGGTGGCGGGAGTGTTTCCGCTCGCGTCACCGGGCGTTCGTTCAGCTACTGACCGTTACGAGATGTGTTCGGTGTTTGTGCTGACAATGGATAGGCTCGCACTATGCGCAGAGCGAAGATTGTCGCCACCATGGGCCCGGCCGTTGCTTCCCAGGAGAAGATAGTTGCCCTCGTCGAGGCTGGCCTCGACGTCGCCCGACTGAACCTTTCCCACGGGTCCCACGAGGACCACGAGCAGATGTACCACTGGGTGCGGCAGGCCTCCGATCAAGCGGGACACGCCGTCGCGGTGCTCGCCGACCTGCAAGGCCCCAAGATCCGCACCGGCCGATTCTCCGGCGGTCCGATCACCCTCGCCAACGGCGACAGTTTCACGATCACGATCGATGACATCGACGGCGACCAGCATCGCGTCTCGACGACCTTCAAGGGCCTTCCCGGCGACGTACGCGCCGGCGACCGGATCCTGATCGACGACGGCAAGGTCGAACTCAGCGCAACCCGCGTCACTGACACCGATGTCGAAACGGTTGTCGTCGAGGGCGGGGTCGTCTCCAACAACAAGGGCATCAACCTGCCGGGCGTGGCAGTGAGCGTTCCGGCGCTCTCGCAGAAGGACGAGGATGACCTGCGCTGGGCGCTGCGCACCGGCTGCGACCTGATCGCTTTGTCGTTCGTACGCGACGCCGCCGACATCGAGCGGGTCCACCAGATCATGGCGGAGGAGGGCGAACAGCGCGACGTCATCGCCAAGATCGAGAAGCCGCAGGCGGTCGAGAACCTCGCGGCGATCGTAGAGGCGTTCGACGGCATCATGGTCGCCCGGGGTGACCTGGGCGTTGAGCTGCCGTTGGAAGATGTCCCGATCGTGCAGAAGATCGCCATCGAGTTGGCGCGGGCTGCCTCGAAGCCGGTGATTGTGGCGACTCAGGTGTTGGAGTCGATGATCGAGAACTCGCGGCCGACCCGCGCCGAGACCAGCGACTGCGCGAACGCGGTGCTCGACGGGGCCGACGCGATCATGCTGTCGGGGGAGACGTCGATGGGGAAGTGGCCCGTCGAGACCGTGCGCACGATGGCTCGCATCATTGAGAGCACAGAGGACCACGGCCTCAGCCGGATCGGCTCGGTGGACGTCACAGCGACAACGATGGGCGGGGCGATCTGCAAGGCCGCCGTCGAGGTGGGCGAACTGGTCGCGGCGAAATACCTGATCACCTTCACCACGATCGGCGGGTCGACCAAGCGGATGGCGCGGTTGCGCTGCCGGATCCCGATGCTTGCCTTCACGCCGAACCAACTCACCCGCAGCGAGCTCGCGCTCACCTGGGGAGTGGAGACCTTCCTGGTCGACGAGGTCGTCCACACAGACCAGATGGCGCTCCAGGTCGACGAGGTGCTGCTCGGCACCGGCCATGTCGTCGAAGGTGACCTAGTGGTGATCGTCGCCGGCTCGCCCCCCGGCATCCCCGGCTCCACGAACGCGCTGCGTGTCCACAAGATCGGCGACGCGAAGAACGGTGTGGCCCCGGCCTACGGCTTCCATCAGGACTGAACCGCAAACGGATTCGTCCTCGGGGCGGGGGCTGTCGTAGACTGACGCGGCACTCCGGCCGGGGTGGTGGAATGGCAGACACGGCGCACTCAAAATGCGTTGCTCGAAAGGGCGTGCGGGTTCAAGTCCCGCTCCCGGCACCAAGACCTCCTTACTCGAACCCGCACGAAAAAAATCGGCGAGTCGGTAGGTCTCGGGATCAAGATCAGCGCCTTTGGCCTTCAGGCTAGAGGCGCTGTTTCGTGCCAGGACATCGCGTGGGCGCACTGCCGCCGACTCGGCTCGATCCACGTTGCTGCTCTGAGCGGCGTACGCAGTGGCTGCCTCGTGTAGCTCGTGGACGAGTGGCGTCTTCTCGTCCCGCACGACGCCGTGTTCCTCGATCCAGAGCTTGGTGAAGCTGGCCAGGTTGAGGTCTCGCCGTGAGGCTGGTGGTGCGCCGGCGTAGAACTCTTCGGGTCGCTCCAGCAGAGCGGCGTGCTGCTGGATGAGGCGTGCGCCCTGGGTGATCTTCTCGCCCGTCTCCGTGAGTCCCTGCTCGGCTCGTCCGCGCTCGATCTGTACTTGGCGCAGCCTGGCCCGGATCTTTTCGCGGGGTAGGGAACCATCCTCGGCGAGGTCGAGGAGCTTCTCTTCACGTCCGGCGAGTGTGGCGAGCTTTTTGCGGTACCCCGCGTGTAGATCGCGGATGCTGGCTTGTTCGCTGGCCACCGGAACCTGTCGAGGGGTGCAGCACCCCTTTGGCGACGCGATGTCGACTCATGAAGTGCGAGTGGTGAAGCCACTGGTGCTGGTCGCGGTGTTCGTCCTGCGAACTTGCGATTTGTCAGCCCTGCAAATATCAACCCGCACCCCACAAAAATGGATAGATACCGATAACTATATGAAAATGGGCTGAGAGCGCATCACAATTGCATAACGGCGGGTCTGTCAGGAATTTTGTGTAAGTGGTTCGGCGTGATGTCACGGCTTGGGTCGTGGCGGCAAGGAGTTTCACGTCATGGAGTCCATGGAGTATGACGAGTCCT